>NZ_JACSPP010000032.1 GCF_014837065.1 Phocaeicola intestinalis
ACCAAATTTATAGAATTATGTATAGCAGTGAAGATCTTGAAAGGTTTTACTTTCAGTACCAGACCGAGGCATTGCCTCATGGGGAATCTCTCCAATCGTTTTGTGCCAAGAACAAAGTCCCTTATAACATTTTCCAGAAATGGTTTAAGGATACCCGCAAAAAAGTAGTTGAAGTTCAGGTTGACGGTGCTCCTGAGATTGCCCATGAGGAAAAGACTAAGACCGGTGAGCAGCCTAAACCTGTATCAAGAAGCAGTGATGAGAATCCCGTCCGCATATGGATTGACATCCGTATCAGTAATGGATTGCACTTGTCCCAAAAGAATTTAAGCTATCAGGATTTAGTCCGGATGATAGAGAAGCTGGAGGGTCTATGCTGAGTGTTACCGGTCTGAATCATTTTTATTATGTGCGTGACTTTACCGACATGCGTTGCAAGCACAGCCGTGTGTTGTCCATCATCCGTGAACGGCTTCACCGGGAACCCTGTGACGGGGATGTCTTTATTGTCATGTCATGAAATCGAAGAATAGTCCGTATGTTTTCATTTGCCAATCATTCATACAGCCTGTTCAAAAGTGCCCTTTCAAAGGGGAATGCCAAGAGTGTGGCAGAGTGGATAAAGTCCACATTCTTTTGGATCTGCTTCCACACAAATGGAAGTTGAAACATCCGGAAAGTATATTGACAAAACAACATGGGGTATCTGACAACTAATGCCATATGCAACATATAGGTTCAACAAAATAATAGCGACTGAAACTATTAGGTTCATAGTGACAGTCGCTATTGTTGTATATAAAGGTTTAAAACTTGTAGTTTATCGAATGCTTACACTAAATGCGGATATTCATTAAAAAAAGTCATCTCAAAAAGACTTTGAGATGACTTTTTACTGTTTGCTTTTTGTTGTATTCAAGTCAAAAAGAATCTTCTTTACTTTTTCAGGTAAGAAGCCAATTCGGCGGGAGTCACGTTTTTCGCCACAATCACTCCTTTGCTGTCCACCAGATAATTGGTGAAACCCTGCTTGAGGTCAAATGCGCGAAATGCCTCCGAATCGGAACCGTTCGTTTCCACAAAGCAGCGGACATCCTCTAGTCCATCCTGCTCTACCGTTGCATGGAATACCGATGCATAGCGGTCGAAGGAAACAGAGAGCATTTCCACTTGGCCCGTCTCGCCGGCCAAATGCGCCAATGCGGCATTGTTTTGCCTGGACACCGCATCGTAACTTGCCCAGAAGCTCAACAACGTATACCCTTCACGGGCGGAGTGCAGGTCGAGCGGCTGCACGGTGTCGCAAAGAACCAACGCAGGAATCTTGTCACCTTCCTGCAACTTCTCTGCATGAACATTCTCATTGCTGAACGCAAGAGAAATCAAAGAACTGAATACTAATACAACAAAAAACCATTTTACATTTTTAGTCATGTAATTTGATTTTAGTTAATACTATCCGGGACTGTCGTTCTACAGTGATTTCTTCCCGGAACATCGTTGGATAGAAAGCGTAACATTTGTGCCACTACTTCCCATTTTCGTTTTGAAATCGCTGCAAAGATAGGCATTTTAGGCTTTCATTGTATCTAAAAATAAGAAAAATTATGTTTTTCAGCATAAAATCCATCTCTCTTATGCTTGGTATTATCGTTTCTTTTTCGCATATTTAGGGCATCCAATCGGGTTTTACAATCATTCATAAAAATAAGGATACGGATTATGAAACGTTTTCTTTTCCTATTAGGCTTACTCTTGAATGCCGTGTGGCTGCCGGCACAAGACACTTACCGTTATTTGGAACTGGTAAACGATACGGCCAAGAGACAAGAGATAAGACAATTTCTTACACGTACGCTTTCACCCCATACACAGGTTTGCTACCTGCATTATGCTGCATGGGGAGATTATTTCCGGATGTGGGGATTGCAGGAAAATGGGCATCGGAAGCAAGCCACACTTTATGCGATAAAGGGAAATGGCTTTTCTGCTCCCGATTCCACCTTTCGTAAGCACAAGGTTACGGTCTCCCTCTCTGTATGCCAAGCCGTGCAACGTCTTTTCAAGAAGGCTATCCGGCTGGCGGAAGATACAGATTTCAACACAATGGGACTGGATGGCTACACATGTTATTTTGCGATACCCGATTCTGCGGATGCGTTTCATCTGACACAAATATGGGCACCTTTAACAGACAGTTCCTTTTGCCGGAAGCTGGTCGATTGGAGTGATTCTGTATTCCAACGTATCATGCATCACGAAACAGACTGGGAACAGACAGAGCATACAGCCAACCGGTTATGGGAAGAAATACAGGATGACCCGCTCCCCGAAGACCGTTTTCCTGCCTGGCACGGTATCTGGGCAAGAGGCTTGCTGACTCCCCGCGAAACGTTGGGCGATACGGCTCGTTTTGCCGGATATCCCACGATAGAAGCCTATTGTTACGATAACATGATTTATCCGGAAGAAATGCTGAAGCAAGGCAAGGGAGGCTATGCATTCTGCCAGCTTGACTTGGACACCTTGGGAATTGCCACAAACATCCTGACGATACAAAGCAGCCATGAGTCTTTTGCGGAGGAGGTGACACGTCTGCTCAGGCAAATGCCGCATGCTCTTCCGGCACTTGACAAACAAGGAAAGCCTGTCTCCTGCACATATGGCATTTATGTGCAGTTCCGCCCTTATCGTTACCAGCGCCGTCTGAAAGAAAAACAGGAATGGAAAGCCCGTGCCGACTCGATGTTTGTCGATTATGATTCGTCTGCCAGTTCTCCAGAAGGTACGTTCAGAATGATGCAATCTTTCGAGCAGAATCTAATTAAGACTTATGAGCAAGGTAACAGATAAGGTGCTTTCGGCTGATAAAATACTTCGTAATTTACTAGTGGTCGTTGTCGCGCGTAACGTAGCAAGGGTGCAACAAATAGAATTCCTTTGGTCTAAAGAGAATTTCAATAAGAAGACGTTTATAATTTTGCTGAACGAATTAGTCTGCAAGAATGAACTAATTCATTACTTTTATAGCAAATAGATTAGATATAGCACATCTATTCTCATCTTGTTTTTGTACCTTTGCATTCAATTGATATTGAATTTTAAAAGATTTGTAGAACAATAATAAATGACGGATTACGATATTACAGATTATCAAGCAAAGTATATCGCCCATTTCCTGACAAGGAGGTTGCCGGCTAATGACCTGAATAAGTTGACGGCTTCTTTGCAGGATGCGCAGGTCGATTTGACCCCTCATCAGGTGGAGGCAGCTTTGTTTGCGTTCAAATCTCCGCTATCGAAAGGAGCGATATTGGCAGACGAGGTCGGCTTGGGAAAGACAATTGAAGCAGGCATTATCCTTTCGCAAAATTGGTCGGAGCATAAACGGAGGTTACTGGTCATTTGTCCTGCCAACCTGCGCAAGCAATGGTCGGGAGAATTGCTTGAGAAGTTTTATCTACCGTCTGTCATTATGGAGACAAAGTCTTTCAACGAAGCTGTCGAGAAAGGTAACTTGAATCCGTTTGATACGGAAAACATCGTTATCTGTTCTTATCAATTTGCGAAGGCCAAGGCTCCATATCTTAAGCGCACAGATTGGAATCTGGTTATTATAGATGAAGCCCACCGGTTGCGGAATGTCTATAAACCGCAAAACATAATAGCCAATGTCATCAAGTCAGCCATCGAATCGCGAAAGAAGATATTGATGACAGCCACTCCTTTGCAGAATTCCATATTGGAATTGTATGGGCTGGTATCAATTATTGACGGCTATGTATTCGGCGACTTGAAAAGCTTTAAAAGCCAGTTCGGGCACAATCTTTCTCAGCAGGAATATGATGAATTAAAGAAAAGGTTGCAGCCCGTATGCAAGCGCACTTTGCGTCGTCAGGTGTTGGAATATATTAAGTACACCAAGCGTATAGCCATTGTGGAAGAGTTTTATCCCACAAAAGACGAACAACAATTGTATGATTGGGTGACAACATATCTTGGCAAACCGAAACTATATGCCCTGCCGAACAGTCAACGCCAACTGATGACCCTGATTTTGCGGAAATTGTTGGCTTCTTCCACTTATGCTATCTATGGAACATTCTGCTCATTAGTAAACAGATTACAGGCAGTCTTGGCGCAAAATATAGACATAACTTCTGCCAATGAAGTCATAGATGACTATAAAGCCGACAATGATGAATGGGCGGACGAGAGCGAGATAGAAAATGTTGAAAAAGAAGAATTACACCCGGCAGACATTGAAGGAATAAGGAATGAAATCAAGGAGTTGGAGCAGTTCCGTGACCTTGCTGCCAAGATAAAGAAAAACAGCAAGGCAGAACACTTGTTTGTGGCATTGGAAAAAGGCTTTGAACAACTGACGAAGTTGGGTGCCCCACAGAAAGCCCTTATCTTCACCGAATCCAAGCGTACCCAAGAATTTCTTTATGAATTGCTTGAAAAGCGGGGTTATAAGGGAAAGATCGTACGCTTCAACGGAACGAACACGGATGGGGAATCCACTGCCATTTATAAAAGCTGGTTAGCCCAGCATAAAGGTTCGTCTAAAGTGACGGGGTCGCCCACGGCAGACAAACGTGCCGCCATCGTGGATTATTTTCGGAATGAAGCCACTATCATGATTGCTACGGAGGCTGCCGCCGAAGGCATTAACCTGCAATTCTGTTCGCTGATAGTAAACTATGATATGCCATGGAATCCGCAACGGATAGAGCAACGGATTGGGCGTTGCCACCGTTACGGCCAGAAGTTTGATGTGGTGGTTATCAATTTTCTCAATAAGAACAATGCTGCCGACATTCGTGTGTACCAACTGTTAGATGAGAAGTTCCAGTTGTTCAGCGGTGTGTTTGGTGCAAGCGATGAAGTACTCGGAAGCATTGGTAACGGTGTGGACTTTGAGAAACGAATTTCGCAAATTTATAATGAGTGCCGTACAACGGCAGAAATAGAAGCCGCCTTCGATGCTTTGCAAGCGGAACTGCAAGACCGGATTTCAGAGAAGATGTTGAAGGCCCGCTCTGCCTTATTGGAGAACTTCGATGAATCCGTAAAAGAAAAACTACGAGACAATCTTGCGCAAAGCCAAAAGAATTTAGACCAGTTTGAAAAGCGGTTGTGGCTGTTAGCTATCCATGCACTTAAAGGGAAAGCCGATTTCTATCCGGATAATTACATGTTTAAGATAACATCCGGTGAATATGCCGGAGGTATTTACTATCTTAGCAAACAGAAAGATAACCCAGAGAACGAAACGCCTTTCCGGATAGGATTGCCCTTAGTGCAGCAAATGATTACACGATACAAAGACTGTGAGTTGCCAATTCGTAAAGTGGAGTTCTATTATGCCAAGACGGAAGGCAGGACGGCTTTGCTGGAAGAATTGATTGGCAAGGAAGGAACTCTGCAGGTAGAGAAGCTGTCTATTGATTCTTTTGAACAGGAAGACCACTTGCTTATTGCTTGCCGATGTGAAACGGGAGAATGGGTTTATCCGGAAATAGCGGAAAGAATGTTGATGCTTCCAGCAAAAGAAGTCGGCGCAGCCTTAATAGACGGTTCTGTGGTTCAGATGCTCCAAGACAAAATGGAGGAAATGCAAAACGGGATTGTGACGGAATCGGCGGAACGTAATAATACATTCTTTGATGAAGAAATGGAAAAGTTGGACAACTGGGCAGACGATATGAAGTTGGGGCTGGAGAAAGAAATATCCGACTTGGACAATGAAATTCGTCTGCGAAAATCAGAAGCCAAGAAATTGTCCCGTTTGGAGGAGAAGGTTGCTGCACAACGTGCCATCAAAGACCTTGAAAAGAGACGTACAGAGAAAAGGCAAAACTTCTATGAGGCACAGGACGAAATTGACAAACGTAAGGATGCCTTGCTGACCAAGATTGAAAAGATGTTGGCACAAAAGGTGGAGCGAACAAAGTTGTTTACTATTAAATGGAAATTAAAATAAAGCAATATGATAGAGCAGGTTATCATCAAAAACTACAAGTCAATAAGGAACTTGATGTTGCCTTTAAACAAGTTGAATGTCTTGATCGGTTCAAATGGGGCAGGTAAAAGCAATTTCATCTCCTTCTTTGAATTGACAAAAGCCATATATGAACAACGGTTTGGCAGTTATACCTTGGCTAAGGGTGGAATAGACAATTTGTTGTATAGAGGGAGAAAGGTTTCTCCTTCCATGCAGGGATTGCTTGACTTTGACAATACAAATGCATTTTTCTATGAGATTAAATTTGCACAATCTAATAAAGGTTACATAGAAAAGACAGGAGACTATTTTAACAATCAGCATCATCGTGAGAAAGATTATTCTACATGGAATAAAACGTTGTGGGACAATGCTGTAGAAGAATCCTCCTTGATTCAGAATTCCAAATGGCGGGCGGGATACTTGAAAAAATATTTAAGCAGTTTTACGGTATATCATTTTCACGATACAAGCGCCAATTCTCCCATGCGCGGAGATTGTAATATAAATGATAATGCATATTTGCGTGATAATGGTTCCAACTTGGCAGCCTATCTTTATGCATTGATGCAAAATGATGAAAAGACTTTCCGTTTGATTGAGGGCGTCATCAGTTCCGTAGCTCCTTATTTCAAAGGCTTCAAATTACGCCCGGATGTGAATAATAAAGAAAACATCCGACTGGAATGGGAAGAAAAAGATACAGACATGTATCTCAACGGATATAGTTTCTCAGATGGTACACTACGCTTTATTGCACTGGCTACACTGCTTTTGCAATCCAATCCACCGGAAATAATCATTATTGATGAACCGGAATTGGGACTGCATCCGGCAGCCATCAATAAATTGGCGGAACTTGCCAAAAGAGCTTCACATAAAAGCCAGATTATCCTGTCCACTCAATCCACCAACTTGCTGAACTGTTTTGATGTGGAAGATATTATCGTGGTAGACAGGGCGGACAATCAATCTGTCTTCCGACATTTATCCGGTGAAGAGCTGGAGAAATGGATGGATGATTATAATATGTCCATCAGTGATTTGTGGGAGAAAAATATGATTGGAGGGCAGTTATGAAACGGATATATATAGTGGTGGAAGGACAGACGGAACAAGAGTTTGTCAACAGTATGATGGCTCCTTATCTTCGTAACTTTGCGATATATAGCGTAACACCTGTATTGATTCGGACCAGCAGGAGCGGACGCGGTGGAATGATTAATTACCAGCATTTGCATAATACGGTAAGAATGCTGTTGCAATCTTCTCAAAGTGATTTTATTGTAACGACTTTCATTGATTTCTTCAGAATACCCGATACGATGCCTAAATATCATGAATGCATGAAAAAGCCTGATGATATGCAGCGCATTGAAGCATTGGAGAAAGCTATGGATGAGAATATATCAGACAACCGATTCTTTTCTTATATCCAATTACATGAATTTGAAGCTCTTTTATTTTCGGATAATAAGGGATTTGAATCTTATTTCTCCAGGAATGAAGCTAGACAAACATCTGCCATCATTACGGCATACGAGAATCCGGAAGACATAAACTCTTCTCCCGAAGGTGCTCCCTCCAAACGCCTTTTGAGCATAAAGCCCGACTATAATAAGGTATTGGAAGGCAATTTAATTGCTTTGGAGATAGGTATACATGTGATTTTGGAAAAATGTCCTCGGTTTGCGGAATGGATGAATGAAATTGTGAAGTTATGTACTGATCAAGATGTTACGGTCCATGATTAAGTAGAAAATAAAAATGAGAAAATTATTGAAAGAATATTGGTGGGTTTTATTGGTACTGGTGTTTCTACCGACACTACTTAATTTGTGCTATTTTATCCCTGCCTTGAATGAAATCCTTGAAGAGCCTAAAAAATGGACGACTTTTTGGGGAACGTATCTTAGTGCTATCGCTTCTTTTGCGGTGGTTCTCATTACGTGGCTAACTTTAAAGCAAATGGAAAAACAATGGGAGGATGAACATCGTCCATTGCTGGAATTTTATTTTATCAAAGGAACATTGCCCATGGATAAAGACAAATATCCTGTAGAAGGTCATAAAATCGGAGTTCTGAATATAGGGAAAAGTCCTGCAACAGAATTGAACTTTAGTATTAGCCAAGAGATTATAAATTGCGCAAAAGATAGTGCAGCAAAAGAAGCATTGAGCAAGATAGGTAGCGATATTCAGTTGTCATTATTACCTAATGAGGCACGCCGTTTCACAATATGCGAGAAGACTATTAATAGAGTAAAACAAACACAATCAATGTATTCTTATTATATCGCTGATGTAGAAGTCAATGAAATTGCATATGAAGATTTTGCTAAGCAAATAGAAGGACTTAAAGCTATGCACATAAAAGGAACTTACAGTCAAGGTCGTTATAAGATAGATATCAAAATTCCGATTACTGGCATAAGGAATAGCCATGTTAGCATTACCGAGGCTATAATGAACATAAAAAGTAGTTTTGACAATTATATGTTGTCAATAGAAAACAATGGTTTTAATGTAAACATAAAGAATGATGGCACAAAACAATAAAAACAAGCTGGAATTGACATGGATTGGCAAGTATGACGAACATCAATCCTTGGAACCGCGCATCTTGATTGAAAACAAAGAATATTCCTACGGCAAGCCAGAAACAAGTACGCTGCCAAATGGTAAACCGTGGAATGGGAATATGCTGATTCATGGTGATAACCTGCTTGCACTGAAAGCATTAGAACAAGACCTTTCAGGGCAGGTGAAGTGTATCTATATTGACCCTCCATTTAATACAGGAAGTCGAATAGATGCGGACGGGAAAGAGATTGGCTATGATGATGGAATAGAACATTCAACATGGCTTAGTATGATGTACGCACGATTTAATGTATTGTATAATTTACTTCGTGAAGATGGTGCTATTTTTGTTCACTTAGATGACAATGAGGCTGATTACTGCAAAATTATTTTAGATGAGATTTTTGGAAGAAGTAATTTTATGAATCGTATTACCGTAGATGCCCGCTCTCCGTCTGCTTTCAGTACGGTTAACCCTGGAATGTTTGTTTCATCGGAATATATCCTATTCTATGCTAAAGACAGAAGCAATCTAATAGAAAATCGAATACGTGTTCCCCGTACTCCAGATTATGCATATAATAAATTCATTTTGAATTATGATTTACCATATTCAGAATGGGAATTTATTTCAGTTTCAGAAGCCTTTTCTAAATATGGGAAAGTAAAATCCTCGAATCCTGAAACTATATTGAAAGCATATAATAAATTTATAATAGAAAATGCTGAAAGAATTTGCCGTTATACAGCTATTAGCGATAGTGGAGCTGGGCAAAAAGTTATTGAATTGAAAAAGAAATCTTTAGTCAACCCCAATGATATATTTATGCTCGAACGCAATGGACTTGATAATATATATATTATAAATGGACAACAACTGGCTTTCTACTCAAAGAATATACAAGAAATTGATGGAAAATGTCAGCCATCAAAATTGCTCACTGACATATGGACTGATATAGCATGGGAAGGCATTGCTAAAGAGGGAGGAGTTACATTTAAAAGAGGGAAAAAGCCAGAAAAACTTATTAAACGTTGTCTTGAAATAGCAACTTCTAATCCAGAAGATATTGTCCTTGACAGCTTCCTCGGCTCAGGCACTACCGCAGCTGTAGCCCAGAAGATGGACAGACGTTATATCGGCATCGAATTAGGTAATCATGCCTATACCCATTGTGTACCTCGCTTGAAAATGGTGACGGACGGCACAGATCAAGGTGGCATCAGCAAGACACAGAATTGGCATGGTGGCAGTGGCTTTAAATTCTATGAGCTTGCACCAAGCCTGCTGAAAGAAGACAAGTACGGCAATCTTGTGATTAATAAAGAATACAATGCCGATATGCTTGCCGCTGCTATGGCAAAGCAAGAAGGTTATACCTACCACCCCGACCAAGAAGTATACTGGAAACAAGGCTTCGGTTCGGAAACAGATTTCATTTATACCACCACACAGTTTATGACGGTAGAAGCACTGTCTGCCATTCACGACACGATGGCGGAAGAAGAAACTTTGCTGATATGTTGCACCGCCTTTCAGAAAGAATGCAAACAGGCTTTCGGCAACATCACCATTAAGAAGATTCCGCAGATGCTGCTTGGTCGGTGTGAGTTCGATAAAGATGACTATTCTTTGAATATCATTGATATGCCAGAAATGATGGAGAGTGAGGAAGAAGAAACGGAAGAATAATAACTAAAAACGATTATACAATGAATTACTACATCAAAAACATACATATAAACAACTTGTATCATCTGCATGACTTTGACATTTCCATCGCAGACGAAAAAACACCGCATTTGATGTTGACAGGCAAGAACGGCAGCGGAAAGACGGTGTTGCTGAATGCCATTGCCACCTATTTGAACAGAAGAAAGGATGAGAAAAGTTATGTCCTTGATATAGACATTAACTTTGTGGATTTTGAAGTGTTGGTAAAAGATTACCAGAAAGGAGATTTTATCATCGCATTCTATCAGGCTGCCAGAAAGCCCCAAATGATTGAACCTAAGAATCCAACGAAACCACAATTTAAGGTTTATGGTGATGTTCGCACTACTGTTACCAATCAATTCTTGAACTTCCTTTCTGACCTAAAGATTCAGGAAGCATTGGCACGTAATGAACAACAATTTAATGATGCGGAGCAAATTGCTCAATGGTTTGCAAGTTTTGAGGATTTACTCCGCCAGATTTATCAGGACAATGAGTTGAAATTGAAATTCAATTATAAGGATTACAGTTTCAAAATCTGTACGGAAGGCAAGGAATTCAAGTTTACACAAACGTCCGATGGCTTCGCTGCCATATTGGATATTGTGGCAGACCTGATTCTGAAGATGCAGACTCCGGATAATCTGACACGAGCGTACCAGAAGAAAGGCATTGTTCTGATAGACGAAGTGGAAACGCACCTGCATCTTGAGCTGCAAAAAGTCATTATGCCCATCCTGACGAAAGTATTTCCTAACATTCAGTTCATCATCACAACTCATTCGCCATTTGTGTTGAACTCATTGGACAATGCAGTGGCTTTTGACTTGGAACATCGGGAAGTGATAGACGAACTGACACAGTATTCATACGAAGCCTTGGCGGAAGGATATTTTGGCGTTTCTTCCGAATCCGGCTATGCGGAGATGCAATTGGATACATTGAAAGACTTGTTGAGTAAAGAAGCATTAACGGATGCGGACAAAGCCATGATAAAGCATTTGCTGACTGACTTGGACAAAGTGTCTGAAGCGGTTTCTCCCAACATCGTAGGTGCATATATGGCTCTTAAAAACCAATATGCATCTGTCATTAAATCTGTTATGCCATGATTAGGGTGAGGAAAAGTACAAATGCACCGGCTTCTCTTTCGACGACCAAGCAATATAACGGAGAAGATGTGTATGCACAACTGATGGAAGACCAGCACGAGAAGTGTTATATCTGTGAACGAAAGCTTGTGACGGATTATGAAATAGAGCACTTCAAGAGTGAAAATAATTATCCGGAGTTAATGCAGGAATGGACAAACCTATTCTTGGCTTGCCGATATTGTAACGGGAAAAAGTCTGATTCGTTTGATGATAACATCTATCCGCTGACCGCAGATGTGGAGGAAGAAATATGTCAGCGGATTGATTTTGGAAAGAACAAGACAGTTTTCACAACCTCTGTTACAGACGTGCAACACGATAATACCGTCCGTATGCTCAACCTATTTTACAACGGGAAGGGAGGAAAGAAACTACGAAACCTGAAAGAAGAAAGGTTTTTCAACTATGCCAAACAGAAGGTGATAGGCTTCATGAAGATAGTTAATGACTACCTCGTGAATCCAACAGAAAACAACCGAAATGTCGTGACTGAAGAGTTGGGTATAGACAAAGAACTGTTGGGTTTCAAGTATTGGATTATCCGTGATTATAACTTGAATGAGATTTTTAAGGATCATATCATCTGGAACAAATGAATAATATAATTTGCCAAAACATAAAACAACGGCTTTCGTTACGCGAACCTTTGGTGGAAGCCTTAGATGTACTTTCCCGTTTGGTGGACAAACTAGCACTGGTCAAACCTGCCAAACAGGAAGATAAGGAAGTGGATGAAGTAACTTACAAACAATACCTGCAAGAGGAGTTACGAAAGGTACAGGAGATATGTCCGTCGTGTAAAGACTTTGAGCGGGATTTTCCCTCTTTTGCCTTTTCGATAGCCACAGGTATCGGAAAAACAAGGTTGATGGGAGCGTGCATTGCCTATCTTTATCTGAAGAAAGGCATCAAGCATTTCTTTATTCTTGCTCCTAATCTGACTTTGTATGAGAAACTTATGTGTGACTTTGGCGACCCTTCTTATGAGAAGTATGTGTTCAGAGGTATATCGGAGTTTGTGCATAACGAACCCTACGTGATTACCGGTGACAACTACAATTCTGCCCGTAGCTTGTTTTCTGACAATCAGATTCAGATAAACATCTTCAACATTTCCAAATTCAATACGGAAAGTAAGGAGGGAGGAAAAAAAGGTACGCCGAAGATGAGGCGGCTTTCCGAATATTTGGGGCAGTCTTATTTCGATTACTTGGCTTCGCTGGATGACTTGGTCATTCTGATGGACGAAGCGCACCGTTATCATGCAGATGCTTCCAAAAAAGCCATTAATGAATTACGTCCCATACTTGGACTGGAAATGACCGCTACGCCAACGGACGAAAAAGGCAAGTCATTCAAGAATATCATCTATGAATACAACCTTGCACAGGCGTTGGCGGACGGGAAGTATGTCAAGATACCGACCGTTGCCAAACGACGTAATTTCGTCCGTGGCAACATGACGGACGAGGAATTGGATATTCTTAAAATAGAGGATGCGGTAAGTGTGCATGAACATACCAAGTTGAGCCTTGAAATGTATGCCATGAACAATCATTTACCGTTGGTCAAACCTTTTATTCTCATCGTTTGTAAGAACATACAGCACGCCAAAGAAACTTACAACCGGATAGAAAATGATATGTTTGGTGGCAGGTATGCAGGCAAAGTACTTCAGATAGATAGTTCCACCAAGAAGGACGAAGAAGTGGACAGACTTTTTATCTCTTTGGAAAAGCCGGACAATCAAATCGAGATTGTCATTCACGTGAATATGTTGAAAGAAGGTTGGGACGTGACCAATCTTTATACGATTGTGCCTTTACGTGCAGCTGATGCACCTATACTCGTAGAGCAACAGATTGGGAGAGGTTTGCGCTTACCTTACGGAGGAAAACGTACAGGAGTGGCTGATGTAGATAAACTGACCGTTATTGCGCATGAGAATTTTGAAGCGGTGATTGCAAAAGCGAATGACCCGAATTCTGTATTGAGCAAAGTGACCTACGTGGAACTCGACAATGATGACCTTGCTTCGATACAAGGCAAAGTGGTTAAAGCCGCCACTCAAATGGATGCTGAAGAACAGAGAACTGTTCAGAAAGCCACGACAGAAACAGAGAAAAAGAACTCCCAAGCTATAATGGATGCCAAACGGGCTGTGTGGAAAGTGATTCCGTTGATGAATTCTTCGGTAAAGTCTGCCAAAGATCTTTCTAGTCCGGAAATAATATCCAGAATAAAATCATTGACCCGAGAAGAAATCATTAAGCATACCCAAGCTGTTAACCCTATTTTTGCAGATGAAGAAGCTAAGCCTCTTTTGGCAGAAGTGGACAATGTAGTGGAAATAGTTGTCAAATATTTCATTGACAATATCATAGAAATACCCCGCATGACCATCCAACAGGAAACATACCGGGCCGAGTTCAAGTGGTTTGACTTGGACGTAAGCTCCGGATTTGATTTGCCTGCCCTGAAAGAAGAAATCATCAGAGTCAGTTTGGGCGTAGGAGAAAAGTCAGTGGACATACTGCAAGTCGTTTCCGGGCGGAAATTCGATATGCCGGTCAACCAAATTGTGAATGTACTGATTGATCATGATGAAATTGATTATGACGAGAATGCTGAGTTGCTTTACCATCTGGCAGGACAAGCAATCGATGCCATAGCATCGCATTTAGAGCATAAAGAGGATTTGCCAAAGATTGTAAATCAGTTCAAGACAGTCATTGGTAATAATATTTATGCACAAATGCAACACCACTTCGTTATGACCCCTATTGGATATATGAAACCGAAGGTCTTGCCTTTTACAGGAATATCGGAGCAGCACATAACGGAGATAAACGGATTTGGCAGAATCGATTATCGAGATACTGTAAAACGTGGTGATGTACCCAAATATATTTTCACAGGTTTTCTGAAGTCATACTATACGGAATGCAAATTCGATAGTCAGACAGAATTGGATTTTGCAAATGTATTAGAGTCCGACAACAGCGTTCTGAAATGGCTTCGCCCGGCTCCTAATCAATTCAACATTTACTGGGCGAATGGATCGAAACGCTATGAGCCGGATTTTATAGTGGAAACAGCCGACTGTATCTATATGGTAGAGACAAAGGCAAAGAAAGACCTGACGACAGAAGAAGTGCAAGCAAAGAAAAAGGCAGCGGAAGAATACTGTAAGAATGCCTCAGAATATACGCAGACAAATGGAGGAAAACCCTGGAAATATCATTTGTTGCGGCATGACATGGTGGATAAATCAAAGAGCTTTGACTATCTGATGGCTATATCTTGATGTACAGCTTTTTATAATGCACTTTTTTAAATGGAGAATCCGCTGGTTTCTAAGGCAGTTACTTATTAAAGTGGAATTTTTTGTAAATCATTTGTATTTAATGAGTAAAAGTGAATGATATACTTCTTGGTGCACAATCCAATGGATCTATATGCGCCTCAAAAACAGCAAATGCCCACAAATTGATGCGCTTGCCTAGTTTTCCAATCCGAAATCCGGCTCCGTATCAAAATAATCATGTATATTTGCAAAGAATAACAGTTTGAATAAATAAGCATGGACAGTACGAACACAGAACTCATCTTAATACGCATCAGCGGACTGGACCGTCCGGGACTGACGGCTTCCATTACCGAAATACTTTCGCGTTACGAAGTGGATATCATGGATATCGGACAGGCAGATATCCATAGTACGCTATCGCTGGGCATTCTTTTCAAATGCCGCGAAACAGATTCGGGCAACGTGATGAAGGACTTGCTGTTCAAAGCCTCCGAACTGGGCATTAACATCCGTTTTTATCCCATTTCGACGGAGGAATACGAGGAATGGGTCAACATGCAAGGCAAGAACCGCTACATTCTGACTTTGTTGGGGCGTAAGCTGACCGCCCAGCAGATAGCTGGAGCCACGGAAATCCTTGCCGCACAGGGGTTGAACATCGATGCCATCCGACGGTTGACGGGCCGTATTCCCTTAGATGAGCAAAAAGCGCGGGTACGTGCCTGTATTGAGTTTTCCGTACGAGGGACTCCCCATGACACCGAAGAACTGCAAAGCCAACTGATGAAGCTGAGCAACCAGCTGGAGATGGACTTCTCCTTCCAAAAGGATACGATGTACCGCCGGATGCGCCGCCTGATATGCTTCGATATGGACTCTACACTCATCAAAACCGAAGTGATAGACGAACTGGCGGAACGTGCAGGCGTAGGCGAACAGGTACGCGCCATTACCGAACGGGCGATGCGTGGCGAAATTGATTTCCGCGAAAGCTTTACAGAACGCGTGGCACTTCTCAAGGGATTGGATGAAAGTGTAATGAGGGATATTGCCGAACACCTGCCCATCACCGAAGGGGTAGAACGGCTGATGTACGTATTGAAGAAATACGGTTATAAAATTGCGATTCTTTCCGGAGGGTTCACTTATTTCGGCAACTACCTGAAAGAGAAATTCGGCATCGACTACGTATATGCCAATAACCTGGAAATCGTAGACGGAAAACTGACCGGACGCTATGTAGGCGACATAGTAGACGGAAAGCGAAAAGCGGAGTTGTTGCAGCTGATAGCACAGGTAGAAAACGTCGACATCGCACAGACTATCGCCGTGGGTGACGGAGCCAACGACCTGCCGATGCTGTCGATAGCAGGTCTGGGTATTGCCTTCCACGCCAAACCCAAAGTAAAAGCGAATGCACGTCAGTCCATCAATACCATCGGTCTGGATGGTGTGCTGTATTTCCTAGGATTTAAAGACTCATACCTAGACGAACGTGCCAACAGTTGAATATAATAGAAACGATATATATGAAGTTTACTGAACTGAATTTGGAAGAGAGTGTCTTGGATGCACTCGATGCGATGAACTTTAAAGAATGTACTCCGGTGCAGGAACAGACCATCCCTGTCATTTTAGAAGGTAGAGACCTGATAGGCGTGGCGCAAACGGGTACAGGCAAAACCGCAGCTTATTTGTTGCCCGTCATCAACCAGCTGAGCAAGGGAGGATATCCTGCCGATGCCATCAATTGTGTGATTATGGCACCCACCCGTGAACTGGCACAGCAAATCGACCAGCAGATGGAAGGCTTTTCTTATTTTATGCCTGTCTCCAGTGTAGCCATTTATGGAGGTAATGATGGGGTACGGTTCGAACAGGAGAAGAAAGGATTGACACTGGGAGCCGATGTCGTAATTGCTACTCCGGGACGTCTCATCAGTCATTTGAGTCTGGGGTACGTCGATTTGTCGAAAGTCTCCTTTTTTATACTTGACGAAGCCGACCGGATGTTGGATATGGGTTTTTCGGATGACATTATGCAGATTGTGAAATACCTGCCCAAGGAAAGACAGACAATCATGTTCTCCGCCACAATGCCAGCCAAGATACAGCAACTGGCACAAAGCATCCTGCATGACCCTGCGGAAGTAAAACTTGCTGTATCAAAGCCTGCCGACAAAATCATTCAGGCGGCATACGTTTGCTACGAAGCGCAAAAGCTAGGCATCATCGAAAGCCTGTTCAAGCAACAGGAACCGGAACGAGTCATCATTTTCGCCTCTTCAAAACTGAAAGTGAAAGAGGTAGCCAAGGCATTGAAGCGACTCAAGTTGAATGTGGGCGAGATGCACTCCGACCTTGAACAAAGCCAACGCGACGAGATTATGCACGAGTTCCGCAACGGGCGCATCAATATGCTGGTAGCCACCGATATTGTGGCACGAGGCATTGACATCGATGATATCCGTTTGGTTATAAATTACGATGTGCCTCATGACAGCGAAGACTATGTGCACCGTATCGGACGTACGGCACGCGCCAACAATGACGGATGTGCCATTACGTTTGTCAGTGAAAATGAACAAACCCGCTTCAAACAGATAGAGGATTTCTTAGGGAAAGAGATTTATAAACTGCCTGTCCCAGCCGAATTGGGCGAAGCTCCCGTTTATGCCCCGCACACCAGCAGCCGGAACAAACCCGGAAACAAAAGAAAGGGAGGTTGGAAAAAACGCTCGTTCAACAACCGGCGACCGCAAAAGAAAGGCGGAGGGAAATAATCCCCTGACGCGCCTCCTTAGCTTTTTAATTTATAAGTACCTTTTTCAGATAAAGAACTTACAGTTTAGAGCCTGTTTAAATTTTGCTCAGGTTAATTTTGCGAATAAAATCGGGGAAACAAACCGGAAACAAACGCAAAAGAACCTGATAGAATATTAGAAGCTGTTTTGAATTTATCGTGCGATGATTTGGGATAAGTTTTTGAGGCATTTCCGCTTCTGTGATGAGGAAGATAGCGGGCTATCTGACGAAGAACAGGAGCGAGAAGGACCAAAAAATCGCCCAAAGCACACACGAAAACGGATACATCAAGCCAAGAAAAACTTTTTGGAGAAATTCAAAACAGCTTCTTACTTTATCGGAAAATTTAAACAGGCTCTTATTTTATCATTGGGATATGAGACATAAGATAGCATGTGTGAACGACGAAATAATAATTATTCCACATGCTATTTTCACATATTCTCTTCTGTAAACAAGAACAAGGAACTTGGTTGAAACAAGTGTTCTACCATGCCCCTTGTTTATCTTGCTACCCCAGGCAAGCAATTACTCAACAGTAACTGCCGTTCCGCTAGCCGTAACCATTAACATTGAACCATTCACAGTTTCATAATCCAAGTCAACTCCTATGACTGCATTCGCACCCATATTTTGAGCCTGTTCCTGCATTTCACGTAATGCAGTGTCTTTGGCCTCACGGAGCACCTTCTCATAAGAGCCGCTGCGTCCACCCACAATGTCACGAATACTGGCAAAAATGTCACGGAACACATTGGCACCAATAATGGTTTCGCCCGAGACAATTCCAAAATATCGGGTAACACGTTTACCCTCAACAATGTTTGTAGTTGTCAATAACATAAATTTCAAATTTTATTTGATAATCAGAAGTGGCGTGTTCGAATGGAATAGCATCTTGCGCGCTATGCTCGGATTGAACAGGCGGGCAAAGATGTTCCGCTTGTAATTGGACGTGCAAATAACATCAATCCGATTTTCCTGCACAAATCGGTCTAAATTATCCAGCAGATATTCTTCATCAACACTCAGATAGTTAAACTCAATGTCCGGATATTGTTTCTTGAAATATTCCTTAATTCCGGCAAGGGTAATTTCATTCCATTTCCGCTTCTCCTCGTGCGAATTAATGTGTATGAAAGTTACCTCAAACTGGTTATCCTTGAACGTTGTAATCAGCGAATCAAAAGCTATCAGGTCACGCTGGTCAAAACTCGTAAACAAAGCCACCTTGTGAATGTCTTCTATCGGTTTCGATGGAGCACGTTCTGGAATGGCATATACAAACGTCGGGCTGCGTTCAATAACTTCCGCCGTTACGCTACCTATCAATTCCAGGTCTTTCTGGTGCTCGCCCCGCGTTCCCATCACGATGATAAGCGGCCTTTCGTGACGCGCATAGCTTAATATCTCCTCCTCCGGGATTCCTTCACGCAAGATACAAGTATATTTCACCCTCGGGCAAGTACCCTCTTCCATCTTCTTGTCAATGTCCTGAGTCAGTTTATTAATTTTTTGGTGAACATCTTCCAGCATACTCTTTATCGAAGGAATGTTTTCGACAGCAGGCACATCGAAATGGTCAGTAGCATACTGTAAACTAGGCATATAAATAGGCGTAAAATGTACGTGAAGCAACACGACTTCCGCCTGCATCCGTTCAGCCAGATGGAAACCGAACTCACAGGCTTTCAACGAATAGTCTGAAAAGTCTACCGGAATCAGCACTTGCGGTGAACCTACAGGTTTAGGTGATTCCTCATGCAAGATTTCAGACGAAAGCCACGAAGAACTTTCAATGACCTTCAATGCCTTGGGCAAATCACTCTCTTTGATGCGTACCCTCACGCCGGCAGATATGACCGGCTGAATCAGATTGACATTGTGAATGTATGACTCTATGCCTTCGTTTTCCAATACGGACTGAAGGATTTGAGCTTTCGAGTACGTCAGAATAGCTAATGTAACAAGTTTATCTTCCATAACTCAAAATTTAATAGTTTATAAAAAACTCACCACAGATGCACTAAGAAATTCCGTTTCCATCCGTGCAATCTGTGGTGAACACTCTTTTCAGGCATCCTGTTGCTCTCTCAAAATAGCAAGAGCCTTGTCAAGTACAGTCGTGTCATCCAACATTACCAGCCCTCCATCCGGCCCCGGCTCCAAATGGATGCCCACGCTTTTACCGTCTTTAAAATTATGTCCTCCAAAGAAATTACGCACCGTTTCCACACTTAGGTTCAGCTCATCGGCTATACGGTGCATACTCCCGCTTGGCAGTGAATCCTTGATTTTACGAAGTTCATTAAAAGTTATCGTTCTGTTCATAGTAGTCAAAATTTTAAAGTTAGACAAATCATTTAGTTAATTCACGATATAAATGTAATAAAATTATATGAAACAGCAAATATTTTTCTCCATTTTTTCTCCCGGAAAGAAAATTTATACTTCCTGCAGCATTAATTTATGCATTTTTGTCGCTTGTCACATTTGTCAAGCCGGATTTGTGCCCGTACACTTTATATCCATCAGCTTTTTTTCCAAGCCAAACCAGAACATCAGTTTAGTCCGATAATCCAAGCCACATGGCTGCCTTGCTTGTAAGATTATTAATCTTCACGCCGAAAGATTATTAATCTTACAGCCTGAAGATTAATAATCTTACAAACGATGCAGCTATATTGCGGAGAAAACAAAGCTTGCTTGTCATGCCGGATGTGTAATCCGGCGTAATTGAAGAAGCGGATTTATAATCCAGCGTGACACTGGCAACAGGAGTGATACCGACAGTGTATATTTCATTAAAATGCATAATTCACACCGTTCAAAGTATATCAAAAATGGAGACCCTTAGACAGCACCATACCGCCCACTACGATGTACAGACAAGTAATAAGCAGTGCTGTATAGAACATACGGATATCATCCACTTCAAAACCGGTGGCTGTATATTGCCCCGAAATATACTTGGGACATTCGAAATACCTGCAAGCAACAAAACGATAAGCCGCATAAACAATGACGGCAATCACGCTTCCAGCCAAGGCACCGCACAGCACATCGCCCGGATAATGCACGCCCAGATAAATGCGTGAATAGGAAGGAACCGCAGCCCACAGAAACATCACACACGTAAGCCAACGATTGCGAATCAATAATGAAATGAACGTAGCGAAAGCAAATGTGTTGGCTGCATGGCTGGAAATAAAGCCGTATTGTCCTCCCCGATAACCATTCACCACATCCACCAAGTACATCAGATTGGGATCCTGAGCTGGACGGAAACGATGAAAATAAGGTTTGCACAGACCGGAAGCAAACTGGTCGGCACATGTAATAACCACAGCCACCATCACAACGATAAACAGAGCATGAAGCAACTTGGTGTTTTTAAAGATGATATAAATCAACACAATAGCTGCCAGCAGCCAGGTTTTCGTGTCGGATACCACCCACATCACCCCGTCCCAAAACAACGAACCGCTTCCGTTCAGTGCCAAAAGCAGCTGTTGGTCGACTTCAATAAGTTGCTGTATGTCCATAATCAATCACTTCATGCATAAATCACAGGGACACGCCTATGCCGTGCTCTCCATCAATGCTATCCCGCAAATCCGAAAAAGACAGTGTTCCCTGTGCCCGGTTTCAGATTCAATTTTCATATCACTTCGATAGAAGTTGTGGGAAGCCAGCCTTCCTTACCATCTTCCAGCCGGATTTCCTTCCACCCTTTCATCGAATTGTCTTCAATATATACTTTCGTACCTTCGTGCAGCACGAACAAATCGGTACCACTTTCGTTAGGCGTACTTTTTACGGTTATCGTTGGTTCCATCACAATGGCACTCTTGCGGTCTATTACCTTGTTTTTTTGCTCACCAGCAAAAATATTAGCGCACACACATACGACAAGGAACAGCACGGCAGCGATGAATCCTACTTTCTTCAATATCAAACGATTGCCAAAAATGTACAGTGCCAACCCAGCCAACAAAAGCAAGAAAGCAACAATACCTGTTGTACCCCATTCTTTTTCGCTCATCAAGTTGGTGATGTTTTTCATCCACGTCACGATGAACACTTCACTGGTAGGAGTTATCTGGTCAACAGTCTTACTACGCACCAAATCAAGATTGAAACGGATGTCGGCATCTCCTGGATTCAGCAACAATGCCCGTTCATAGTTCAGCACCGCTTTGGCTATGTTTTTCGTCTTGTAATAACTGTTGCCCAAGTTGTAATACAGAGCTGCCGACTCACCTTCATCAGCCAATACCGACTCGTATATCTTGATGGCATCTTCAAACTTGTTTTCCTGATAAGCCTTGTCGCCTTCCACTTTCGTGGCGGCAACAGCCAATTGCATTGCGCCTATCAAAAAAACGAACAATATAGACAGTTTTTTCATATCCGGTTTCTCCTTAATTAATTTAATGTTTGATACTGTTCTCCATCTTACCGATGGCATCCACCGAAGTGGCATACACTTTATCCATTGCCTCGTTCTCATCACCTGGTGCATAGCGGGCGAACTCGCATTCATTCAAGGCGTTGATGAATGTCTTTGTCACGTCTTCGGCAACTCCGTGCTTGGTCAGTTCTGCTTCAATGTTATCTTTTGAGAGTTGCGAGACCGGAATACTCAACTTATCGCTGATATATCCCCACAAAGCTTTCAACACTTCATCGTAAAACTCATTTTTCTTATTCTCTGCCAACAACTTTCCTGCCAACTTCATGCGCTTAGTGGCTACTTTGTTAGCTTTCTTGGTCTTCACCTTTGCTACATTGGCGTTCTCGGCCGCCTGCTTGCGGAAGAAAACGACCAGTGCTACAAACACAATAAACGGAATAAGATAACCCAGCCAATATCCCATAGTACCGAAAAAGACTTCGCCTTTCGGGGTAAGTGTCGTATCGCCCAGCTTGATGAAACGTACATCCTGTCCCAATACCTTTACGTTTTCCTTATTAGTAAAGTCAGCTATCACCTGGTCGGCATTACCTTTACCTTTTTCCACCTTCAAATCGTATGCCTCAGTTTTCAAGGTCTTATACGACTGACTCTTTAAGTCAAAATAAACAAATTCCACCGGAGGAATAGTAAAATTGCCGGCATGACGCGGAATAGCAAGATACTCAATAGTTTGCGTACCAGACAATCCTGCACGCGAGACATCGAAATTGTTGGTCACTTTCGGATCATATACTTCAAAATCTTCGGGGAATTTCACTTCCGGACTGGTGATAAGCTTCATATTGCCTGCTCCCTTGATGGTAAGCTTGATGGTCACAGCATCATTGGTCTTCACTTCTTTCGCGTTGATAGAAGATGTCATTGTAAACTCTCCTACTCCTCCTGAAAAGTTCGCTGGCTTAACAGGAAGAGGTTTAACGTTGATGACCACTTTCGGAGCCACAATTTTTTTCTTCACTTCAATATATCCTCCTCCATTGAAGAACGCATCAAAGGGATCATCCGAAATGGTCTGCTGAGCCACGACTCCATCAAAAGTGACAGCAGGAATCTCCAGTTTGCCTGTCTGTTGTGGGAATAAGACATATTGACGCCAAATGATTGTGTTGTAATTACGCCCATTATAGTGCTCCATCGAATATTGCTTCTGCTGGGGCAGTTGGATTTCCTGCATCTGGAAACCCTTCATATCCGGCATGTCCTCCATCAGCTGGCGCAAATTTACCGACGTATAGACTTTATAAGTCAACAAGATAGCTTCTTGCTCATAGACAGTAGTCTTTGATGCAGTAGCTGTAATGAACAAGTCTTTATCGGTGATTCTGCTTCCGGCTATCTGTCCGCGCGACGATGACGAACCGCCTCCTCCCTGATTAGCCTGCGAATTGCCAGCCGTCTGGTCGGGCGGGAGCACCTTGATGGTGAGCGCATTCGAAAACACTTTTTCCCCGTCCACCTCAATGCTGGCAGCCGGAATGGTATATGTACCTTCCTTGCCTGCCATCAAGATGTAAGTGTATGTGATGGAACTGCTCGAAGACACCTTTCCGTTAATGATTTGCGTACTGGACTGTTGCGAACGAGTAGGTCCCATCAACACATCAAATCCTTTGATGGATGGAGCCAGAAAATCTTTCACTTTTTGTGTATTTACTGTAAATGTCAGTCGGAACTGGTCGCCACTTACCACAACTTCTGGTGCGTCGGCAGTAAGCGTTGCTCCATTCTTTGCCTGCATCGGCAAAGCCGCAATGACTAACAGTAGTAAGAAGATAAGTTTTCTCATTGTGTATTATTGTTTTATTTACAGTTGGCTAAATTTTCCGGTTTCTTACCAGTCTTTTTCCAGCTTTCGCCCTTCCACGCGGACACCTTTTTTCACTTTGTCCTGCACGTTCTTTTCATCCTGCATTGCAGCTCTCAGCAACTGTTCGGCATTTTCCTTCGACATTTGGTTCTGCTGCTGTTGCTGCTGTTGCTGATTCTGCTGTTGCTGATCTTTCTTTTGTTGGTCTTGCTGGTCTTTATTCTGTTGTTTTTCGTCTTGCTTCTGGTCTTGCTTCTGTTGCTGTTGTTGATCCTGTTGCTGATTTTGCTGCTGGTCTTTCAATTGTTTTTGTGCCAAAGCAAGGTTGTAACGCGTTTCATTGTCTTTCGGATTGTTTCGCAAGGCTTCCTTATAAGCTTCAATGCACTGTGGCAACTGTTTCGATGATTGCAGAATGACACCCATATTATGGTAAATCTGTGCCAGCTTCATTTTATCTTTCTCCACATGCCGTGCAGCCTCGTATTGCTCCATTGCCTCCTTGGCCTTTTGTTGCATCAGCAACGAATTTGCCAGATTATACATTGCATCGGTCGACTTTGGCTCCAGTTCCAAAGCCTTACGGTAATCCACTTCTGCCTTCACATAAGTGCTATCTTTGTAAAGCTTGTTGCCACTCCGCAAATAATCGCGTTCGCTTTTCTGACAATAAGCAGCGACCGATACGAGCATGAATCCAAGCAGTAAAATATATCCTTTTCGTCCCATAATCAATCCTGTTTAAATAGTTTCACGTTCTTGAAGAGCGGATTTCTCCGTTCCAGTATCATCAAGTCGACAGCTAGCAAAAGCAAAGCCATCCATGCCAAGACCTGGAATTGTTCGTCAAACTCGGTAAATACTTGTGTCTCCACATCTGCCTTTGCCAATTTGTTGATTTCGGCATTCAAAGCACGTTCGGCATTATTAGTATTATCCACACGTACATACATCCCGTTTCCCGCTTTAGCAATCTCCTGACACATCTGCTCATTTAAACGAGTGATAATGACATTGCCATCTTTATCACGACGATATTCATTATTGCTGCCTGCCGGAATAGGAGCACCATCGGGTGACCCCACTCCCAATACAAACACCCGTACTCCTTGCTTGGCTGCCTGTTGTGCTGCTTCCACCGCTCCTCCTTCGTGGTTTTCACCATCAGTAATAAGCACGATGGCACGTCCCACACCCGTATTTGGTGTAAAACTCTTCATTGCCAAGTCAATAGCACCACGGATATCAGTTCCTTGAGTAGAAATGAGCGACGGACTGATGGTTTCCAAAAACATCTTGGCCGATATATAATCACTGGTAATAGGCAACTGGGTAAAGGCTTCACCGGCAAAGACAATCATAGCCACTTTGTCATTGTTGAATGTCTCGACTAAACGTGAAATAAGTTTTTTTGATTTTTCCAGCCTACTGGGTGTCACATCTTCTGCCAGCATTGAATTCGAAATGTCCAGTGCCACGACAGTTTCCACTCCCTGCCGTTTCACAGTTTCCATTTTAGATCCGAATTGCGGACGTGCCAGCATGAATATGACCATTGCCAATGCTGCGAACACCAGCCAAAACTTAACATCGGGACGATACTTCGATACGTCAGGCATCAGATGCGCCAATAATTCCGGATCACCGTACTGACGGATTTTCTTACGCCTGCGCCAGTTGGAATACAAGTACAGTCCAATCAGTACCGGCAATACAAATAGCAAATATAAATATATGGGTTCTCCAAATCGAAACATAGCTTTTCTTTTTTAAGGTATTTTCTTTAATACAGTATTACGCAAGACAAGCTCAAGCAAAATGCACAAGAATGCCACCAAGGCAAAAGGCAGATAAGCCTCCTCACGCTTGCTGAATTCTTTCACGTTCAGTTTGGTCTTTTCCAACTTGTCAATCTCGCGGTAGACTTCTTCCAACTTAGAGTTGCTTGTGGCACGGAAGTAGTTTCCGTTCGTAGTACCAGCTATCTGGATCAGAGTCTGCTCATCTATTTCCACGGGCACGTTCACATATTGGATACCCGCATAAGTAGGCATCGGATAAGGTGCCGTTCCATTTGTTCCCACCCCGATGGTGTACACCCGAATACCAAACTGCTTGGCTATTTCGGCCGCCGTCAGTGGTGAAATATCTCCTCGGTTATTGCTGCCATCAGTCAACAGAATAATCACTTTCGACTTTGCCTTACTGTCCTTCAGGCGACTGATAGAATTCGCAAGCCCCATACCGATAGCTGTTCCGTCCTCAATCAACCCACGTTGTGCAATGTCACCCTTAATGCTGTTGAAAAGATTCAGCAACACAGCATGGTCGATGGTAAGCGGACATTGCGTAAATGCTTCTCCGGCAAAAATAGTCAGCCCAATATTATCGTTGGGACGCCCGTTGATAAATTCGGCAGCTACTTTCTTTGCTGCTTCCAGACGATTGGGTTTCAGGTCTTCGGCAAGCATACTGGTTGAAACGTCAACCGACAGCATGATGTCTATACCTTCTATCTCCGTGTTTTGCCAGTTGTCGGTAGTTTGCGGACGCGCCAGCACCAGCACAATCATCACAAAAGCCGCAATGCGCAACAAGAAAGGCGCATGAAGCAAATACAATTTCCAGCTTCGTGGTGCATTCATGTACATGCGGGTCGTGGAGACCTGCATAGTAGGCTCTGTTTTTTTTCTTCGCATAAAATACCACACAATGTAAGGTATCAGCAGGAGCAACAAAAACAGGTATTCAATATTTGCAAAAATCATAGTCTCTACAGTTTAATTAATTAGAAGAACAAATCGATGATATGCCGGACCACCAAGTATATACATACCACAGCACCGATACTTACAACGGCAATGCTACATATCAAGGCGATACGTCCTCGTTTCGAACGTTTTTCTTCTACACGGATTTCGGTCGGTTCTTTCTTTGCATTCGGATCTTCTTCCACCTTGGTCTGGTTTATGAAATCGATGGCATTCACCAAATTCATATCGTTTTCATTCATCAGCGGCGCATGTTTGGCAAACTTCACCAAATCGGCCGTTTCGAATAAGAGTTTCAGGTCGTCAATGGAACGTTGATCTTTTTCTTCCAACAACCGGTCAATAATTTCAGTCGAAGTCATTTCCATCGCATTAAATCCGAAACGCTCCTTGATATATGTACGGATGGCCTCGGTCAACTCCGTATAATACAGCTTCGGGTCATCGCGTTGCACTTGCTTGTCCGCCTTTATCTCTTCTATCTTTTTCATTGCTACCTGATGAGGAGGCAATTTAGGCTCTATCTTGATAATCTTGATAATCGGCTTGTTGTCACGATAGCGTATGACGAGAAATACAGCCAAAGCACCCAATATCAGCATCAGGATACCCGAATAGACCAATGGAGCTACATCGTCCCATGTGATGGGTACTTCACGAATAGCTTTCGGACCGAAGAACTGGTCAGGATGTAACGTGTCTACCGGAATGGAATACACTTTCAATGCCAAAGCTTTCGAAAAATAAGGTGTGCCGTTCACCTTCACTTCGAAGGGAGGTAAATAATACAATGCCGAATCAAACGAAGTAACCGTATATTCCTGCGAAATCAGCCATCGTTTGTTTTCATTCAGCAATTGAGTGTCTGGTTTGGCTACATCCAACACTTCCACACCTCTTACCAACGTATCACGCAGCAAGGGAAGCTGCAACTTCTGATTGGCATCCATACTGACCTGAAGTTTGATTTTCGCCTGCTCACCGATAAGCAGCTGCAACGAGTCGATGGTAGCATCCACCGTCACTTGTGCCTTTACTTCCGGAAAAGCAAAAAACAACAACGCCAGCACGCATCCCAACATTTTCAGCAGCTTCTTGCTACATATATATAATAATGTGTGTTTCATAATCTGTCACTCTCAATTTCGTTTCGCAAATAAAGTAAGCAACGCCTTTACATAATCTTGGTCGGTTCGCACCGAAACCGAATCCACATTACTGTGTGTAAAAATACCGGACAGCTTCTGCTGACGCTCCAACCACCAGGCATGATGAGCATTACGCAAAGCCTTGGACGAAGTGTCTATCCATTGTTCATGACCCGTCTCGGCATCATGTACTTTCATCAATCCCACATTGGGCAATTCTTCCATACGACGGTCATACACTTGCACAGCCACAACATCGTGCTTGCGATTAGCTATGGTCAGCGCATTCTGGTAATCGTGCTCATCAATGAAATCGCTCAACATAAAAGCTGTACACCGTTTTTTCAACACGTTAGTCAAGTATTCTATCACACACTGAATATTGGTACGCGTGCTGGTAGGCTGAAAATCCAATAATTCGCGAATGATGTACAAAATGTGCTTACGTCCCTTTTTGGGTGGAATAAACTTTTCGATACGGTCAGAAAAAAAGATAACACCGATTTTATCATTGTTCTGGATGGCAGAGAAAGCCAATGTGGCAGCTATCTCGGTCACCATATCTTTTTTCAACTGATGCACCGTACCAAAATCCAAGCTGTTCGACACATCGACCAACAGCATTACAGTCAGTTCCCGCTCTTCCTCAAACACCTTGACAAAAGGTTTGTCGAAACGAGCAGTCACATTCCAGTCTATGTCGCGCACATCATCTCCGTATTGGTACTCGCGAACTTCAGAAAAAGCCATTCCCCTCCCCTTAAAGGCCGAGTGATATTGTCCTGCAAAGATATTGCTAGACAATCCGCGGGTTTTAATTTCAATCTGACGTACCCGTTTTAACAACTCACTTGTTTCCATCTGTTTCATTTACAATTAACAACCTACAATTTACAATGAACAACTTACCTAATGGAGAAATTACATCCGCTCATTTGTTAATTGCTCCTTGTTAAACCGGTAAAAGACACGTATGCTTGCACCTGTTTGCGTGTAAGCATACGTCAATTTATAGTGCATAGCAATCAGGGTACTTCTACCTTATTCAGGATCTTGCTGACTATTTCATCCGAAGTGACATTTGTCGCTTCCGCCTCATAAGTCAACCCGATACGGTGCCGCAACACATCGTGTGCAATGGCACGTACATCTTCGGGGATAACGTATCCACGACGCTTGATGAAAGCATAGCTACGTGCAGCCAATGCCAAATTGATGGAGGCACGTGGCGAACCACCAAAACCAATCAGATTTTTCAAGTCTTTCAAATCGTATTTTTCAGGATAACGGGTAGCAAACACAATGTCGGCAATGTATTGCTCGATTTTCTCGTCAAGGTATACCTGACGCACTACCTTACGTGCCTCAATGATATCTTCAGCCTTCAGGATAGGACGCACCTGAATCTTTTCTCCGGAAATATTCTGACGAATGATTTTCTTTTCTTCTTCCAACTTCGGATAGTCAATAATCACCTTCAGCATGAAACGGTCCACTTGTGCTTCAGGCAACGGATAAGTACCCTCCTGTTCTATTGGATTTTGGGTAGCCATTACCAAAAATGGTGAAGGCAGGTCGAACGTCTCTTTGCCCAGTGTCACCTGGCGTTCCTGCATGGCTTCCAGTAAAGCACTCTGCACTTTTGCCGGTGCACGGTTGATTTCATCCGCCAAGATGAAATTGGCAAAAATAGGTCCCTTGTTAGTGACAAACCGTTCATCTTTCTGACTGTATATCATCGTACCAAGGATATCGGCAGGCAATAAGTCCGGAGTAAATTGGACACGGCTATATTTTGAATCTATTAATGAAGCAAGTGTTTTGATTGCCAAAGTCTTTGCCAATCCCGGAACACCTTCCAACAAGATGTGTCCATCCGACAACAAGCCAATCAGCAAGGATTCCACCAAATGTTTCTGTCCTACAATCACTTGGTCCATACCAGTCATCAGGTTAGTAACAAACGCACTTTCGCGTTCTATTCGTTCATTCAATGCACGAATATCAATAGCTTCAGCCATAGTTTTTCTTTATTTTTTATATGTTAAGTATTCTGTTTTTCTTATCGGCCTCAAAAGTACGGCATAATATTAACAGGAACAACTAATTTTTATTAAAAAAAGTAGCTGCCTTTCTGCATTTAAATCTTATTGGACTAAAGTTTTTTAAAATGGTCTTCATCGCTTCGGAACCAGCTTCGGAACACGTATGGAAGTACCTACAGGAATATCGTTGACATCTTTCAATATTTCCCGGTTGTAACGGGCAAGGTAAGTCCACAAATTCTTGTTACCATAATATCGCAAGGCAAGACGAGCCAAACTCTCTCCCCTGCGAAGTGTATGCGTGGCCAGTGTTCCTACAATATCATAGCGTACTGTATCCGACAAACAGAGCGGAGAAGATGGCAATCCGACCGTTTCACGATGTTTAGAAGCAGGCAAGCTGTCTACTGTCATAGCCTGTTCAGACACAACCGTACCCTTCAGTTCTTGTCGTGTTTCAGACAACACCTTTACTACTGAGTCAGGTATATATCGTCTGCCGGAAAACAAGACCCAACCCATAATACCGCCTATAATAACACCGATCAATAAAACGGAAGCAATAAAACACCAAGGCAAGCGCGGTTTCTGTTTTTGTTTTTCTACATCAAAGCGGTTTTCCGGAAACAAAGGTACAGGCTCATACTTCTCTTCTTCTGTTTCCGGCTTCATACCTTCTGTCTGTTGCAACGGTTCCGGATGTACTTCCGGTTCAAACGCAGCAGGTTCTCTTTCATCCGAAGCAGGAATTTCCATCTGTGCCTCTTCCGAGGCAATGGCTTTCTCTTCTTCCTCTATCATATCATCGAAATGAGCAGACTCATTCAGCAGAACGGTTTCAAAGTGACTGAACGGCTTGTTGACCAACTCACGCATAGATACATCCGGCATAAACGAAAGACACGATCTTCCAGCATTCCCGTCATCGGAATCTATCAGCTTGAAGGTTCCCAAACCTTTAATTTTCACATATTTGTCGGTTGCCAATGTTTCTTTTATCAAGGCGAAAAAAGCTTCGACAAACGCTTCTGCATCTGCCTCTTCCATCTGGTGGCGTTGCGCCAACAACATCACCAGTTCTTCTTTTGTGAATTTATCATCCATTAGCAAACGAACTGTTTTTATGTTTTTCTAACTCATAAGAAGCCGGTTCAAATATCAATACAAGTTTCGGAGGTACCAAAAAACGTTGCTTGGACGCCAGGTTATACACAATCCGTTCCAACTCTTTCTTTACACTGAATGTACCGAAACCGTCGAAATCCAGCCTTTTCCCTTCCTGTAACTGTTCGCCCATAATGTCTACCATCGAAGCAATTAACTGTGCTGCATCCTTATTGGTATATCCCAACCGGCGTGACAATTCTCCTGTCAACTCCTTGTTATTCATAGTCTTATTTTACGCTAGAATTTCCGATAACAGTTGACGAGCTGACAAAGTAGAAAACCTTGCCAACTCGTCAACCGTTAATTATCAACTAATTATTTCAGCATATAAATCAAAATCATCGGCATCATAAACTTTCACGCGGTGAAAAGAACCTATATGCAAGATTTTGCCTTCATCTTTCACCAATACTTCAGGATCTACCTCTGGCGAATCAAATTCGGTCCGGCCCACATAATATTCACCTTCTCTACGGTCGATAATAATCTGGAATTCTTTACCGATTTTGGCATGACACTGCTCGTTTGAAATTTCCTGCTGAATTGCCATCAGTTCGTCCAGACGGCGCTGCTTCACTTCTTCCGCAACATCGTCTTTATAGTGGCGTGCCGAATACGTACCCTCTTCTTCCGAATAGGCAAATGCCCCCATACGTTCGAACCGGGCATGACGCACAAACTCTTTCAACTCCTCGAAATCTTGCTCAGTCTCACCTGGAAATCCTACCATCAACGTGGTACGCAAATGAATACCCGGCACTTCATGGCGGAACTGCTCAATCAAAGCATAGGTTTCTTCTTTCGTAACATGACGGCGCATCCGTTGTAACATATTATCACTGATGTGTTGCAAGGCAATATCCATGTACTTGCACACATTACTGTGCTCACGCATCACACGAAACAAATCTTGCGGGAAATGTGCCGGATAAGCATAATGCAGGCGAATCCATTTCACACCCGGAATTTCAGCCATCTGTTCAATCAATTGCGGAAGCATTTGCTTCTTATAAAGGTCAATACCGTAATAAGTCAGCTCTTGCGCTATCACCTGAAACTCTTTCACTCCTTGTGCAACAAGCAGGCGCACTTCATCCAGAATTTCCTCCATCGGGCGCGAGACATGCTTGCCTGTAATGATAGGTATGGCACAATAGGCACATTTCCGGTCACACCCTTCCGAAATCTTCAGGTATGCATAATGCTTGGGAGTTGTCAAGTGACGTTCGATGGCACATTCAGAATGGTAAGTCTTACCCAAGTCGGCAAGCAACTCGTTCCAGTTAAACTTTCCATAAAACTTATCCACCTGAGGAATTTCCACTTGCAAATCTTTCAAGTAACGCTCTGACAAACACCCCATAACGTAGAGTTTCTTCAACCGCCCTTCTTCTTTAGCTTGGCAAAATTCTAAAATCATGTTGACAGACTCTTCCTTGGCATCGCCGATAAACCCACAAGTGTTGATGACCGCAATTTCTCCTTGTGGATTTTCACTGTCATGTGTCACCCTATAACCGTTCAATTCAAGCTGCTTCATCAGTTTTTCCGAATCAACCAGGTTCTTCGAACAGCCCAAAGTGATGATATCAATCGTATTTTTTCTCATTCAACTTTACTTATTTGTTTCCAAACAGTGAATCCACAAATTCGCGGCGGCGGAATATCTGCAAATCTTCCATGCCTTCGCCCAGCCCGATGTATTTCACTGGAATCTTAAACTGGTCAGAAATACCGATTACGACACCTCCTTTAGCAGTCCCGTCCAGTTTGGTAATAGCCATTGCATTGACTTCTGTTGCCAATGTAAACTGTTTAGCCTGCTCGAAAGCATTCTGTCCCGTAGAACCATCAAGCACCAGCAACACTTCATGAGGAGCATCAGGCACCACCTTTTTCATCACATTCTTGATTTTGGTCAATTCGTTCATCAAGCCGATTTTATTGTGCAGACGTCCAGCCGTATCAATGATGACCACGTCGGCATGATTTGCCACCGCCGAACTTAATGTGTCAAATGCCACCGAAGCAGGATCGGAACCCATCTTCTGCTTTATAACAGGCACCCCTACCCGTTCGCCCCATATCACGAGTTGTTCTACAGCAGCTGCACGGAAAGTATCGGCAGCTCCCAAATAGACCGACTTGCCGGCTTTCTTAAACTGATAGGCAAGCTTGCCGATAGTGGTGGTCTTTCCTACTCCGTTTACGCCCACTACCATGATGACGTATGGCGTCTTTCCTGCGGGAATATCAAAATCATCTGCATCTACCGTATTGTTTTCAGTCAGCAGGGCTGCTATTTCCTCACGCAAGATGTTGTTCAGTTCTTCGGTATTGATGTATTTGTCTTGTGCCACACGCTTCTCGATGCGCTTGATGATTTTCAGCGTGGTTTCCACACCTACGTCCGAAGTAATCAGCACTTCTTCCAGATTGTCCAGCACTTCGTCATCTACCTTGGATTTGCCTGCCACAGCCCGGGCTATCTTGCTAAACACGCTCTGCTTGGTTTTCGACAATCCTTTGTCCAACGTTTCCTTCTTTTCCTTCGAGAAAAAACTAAATATTCCCATACGATATGTCTTTATGTTATCTGCTATGTTTGTGCAAATATACGGATTTTTCTCTAAAACAAACGAATGAGTTTATTAGTTTGTCAAGGCAAACACATCTAAATTATACAGATTATCCGATTCCGGAAAAAAGATTATCCCATTTTGGAAAGAGGATTATTTGCTCCAGTACCAAAATCTGCCCTTAAAAATCGTACCGTACATGAATGAAACAAAAAAGCCTTGCGGCTTCCGGCGTTTATTACAACGGCAGATAGCTGCAAGGCTTCATTGAAAATCTATATCAAATAAATCAATATCCCGGGTTTTGAGTCCAATGCGGATAGGTATTCAGCACATCTCTGTGCAAGGGGAATATACGACAAGTCTTTTCGAAACGTGCTGTCGGGAAATCTTTCTTATGAAAACCATATTCGTTTTCAAACGTTCCGAAACGAATCATATCATTTCTACGCCAGTTTTCATCAAAAAATTCCCTTCCACGTTCGTCCAACAAATCTTGCAAAGAAGGAGTTGTAGCCAGAAGTGGAGCCTGGGCATATTCCCGGATTTGATTGAACAGACTCATCGCTGTCTCACCATTAGTAGCCGTACCACCTCGAACAATGGCTTCCGCCTTTGTCAGCAAGATATCTGCATAACGGAATATCGGCAAGTCATTCGACTGGTTTCTTCCATTCTTGTAATCGTCATCAATCACAAAAAACTTCACCGAACGGTAGCCTTGGCTATATCCTTTCGTGTTATCACCTACTCCCAATTGCACATCGTCAGGGATTTCAAGCGAAACGGTTTGAGTCAGCACAATAGGTTTGCCGTTTTCATCCAAAGCTATTTCCGAAGTCGGCTGGTAAGTATTCGGGTCATAAACATGTACAGTATCGCCAATTACGCTGTTATTACGTATGTCTCCTTCCAAACAGAAAAGACGTGAGAATTCAGGATTCATCGTAATATACCCGCCTGCAGAATTGCTTAACTTCATACCATAATAACTTTTTTCAACATCTCCTGCATTCTTCCAGGTACGTGCCCGCCCGTATTGCATACCTGTAGCAGTATATGTATCATACGGCATGGCATAGATAAAATCTTCTACTTGCGAACCATTATCGGGGCCAAACTTTTCAGCGTAAGGCATTGAACCTAAATTGAATTTGCCGGATGCGATAATATCATCACAGATTCTGATACAATCATTCAGTTTTTCATTCTCAGCTGTAGCAGCTTCATATTGCTCAACCGAAGAAGCTGTATACACAGCCCAGTTGATATACAACTTTGCCAACAAAGCTTCTGCCATCCATTTAGTCGGCTTACCATAGGTATTGTCACTGACTTCATCGGTGAGTTGAGGAATGATTTCCAATAATTCGCTTTCAATCCAACGGGCGACTTCTGCACGTGGAGCACGTACTACTTCATCATTCGTTACAGGCAGGTAATCCAAAATAGGCACATCTCCCCAGCAGTCCATAATAATGAAAGTGAAAAAAGCACGCATTGCCCGCGCAGGAGCGATATCGGCAGGGGCTGCTTCTTCGCCTCCCAAATCACGGATTACCGTATTGGCTTTGGTAATGCCGCTGATAACCGTAGGCATCCAGTCAATCGATGCGTCTTCTGTTCTAAAATCGTGAAGGCTCGGATGGGAATAACAACCACTGTCGTACCAGCCTCCTCCGTATGAAACAGCTGTATATTCATCGCTCGACAAAGACATCGCTTCCATATAACGACGTCCGAATACATCACGCAAATGGAAATAAACATCCGCGTTCTTCGCCTCTACTGCAATATCATTTATTGGATATTGAGTATATTGAGACTCTATATTTACATCTAAGTCTGTACATCCAGCAAGTAAAGCGGCAGTACAAATAGCATATAATGATTTTATATTCATTTTCATAATTGTAAGTCTGTTGATAATTAGAAATTAACTTTTAAACCAATCATAGTGGTACGGGTATGCGGATAAGCGCTCCAACGGTAATCAACACCAGGAGCTAAGCCACCCATGTTTACTTCAGGATCAAGCCCCTTATAACTAGTGATAGTGAATACATTGTTGCAAGTAATGTATAATTGTGCATTCTTCAACCAATTGTCAAAGTTTTTGAACGTATACCCCAACGTCAGAGTGGACAGACGAAGGTATGAACCGTTTTCAATGAAACGGTCAGAAGGACGATTATTAGATGTATCTGTAGCCGGACGTTCGTAAAGGAATTCTCTCAGCACATTCTTACCGTTCGAAAAGTTTTCCGGACTGGTATAGTTAGCACGTGAACCATTGTAGATATCATTGCCGAATACACCGGTAAAGAATACCGTTGCATACCAATTCTTCCAAGAGAAAGTGTTATTCCATCCAAAGTTCAGCTTGGGTTGTGCGCAACCGGTAATGGTACGGTCCTTATCGCTAGGGTCAGTGGTCGTTTCTCCCGTACGTTCTCCTGTTTCTTCATCTCTTACATAATAAGTAGCGATTCCGTTTTCATTATATCCGGCAAATTCAAAGGTATAGAATGTTCCGAGAGGTTCACCTTCCAAGATACGTTGGGTATAACCATTGGCAGAAACACCGGCTACCATCGGGTCACCCTGTGTAAATAAAGATACTTCGAATTGATCGTTTGACAATCTGTCTACAGTATTTTTATTGTGAGACAAGGTAACCGTCGTACTCCATTCGAAATCCCGAGTACGTACAGGAACAGCATTAATAGAAAATTCGATACCTTGATTGGTTATTTCACCTACATTGGCCTGGATATCGCCGAATGGATAAAGACTGGTAGAAACCGGATAATTCCAAATCAAGTCCTTGGTCTTTTTGTTATACCATTCGATGGTACCATTCAAACGGCCGTTGAAGAAAGCATAATCGATACCGATGTTAAACATTCCGGTAGATTCCCATTTCAAGTCAGGATTGGCGTTCTTGGTAGCCGCCAGCGTACGCCAACTCTTGCCGTTGTAAGTAAAGAAGCCCGATGCACCGTAGGTTTCATACGGGGTATAAGCTCCGAAGCCCAAAGCATTACCGCTGACACCATATCCCAAACGAAGTTTCAGGTTACTAATCACATCTTGGTGCTTCATGAAATCTTCTTCCGTAATGTTCCAGGCAACACTGACTGATGGGAATGTACCCCAACGGTTATTTTTGCCAAACACAGAAGAACCATCACGACGGATAGTAGCCTGAATCATATACTTGCTGTTGTATGAATAACCCACACGACCATAGAATGAGATATTGCGGACTGTTTCTTTGGTTCCACTTTCTATAGCAGGAATGCCGTCAATAGTACTTGCATAAGTCAACTGATTCCATTTCAACACATCATCATAAAAATCGTGCACAGTCAGCCCAAAGCCATCATTTGACATCCTTTCTTCCCATGAATAACCTGCCATGATAGACAATTTATGTGCATCATTGATAGTTGTATCATAATTTCCGTAAGTTTCGAAAATGTGTTCATGCCCGAAGTAAGTATTACGCTTCGCCTGGCCGTTCTGCGCGTTGATACCCGGCTGCTGTGTGTTGTGGGTATGATATTCGCTGTAAGTGCGCTGGTTGTTGGTGAATGAGTAGTTGGCACTCCATTTCAAACCTTTGACAATTTCCAAAGTGGCCTTACTGATGAGTTGTGTGTTTTTATAGATTGTTTCAGAAGTATCTTCATAAATCAGCGACAATGGATTTATGTTCTGGCTGCCCGAAGCCTGTGTCCAGTTCCCATCATCGCGAACCGGAAGCATCGGAGAAAAATAATTCATGGCATCCAATACAGACACACCTTCATCATCCATGGGTACACCTACGCCTTTCCCGTAACGAGAATTAACGCCCACCGACAGTTCCAAGCGGTCTTTAAGCACCCTAGTGGTAAGCAAAGAACGTATATTCAAGCGATCCATATCTGTACCTAAAATGACACCTTGACGATTTTGGTAATTGATACTTGCCATATAAGTTGTCTTTTCTGAACCACCATTGATAGAAACATTGTGATTATGGCTGACTGCTGTACGAAGCACTTCATCTTGCCAATCAGTATTGGCACCCATATCATTAGATAATGTCAGACCGTTTTTTTCGGCATATGCCCGAAGTTCATCGGCCGTAGCCATATCCATTTTTTTTAAAATCTTGTCAAAAGCTACATAACCGCTATAAGTGACATTGGTACGTCCTTTTTTCCCCTTCTTGGTATTGATGATAATAACACCATTGGCAGCCTTTGAGCCATAAATAGCTGTTGCTGTTGCATCACGAAGCACATCAATACTTTCAATATCATCTGGAGCAACCATGGAAATATCAACGCCCGGAATACCGTCGATTACATAATACGGCTGCATGGCAGCACCTTCACGCAAAGAAGAAGCACCACGCAAGGTTATACTCGGACTTCCGTTCGGGTCGCCGCTAGTAGTAATGGCTAAACCCGGAACTTTACCTTGTAATAACTGGGCGGGATCTGAGTAAACACCCACATTCAAATCTTCAGCTTTGATGGTGGTAATCGAACTGGTTACATCTTTACGCTGCATAGAACCATAGCCGATAACTACGACTTCTTCCAGCATCTGGTCATCTTCCTGCATGGTTACATTAATGGTATTGGAGCGTACTTTAATTTCTTGGGAAAGATAACCAATGTAAGAAAACACCAAAGTCTTGCCTTGAAGTACATTGATGGAAAACTTTCCGTCCATATCGGTAATACTACCATTTGTGGTTCCTTTTTCCACTACACTCACGCCTATCAGCGGTTCGCCAGTCTTATCCTTTACAATACCTGTCACCGCATTTTGGGCAAATGCATACATACTCACTAAAAGAAAAACCGCGAGAGAAAACAGGTTTCTCCGCGTCTGCCTGTTTGTTACTAGTTTGCTTTGCATAAATTTGTATAGATTTAATTAATTAACTATTCAATGGCAAAATTAAACATATTCTGTAACACTTATTACATTGATGGCATAATTTTTTCTAACCGAAGTTATTTTTAATAAAATTTACGTCACTAAAAACACTGTAAGCATGCATCGGATTCTTTTTGGTTAACATTCTTTTAATATTACAGATTCACATGGAGAAAGCAATACAAGTTTTTTTAGAAACTGTCTTGAATTTATCGCGTGCAGATTTGGGATGAGTTTTTAAGGCTGCGTATAGATACTAAAAAAAACTCCTTTCGAAATCGAAAGGAGTTTTAATGATATAATTAACTCTAATTAAAGCCTTATTTCTTAAAAAAGTCCTGAACTTTTTCATTAGGTACCATCTGTTCGTCAAAAACATAAGCACCAGTCTTCGGCGACTTAACCATTTTGATAACCTTTGTATAAGAACGGCCTTCTTTTCCTGTCTGAAGGGTTGCGACTGTTTTCTTTGCCATGGTGTCTTATTATTTAATTTCTTTGTGAACTGTTACTCTTTTCAAAATAGGATTGTATTTCTTCAATTCCAATCTCTCGGGTGTATTCTTTCTATTCTTCGTAGTGATGTAACGAGAAGTACCCGGCATACCACTATCTTTCATTTCAGTGCATTCCAAGATTACTTGCACTCTGTTGCCTTTAGCTTTCTTAGCCATACTTTTACTCTCCTTTTAATTAACCAACGATTTTGATAGTTTTCCAATCACAGTAACCTTTCGCAACAGCTTCATTCAGTGCTGCATCCAGCCCTTTCTTATTAATAATTCTCAAGCCGTTAGCACTAATCTTCAGGCTAATCCAGCAATCTTGTTCTACATAGTAGAATTTTTTTGTAAACAAGTTCACATCGAACGTTCTTTTCGTTCTTCTTTTTGAGTGTGAAACGTTGTTGCCAATCATGGCTTTCTTTCCGGTAATTTGACAAATTTTCGACATTTCTATCTAGTTTTTATAGTTTTATTTCTATGCTCCTTAAAACGGAGTGCAAAGTAAGCGGTTTTATTTTACATATGCAAGTTTTTCTTCAATAAATTGCCTTTTATTGCTCATTTTCTTTGTTTTGGCAAATAGAGAGCAACAGTTGAAGCACATTTTTAGTAGCAAACTGGATATTTTTGTCGCGTCCCTCGTCTTCTGTCAGCTTGAGTGTCATAATTTTGTCTTTACTCCCGGCTGCCAGCCAAATGGTACCGACAGGCTTCTCAGGAGTACCTCCACCCGGTCCGGCAATGCCCGATGTAGCCATGGCATAATCAGTCCCAAAAGTATCAATAGCTCCCTTCACCATTTCGATTACGGTTTCTTCACTCACCGCTCCGCATGCCTGAAGGGTTTCCGCTTTTACATGCAACAAGTTTTCCTTCACTTCATCGGCATATGCTACCACTCCACCTTTATAAAAACGTGAGCTACCGGGTACTGCCGTAATAATGGCTGCTACATTTCCGGCCGTACAACTTTCTGCAGTTGCCAATGTATAACCTTCTCTCCAAAAGATTTCGCTGATTTCCTTGCTCAGCTTTTTAGTTTCTACTGACATGTCCTTTATCTGTTTTTTAGTTAATAACTTCGTCCAGGAGTCAAAAGCCAATAGCCAGACTTTCGAAAACCGGCATAAAAAGGATTGCTTCTGATTTCCTTCAACTCCTTATTATTATTATATTAATAATATCTGCAAACAGCCAATATATACCCCCTAAAAAAGAACATATACTGCATCGGCAGTTGAATATATACTGCATCTGCGATTGAATATATACTGCATCGGCAGTTGAATATATCTTCATCGGCGAACGCAGTACTACTGCGTTTTTAACCCGAACAAACTGGCTATGCAGACATTCATCAGAAACTGTTTAAAATTTCCAATAAAGCAATATTATATCAGGTCCTTTTGAGCTTGCTACCGGTCTGTTTTCCCGGTTTTATCCGGAAAGTAACTACCTCATCCCTGTATAAATCAGAAAAGCAGCCCCGATTATGTCCAGAAACTGTTTTGAATTTCTACAGAAAGTCTCTCAAAACAAACCTGAGCAAATTTCAAACAGGTTCTAAGAAGCTGTTTTGAATTTCTCCAAAAAGTTTTTCTTGGCTTGATGTATCCGTTTTCGTGTGTGCTTTGGGC
>NZ_JACSPP010000033.1:0-38567 GCF_014837065.1 Phocaeicola intestinalis
TTCCTCATCACAGAAGCGGAAATGCCTCAAAAACTCATCCCAAATCATCGCACGATAAATTCAAAACAGCTTCTAAAGTGCCACACGCGAATATGCCGGTTTGTCTATTGAACAAAAATCCTTGTCCAAGTATTTGTAATAACCGGTGATGGCAATCATTGCAGCATTGTCTGTTGTATAGCCAAATTTAGGAATATAGATTTTCCATCCGTATTTTGCAGCATGCTCGCGGAATGCATTGCGCAACCCGTTGTTTGCCGATACACCTCCGGCAACCGCCACTTCAGTAATACCTGTATCTTTTACAACCTTACGCAACTTATCCATTAAGATATCGACAATCGTTTTTTCCAGCGACGCGGCCAAATCGGTTTTATGATGTTCTATAAAATCCGGTTCATCCTTCAACCAGTCACGAAGCGAATAAAGAAACGATGTCTTTAATCCACTAAAACTATAATCGTATCCCCCAATATGTGGTTTGCTGAATGTAAACGCATTCGGATTTCCCTGACGTGCCAGTTTGTCAATAATCGGTCCGCCGGGATAACCCAACCCCATCACTTTCGAACATTTGTCGATAGCTTCTCCGGCCGCATCATCGATGGTCTGTCCCAACACCTGCATGTCATTGTAGGCATTTACACGAATTATCTGCGAATTACCACCCGACACCAGTAAACAAATGAACGGAAACTTAGGCTGATCCGTATCTTCCTCAGACTCTTTAATAAAATGCGCCAACACATGACCCTGCAAGTGATTGACATCCACCAAAGGGATACCTAAAGCCAAAGCCAATCCCTTGGCAAAAGAAACGCCTACCAGCAACGAACCCATCAGTCCGGGACCACGGGTAAAAGCAATGGCACTTAGCTGTTCTTTCGTCACGCCCGCCCGCTTTAGCGCTTCGTGCACCACCGGCACAATATTCTGCTGGTGTGCACGTGAAGCCAGTTCGGGCACTACCCCTCCATAAGCTTCGTGTACAGCCTGGCTGGCAATGACACTGGAGAGCAACACCCCATTGCGGATAACGGCAGCAGACGTATCGTCGCACGAAGACTCTATTCCTAATATTATTATATCGTTATTCATAATCAGTAATTAATCAATGTGACAATGTGGCAATGTATCAATGTGCTAATGTGGCAATGTATCAATGTGCTAATGTGAGAATGTGGTAATGTGAAAATTAATTAGCAAATTAGCAAATTAGCAAATTAACACATTAGCAAATTAGCAAATTGGCAAATTAACACATTAGCAAATTGGCAAATTAACACATTAACAAATTAACACATTAGCAAATTAGCAAATTAGCAAATTAGCAAATTATTCTTAATACGTCAATATCTCCAGTCCATTATCGGTCATTACGTAAGTATGTTCCCACTGGGCAGATGGCAGCTCGTCTTCCGTCACTACTGTCCAGCCGTCTTCCTCATCAATAAATACTTCCCATGTGCCCATATTAATCATCGGTTCGATGGTAAACACCATTCCAGGTACCAGCAACATGCCTGTACCTTTCCGTCCGTAATGCAGCACATCAGGTTCTTCATGAAAGTCCAACCCTACCCCATGTCCGCATAAATCACGTACCACAGAGAAACCATTTTTTTTGGCATGTTTTTCGACTGCATGCCCGATATCACCTACGAAACCAAAAGGTTGGGCAGCATCGGCACCGATATCCATACACTCGCGTGCCACCTGTACAAGCTTTTCTTTCTCCGGGGTTGTCTTCCCGATAATAAACATACGTGATGCATCTGCATAATATCCATTAAGGATTGTAGTGCAATCTACGTTAATAATATCACCTTCTTCCAAGATTTCGTCTTCCGAAGGAATGCCGTGGCATACCACTTCATTAATAGAGGTGCATACACTTTTTGGGAAACCCTCATATCCCAAACAGGCAGGAATGCCACCATGATTCACCGTATAATCGTAAACGATTCTGTCTATTTGAGCAGTACTCATCCCCTCACGGATTTCTTCTGCCACCTTGTCAAGCACAGCCGTATTCAGCAGACCGCTGCGCCGTATGCCTTCTATCTGCTCTGGAGTCTTGATTAAATCACGAGACGGGACCAAATGCCCTTTGTCCTGGTAATAAAGTACCTTTTTGTCCAGCTCGGTCAATTCTGTGCCCTTAGGCACCCTCCAGTTTAGCTTCTTCCTTTTTACCATAATCTTGATTCGAATTAAAATCTACCTGCAAAGGTAGAAATTTCTCGTTAAATCAAAAAGCAACCGACAAAATTTGATAATCATACTTTTCACGACTGCGCTTTCGACCATAATAAAACAGTTTCCACACTTGATTAATGCCTTTTGCGTTTAAAAGTAAAAAAAGGAAAAGAAAAAGTTGAAAGTTTGGACAAAAATCGTTTACTTTGCCTATAAAATTTGAGCACCTTGATTTAATATTAATTAAAACCGAAACAAAATGAACAAAATTCAAATTGGCGAACATGCAGGCATTGTCTGGAATAAATTAAAAGACAACCGCCATTGGGAGTATGACGAACTCAAAAAAGCGACAGGATTGACCGACAGAGACCTTAATGCAGCCATCGGCTGGCTGGCACGCGAAGACAAAATCGATTTTGACATGGACGAACATGGCGATAGGATTTTCCTGACAGTCAATGTCTATATCGGATAAATTTAAAAATGAAGAATGAAGAATTCTTTGTGGGAGAAGCAGTTCATCATCCTCAAAGAATTCTTCTATTCTTAGAAGCTGTTTTGAATTTCTCCAAAAAGTTTTTCTTGGCTTGATGTATCCGTTTGCGTGTGTGCTTTGGGCGATTTTTTGGTCTTTTTCGCTCCTGTTCTTCGTCAGATAGCCCGCTATCTTCCTCATCACAGAAGCAAAAATGCCTCAAAAACTCATCCCAAATCATCGCACGATAAATTCAAAACAGCTTCTTAGAAACTGTTTTGAATTTCTACAAAAAGTTTTTCTTGACCTGGTGTATTCGTTTGCGTACAATAATTTCAAAACAGTTTCTTCTTAAATGATTTTATTCACCGTTATGTCAGGAAAATCCTGCATGAACATCAACAACAATCCTTCTTCATTCTGCCGTTTTGCCTTGATGGTCATGCTTACGCTGTATACCACCTCTCCTCTCACGAATGACTCAGACATTTCATACGATACCACAATGTAGTTTTTCGAATGAAATGTAGCCGACACCCGTTTGATGGCATCCTTATCACGGGCAGAAAACTCTACCATCAAATTCCGCAAGCCTATGCTTTTAAAGAAAAAACTCAGCACTTCCAGTCCTAACAAGACCAAAACCGTAGCAGCAATGCCAATGCCATACATTCCTGCCCCGATAGCAAGCCCGATGCCTGAAGTGGCCCAAATGCCTGCAGCCGTAGTCAGTCCACGCACAATCTGCTTTTGCAGGATAATGGTCCCGGCACCGATAAAACCGATACCGCTTACCACTTGTGCCGCGATGCGGCTGGGATCGAGGCGGACCAAATCACGCTCCAGCACATCCGAAAACCCATATTGCGACACAATCATCAACAATGCGCTGCCTAATGCCACCAGAAAATGTGTACGATATCCGGCTTCTTTCGCCCGATACTCACGCTCCAATCCTATCAATATGCCCATTACGCCTGCCAAAAACAACCGCAGGGCAAAATCCCAAGCTAAATCCATATCGACACTTGCATTTTATTCCACCAACTCGTAACTGCTTACCTGAATCGGCATATCCAAGTTATGAAGTATTTTTTCCAACATGATGCCTTCTAAATTATTATATTCGTAGCCGAATGTAGCACGAATACCCTGTAAAATAAACTGAGTAGCACGGTCCAGCGCTATAGGAAGGCTGTCTCCCTGCATCAGCGAACCGGTAATGACACTGGTAAACGTATCGCCCGTACCGGGATAATGAGCCGGCAAATACGGGCAAGTCACTTTCCAATAACGGTTCCCGAAACGGTTATAAGCATATACAGACGTAGAATGCGGATCATCCTGCACCGGCACACTGGTTACGATGACAATACTAGGCCCTTTATCCGACAATGCTTTAAGCGCATCCTTCAGACCGGCATCACTCATTTTCTCTTGAAAAGGTATATCAAGCAGGCGGCACAATTCGGTCATGTTAGGGGTAATAATATCAGCAAGACAGATTAATTTCTTCATTTCAGTTACCATTTCCTCTGTTATGCCTTTGTAAAGGTTTCCATTGTCACCCATAACCGGATCAACCACAACCAAGTCGGTAGAGCGGCGGAACTTCTGAATAAAATCTTCCACAATCTGAACTTGCTGTGGAGAACCAAGGTATCCCGAATAAAAAGCATCAAAACGGATTTCAAGCTGTTCCCATTTTTCAATGATACGGACCATTTCGTCAGTAAGATCGAGGAAAGAATAAACAGGATACTGCGTATGGGTGGAAAGAATAGCCGTAGGAAGCGGACATACCTGAAACCCCATTGAAGAAAGAATAGGCACAACTGCCATAAGCGATACACGTCCTACCCCGGAGAGGTCATGTATTGCAACAATCTTTTTACTTTGGTTGTGAAACAGCCGTCCGCAAGGATGGTTCTTTATTGGCTCTGCATGGGTCGCGACTTGTTTTTTACGCTTATACTTGTTTTCTTTTTCCCATGCCATCTTCCGTGCCTGATAAGACTCAAATTGTTTCTCGATGTAGTTGTCTGCCATAAGTAAATCCAAGAATTGAAATTAGTTTTATGAATGTCCGCATTTTGCCAAATTGCTTGTAAGAGCACATCGCACACGCTTTTTTGAAAGCTCCGCATGGATAAGCCGGCGCATTCGGACGCATGCAGCACGCCTCTACATTGGTCATTGCGGACATTCATATTAGTTTTTGCAAAGGACGTTACTTTTTGTGTAACAAACAAACTTTTTAAATTGAAATTAAGAGTCTGTTTTGAATTTCTACAAAAAAATTCTGCTCGTCTTGATTATCCGCTTTCGTGTGTGCTTCGGGTGATTTCTGTTGACACCACCATATACATAAACCCCTACGGTGCGAAGCACATAATTGACAGCATGAAGAGCACTCATTAAATATAAATGTTTATCTTTGCACACGAAACGATTTTAAGACTATTATTTTATGAATTACAAATTACTGGTACTCGATTTGGACGGTACGCTGACCGACTCTAAGAAGCGAATAACAACATATACGCATGACACACTGATAGAAGCCCAAAAACAAGGAGTGAAAATCGTTCTTGCCTCAGGACGCCCCACATACGGAGTGGCGCCGCTTGCCAACGCATTGGAACTAGACAGATACGAAGGGTATATTCTCTCATACAACGGTGGTGAAATCATTGACTGGAAAACCGGAGAAGTGATATATAAGAAATGGCTGGACAACGATGTATTACCTTATTTATATAATTGCGCCACAAATAATAGATTTGCCATAGTAACATACGACCACGAATTTGTATTGACAGAATCCCCTGATGACGAATACGTACTGAAAGAAGCCTTGCTGAATGTAATGAAAATAAAAAAGGTAGACAACTTCCTGGAAGCCATTCCCCGTCCCATCACGAAGTGCCTGATTGTGGGAGAACCGGAACGCCTTGCCATATTGGAAAAGGAAATGTACGAAAAGTTAAAGGACAGAATGGGAGTATTCCGTTCGGAACCTTATTTTCTGGAACTGGTGCCAAAAGGCATTGACAAGGCACAGTCGCTCTCGGTGCTATTGGAAGAAACAGGAATGAAGCGGGAAGAAATGATAGCCATAGGAGACGGATTCAACGACCTGTCAATGATACAATATGCAGGCCTCGGCATAGCAATGGCGAATGCCCAACCGGTAGTACGTGAAAATGCAGATTTCATCACGTACTCGAATGACGAAGACGGTGTAGCCCACGCAGTAGAGAAATTCATCTTCAAGACGAAATAACAAAGAAAGGAATTGAAGATAATCACATACCCAATGAAGATATATTAGAAGCTGTTTTGAATTTCTCCAAAAAGTTTTTCTTGGCTTGATGTATCCGTTTTCGTGTGTGCTTTGGGCGATTTTTTGGTCCTTTTCGCTCCTGTTCTTCGTCAGATAGCCCGCTATCTTCCTCATCACAGAAGCAAAAATGCCTCAAAAACTCATCCCAAATCATCGCACGATAAATTCAAAACAGCTTCTTAATTCCCCCTACAATATATCTTCATTAGCTGTTGCAGTTATATCAAACTATTCATGAAGTTATCTCTGCCTTGCATATCCATTAGCATAAGTGCGGAAGTCCATCCCGGCAATCCGCCCTTACATTTCATTTATTCCGTTTTCGGTTTCCGGTCGAAAAATGGGTTTTTCGATGATGCACTGACAGGAATGGCATAAACCTGCCTGCATCCATCTAACCAATCAAGCTGCTGTGCAGCCAGTCCTGCCGAAAACATCACACGCGTATCTACCCGATGGTCGGCAGCAACAGAACAAGCCGATCCAATTGCTATCCCAACATCTATACTGTTGATGGCACAAGGAACACCTTCCTTACGCGAAGCACAAGTTTCGTATCCGCAATGTCCGCAGTCAAGTCCTTGCGGCTGTTCGCGCGTACCGATGAGAATGATGCATTCGGCATCCAGAATATTATCTGCATCACGCAGGAAAAACTTAAGCCCGTTTTCCTCATACATCTGCTTCATCGTATCAGAAAGGATGCGGATATTACTTTCGGTCACCATCGCAATCTCAATAATATCAACCCCCTTGCCCTTAGGCGCAGTGCGTGCCGCCACCATCATCTGTTGGGCTATCTGTAACACTTCATCGTGGCGACTGTCTCTCTCGTTCAGAATCATATTACTCGTGAAATAATGTTACTGACACTATATTGACCAGACTTTAGAGCCAGTTAGTATCTTCTAACACGAATCTAAAGCCTGGCCATTCCTTATTTATTTCAAGATATCCAATTGCTTGAAACATTTTATCAGTTTCTCGATTGCGAAATCGATTTGTTCTTTTGTATGGGTTGCCATCAAAGCAAAACGCACCAATGTATCTTGAGGAGCACATGCAGGCGGGATAACCGGATTGATGAACACGCCTTCATCGAAGGCCAGCTTGGTAACTTCGAAAGTCTTGTCGGTATCACGCACATACAAAGGAATGATTGGGCTCTCTGTATCACCGATTTCGAATCCGGCATCACGGAACGACTTCAAGGCATAGTTGGTAATCTTCCACAAATTTTCCTGCCGTTGAGGTTCTGTCTGCAAAATATGCAAAGCCTCTATGGCAGCAGCCGTTGCAGCAGGAGTATTGCTTGCCTGGAATATATAAGAACGCGCATTATGACGCAACCAGTTGATTGTATCCTTATCCGCAGCCACAAATCCACCGATAGAAGCAAGCGATTTGCTGAATGTACCCATAATGAGGTCGATATCTTCCGTAAGTCCAAAATGGTCGCATACGCCACGCCCGTTTCTACCAAATACTCCTAACCCGTGAGCCTCGTCTACATAAACAGTAGCATTATATTTCTTTTTCAATCTGACAATCTCAGGCAAATTGGCCAGGTCTCCTTCCATAGAGAACACACTGTCAACAACAATTAACTTAATAGCATCCGGTTCGCATTTTTGAAGTTCACGTTCCAGCGCTTCCATGTCATTGTGTTTGTATTTCAACTGAGTAGCAAAAGACAGACGGCGTCCGTCAACGATAGAAGCATGGTCGCGGTCATCACAAATGATATAATCACCGCGTCCTACCAATTGAGGTATAACACCCTCATTAACGGTAAACCCGGTAGAGAAACATAACGCTTCGTCTTTCCCGATAAATTCCGCCAATTCCTTTTCCAGTTTTATATGGATGTCAAGCGTACCATTCAACAAGCGTGAACCTGCACATCCTGTACCGTACTTACGGGTAGCGGCAATGGCAGCATTGATAATACGTTCGTCGTGAGTCAATCCCATATACGAATTTGAACCGAACATTAGTACCTTTTTCCCGTCCATCATCACTTCCGTGTCTTGAGCACTGTCTATTTCACGGAAATAGGGGTAAACGCCTCGTTCCATATACATTTGAGGCGTTCTGAATTTACTCAATTTGTCTTGTAATAGTCCCATATTCTACTGTTTGGTAAATCTTTCTGATTTACATTATTTAATAATAGCCCTGCCATTCCATATCGGCAGATGTTACATAAAAAGAACGTGCAAAGATAATAATTTTAGCAAACTTAATAAGATGATAGTACAAAAAAAATGTTTCTTTCGACATTTATGCTATAAAAAGTGATGTTCATAAACAAAATAGTCTTATTTTTGTTCTTTAATTGAAGAAATGGATTTCCATTTGCGGACATTCATTATAAGAAACCAGCAGAACTATCATGAGCTCAAAACAAAGCATACAGTTTATAGTCAACCCAATATCAGGCACGCACGGAAAAGAATTTATCCTACATCTGATAGACAAACATATCGACCGAAACCGATATGATTATATAATACGTAAAACCGAATACGCCGGACATGCCAGCGAACTGGCACGACGGGCTGCAGAAGAAAAGACGGATATTGTTGTGGCTATTGGAGGCGACGGAACCATCAATGAAATAGGAAGATCATTGATCCATACTGATACTGCTATGGGAATCATCCCATGCGGCTCGGGCAATGGACTGGCACGGCATTTACATATTCCAATGACACCACATGGAGCCATTGAAACGTTAAATCAAGGCTTTATAAAAGACATCGATTATGGGATTATTGACCACCACCCTTTTTTCTGTACCTGTGGAGTCGGGTTCGATGCATTTGTCAGCTTAAAGTTTGCCGACTCGGGTAAAAGAGGATTACTTACATATCTGGAAAACACTTTGCATGAAAGCCTGACCTACCGGCCTGAGACGTATGAGATAGAAAACAGTTCGGGAACTGTAAAGTACAAGGCATTTCTAATAGCCTGTGCCAATGCTTCACAATATGGCAACAATGCCTATATTGCCCCACAGGCTTCATTAACCGACGGTATGATGGACATAACCATTCTGGAACCTTTTACCGTACTGGATGTACCGGCATTATCTTTTCAACTCTTTAATAAAACAATCGACCAAAACAGTCGCATCAAAACACTGAAAGAAAAAAAAATTACCATCCATCGCCGCAATGAAGGAGTTTTTCATTTCGACGGGGACCCAATGATGGGAGGCAAAGACCTGACAGTCGAGATAATACACCGTGGACTGAAAGTGATAGCACCTGAAAAAGGGCGGACATATACCGAACCGTTCAGTGTGTTACAACATTTTACCGACTTTATCGGCACCCGGCCACTCACTTCTACTATTGCAGAAAAGCATCGAAAGCTGTTACAATTAAACCAAAACTTGTTGCGAAGATTATCGAAGAAGTGAAATCTGCAAAGACCAGCCCATATTCCACCACAGAAGCCCATGCCCAATACATTGCGGGTATCTCCTGTGGTGGTCTTAATGCACAAAATGTTTCAAGGCGAGAACAGCTTTGATTATCCCCGGTCAAAAAGCCAAATAAAAATCTTTGACCAATTGAATAAAATCCGGACTATAGATGCGAGGCTCGGATTCTATAACCAATGTATCTTCTTTACAGGGAAGAATATTTCTGCTTAAAGTAAGCAAAACACGTTTAGGAGATATACCCGGTCTGGTCTGTACATCCGTCCGGCACATTGGATACAAATACCGTCCGGCAGCTAAATCAATAAAATGCCCTGACACTTCGAAAGGTAAGATAACTGAAAAACAACCATCATCCGTCAAAAGACGTATCACTGCATCTAACAAATCCTCAAACGAAAGAGCGCCTGTATGTCGCGCAGCATTCCGCTGGCTATCAGAGCAATAAACCTGCTCACGAAAATAAGGAGGGTTTGATAGGATTGTATCATATTTTCCTCCTTCAAATGCTGTAATATCTGCCTGTCTGATACTTACCCGTCCTTTCCAAGGTGACAATGCTACATTTTCGCATGCTTGCTTCGCAGCCTCGGCATCAATTTCTACACCTGTTACTTTAGCACGACAACGCTGAGCTATCATCAACGCTATCAGACCGCTTCCTGTACCTATATCAAGCACATTCTGAGAATGGCTGACATCAGTCCATGCTCCTAGTAATACACCGTCCGTACCTACCTTCATGGCACACCTGTCGTGCCAAATTTCGAACTGCTTGAATCGAAAGAAAGGATTTCCCATAAGCTAACTTTTCTAATTTTCGTCAAAAATAGATAAATCGCCTCTCATTTCAGCATGAAACACTGATTTATTTCACGTATTTGCAACTTTTCTGTTTTCGTATTCAAAGCAGATTGCTTAACTTTGTACCCGTTTTGGGATATTTATTAAACAAGAATAGACAAACCCACAATTATGGTAAGAAGGAAAAAAATAGAAATGGATATGAATGCAGTCTCAGACGAAGTGTCAATGGTAGCCGAGATAAGTGCAGAGCCAGAACAACCTTCAGTCGATGAAGTAAACAAAGAAATGCCTATTATGACATTACGTAACATGCTTATGTTTACGGGAATTGTCATGCCCGTTACGGTAGGCAGACAGGCTACACTCAAACTTGTGCGTTCTGCTTCGAAAAACAAACAGCATATCATTATAGCCACTCAAAAATCAGCCGAGGTAGAAGAGCCCGGAATAAATGATTTATATCCAATAGGAGTCATTGGACGTGTACTCCGAATCTTTGAATTGCCGGGAGGTGCTACCACCGTCATTTTACAGGCAAGCAATGTAAAAGTACGGTTAGATGAAATTACATCAACAGAACCTTACCTAAAAGGTAAAGTTGTAGTGGAACCGGAAAACCTGAATACGGAGAACAATGATGAATTCAAAGCACTGATGGATACATGCCTCGAACTTGCAAACCAATATGTGGACGCTAGTGACCGGTTGAGTCCAGATGTAACTTTTGCTTTGAAAAATCTACCGAAAGACCATATACTTGTAAACTACATCTGTACCAATTTCCCATTTGGATTGGAAGAAAAGTTTGACCTGATATGCAAGCCGACATTAACCGAACGACTGTATAACTTGATACAGGTATTAAACCGGGAAACCAAGCTGGCAGAATTAAAGCATGATATCCAAATGCGTACACGCGAAGACTTAGACCGTCAACAACGCGAATATTTCCTGCAACAGCAAATCAAAAACATACAAGACGAATTAGGAAACAGCCAGGAAGATGAAATAGATGGCTTACGTGCAAAAGGGAAAACAAAGAAATGGAGCAAAGAGGTAGCTGCGACATTTGAACGAGAAGTGCAGAAACTGGAACGCATCAACCCACAGTCACCTGATTACAATGTACAGCTGACCTACCTCCAGACATTGCTTTCATTGCCGTGGAACGTATACACAACCGACAATCTGAGCATTCTCAATGCCGAAAAAGTATTGAACAAAGACCATTACGGACTGGAAAAAGTAAAAGAGCGTATTTTGGAACATCTGGCTGTACTGAAGCTGAAGGGCGATCTGAAATCACCCATCCTCTGCCTGTATGGTCCTCCGGGAGTAGGAAAGACTTCGCTGGGACGCTCCATCGCATCGGCACTGAAACGAAAATATATCCGAATGTCGTTAGGTGGCGTACACGATGAAGCTGAAATCCGGGGACACCGCAAGACCTATATCGGTGCCATGCCGGGACGCATCATCAAAAGTCTGATGAAAGCTGAATCGTCGAATCCGGTCATCATCCTCGATGAAATAGATAAAATGGGAAACGACCGTCAAGGAGATCCTGCATCAGCAATGTTGGAAGTGCTTGACCCTGAACAAAACAATACATTCCACGACAATTACGTAGATATGGATTACGACCTTTCGAAAGTGATGTTCATCGCCACGGCAAACAACCTGAGCACTATTCCGACTCCTTTGCTTGACCGTATGGAACTGATTGAAGTAAGTGGATACATCACCGAAGAAAAAATAGAGATAGCCCGCCGTCATCTGATTCCAAAGGAATTGTTGGCCAATGGTCTGACCAAAGAACACGTAAAGTTCACCAAACCCGCCATTGAGTGTATTATCGAAAACTACACCCGTGAAAGCGGTGTGCGTGAGTTGGAAAAGAAAATCAGCAAAATCATGCGCAAAATCGCATTGGAAATTGCCAGCGACAAATTTACCAGCCAGCACGAACTGAAACCGGAAGACATCAAAAAATACTTAGGCACACCTGAATATTCGCGCGACAAATACCAAGGAAATGAATATGCCGGCGTGGTGACCGGACTGGCATGGACTGCCGTAGGAGGAGAAATCCTCTTTGTGGAAACCAGCCTGAGCAAAGGCAAGGGTGAACGACTGACCCTGACGGGAAATCTGGGTGATGTAATGAAAGAATCGGCCATGCTGGCACTGGAATACCTGAAAGCCCATTCATTCTTGCTTGACTTGCCAGATGGTATTTTTGAAAACTGGAACATTCACGTCCATGTGCCCGAAGGAGCCATACCCAAAGACGGACCGTCAGCGGGTATTACGATGGTAACCTCACTCGCATCAGCACTGACCCAACGGAAAGTAAAAGCCAACCTAGCCATGACAGGAGAAATTACTTTACGTGGAAAAGTACTTCCGGTAGGAGGTATCCGTGAAAAAATTCTGGCAGCAAAACGTGCTGGAATCACCAACCTCATCCTATGTGAAGAAAACCGGAAAGACATTGAGGAAATACAACCGCTCTATTTGAAAGGACTGACATTCCATTATGTGAAAGATATAAAAGAAGTACTTCAACTGGCACTGACAGACGAAAAAGTAACAGACGCAATCGACTTCGCTGCCATCATGAAAAAAGACAAAGAAAAAGAAAAGGAAGCCGAAACGCATACGACAAAATGAAATTTGAATTACAATATACAGACCCAAAATCGAATGCACGCGCCGGCCTGATAGAAACCGACCACGGGCAGATAGAAACACCTATATTCATGCCCGTGGGCACCATAGGCAGTGTGAAAGCCGTTCATTTGCGTGAACTGAAAGAAGATATCAAGGCTCAAATCATCTTAGGGAATACGTATCACCTGTACCTGCGTCCCGGACTGGAAGTTCTGGAAGCAGCCGGAGGCCTGCACAAATTCAACGGATTCGACCGTCCGATGCTGACCGACAGCGGAGGATTTCAGGTATTCTCCCTTTCGGGCATACGCAAGATGCGGGAAGATGGTGTAGAATTCCGTTCGCACATTGACGGGTCAAAACATCTTTTCACCCCTGAACGGGTAATGGATATCGAGCGTACCATCGGTGCCGACATCATGATGGCATTCGACGAATGTACACCCGGCACTGCCGATTACGAATACGCCCGTAAGTCAATGGAACTGACGCACAGATGGCTGGACCGCTGCATCACTCGTTTCAATGAAACCGAACCCAAGTATGGCTATAACCAATCACTGTTTCCCATTGTACAAGGATGTGTATATACCGATTTGCGCAAACGTTCGGCAGAATATATCGCCTCGAAAAATGCAGACGGAAACGCCATTGGAGGACTCGCCGTGGGAGAACCAACAGAAAAAATGTATGAAATGATTGAAGTGGTCAATGAAATTCTCCCAACCGACAAGCCTCGTTACCTGATGGGCGTAGGCACACCGGTCAACATTCTGGAAGGCATCGAACGAGGAGTAGACATGTTCGATTGTGTAATGCCTACCCGAAACGGAAGAAACGGTATGCTTTTTACCAAAGACGGAATCATGAACATGCGCAACAAAAAATGGGAAAAAGATTTTTCTCCTATTGAAGCAGACGGTGCCTCCTATGTGGACACTATGTACAGCCGTGCCTACCTGCGCCACCTGTTCCATGCACAAGAACTGCTGGCGATGCAAATTGCATCCATCCACAACCTTGCTTTCTACTTGTGGCTGGTCAGTGAAGCCCGAAAACACATCATCGCAGGCGACTTCTCTACCTGGAAGCCAGCAATGATAAAACGAATCTCTACCCGCTTATAAAAAATACACACCGATGAAACTGACCGAAAAACTGAAATTAAGGACACGACTGCCGCATACAATGCCGAAAAAAAACATTGTTCCGACTGGTTTGAAAAGTATCTTCCAGCAGAAATGGCTGAAACGTCTGGACCGATACATCATTGTCAAATTCTTGGGAACATACTTCTTTGCCATTGCCTTGATTATTTCCATCGCAGTAGTGTTCGACGTCAATGAAAACATCGACCGTTTCATCAACAACAAGGCTCCGCTGAAAGCCATTGTCTTTGACTATTACCTGAACTTCATTCCCTATTATACCAACCTGTTCAGCCCATTGTTTGTCTTCATTGCCGTAATATTCTTCACCTCAAAACTAGCAGAGAACTCGGAAATCATCGCGATGTTTTCTACCGGCATGAGCTTCAAGCGACTGATGGTACCTTATATGATTTCGGCTGCTATCATTTCAGCTGTCACTTTTGTGCTAGGTACAGAGGTCATCCCTACTGGAAGCGTCACACGACTGAGATTTGAAGAGCTCTACAAGAAGAAAAAATCAGCAGATTATGCACGAAATATCCAACTGGAAGTAGACACAGGAGTGGTAGCCTATATGGAAAGGTACGAAAACTACAACAAAACAGGCTACCGCTTCTCGCTCGACAAGTTCGAAGACCACAAATTAGTATCACACCTCACAGCACGCCGCGTGACATACGATACCGCATCGTACCACAAATGGATCATCCGCGACTACATGATCAGGGAAATGCGTGGAATGAAAGAAGTTATCACACGGGGAGAACGTCTTGACTCCATCATTAAAATGGAACCGCAAGATTTCCTCATCACACGCGGCCAGCAAGAAACAATGACCAGTCCACAACTGCGCGAATATATCCGGAAGCAGAAACAACGGGGATTTGCCAACATCAAAGAATTCGAAGTGGAATACCACCGACGGATAGCTATGTCGTTCGCTGCCTTCATCCTAACAGCCATCGGGCTTTCACTTTCTTCGCGGAAGGTGAAAGGCGGAATGGGACTACATTTAGGTATCGGACTGGCATTGAGTTTCTCATACATCTTGTTCCAAACCATATCAGCTACCTTCGCCATCAATGGCAATATGCCACCGGCCATTGCTGTATGGATTCCGAACATTTTATACTTGTTTATTGCTATCTACTTGTATCACAAAGCACCGAAATAAAGAGATAAACGTTATATGAATATTCACAAATAGCCCATACAGGAGCGTATACATACGCCCTGAAGAACAAATCAGGCAAAATGTGGATATTCATAAAACTCTCTATACATGGCTGAAGACAAAAGAAATAATATATGTTATGCAATGTTTTCTAATGACGCAATCAGCATCCATAATAGGCTAAAAAAATTATTCCCGTAAAACTGTATGAACTATATGCCGTCATGTGCTGATATGATGGAGTTCTCTATAAATATATCTTTTACAGCCTGAAGCAGTTTCTCTTTTTCAAATTTCTTCAATTTGCCCGGATATTTTAAGGCCTTTAAAAAATCTATAAATGAAAGGGCTAAAAATTTGAGACATTCTTCTTTCGTAGTCAACTTAAAATAACCTTCGAAATCCACCACAAAATCTACCGTGAGGCATTTATACATTCTTACTTCAGGAGTTACAGAACCCCTAAATTTCAAAGTTTTATCTTCATAATATTTAGGACGACGTGCTTGAAAGAATTGACTGAACTTAGGTGACAAGCATATAAGGCCTATACATATTTCTTCCACTAAATCAGAATTAAATCTAAGTAATCCTTTTGATAGTACACTCTCAAATGCATAGAGTGCATCTTTATAGAAGCTAAAACTTGAAAGTTCTCTGGATGTTTCTATTGCAAATGTCGTTTTCATACCTTGTTATTTTAATAGAACAATATACAAATATAATCGTTTTTTCTTATTATATAAAAGATGGTCTATTGCGTTTATTACCAGAAGGTAATTGTCCATTCTGAAAAAAGTACCAATACAACATTATTTTTTGAGACAACCTTGTAATTACTGTTGTGTAATTACTGTTGCATATTGAAATGCATTATAAGCCGGCAGTCAGATATTTATTTGATAATAATTAGTATATTTGCTTGTAAAATAGTGCCACTTTAGTTAATGAATTGAAGTGGCCACAATTAAATACTATAAATCTTATGGAATTTAAGAAACTGCTTTGAATCTATACAAAAAGTTTTTGGGGCTTGATGCATTCGTTTCGTGTGTGCTTTGGGCGATAAATTCAAAACAGTTTCTGAGCATTCCAAACACCGCTTCTTCAATAACTTTATTGCCAACCCGCTTTCTGCCATAGCTGCATACTGCTTCTTTGAAAAGAAGCCCACCATTGACTTGTGTTTTGCCAATGACGGGCTACCGACTATGTTTTGAATTTATATCGAACTTACATTATGTCTATACTTTTCATAATACAAGCACCGCCTACAGCTATAAGCCAAGATACAAGCCACATCGTCTCAGTCTATTTCCTGTTTCAAGCGTTCCATGTAGGCATCTATCCGGCGTAGTTCGGCGGGGATGTTGATGCGTTGCGGACAGTGGGGGCTGCATTGGTTGCATCCGATGCAATGGCTTGCCTGCCGCAACTTCGGGACACTGCGGTCGTAACCGACAAGGAAGGCGCGACGGGCACTCCGGTAGTTCGCATCCTGTGTGCTTTCCGGGATGTTTCCCTCATTCAAGCACTTGTTGTAATGGAGCAGGATGGCAGGTATGTCAAGCCCATACGGGCAAGGCATACAATATTTGCAGTCGTTGCAGGGAATGGTGTCGAAGCTCATCATCAGCGTGGCGGTTTCTTGCAGGAACGCGAAATCGTCTTCCGTCAGCGGCTTCAAGGGAGAGTACGTGCTCAGGTTGTCCTGCAAGTGCTCCATGCGTGTCATGCCGCTCAGCACGGTGTGGACGCCGGGCAGGCTTCCGGCGAAACGGAACGCCCACGAAGCCACGCTCCTCTCAGGCTCGCGCTGCTTGAGGCGGGCAAAGATGGTGCTGGGCACATTGGAAAGACGGCCGCCCAACAGCGGTTCCATAACGACTGCAGGAATGTTCCGCTTCACCAACTCGTTGTACAGATATTCGGCATCGGTATTCCTCGGGTTGATTTGCTTGGCGTATTTCCAGTCCAGATAATTCAATTGAATCTGCGCAAAGTCCCATTTGTATTCATCGTGCCGCGAGAGCAGGTAGTCGAACACCCGCACATCGCCGTGATAGGAAAAACCAAGATTGCGGATGCGCCCTGCCTTGCGCTCTTCCAGCAGGAAGTCGAGGATGCCGTTTTTCATGTAACGGTTCTCGAACTCTTCCATACTGTCACCCATGCCGATGCCGTGCAGCAGCAGGTAGTCCAGATAGTCCACCTGCAGTTCCTTCATCGAGTTGCGATACATGGCGATGGATGCCTCCCGGCTCCAGCTGGAGGGCGCGAAGTTCGACAGCTTGGTGGCAACGAAATACGAGTCGCGCGGGTGACGGCTTAGGGCGATACCGGTAGCGTGTTCCGACTTGCCCCGGCAATAGGCGGGCGACGTGTCGAAATAATTCACGCCGTGGGCGATGGCATAATCCACCAGTTCGTTCACCATCTCCTGGTCTATCTCCTCATTCCCCTCACGGGCGCTGCGGCCTCCCACAGAGGGCAGGCGCATCATCCCGAAGCCGAGCAGTGACACGCGGTCGCCCGTCGAAGGATTCGTGCGGTACGTCATTTCGCCCGTGGGTTCGGCTACAGCAGAAGCTTTCTTTTCGCTGTTGGCGCATGCCGAAAGTCCGGTGACAGCCACGCTTGCCGCGCCCAGCTTGAAGAAGTCGCGGCGAGAGATATTTTTCTTCTGTTTCATTTTATTTCTTGTTTATTGATTCAACGATAATCTTAATCCTGCCGGATTGGGACTGATGACTGAGTCGACAGCGCTTCTCCTGACGGATTGATGCTGTCCCCGGCGGGGAAAGTGCTTCTCCTGGCGGATTGGTGCTGTCCCCGGCGGGGAAAGTGCTTCTCCTGGCGGATTGGGGCTGTCCCCGGTGGGGAAAGTGCTTCTCCTGACGGATTAGAACTGCCCCCGGATGTTCTTATAGCTCGCTGTGCATCGTATGCCCTTCCACATAGATGGCACTGAACGGTCGGGCAGGGCACAGGTTTTCACACGCGCCGCAACCGATACACCGTTCGGTATTGATGACCGGAATCTTGACCGAGCCCGAGTCACTGCTGTCCGAGGGAATCATCAGTATGGCTCCCGACGGGCAATGGCGGGCACAGTTGCCACAATCTACGCCATCGGTCAGCGGAATACAGTTCTGTTTTATCCATACGGCGTGACCGATGCGCGTGGACGATTTTCGGCAACGGTTATCGGACGGATGGCTCCTGCGGGACAGACTTCGCTGCATCGGGTACATTCCGGACGGCAATAGCCACGCTCGTAGGACATCTCGGGCTGCATCAGTCTCGTCAGGTCGGTGGAGGGGCGGAGCACTCCATTGGGACATACCGACACACAAAGTTGGCAAGCTGTACAATGTCGGGCAAAGTCGCGTGCGCTCAAGGCTCCTGGCGGAACAATCGGTGTGGCACGTTTGGGTACCTTCTTGTCCTCGATGACTGCCAGTCCGCCGTCTACTTTCTTCTCCTGCGCATGGATTGCCGATGTAACGGCAAGCACGGCTGTGGCAGATAGGAAACTGCGGCGGGAAGCCCCCTCAACTCCCCCCGATGGGGAGCTTGAAGTTTCTATTTTAGAAGCCTCCCCTTCGGGAGAGGTTTGGAGGGGCTTGAGAGGTCTGAGGGGCTTAAGACTGATGGCTCCGTGCCGGCACGTATCGATGCAATCCATGCACGCCACGCAACGGCTGTAATCCACAGTGTGTTCCTTTCCGTTGATGCACGCCGCCTTGCATTTTCGCGAACACAGTCCGCAAGCGTTGCATTTGTCCGTATCTATGGTAATCCGTAATAACGAGAAGCGGGAAAGGAAGCCGAGTATCGTCCCCACCGGACAAATGGTGTTGCAGTAGGTCCGTCCGTTGCGCCACGCCAATACACCTATTATAATAAGGGTGAGCACGGCAATGACAAACGTCGGCAGGCTTTTCATCCACACGTCCGTTTCGTAGAAGGCATAGCTGTCTGCCCGTTCGGCAACGTAGGCGAGCAGGTTGTTCCCCCAGCGGTATACGGGCGCAAACAGGTTGCTTGCAATCCTTCCGTATGAACTGTAAGGCGCGAGCAAAGCGACAAACGAACCTATCTCCGCAATCAGGGCAAGAATGAACAATGCCAGTACGCTGTAGCGCAACCACGATTTGGCAGGAGAGTATGAAAAGCGATATTTCTTCTTTTTCCGTCGTCCGCTTATCCATGAAATGACATCTTGAAATACCCCTAACGGGCAGATAACCGAGCAGTACACCCGTCCAAGGACAAGCGTCAAGGCGATGAGCAGCACGATGACGCCCACGTTCAGGGCGAGCACTGCAGGAAGGAATTGTATTTTTGCCATCCAGCCGAACCAGGCGTGCATGGTTCCCGTGAAGTCGAGAAACAGCAGCGTGATGAGCGTAAAGAACAGAATGGCAAGTGTCAGTCTTATTTTTCTCAGCATATCGTCTTTGTTTTTATAGTTTCTGATGGTTTGCTTCCTTGATGCTCCACAGCGACACATGTTCGTTGCGGTAGCGGGCGTTGGGATTCACTTCCTTCATCTGCTTGAAGAGGATGGCTTTCTGCGGGCAGTTGTGGATGCAGGCAAAGCAGAACTCACAAGCGCCTTCCGTCTTTATGCCCGTGGATGTCAGTTCGTAATTGCCACGCGGACATACCTCGGTGCAGATTCCGCAGCCGATACAGGCATCTGTGACGGTAAAGGCATCCTGGCTATGCAGCAGGAAACCCGTTTCCGGATTTACGCCCGAAGCCTGCAGGAATCCGGCATGTTGTTGCCGTTCCAGTTCCGTCACCGGTTCGTGCCAACGGCGCTGTGCAACCAGGTCGGTGCGGATGCGTTCCAGGCTTTCGGGGATGTGCTTGTCTATCTTGATTTGCTCGTTCATATCGAAGTTGGGTAGCCAGTTGTCCACCATAATCATCGTGGTGATGTAGTCGAAGGGACAGCCAGCCTTTCGGGAAACGTCGTCCCATATCTCGACGGAACTGCATTTGCGGTTGCCGTAGGTCAGGATGGCAAACTTGTATCCGGCTTCCAAGTGTGCCTTTTTGATGAACTCCCGCACCATATTGGGCGGCATGTGCCCGTAGACGGGATACACAATGCCGATTTCGTCTGCCTCGAACGTATAACGGCCTTGCTTCACCAGTTGTGGGATACTGAGCAGTTCGGTGTGTTCGTCTGCCAGTTGGCGGGCTACATAGAGGCAGTTTCCTGTCCCTGTGAAATAGAGGATAATGCGTTTCTTTGTCTTGTTTTCGCACGCAGTCAGGGCCGGCATACCCATACAGGCGGCTCCTGCAACGAGCAGCCCCATCCGTTTGAGGGCGGAGCGACGGGAGATTGTTTCCATTGTATGCTTTTGTTTTAATTGGTTTTCAGACAAGGCAAAGGTACGGAACATAACCCGCCCTGACCATACACAGATTACAGAATATAGCACACATATTACAGAACGTCCCTGTTCAGACACGAAACGGTAAACCCATTTCACCGAATCTTATACCGATTTTACCGAAAGGCCTGCCGTGATGTGCTGTCTTTCAGAAGATTTCCGTATTTTTGGACAAACAAATTAAAATGTGAACAAGTATGGGTGAAATATTGGATTTGAAGACGATACATGACTACAACAAGTTTCTCGGTCTGGAGACACTGAACCCGCTGGTGGGCTTCGTCGATTTCTCGAAAGTGGAAGTACTGAAGCATCGTTGCAAATGCTTTGGCTTCTATGCCATTTTCTTGAAAGAGAAAATTCATGGACCTATTACCTACGGACGCAGCAAATACGACTATCAGGAAGGTACACTGGTGTTTATCGCCCCCGGACAGGTGGGTGGCATCAACGACAACGGCGAAACACTACATCCGCAAGGTTATGCCCTACTGTTTCATCCCGACCTTATCCGAGGAACATCATTAGCTCATAAGATGAAAGATTACACATTTTTTTCTTACGAGGCAAACGAAGCCCTGCATATGTCCGAGCGTGAGCGGCAGACTGTTTTCAACTGTTTTAATGAGATACAGGAAGAATTACGGCACGTCATCGACAAGCACAGCAGGAGCATCATTGTTTCCAACATCGAAGTCCTGCTCAACCATTGCCTTCGGTTCTATGACCGTCAGTTTGCTACCCGCGAAGCCATCAATTCGGATGTCCTCACCCGCTTCGAAGCCTTGCTGGGCAGTTACTTTGACTCTACTAAACCGGAAGAACTTGGGCTGCCGTCCGTTGCCTGGTGTGCCGACCAGCTTCACCTCTCCGCCAATTACTTTGGTGACCTTGTAAAGAAACAGACGGGCAAGTCGGCTATCGAATACATTCATCTCGCTGTCATCAGCAGGGTGAAAGATCGCCTGCTGGAAACGAACAAGACCGTCAGCGAAATTGCCTACGAAGTGGGGTTCCAATATCCGCATCACCTGAGCCGGCTGTTCAAAAAGGTGGCTGGGTGTACACCGAATGAGTATCGGATGCAAGGAAAGATAGGATGAATCCGGCTGTAACTCCAGCCTGTTTCATACAACCTGACTAAATTCGAATGCCCATCCAGAGGGTTCCAGTAATCCTCTTTTCAACATACATCAACTGCGTGACAAAATGCATTGCAGTCCTTGCCCAGTCCCAGTACCAGTAGGACTGCAGTCCTACTGGTACTGGGACTGGCAAAGCAGTTAACTGTCTTTACCGACATCTCCATATATTTAACCAGAGTCAATGCCGTTCAAAGAAAAGGAGTTGAAGCGGACTATTTATCCCGAAGTACCTCCACGGGTGGAATATGCACTGACCGGACGGAGCAGGTCACTCCTGCCCCATCTCAATGCATTGATAGAATGGGCGATGGAAAACAAGGACGCCATTCTGACAGACCGGCAAAAAGCGATGGAAAGGAAATGAATCCGTATCAAAGCCCGAGCACAGCCTTCTCTATCCAATATACCAGAATACCTGCCACGTAACCAATGAAAGCAATCCATGTGATACGCTTCATGTACCAACCGAAAGTGATTTTCTCCAGTCCCATCACCACTACTCCTGCAGCCGAACCAATGATGAGCATCGAGCCACCCACGCCCGCACAGTATGCCAGAAGCTGCCAGAAAATACCATCCTGCGCCATATCGCCAGCATCGGCCATCGGATACATCCCCATACAGCCTGCCACAAGGGGTACATTATCAACGATGCTGGAAAGTACACCGATGATGCCGGTGATGAGATAATGGTTGCCATCAAAAGTTTCATTCAATCCCTGTCCCACAATGGACAGCACACCGATTTCCTGCAGACATGCTACCGCCATCAAAATGCCCAGGAAAAAGAGAATGGTGCTCATGTCGATACGCGAGATAATGTTCGACACACGTTTCTGTATATTCTCGTCATGCTCCGGATGACTGCGGTAAAACAATTCGGTCACCACCCACAACGCACCGAGCACCAACAGAATGCCTACGAAAGGAGGTAAATGAGTAATCGACTTGAAAATAGGTACAAAAACCAGTCCACCTACCCCCGTCCAAAATACCGCTTTACGCTGAAACCCGGTCAGTCCACTGCCCATGGAAACCGTGCCTGCATCAGTATCTGCCGACACGTTCCCTTTAAGCGAAAATGAAAGGATGTATGCTGGAACGACTATCGAGACAAGCGAAGGGACAAACAATTCCTTAATGACCCCTGCCGCTGTAATCAGACTTTTGTTCCAAAGCATAATGGTAGTCACATCGCCAATGGGCGAAAAGGCTCCACCCGAATTGGCTGCAATGATAATGAGCGAAGCATAAATCAGACGATCCCTGCGGTCGTCAATAAGCTTGCGGAGAATCATCACCATCACGATGGCAGTAGTCATATTATCCAGAATAGCCGAAAGGAAAAAAGTCATAATGGTAATGCGCCACAACAACGCCCGTTTGCTCTTTGTCTTCAGCATGTCGCGCACAAAATTAAAGCCGCCATACTGGTCAACGGTCTCCACGATGGTCATTGCCCCCATCAGAAAGAACAAGGTAGTGGCGGTACTTCCCAAATGTCCTTCAATAACCGAGCCTGCTGCTGCAGCCACGGCATCGGGCAAGATACCTGCCGGGAAATTGCCCGGATCGAACATATAAAGTGTCCAACAAACAACCAACATCAGCAAGGCTACAGCTGCCTTGTTGACTTTGGTCAGTGTTTCCAAAGCGATACATAAGTATCCAATCACAAATACAATTATGATTGTAACAGTTAAGGTTGACATTGAATGTTATTTTTAAGATTAATATTTATTTTTCAGCAAGAGCCTGACAGGCGAATGCCGCTGCCGCTATAATTTCCACAAGCACAAATGTACAAATTATTCTTCAAATTACCTAACAGCCTGTGACATTCTAGACTATAAGGCTTTTACTCTCCAACAGGCAGTCAGCACAGCTGTCTGACTCCGGAAGACGTCTTTGCAAAATGCCCGAAGCCTGAAGGCATGCCGACCACCTGCTACAGATGCCACTGCCACATCACCGTGCCTCCAGCGACATGCTGTCAATCTTCACCACCTGATAAACACTGGGATAGGAAGCGGCAAAGCCTTCGTCCGATTTTCCCGCGTCAATCACTTCCAGCTCAGCATATACCGGCTTCCCGTTCTTGACACCTCCCGTCAGTTTATCATACGCTTCCAGCAATTCGTCGGTCTTATCAATCACCCAATAGGAAACCGTGTCGCCGTCCGGTGTAAACGCCCGTCTCTCATGGGCGAACACCAAAACACCCGTAGTACGGAAACTGGTTTTCTTCGCCGGCGTAAGTTCTGCCATAGGTACGCTTCTGTCCCCTTGCCCATCGTTTCGGACATACCTCAAGACAAGTGTCCCCCGTTTCAAGAACAGGCTGTCTTGTGTCAGCCCAGCTATTTCAAGCGTGTCCGAAAAAGGTATGGTAACACCGTTGCCGATACTCTTTCCCGAAAGAATAAGCTTATCACCTTCCTGTTTCCACGACTCATACTGTAAAGTGGCCATATTAACGGAAGAAGCCTTACCACCCTCTTCCAATTTGAAGCCCTGTACGCTGTTTTCCATCCCAGGGACAGGTTCCACCCACGTTCCTTCCATCTGGGGCAAATCGCCGCATGACACCAGTAACCCTACCAAGCACACCAGGGAACTCGCTCTCCATAAACAATTGTTTCGTTTCATAGTTTCTCTAAAATTAGAATGTTCATACAAAAATAAGCGAAATATACCAGAAGCGCAACGTTCCTCCCTTAAGAATCGCTAAATCTTCCAGCAAACTTTCCCAGGAAGATACCTCAGAAGAATCTTTTCAAAACGTTGTGTTTTTCCCTGTTTACATGACATAAATGCGCATGTTTTCTGGAGTAATCTCACAAGTTTTTTGTAAGTTTGCACCCATATTAATCTAATTTACTAAAATCATCCAAACACTGATAATATGGGAAACGAACTTCTGCGTTCCAACGAACGAATCTTGGCCATTGACGCTCTGCGCGGATTTGCCGTCATGGGAATCATCCTGCTGCACAACATCGAGCATTTCAATTATTATTCATTTCCGGAAGCAACCTCTCCTCTGCTTGCCAGCCTCGACAAGCATTTATGGGACATGCTGTTCTTTCTTTTTTCCGGAAAAGCCTATGCTATTTTTGCCCTGCTGTTCGGCTTCACTTTCTACTTGCAGAGCCACAACTGTGAAAAGCGTGGGCAAGACTTCCGAAACCGCTATATGTGGAGACTACTGCTACTGCTTGGCTTCGGATTTATCAACGCATCTTTCTTTCCCGGTGAAATACTGGTGCTTTATGCCTTGCTTGGATTTGTATTGGTTCCAGTACGCCACCTCTCCGACAAGACTGTGGCATGGATAGCATGTATCCTGATGTTACAACCTCTGGAGTGGTGCAAAGTTATCTATGCATGCTTCTTCCCTGATGCCAACCCCCAACAGATGATTTACTCGCTGACCGAAGTTTATCCGCAAATGAAAGAGTCATCACTTTGGGAACTGATAAAGGCAAATTTAGTAACTGGACAACTTGCCAGCCTGAACTGGGCATGGTGCTACGGACGCGTGTTTCAGACAGCATCGCTTTTCATGGCAGGTATGCTGCTGGGAAGGAAAGGACTGTTCAGGCTTACTGACGAAACACACGGAAAGGTGATGCATTTTTGGCTACGGGTCGGCATTGCGGCACTACCTAGTGCGGTAGTACTTTACTACCTAAAAGACTTCATCTATTCCCAAATAGCGAACCCCTTCATGAAAGCATCAATGGAAACCATCTGGAATTCGTGGTATAACTTGGCATGCATGTTGGTGATGGTCAGTGCATTCCTACTCCTGTACTGGACAAACAAAGGAAAAGTACAACAACTGCTTGTACCCTACGGCAAAATGAGTTTGACCGACTATATCTCACAATCTCTCATCGGAAGTTTTCTTTATTACGGCTACGGACTGGGGCTACACCGTTATTGTGGAACCACATACAGTCTGCTCATCGGTATTGTGTTTTTCTTACTCCAGCTACTCTTTGCACACTGGTGGTTCCGACACTTCAAACGAGGACCTCTAGAGACCATTTGGCATAAACTGACATGGATACATGCCAAACGCAAATAATCCACTTATACCCCGAACGTAAAAGAGAGAAATATACACTAACGAAAGGTGCGCCAAAACAAAAGTCAACTTTCATTTTATCACCCAAGATGCTCATTTCCCATGGGAATGGGCATTTTGGGTGACATTTTTTTAATAGAATCAGCACACGATAAATTTAAACAGCTTCTAACAAAGTAAAAGAATCGGAATATAATAAACAATGAAAGTCTAGAATATGAAAGTAGGAAGAAAACGACTTCGTTTTCTTCCTACCCGATTGCCTATATGTTGTTGTGTAATTATTGAGCTAACTCTTTTTCCAAAGCATCGTATTCAGCCTTGTTCAGTTTCCAATAGATATTTAACAAAAATTGTCCCCAAAGTTGTTTGTTGTCCGGTTTCAGTTCTTTTGCCTTTTCGTAATTAGGAACAGCCTTTTCATACAATTCCTTAATTTTTGCCTCGTTTGCGGCATATTGGGGATCATCCATTGATATTTTACTATTTTCTTCTACCAACTCTTGAGCCGGGAAAAAATAACAATTACCAATCTGTGAATATGCTTCCCCTACAAAACCATCATTTTTAGCAATAAGTGAATTAAAGGTTGCGATGGCATTATCATAATCCTTCTTTTCATATTGCAGGACACCTTTTACATACAAAAAGTACGGAGTTTCATTTTTTGCCAGAATAGCATCAATTTCACTCAGCGCTGTATCAACTTGCCCTTTTTGGATATAATAGTCCATTAAGTTACCGATAAAATATTCCTGAGTCGGGAATTTTTCAGATCCTTCTTTAATAACTTCCAGCCATTTTACCGAATCTGTCTGTTCACCTTTTCCATAAGCTTCGGCTAAACACATCAACGCGCGATAGCCTTCTTCCTTATGCGTCTTACCGATAGTAGCATATTTGATAACAGCAGCTTTGTCATCCAATGAATTGGCCGCCAATGCTGCGTAGCAGGCGATTAACGGGTTCAACGTGTCGTTCTTCACTGCTTCTTCTTCAGCAAACATCGGATTTTGCGAAGCGTCTACATACAGACCAAAATACTTCAGTGCATCTGCATAGTTTCCGCTATTGTAAGCCTCAGAACCACCATTTGTCAGATTCGGGCGTACGGCTGCCAATGTTTTGGCAAGTTTTTTTCTCAGTTTCGGTTTTTTCAATTCACCACTTTGCACTTTAGCCTGTTCTACCTCATCGCACTTGGTGTAATATTCAAACATTTTCGCCAGACTGTTATACAATTTGGCAGTATCTGCCTGTCCGCCGGGAAGATACAGCTTCATGTTCTCATCATCATAGATGGCTTTTTGGAAATCACCAGCCAGTTTCCACGTTTCAGGATCATTGGCAGTAGAAGGATCAACCAAAGCAGGTTCAATAATTTGAGCCGCCTTAACAGGATCGCTTTTTGCTGATTTTGCTTCTTTCACAACACTTTCTTGTGCCGACACAGCACATACGGTGAAGAAGAGAGCGGTAGTCAATAAAACTTTTTTCATAATTTTAAAAATTTAGATAATACAAACTATTGTTTATTTACGTGTTCTTTAGTTATTCTGTCGGGTTATCGCTTGAAGAAGCATTTCCCTCTTCATTATCCAGTGGCTCGTTCAACGCCTCTTCTGCGTCAGCGGCAGAATCAGCTTCTGAATTGACCTTGCAAACCGAACCGATGCTGTCATTACGTTTACCTAAATCGATTAAACGGACTCCTTGTGTAGCACGGCCCATGATTCGTACATCTGCCACTCTCAACCGAATCGTAATACCTGACTTATTGATAATCATCAAGTCATTTTCATCAGTCACAGATTTTATGGCCACTAATTTACCGGTTTTTTCGGTAATATTCAAAGTCTTTACACCTTTTCCGCCACGATTGGTCTTACGATAATCTTCAATGTCGGAACGCTTGCCATATCCATGCTCAGAAATGACCATTATCGTTTCTTTCTGCGGGTCTTTGATACAAATCATTCCTGCTACTTCATCTTGTCCGTCCTCGTCAAGGGTAATGCCTCTCACGCCTGTAGCAGTACGTCCCATCTCACGTACAGCTGTTTCATTAAACCGGATGGCACGTCCGTTACGGTTGGCTATGACGACTTCATTGCTTCCGTTGGTCATACGCACTTCGATAACGCGGTCGTCTTCACGGATGGTGATAGCATTCACACCGTTTTGCCGCGGACGCGAATATTGTTCGAGCAATGTTTTCTTGATGACTCCCTTCTTGGTGCAGAACAATACGTAATGACTGTTGACAAATTCGGTGTCGTTTAAATTTTTCACACGCAAATATGCGGTAACCGTATCATCCGAATCAATATTCAACAAATTCTGAATAGCACGCCCTTTTGAAGTTTTGTTGCCTTCGGGAATTTCGTATGCCTTCAGCCAATAGCACTTTCCTTTTTGAGTAAAGAACAACAAAGTATTGTGCATCGTGGCCGGATAAATATGTTCGATAAAGTCTTCATCACGTGTCTCGCTTCCTTTTGCTCCTACTCCTCCACGATGTTGCGTGCGGAAGTCGGCGAGCGGTGTACGTTTGATATATCCCATGTGTGAAATTGTAATTACCACTTCATCATCGGCATAAAAATCTTCCGGATTGAATTCTTCAGACGAATAGACAATTTCCGAACGGCGCTTATCCCCATATTTTTCTTTCACCTCAATCAGTTCGTCCTTGATGACTTTCTTGCATAACTCATCATTCGACAGGATTTCCTCGAAATAAGCGATCTGCTTCATCAGTTCTTCATATTCGGCGTGCAGCTGTTCCTGAAGCAATCCGGTCAATTGACGAAGACGCATTTCCACAATGGCACGTGCTTGCACTTCACTCAACTGGAAACGGTCCATCAGATTGGTTATAGCTTCATTGGGAGTTTTAGCAGCACGAATGATACGAATCACCTCATCTATATTATCGGAAGCGATGATAAGACCTTCCAGGATATGCGCACGTTCTTTTGCTTTACGCAAATCGAATCTGGTCCGACGGATGACAACTTCGTGACGATGCTCCACAAACAGACGAATCAAATCCTTCAAACTTAACAAACGGGGACGGCCATGTACCAATGCAATGTTGTTTACATTAAACGAACTTTGCAAATCGGTCATTTTAAACAATTTGTTTAAAACGACATTTGCATTGGCATCACGTTTTACATCAATCACGATACGCATTCCTTCGCGATCGGTTTCATCATTAATATAAGAAATGCCGTCCAGTTTCTTCTCGTTGACCAGCGAGGCTATCTTTTCGATTAACTCTTTCTTGTTTACATTGTACGGAATTTCTCTGACAACGATTTTATCGTGCGTCGGATGTGACTCTATTTCCGCCTTGGCACGCATCACAATCCGTCCACGACCTGTTTCATACGCTTCACGGACACCGCTTATACCATATATATATCCTCCTGTCGGGAAATCAGGCCCTTTAATGTATTTCATCAGACCGTCGACATCAATATCATTGTCATCGATGTATGCCACACAGGCATCGATCACTTCCGACAGGTTATGAGTCGGCATATTCGTTGCCATACCTACGGCAATACCCGATGCACCATTTACGAGCAAATTGGGAATACGTGTAGGCATAACGGTAGGCTCTTGTAACGTATCGTCAAAGTTATTGGTGAAATCAACAGTTTCTTTATACAAATCCTGCATCATCTCCTCCCCTATTTTTTTCAGGCGGGCTTCAGTATAACGCATGGCTGCAGGACTATCACCATCAACAGAGCCGAAATTTCCCTGTCCGTCTACCAGCGGATAACGCATGGCCCAGTCTTGAGCCATGCGCACCAATGCACCATAAACGGAAGAATCGCCATGTGGGTGATACTTACCCAACACCTCACCTACGATTCTGGCAGCTTTTTTATAAGGTTTGTCTGATGTATTGCCCAATTCCATCATTCCATAAAGGATACGGCGATGAACAGGCTTAAATCCATCTCTCACATCAGGGAGGGCACGCGCTACGATTACCGACATAGAGTAATCGATATACGACTTTTTCATTTCCTCCTCAATGTTGATTTTTATGATTCTGTCTTGTTCTTGCATTGAAACAAATTAAAAATTAATATTACTTTTTCATCCGTTAAAAATCACGCTAAATTACGACTTTTTGTTGAATTGGCAAAACAAAATCGTCAAGTTTTAGAAAATGCATTGAAAACAAACCGCTTATACAAGCAATGGATGGCACAAAAAAACGTCATCGGCACTCATCATCTGACACGTCTGTCACGAAGATATATCCGTCCGGCCACGAAAATAGCTTCACAAGCGGAAGAATATATATTAGATGGCCAAAGAAAGTATGTGCTTGCATAATTGCAAGGCATAAGCACAAGTGTGGCACAGATTTTGTAAAATAAACAAGGAAAAGCAAGATTATATATAAATATAATGTTATCTTTGCAAAGACATGATATACTAACAACTATTCCGAAAGGGAGGAAAAGAGACTTTATGAATAACCAATTTACACAACGGGTTTCTGACGTTATCCAATACAGCAAAGAAGAGGCCAACAGACTGAGAAATACCTGCATCGCCCCCGAGCATCTGCTTCTAGGACTGATAAGGGAAGGGGAAGGGAAAGCTGTACACATCTTGGAAAGCTTATATGTCAACCTTCAGAAAGTAAAAGAAACACTGGAAGAAGAATTGCGCATGTACTCGGATATGTCAGATACTTACTCTGATAATATCACGTTCAACAATCAGGCATCTAAGATATTAAAGATGAGCATACTGGAAGCCCGTTTTTTAAAATCCCAAATTGCCGATACCGAACACATGTTGCTGGCAATTATGAAAGAAGACCACAATAAAGCATCTCAGACATTGGAAGAAAACGAAGTAACTTACCAGAAAATACTAGACAAACTAGTACCAAAGACTGAACCGCAAAGCGGATTGGACTTCGGAGAAGAAGAAGACGAAGAAGATGAAAACATCCGGCACCAAAGTTCTAATAGCGGACGCGCATCTTACCCTTCTGATTCTCAAAAGACAACACAAACCAGACAGCAAAAACCGGACAATAACACACCGGTTCTGGACTCTTTTGGCACAGATATGACTCAACTGGCCGCAGAAGGAAAGCTGGACCCCGTCGTTGGACGTGAAAAAGAAATCGAACGGCTGGCACAGATTCTGAGCAGACGCAAGAAAAACAATCCGATTTTAATAGGCGAACCAGGTGTAGGCAAATCAGCCATTGTAGAAGGGCTTGCCCTGCGCATCATAGAAAAAAAAGTGTCGCGCATCTTGTTTGGGAAACGGGTCGTGGCTCTTGACATGACTGCCATTGTGGCAGGCACCAAATACCGCGGACAATTCGAGGAACGCATCCGTGCTATTTTGAATGAACTGAAAAAAAACACAAATGTAATTTTGTTTATAGACGAAATACACAACATCGTGGGAGCCGGTTCGGCAGCCGGATCAATGGATGCAGCCAATATGCTAAAACCCGCGTTGGCACGTGGTGAGATTCAATGCATTGGAGCTACGACACTGGATGAATACCGGCAGAATATTGAAAAAGACGGTGCTTTAGAACGTCGTTTCCAAAAAGTGCTGGTAGAGCCTACCACTCCTGAAGAGACGCTTCAGATTCTGCGTAATATTAAGGATAAATACGAAGAACATCACAACGTAACATATACAGAAGCCGCATTGGAAGCCTGCGTCAAACTGACAGAGCGTTACATTACCGACCGAAACTTCCCGGACAAGGCTATCGATGCCTTGGATGAAGCAGGATCGCGTGTACATCTGACCAACATTACGGTACCAAAAGAAATCGAGAATCAGGAGAAGATGATAGATGAAGCACGGATGCACAAAACCGAAGCAGTGCGAATGCAAGATTTTGAATTGGCTGCAAGTTTTCGTGACCGTGAAAAATCATTGTCCGAAGAACTGGAAACAATGAAAGCGCGGTGGGAAGAAAGTTTACGTGAAAACCGGGAGAAAGTCGATGATAAACAAATCGCAGACGTCGTTTCTATGATGTCGGGTGTCCCCGTGCAACGCATGGCACATGCCGAAGGCAATAAGCTGAGAGGCATGAAAGATGAATTGCTTTCAAAGGTCATTGCGCAAGACAAAGCTGTAGAAACATTGGTGAAAGCCATCCAACGTAGCCGCATGGGACTGAAAGACCCCAACAAGCCAATCGGTACTTTCTTATTCCTAGGACCGACCGGCGTGGGCAAGACTCATCTGGCAAAAGAATTGGCAAAAGAAATGTTCGGATCGGCTGATGCGCTCATCCGGATTGACATGAGCGAATATATGGAGAAATTTACAGTATCACGTTTGGTTGGAGCCCCTCCGGGCTATGTCGGTTATGAAGAAGGAGGACAGCTGACAGAAAAGGTACGCCGTAAACCCTATTCCATCGTTTTGCTTGATGAGATAGAAAAGGCACATCCTGATGTATACAATTTACTGCTACAAGTAATGGATGAGGGAAGACTGACAGATAGCTACGGCCGGACTGTTGATTTCAAAAACACGGTCCTTATCATGACCTCAAATATCGGCACACGGCAGTTAAAGGAATTTGGCAAAGGCATTGGTTTTGCAGCCCAGACCCGCAATGACCAGGATGACAAAGAATATTCGCGCAGCGTTATCACCAAAGCCTTAAACAAATCATTCGCCCCCGAATTCATTAACAGGTTAGATGAAATTATTATGTTCGACCAATTAGACCTGAATGCTTTGCAGAAGATTATCGACATCGAATTGAAAGGTTTGTATAGCCGAATGGAAAACCTTGGATATAAGCTGGAAATCACCGACGATGCCAAACGGTTTGTAGCATCAAAGGGATATGACGTTCAATTTGGAGCACGTCCGCTGAAGCGTTCTATACAAAACAATCTGGAAGATGGAATAGCCGAATTACTGCTAAACCAAGAAACGCAGACGGGGGATACCATTCGGGTAAGCACAGAGGCTGATAATAAAGCACTGAAAATCGAGCTTGTCCGGCCATAAGCATCAGAGCAAGAAAACAAGAATACAGACAAAATGTCAGACGGATGCCGTCTGGCATTTTTTTTGTCAGTACTGAAATGGATTTTTGATTATCATTAAAACTATAATTATATGCAAAAAGGTAATATTGGGGTTACAACAGAGAACATATTCCCCATCATCAAAAAGTTCCTGTACAGCGATCACGAAATTTTCCTGCGTGAACTGGTGTCGAATGCTGTTGATGCTACTCAAAAGCTGAAGACGTTAGCTGCTACAGGCGATTTCAAAGGAGAATTGGGTGACTTGACCATTCATGTCAGTGTGAATAAGGAGCAAGGTACCATCACCATTTCCGACCGTGGATTGGGACTGACTGCCGAAGAAATCGACAAATACATCAACCAGATTGCTTTTTCGGGAGCCAACGATTTTCTTGAAAAATACAAAAACGACGCGAATGCCATCATCGGACATTTCGGGTTAGGTTTCTATTCAGCCTTTATGGTTGCCAAAAAAGTAGAACTCATTACCCGTTCTTATAAAGAAAATGCCCAGTCTGTAAAGTGGACATGCGATGGAAGTCCAGAGTTCACACTGGAAGATGCCGAACGGAATGACCGGGGTACCGACATTATTTTACACATTGATGATGACTGCAAGGAGTTTATCGAGGAATCACGCATTCAAAACCTGCTGACCAAGTACTGTCGTTTCTTGCCTGTTCCGGTAGCTTTCGGAAAGAAAAAAGAGTGGAAAGACGGCAAACAGGTAGATACAGAAGAAGACAATGTCATCAATGACACTTGTCCTATTTGGACCAAGAAGCCAAGCGAATTGAAAGACGAAGATTATAAGAAATTCTACCGCGACTTGTATCCAATGTCAGACGAGCCACTATTCTGGATTCATCTGAACGTAGACTATCCGTTTAACCTGACCGGTGTGCTGTATTTCCCGAAAATTAAAAGCAACATCGAGTTGCAACGGAACAAAATCCAACTCTATTGCAACCAAGTATACGTAACCGACTCTGTAGAAGGAATCGTTCCTGACTTCCTGACCTTACTGCATGGCGTAATCGATTCACCGGACATCCCGTTAAACGTATCACGCTCGTACTTGCAAAGCGATTCGAACGTGAAAAAGATTTCTACGTATATCACAAAGAAAGTAGCCGACCGTCTACAGTCTATCTTCAAAAACGACCGCAAAGAATTTGAAGAAAAATGGGACGATTTGAAAATCTTCATCAATTATGGTATGCTGACGCAAGAAGATTTCTATGAAAAGGCAAACAAGTTTGCCCTCTTCAAAGATACGGAAGGCAAGTACTACACATTCGACGAATACCAGACATTGATAAAAGACAACCAGACCGACAAAGAAGGCAACCTGATATACTTATATGCTAACAATATCGACGAACAATATACGTATGTCGATACAGCTAAGAACAAGGGTTACAGCGTATTGTTACTTGACGGACAACTGGATGTCCCGATGGTCAACATGTTGGAACAGAAACTTGAAAAAAGTCGTTTCACACGTGTAGATAGTGACGTGATTGACCGTCTGATTGTAAAAGAAGACCAAAAAGGAGAAGCATTAGCAGAAGACAAACGGCAGATATTGGCCACAGTATTCAACGGACAACTGCCCAAACTGCAAAAAACCGAGTTCCATGTAGAGACTCAACCCATGGGCGAAACTGCCGCTCCGATTGTCATCACACAATCAGAATACATGCGCCGTATGAAAGAAATGGCAAACATCCAGCCGGGCATGAGCTTTTACGGTGAAATGCCGGATATGTTCAATCTGGTTCTGAATAGCGACCATAAACTCATCAAACAAGTTTTGAATGACACAGAATCGGCTTGTGCCGAACAACTGGTTCCTGTAGAAGGTGAAATCGCCACATTGAAATTGCGTGAAGGAGAACTACGTAAGGCTCACGAAGGCAAGAAAGACGAGGAAATCCCGACAGCAGAAAAAGATGAATTGAAAGATATCGACAAGAAACTGGACGAAAAGAAACAAGAAAAAGACAGCATTATCAACCGGTATGCAACAGATAACAAGATTGTTCACCAACTTATCGACTTGGCTTTGTTGCAAAACGGAATGCTGAAAGGCGAAGCGTTAACGAACTTCGTGAAACGTAGCGTTGAATTGATTTAAAGATGTTTCCATCAAATTCGATATTCTTCTTTTAAGAAAAATCGCCCTACACATACATCTTTATATGTGTAGGGCGCATTTTTTATTGCAACTGCGTGCCATCGAATCCGATTTTCACGTAAATATCATTCGGTTCATTTTCAATTTCCACATCAAAATAGTCACCGTTAATACCGCCTGGCATATCTACGCGGTCAACATCTTCTACCTGTCTTCCTCCTGCAATATTACTAATGGTTTCACGTACAGCTTGCGGAATGACATCAGTAGACGATGGATTGAAGTAATAATTTTCCACATTAAATTCTGTACGAAGCCATTCTCCTTCCTGCGAATACCAGGCTTCCGCCTGCGTATTCAAGTCAAGTTCCCATTCTGCCACTGTCCCATTGAAAAAGAAATCTGCCTTGTAATTTCCCCATTCAGCTTCCCATTCTACCCACTGTACATTGGGATATTGGCTTTGGAAGTTTTGCTGTACGGTTTGAGGAATATCCGACATTTTCAAATCATCGTCATCATCACAACTCTGAAACACGAATGCACCTGCAACAGCTAAAGCAGGCAACACATAAAATTTCCACTTATTTTTCATATTCTTGCGCTTTTATAAACTGAATTTGTTTTGATACGACAAAATTACCGAAGAATTCTGAAAAGATTCTGAATTCTTTTTCATTTTGCAAAAATAGACGATTTATTTCGGCTTAAAGTTTTTTTTATCTATCTTTGGCTAACCTAAAACAACTATAGATTATACGATGAATAAAATACATTTAATCCTGATATACCTTTTTCTATGCATCTTACCGATGAAGTCACAGAAAATCGGGTTAGTTTTAAGCGGCGGAGGAGCAAAAGGATTGACCCATATAGGTGTCATCCGTGCTTTAGAGGAAAACAATATTCCGATAGATTATGTGACGGGAACTTCGATGGGAGCTATTATAGGGGCACTTTATGCCATGGGTTACTCGCCCGATGACATGGAAAAATTATTGAAATCGGATGATTTCAAACGTTGGTATACGGGAGGAATGGAAGAAAAATACATATATTATTTCAAGAAAAATCCTCCAACCCCTGAATTTATTAATGTACGGGTTTCACTCAAAAATCCCCTTCACAAAGTAAAAGCCCAGTTTTTGCCTTCCAGTGTGGTTGATCCGCTGCAAATGAATTTAGCCTTCCTTCAACTCTTCGGTCAGGCCACAGCATCGTGTCACGGAGATTTCAATCAATTATTTATTCCCTTTCGCTGTGTGGCTTCGGATGTGTATAACAAACGTCCCATTATTTTCAGCAAAGGAGATTTGGGCGATGCCGTGCGTGCCTCAATGAGTTTCCCCGCCATGTTCAAACCCATCGAAATCGATTCTGTATTGGCATACGATGGAGGTATTTATAACAATTTCCCAACCAATGTCATGATGGATGACTTCCATCCTGACATTATGATAGGCAGTGTGGTTAGCTCTAATCCGGGAAAACCGAAAGAAGGAGACTTGATGGGACAATTGGAAAACATGATTATGCAAAAAACAGATTATTCCATCCCCGATTCGCTGGGCATTTTAATGACATTTAAATATACCGATGTCAACTTGATGGATTTTGACCGTTTTGATGAGTTGCATGATATTGGTTATAACCGGACTATCCAACTGATGGATTCGATAAAAATGCGTATATCACGCCGCGTCAATTATCGCCAGTTGGAACGGGAGCGCATTGCCTATAAAAACCGGATGCCTGAATTTCGCTTCCGCCGGATAGAAATCGACGGTGCCAATGAACAGCAAAAACGTTATATCCGCAAAGAGTTTCATTCTTCAGACAAGGAGGTGTTTACACTGGAAGATTTGCGAAAGGGATATTTCCGGCTGATGACCGATAACATGATTTCCGAAATCATCCCCCATGCCATATATAATGCCTCTGATCACACATTCGACCTGCACCTGAAAGTGAAAATAGAAGACGACCTTACCCTTCGTGCAGGGGGCAACGTAGGCTCAAACGGTTCTAACCAGATTTATGTAGGTGCTACTTATCAAAATTTGAACAACTATTCGAAAGAAGTATCTCTGGATGCACAGTTGGGACAGATATACAACAACCTGCAAGTATCGGGACGGATTGACTTGCCTTCTCACCTGCCGACATCTGTCAGACTGATAGGTTCGCTTTCTTCTTTCGATTATTTCAAGCAGGAAAAGCTATTTACAAAAGGCAATTCACCTGTATTCAGCAAGAAACGTGAAAAGTTTGTGAAACTATTGGTGTCAATGCCTTTTCTTACAAGGCAAAAGGTAGAATTCGGCATTGGATTGGGTGATTTACAAGATGAATATTTCCAAAAGAACGTCATTGATTTCAACAATGACCTGAATGATAAAAGTCATTATATGATTTTTGGCGGCTCGGTAGCACTTGAAGGAAACACATTAAATAGCCGCCAGTATGCTACGGCCGGACGGCGCGAACGTCTTGTTGCAAACATTTATACTGGCCGCGAACGCTACGAGGCAGGTTCTAGTGTAGATCCCTATAATGGAGACTATAAATACGAACAATCCTGGCTACAATTGTCGTATAAAATGGAACGTTATTATGCGCTATCGCCTAAATTTATATTAGGCAACTACATCCATGCCTATTATTCGTCACGAAACTTCAGCCATAATTATACAGCCACCCTAATGCAAGCAGGAGAATTTTCCCCCACCGCCCACAGCAAAATCACCTACAACGAAGCATTTCGCGCCAATCAGTTCATCGGAGCGGGTATTATGCCCATCTATCAGTTTACGCCAGTATTCCATGCGCGGGCAGAACTGTATGGATTTGCGCCAATCTTCCCGATACTCCGTGACGACCAGTCCCAAGCATATTATGGGAAATTATTCAGCCGAATAGAATATCTGGGGGAAATTTCTTTAGTAGTGAAACTACCCTTCGGTTCCATCAGTGCTTACGTAAATCATTATAGTTCACCGACTAAAAATTGGAATTTCGGTCTTACATTGGGTTGGCAGATATTCAATACACGATTCATAGAATAAAAAAACAGAAAAAAAATCGCTTCAAAATTTGCATATTATCCAAGAAGTATATACCTTTGCACCCGTCAAACAAAAAGAGATGGCCGCGTAGCTCAACTGAATAGAGTAGCTGACTACGGATCAGCCGGTTACAGGTTTGAATCCTGTCGCGGTCACACTCTCAAGAATGACACGTGAAAGAATGGTCGCGTAGCTCAACTGAATAGAGTAGCTGACTACGGATCAGCCGGTTACAGGTTTGAATCCTGTCGCGATCACACTTCATGATAAATAGAATTTCCAATGATGGCCGCGTAGCTCAACTGAATAGAGTAGCTGACTACGGATCAGCCGGTTACAGGTTTGAATCCTGTCGCGGTCA
>NZ_JACSPP010000033.1:38667-40169 GCF_014837065.1 Phocaeicola intestinalis
CACAAAAATCCATCTTCTTTCAGGAGATGGATTTTTTGTGCACCCCCACCCTTGTTCAATTCTAGCCAAACCTGACACCGAGCCACTCAAACGAACATAAGTGATACGACTGACTCACTTATGTGAAACACCCGGGTTACTTATGTGAAACAGCCGACTCACTTATGTTCATCAAAAGACCTACTTGAATTGTTGTCTTTTCATGATCTCACATTTTATACCAAGCTACAGATATCCACATAACAAAAAAGAGCAATCTTTCACTATAACCTGTCGGTTATCAGTTTATAAGATTGCTCTTCTACAGGTACACCCTCAGGGATTCGAACCCTGGACCCACTGATTAAGAGTCAGTTGCTCTACCAACTGAGCTAAGAGTGCATCCATAACTATAAATGTCAAATCTCCCGTGCAAACTTTCCAGAAGTACACCCTCAGGGATTCGAACCCTGGACCCACTGATTAAGAGTCAGTTGCTCTACCAACTGAGCTAAGAGTGCGTTTCTTTCTCGTTTGCGGGTGCAAATGTACGACCTTTATTTGAATCTGCCAAACAATCACACACATTTTTTTCAAGAAAACTATATTTTCATCAAAAAGTATGTTTTTACATTCCATTTTTTACTTTTCATGCATGCATAATCACACTCATTATTTATCTTTGCATAATAAAAAAACAAAAACGTACATGCAGACAAGTGATAGTGTTGTAATCATACCAACTTACAACGAAAAAGAAAACATTGAAAACATTATTCGTGCAGTATTTACTTTAGAAAAATGTTTCCATATTCTTATCATCGATGACAATTCACCCGATGGTACAGCAAAGATTGTACACACACTCCAAAAAGAATTTCCAGAACGTCTTTTCATCATTGAACGAAAAGGGAAATTAGGTTTAGGTACTGCCTACATAACTGGATTTAAATGGGCCATAGCACATCAATACGACTACATATTCGAAATGGATGCAGACTTCAGTCACAGCCCGAATGATTTGCCACGCTTATATCAAGCATGTCATACCGAAGGATTCGACATTGCCATTGGTTCGCGGTATATCAGTGGAGTCAATGTGGTTAACTGGCCCATGGGAAGAGTGCTCATGTCATACTTCGCATCCAAATACGTAAGAATTGTAACCGGACTTCCGATTCACGACACGACTGCCGGATTCAAGTGTTACCGCCGGCATGCACTAGAAACCATTCCACTCGATAAAATACGTTTTAAAGGATACGCATTCCAAATTGAAATGAAATTTACAGCGTATAAATGCGGGTGTAAAATCAAAGAAGTGCCTGTCATTTTCGTCAATCGCGAATTAGGGACTTCAAAGATGAACAGCAGTATATTTGGTGAGGCTGTATTCGGAGTTATCCGTTTAAAATGGGACAGTCTGTTTAAGTCTTATCCCCAAATTTAAGAAGCTGTTTTGAATTTATCGTGCGATGATTTGGGATGAGTTTTTGAGGCATTTTCGCTTCTGTGATGAGGAA
>NZ_JACSPP010000034.1 GCF_014837065.1 Phocaeicola intestinalis
CGCCGTATGCCGAACGGCACGTACGGTGGTGTGAGAGGTCGGTAAACATGAAAATAGGAGATAAACACCTATGATTAATGTTTACCTCCTACTCGATTTGCAGAGCTTAAATATATATGCTCTTTGGGCTATTTGAATTTTCTAATTTATAGCATCGCCATTTCGTTCAATACATTGTAAACTGAGCTGCAGATACCCAGCAGAACGATACCCAACAGGCAGATAACCAGACAGGCACGTGTCATACCACTGCTACGGAAAGTGGGCAGCGGGTTGTCGTTCGGAGTAATGTACATCGCTTTCACGATGAGCAGGTAGTAATACAATGAGATGATTGTGTTGACCAATGCCAGGAATACTACCAGCCAGTGTCCGGCATGGAAAGCTGAAGCGAACACGAAGAACTTCGAGAAGAAACCGGCAAACGGCGGAATACCTCCTAGCGAGAAGAGTGCCAGTGTCATGATGAAGCTCAGGTGCGGGTTGGTTTTGTAGAAGCCGTTATAGGCATCGCGGTCTACACGTCCGCCGTTGTGTTGCTCTACAGTAGTGATGACACCGAAAATGGCAAGATTTGCCACGATGTACACGATGACATAGTAAACCAATGAAGCCATACCTTGTCCGTCGGCTCCAAGTACAGCCAACATAATGTAACCTGCCTGTGAGATACTACTGTATGCCATGAAGCGTTTCAGATCGTGCTGCAGGATAGCGAAGATGTTGGCAATGGTGATGGTTACAACAATAACTACCGACAGCATCAGGCTCCAGTTATCAATCATGGGACCGAATACTTTGACCAAAATGCTCATCAAAGCGAATGCTGCTGCACCTTTCGATATAACCGACAGGTATGCAGTAATGGCAGTTGGCGCACCTTGGTAGGTATCGGGTGTCCACATGTGGAACGGTACCAGACTCAGCTTGAAGCCCAAACCGGCGAAGAAGAAGACCATTGCCATGATTTGCAGCGGAGTGCCTGTAAGCAAGGCAGGCAGGTCATCGAAGTACATGGTTCCGCACGTGCCATAAACCAACGATAGGCCATATAGCATCAATGCCGATGAGAACATGGCGTTCAAGATAAACTTGGTGCCTGCCTCTGCACTATGATGCCGGTATTTGTCGAAGGCTATCAGGCAAGCCATCGGGATGCTGGCAAGTTCCAAGCCTACATAGAAAAGCAGGAAGCTGCCTGCACTTACCATATAGTACATACCTAGCAGGGTAGAGAGTGTAAGCACATAAAATTCGCCGGATTTGTGGCGGGTGTCTTCGCGATTAATCCATGAGTCTGCCTGCATGAATACCAGCAAGGTGCCTACAGTGAGAACGGTCTTGACGATGGAAGCCATCGGAGTCGTACGGAACATACCTCCGAAAGCTTCGCCTGTGACCGGCATGATGTTCAGTGCGATTTGCACTACTAAAAGTCCGCATGCCAAACCCTGTAACGCCTTGTGGTTAGGCTGTTTCAGTATTAAGTCGGCAAGCAAGATGATAATCAGTATCACTGCCAGACTGATTTCTGCTTGCATGGCGGAAAATATTGCACTTATATCCATAATGTCTTGATTAATGTATTAATTGTGAAATGATAGGTTCGACACTTCCGCTGATGACGTCACTTACCCAGTACGGAGCAAGTCCAAGTCCGGCAACAGCTGCGATGAGGCAGATAACGGCAAGGCGTTCGTCCCATGTGGCGTCTGTCAGTTTCAGGTGTTCCGGATTCTTGCAGGTTCCATACAGGATTTTTCCAACAACGCGCAGGATGTACACTGCTGTGATGACGATACTCATCGTAGCGATGATGGTACAGGTGCGGTGGAAGAGGTCTGTATGCTGGAATGAACCGACAAAGACGGTCATTTCGGCAATAAATCCGCTCAAGCCCGGCAAACCGAGATTGGCAAGACCGGCAATCACATAACCTACTGCCAAAAAGGGCATGATTTTCATCAAGCCGCTTAACTGGCGGATGTCACGGGTATGTGTGCGTCCGTAAATCATACCGATGAGGGCAAAGAACAAGGCTGTCATCAAACCGTGGCTCAGCATCTGCAGGATAGCACCTGTCGAGCTGACACGGGTAGCCATCAGCAAAGCAAACAATACCAAGCCGCAGTGGCTTACAGATGAGTAGGCATTGATGTATTTCAAGTCAGTCTGTACGACGGCGCTGAATGCTCCGTAAACAACCGAGATAGTAGTCAATACCAAGAAGAAATCACCCCAATATGCCATACCGGTAGGCATCAGGTACATTGCCACACGGAAGCATCCGTAGCCTCCCAGTTTCATCAATACGCCGGCATGGAGCATAGATACGGCGGTCGGTGCCGAAGCGTGACCGTCAGGGCTCCATGTATGGAATGGGAAGAGGGCTCCCAGTACACCGAATCCCAAAAATACCATTGGGAAGAATACCTGTTGGAATTCAGTCGGTATTTTCAGTTTGGCGATTTCAATCACGTTCATGGTTTCTGCTCCGGCACCATAGAAGATACCCAGAATACCAATCAGCAGGAATGCCGAACCACCCATTAACATCAAGGTCAGTTTCATGGCTGAATATTCTTTGCGGCCGCTTCCCCATACACCGATAAGCAGGTACATCGGAATCAATGCCACCTCGTAGAACATGAACATAGTGAACAGGTCGGTAGAGATAAAGAATCCGAATACACCGGTACTTAATAAAGTAAACCACATAAAATATTCTTTGGTAAGCGGCTTCAGCTTCCACGAAGCGAATGTTCCGGTGAACACGATGATGGCACTCAGCAGCAACATTACTACCGAAATACCGTCGACACCTACTGAGTAGGCAATGTGTAATGGGGCATACCAGCTGATGCTATCGGTAAAAAGCATTTCTTCGGTTGCACCCCCGTTTCGAAGTCCAATATAAGAAACGGTAAGGTATGCGGCAAGAACCAGCAGGATACTGGATCCGGCTACCATCACTCCTCTTACCTGATTCAGGTTGCGGGCTATCCATAAACCCAACAGCATCAGCAGAGGTACTAATACGAAAAGACTTAATATATTCATAATACTAATAACATGACGGTTAATACTATAACTCCACCCAGGAACCACATGGTATAGCTCTGGATTTTACCATTCTGTATAGGCTGGGCTGCTTCACCTGCCGCGTTGGTGCTCCAAGCCATGAAGTTCATGAATTGGTCGATAACGTGACGGTCGAACCAGGCAAGTGGAGTAGAGATGCAGCGGAAAATGATTTTCTTGGTTACGAACAACCAGATTTCATCCATGTAGAAACGCTTGTAAGCGGCACGGTGCAACGTCGGGAAACGTTTTGCCAGCATATCGGCAACCGGTTGCTTGTCGCGTGCATACATCCATGTAGCCAGTGCGATAGCAATCAGGGCTACCACGATGCTGGTTACTGCCACTTGGGTATTCAGGTGGATGTCGTAAGCATGACCGTTAGCTGAAACAAAGTGACCGAACGGAAGAATCCAACCACAAACAATAGTGATGGCTGCAAGTACCATCAGCGGGAAAGTCATGCTCAGCGGACTTTCGTGCGGGGTATGATGTTCGTGCAGTTCCTTATTCTCTGTTCCCCAGAAGATGCCGTAGTACAGACGGAACATGTAGAATGCTGTCATGCCGGCGATAATCGTCATAATCCAACCGATTACCGGACTGAACTGGAAGCAGGCGGTCAAGATTTCATCTTTTGAGAAGAAACCTGAGAACGGAGGGATACCTGCAATAGCCAGGCAGGCAATCAGGAAGGTGATGTGGGTAATCGGCATATACTTGCGCAAACCGCCCATGGTAGACATTTCGTTGCTATGTACGGCATGGATGATACATCCGGCACCCAGGAACAACAAAGCCTTGAACATGGCGTGAGTGAACAGGTGGAACATACCAGCCATATAGCCCAAACCGCCTTCATGCGGGTCGGCAGAAGTACAAACTCCCAGTGCTACCATCATGAAACCAATTTGAGAAATGGTTGAGAAGGCAAGCACACGCTTGATATCGCTCTGCACACAGGCGACAGATGCCGCATAGAAAGCTGTGAATGCACCTACGTATGCTACAAGATGTAGTGTCTCGGGGGCATAACCGATAAACAATGGGAACATGCGGGCTACCAGGTAAACACCGGCAACCACCATGGTAGCAGCATGGATAAGGGCGCTGACTGGTGTAGGACCTTCCATGGCATCGGGCAACCAGATGTGCAACGGGAACATGGCACTCTTACCAGCACCACCAATGAACATCAGTCCGAGGGCTAACGGCAGTACCATACCGCATTTCATCAGCTGTTCCTGTTCGGGAGTGAAAGTAAAGGTTCCCATGTAGAAACCGTAAAGCAGAATACCGATGAGGAAGCCCAAATCGGCAAAACGTGTAACGATGAATGCTTTTTTGCTTGCTGCAATGGCTTCTGGTTTCGTATAATAGAATCCGATAAGCAAATAAGAAGAAACACCCACTAACTCCCAGAACACGTACATCTGGAAAATGTTGGTAGCAAGGACCAATCCCAGCATAGAGAATGAGAAAAGCGACAAGAATGCATAATAACGCTGGAATCCCACTTCTCCTTTCATGTAACCGAATGAGTAGATATGCACCATCAGGCTGACCGTCGAGATGACAACCAGCATCATTACCGAAATCGGGTCGAGCAAGATGCCCATGTCAATGTGCAGCGAGGTGTTGAAGGGTAGCCATTGGATATTCCAAGGCATCAGCGTCTGGAAAACTCCTTCTGCCGTGCGTGGAGCCGTGAAGTATTCGTAAGCGGTGAGGTAGCTCAGAATCGTAACAGCTGTCAGTGACAATGTGCCGATGAGCCCCGCTACGCGATGTTTCATGTACATACCCGTCAGTCCCAATATCAGGAAACTCAGAACGGGCAGCGCGAGTATCAGTATTGTATATTCCATAATCGATAATTGTTTTAGTTATCCTTTCATGTCGGTGATGTCATCGGTCAGGACTTGTTTCACGTTGCGGTACACATTGATGATAATGGCTATCGCTACGGCTGTTTCAGCTGCTGCGATGGCAATACCGAATAACGTGAAGAAATGTCCTTCCAGTTGTCCTGGAAAAAGATAACGGTTGAATACGGCAAAGTTAATGTTCGTTGCATTCAGCATAAGCTCGACGGAGATGAGCAGTGCCAGCAGGTTTTTGCGGGTAAAGAATCCGTAAATACCACAAAACATCATGATGGTACTGATGACCAAGTAATGTATTACATGTATTTCCATAAATTGAACCTCCTGTTTATTTTTCCTTTCGTGCTATCAGGATGCCACCAATCATACATGCCAGCAGCAAGACACTGACTACCTCAAAAGGTAATACAAATTGATATTTATCCGTTCCTACAAGAGCCAAGCCAACTTCGCGTGAGGGAAGTTCTTCTCCCAGCGGGATAGTGTTGAGGGCAAATCCATTGGTGAAAAGCAGCAAGAGAACCAATGCGGCACCTACTACTGTGGTAGCGAGCAGGCTGAATAGCTTGGCTTTGCTTACTTTGTATTTCATGTCTTTGTCCGAACGGGTCAATGCGATAGAGAATACATACAATACAATGATACCTCCGGCATACACCATCAGCTGGACAGCACCCAAGAACGTGTAGCCCAGCATAAAGAATATCGCCGCGGTTCCGAAGAGAACAAACAGCAGGTAGGTAGCGGCACGCAACAGTTTGCCTGTGGTTACAGCAAGTACCGAGCACACTGCAATGGCGAGTGCCACTACGAAGAATACGATATTTTGAAATGATAGTATTTCCATATTCTATTTTGATTATTTAGCGAGGGTTGAACCTTCGTGGTTAAGGGTCAAGACGAGCTTGTCTTTCTCGAACACCGCGTTTTCAAAATCGTTGGTGAACTCAATGGCACCATGAGGGCAGGCATTCACACACAAGTTGCAAAACATGCACGAGCCAAGATTGTACTCATATTTGACCAATACTTTTTTCTTCTTTCCGTCGGCATCTTCACGCGTTTCTGTCGTGAGTTTGATTGTGCCGTTCGGGCAATTCATCTGACACAGTCCGCACGCGATGCAGTGATGATGGTTCTCTTCATCGTGAATCATCGTCAGCTTGGCACGGTGGCGTTCGGGGATGTGCAGGGTCGTATGACGGTTTTCAGGATATTGCTCGGTAATTTTCGGTTCCAAAAACACTTTCATCGAAGTGCGCAGGCCGATAAGCAAGCTTTTTAAGCCTGAAGCATATCCTTTTATATAGTCGCTGAAACTTTCCATGTTAATTCTGTATTAAAAAACGAGTCCATAAACTTTGCATACAGCCATCACCAGCATGACGAGCAATGACAACGGCATGATGTATTTCCATTCCAAGGTCAGTACTTGGTCGATACGCAGACGTGGGTAAGTCCAACGCAGCCACATCAGCAGGAATACGACGAAGAACGTTTTTCCCAAGAACCATACAATACCCGGAATGTAGTCCATTACAGCGTTGAATCCGTCAAGACCGGCAATGTGTAGCGGCATCCATCCTCCCAGGAAGAGGGTAGTGGCGATTCCCGATGTGATGAACAGGTTCAGGTATTCTGCCAAGTAAAAGAATCCGAAATGCATACCCGAATATTCGGTATGGTATCCGGCTGTCAGTTCTTGTTCTGCTTCGGCAAGGTCGAACGGGCCACGGTTTGCCTCGGCATTACCTGCAATCAGATAGATGATGAATGCTACGATGGCTACGATATGTCCCTTGAAAATGTTCCAGCCGTTGGCTTGACTCATTACGATTTCGTGGATATCCATTGTTCCACTTAGCATCACCATGGTCAGTACCGTGATTCCGATAGAGATTTCGTAGCTGATGAGCATTGCACCGCTTCGCACGGCACCGATAAGGGTATATTTGCTGTTACTGCTCCAGCCGGCAAGCAAAATGCCCAGGATACCGATGGAAGAGGCTGCCAGCACAAACAAGATGCCGATGTTCATACTCAGAATTTCTCCACCATTGTGCCAAGGCAGGCAGGAGAACGTCAAGATGGAGGCAAGAATCACAAGGAAAGGAGCCAGACCGTATAGGAACTGGTCGGCATTCTTCAGCTTGAATACTTCCTTGATCAGAATCTTGATAACGTCTGCCGGAACTTGCAGCAGACCTCCTTTGCCACCTACACGGTTGGGACCGATACGGCACTGGAAAGCCGCGCAGACCTTACGTTCCATATAAATAAGGATGATGGCAAGCACGGCATATAATACCAAAATAATAACACCCACAACGACACATTCCAGGAAAATGGCAAGACCTTCCGGCATTATACCGCACAGCCAAGAGTGGATGGCGGCCAAGAGCGGTTGCAGGTTATAGTAATCTAAAAATGCTTGGTTCATATTGGTTTATTCTTAATTTTTAATAGGCTTGCGCCGAACGTTGTTTCTTCTTTCTCATCGGTCGATATCCGGGATAACGAAGTCTACCGAAGCACCGATGGCAATCAGGTCGGCAAATTTCCAGCCACGGCAAAGTGTGTCCATCGCCTGTACCAGTGGCAATCCTGTCGAGCGGAAGTGCATACGGTAAGGAGTCTTGTCACCATGACTTTCGATTACGACACCAAATTCGCCACGGCTTGCCTCTACTGCCGATGTCCAGATACCTTCCGGCAACTTGATAATCGGTTTGGTCTTTACGCGGAATTCACCTGCCGGAATGTTGTCTATCAGTTGTTCGATGATGCGGCATGATTCCATGATTTCGTCCATACGTACCATGTAGCGTGCGAAAGTATCACATTCGTTGTAAGTGATTTGCTTGAAATCCACCTTGTCATACAATGCATACGGGTGACGTTTGCGCACATCGTTTGCCCATCCTGTAGCACGTCCTGTGCCTCCGGTGCATCCCATTGAGATAGCGTCTTCTTTGGTCAGGATACCTACGCCTTTCATACGGGTATCAGCAATGACGTTTCCGGTAAAGATATCGTGATAGTCCTTGATGACTTTACGCAGATGCTTGATGAAATCTTTCACTTTCTGGCAGAAAGTGGGGTGAATATCATCTTGCACGCCGCCGATTACGTTATAGTGCTGAATCAGACGTCCTCCTGTAGTTTCCTCGAAGATGTCGAGTATCATCTCTCTTTCACGGAATCCGTAGAAGAACGGAGTCATGGCACCCATATCCAATACCAGACAAGAATAGAACAGCAAGTGAGAATCGATACGTTGAAGCTCGTCCATGATGGTGCGGATGTATTGTGCACGTTCCGAGATTTCGATGCCGGCAGCTTGTTCGATACATGTACACAGTGCGTGGCGGCTTTGGTGGGCACTCAGATAGTCCAGACGGTCGGTCATGCCCAATGTCTGCGGATAAGTCAGGCTTTCGTTCATCTTTTCGATGCCGCGGTGGATGTATCCCAATACGGGATCGACTTTCTTGACCACTTCTCCGTCAAGCGCGATGCGCATACGTAATGCACCGTGTGTAGACGGGTGTTGGGGACCCATGCTTACGACAAAATCATCTTCACCGAACACACGGTGGTCAATGCCTTGCAGGGTTCCGTCGCGTTGCAGACGGTATTCTTTGGTAATATCCGCATTGATTTCATTGTCCAAACGCAAAGGGTTTGATTTCATATCGTAGTCTTTGCGCAGCGGCCAGCCTATCCAGTCTTCCCGCAAGAAAAGACGGCGCATGTCCGGATGGCCGGTAAACAGGATGCCGAAGAAGTCGTATACCTCGCGTTCTTTGATGAGGGCAGTCTTCCATAAATCGCTTACAGTGGGAAGCAACGGCTGTTGGCGGTCGGTTGTTGCGGTGCGGATGGCTATGGTATCGCCCGTTACGGTCGATTCCATGAAGTAGATGGCTCCCAGACCTTCTTCACCCCAGTCCATGCCTACAATGTCGCGCAAGAAATCCATCGGGCTTTGCGGGTCGTTTCTCAATCCTTCTGCCACGTGACGGAAATCGCTTAATGGCACTTTGATGACTCCGGCATTTCCCGGACACACTTCTGCTCCTTGTATTGTCTTCATTACGTCGTCACGTTTCATACCTGACCTCCTTTCGCCTTTTCTGTTTCGTTATCGTTTACCTCATCATTTGCTTCGGTCTTGCGGTTTACACCTCCCAGGTAGCGTTCTACCTTCATTTTGCGTTGCAATTGCATCAAACCGTAATAGAAGGCTTCAGGACGTGGAGGGCAGCCGGGAATGTATACGTCGACAGGAATTACTTTGTCGATACCGTTTACTACGTTGTAGGATTTGATGAACGGACCTCCTGAAATGGTACATCCGCCTACGGCAACTACATACTTGGGCTCTGCCATCTGATCGTACAGACGTTTCATTACAGGAGCAGTACGATAGGTGATGGTACCCATTACCACCAGTACATCGGCTTGGCGAGGGGAGTTACGTGTTACCTCGAATCCGAAACGTGCCATGTCGTAACGTGCGGCACCCAATGCCATGAATTCGATGGCGCAGCAGCTTGTTCCCAGCAACAATCCCCATACAGAATTGCTTCGTCCCCAGTTGATCAGGTCATCGAAAGTGGTCAGGATAACACCTGCACCATCATCGTTCAACTGCTGGACCATGCGTTCCAGATAGTCGTTGTTCTTGAACTCATCATACTGCATAGAGCGGATTTTCGGTTTCTTTATTTCCATTCCAACGCTCCTTTCCGCCAGGCGTATGCCAAGCCCAAAATTAATACTAACAAGAAGAATGATACACACACTAATGCGTAGGCACCGATTTCAGTCACTACATTCGCCCACGGGAAGAGGAATACGGTCTCGATGTCGAACATCAGGAACAAGATGGCAAACAGGTAATAGCCTGCCTTGAACTGTACCCATGACTGTCCGCGGGTCGGGATACCACACTCATATGGTTCACCCTTTTGCGGGTTGAACGTGTGAGGCGCGATAAGGTTTGAAATCGTCAGTGCCGCTACCACCAGCACAACGGCTGTCAGGATAGCTACAACTAAAAACGTGAAAAACATATATATAATTATATTTGATGATAATTCTCTTGTCGTGTGCGATTACGGCCGGTCTCGGAAAAGGCACACACCATTCCTGCCCTTATAGGTGGCACTATAAAGGATTCATAAAGTATTAGTGTGGGTTTTGTCCGTTTTTTCATTGCTGACCAGTCTGAAAACTGGAGGCAAAGATACGTATTTATTTTTAATTAACAGGAAGCAAAATTGCATAAAAAAGTAGACAAGCGGGCAAATATTTAAGAATCTCTATGTTGGGCTAATGGTAAAAGCGGTTCAGAGGAGGGGTTTGGAGGTGTGAAGACAGTCTGTTGTCAATTCTTGTTGGTCAGGACAGGTGCAAGGCTGGACTGTGTAATTTGATGCAATCGGTATGTGTATGCTGGTGTGGCTTGTCGGGTGGAGGAAGGTGTATGGATGTCCAGAAATGAGAATGTCTGCATCTGACCAATCATTATTCCAGCATATATCAACTGCATGATAAGATGCATTGCAGTCCTTGCCCAGTCCCAGTACCAGTAGGACTGCAGTCCTACTGGTACTGGGACTGGCAACGCAGTTAACTGTCTTTGCCGGCACAATCTTATCCCGGAAAAGGACAAGCAATGTCCGCTGCCTCCGCCCCATAATTATGCCCACAATGATGGTATAGCAATAGGGGAATGCGGGACATCCTCGAAAACAATTCACAAAATAAACCTGGGCAAGATTTAGGAACTGTCTCTTAGAAGCTGTTTTGAATTTCTCCAAAAAGTTTTTCTTGGCTTGATGTATCCGTTTTCGTGTGTGCTTTGGGCGATTTTTTGGTCTTTTTCGCTCCTGTTCTTCGTCAGATAGCCCGCTATCTTCCTCATCACAGAAGCGAAAATGCCTCAAAAACTCATCCCAAATCATCGCACGATAAATTCAAAACAGCTTCTTAATTGAAGAATTTTTCTAATTTTTTAATCATCATGTTCAGGCAGAACACCACAACGTGGTCGTTTTCCTGAATGGTAGTGTTACCTGTTACCAAGATACCTTCTCCGTTTCGTATCAGTCCTCCGATGGTAGCTCCTTTGGGTAATCCGGCATCTTTTACCTGCGAACGGGTGATGCGTGCTCCTGCCTTGACGGTAAACTCTGCTACATCGGCATTGGCAAAGGTAAGACATTTCACGTTCGATACGTCTGCATCCAGCATCATCTGGTAAATATGGCTTGCTGCGATGAATTTCTTGTTGATGACACAGCCTATGTCCATGCTTTCAGCCATACTGATGTAGTCTACGTTTTCTACTTGTGCTACGGTTTTGCTCACACCCATCCGTTTGGCTGCAAGGCAGGCAAGGATATTTGTTTCGGCGCTTCCGGTCAGGGCAACGAATGCTTCAGTGTTTTTGATGCCCTCTTCTGTCAGCAGGTCTAAGTCTCGTCCGTCTCCGTTGATAATCATTACTTTATCGTCTACCAGTTCGGTCAGGCGATTGCAACGTGCATAGTCGCTTTCGATAATTTTGGTACGCATGTATTCGGGCATGTATTGTACTGTGCGCACGGCGATGCGGCTTCCTCCCATAATCATCACGTTACGCACGTCGGCATAGTTTTCTTTGCCTGCAATTTTGCGGATATAGGGTATGTATTTTTTTGTGGTGGTAAAATACACAATATCGTTCAGCAGGATAGAGTCATCACCTCTGGGGATGATGGTTTCATTGCCACGCTTGATGGCAACGATGTGGAATGGAATGTTTTGTCCGCCTAGTTCGTAGAGGGGAATGTTTAAGATTTCGGCCGTTTCCCGCATCTTGGTTCCGATAAGCACGAGTGCGCCTCCTGCAAACTCCCACCACTGGCGTATCCAGCTCATCTTGACTGCGTCGACAATGTCTTTTGCTGCCAGCATTTCAGGGTAGATGAGTGAATGTACTCCACGTTTGGCGAAAAATTCCTGGTATTTAGGCAGCAAGTATTCGTAATTGTCGATACGGGCTACGGTTTTCTTGGCTCCTAGTCCGGCAGCAAGCATGCAGGCGGTCATGTTCTGGCTCTCGTTGGGAGTGACGGCTATAAACAAGTCGGCATTTGCCGTTCCTGCTTCTTTCAGTCCGGATATGGAAGTAGGAGAGATGTTGACCGTCATCAGGTCGAAATTGTTGCCAAGTTTTCCCAGTCTGTCTTCGTCTTCATCCATGAGGATGATGTCTTGTTTTTCTCCAGCCAGCAGTTTGGCAAGATGGGTGCCTACTGCGCCTGCTCCTGCAATAATGATTTTCATACTTCAAGTAAATGAATAAGTGTGTTATATATCGTTGTCTTGTCTATACCACAGATGGCATGTAAGGATTCTACGGGTCCGTGTGGAATGAAACGGTCGGGGATGCCCAGTCGTTTGACGACAGGTGTATATCCGTTATCGGACATGAATTCGAGTATGGCACTGCCCATTCCTCCTTTCAGGATGCCGTCTTCTACGGTAACGATACGATGGAATCGTTTTCCTATTTCGTGGAGCATGGCTTCGTCTAATGGTTTCAGAAAACGTAAGTCATAATGGGCAATGCTCTTCCCTGTATGTGCCTCGCTTTCGGTAATAGCCTGTGCGGCATCGTTGCCGATAGGACCGATGGTGATAACGGCAAGGTCGGAACCGTCTTTCAGCTTTCTGCCTTTTCCTACCTCGATGGCTTCAAACGGACATTCCCAGTCAGTCTGTGTTCCTCTGCCACGTGGATATCGGATAGCGAATGGTCCTTGGTCGGGTAGTTGTGCTGTGTACATCAGTTTACGTAGCTCGTGCTCGTCGTATGGTGATGCGATGGTCAAGTTAGGAATAGGGCGCAAATAAGCCAAATCGAATATACCGTGATGAGTCGGTCCGTCTTCTCCTACCAATCCTGCACGGTCTAGGCATAGCACTACGTTCAACCGCTGGATAGCTATGTCGTGAATGATGTTATCGTAGGCACGTTGCATAAATGATGAGTAGATATTACAGAACGGTTGTAATCCTTCTTTTGCCATTCCTCCTGAAAAAGTTACGGCGTGTCCTTCGGCGATGCCTACGTCAAAAGCCCGGTCGGGCATGGCTTTCATCAATATGTTCATCGAACATCCGGTAGGCATGGCAGGGGTGACACCGATAATTTTCTTGTTTTGCCTTGCCAGTTCCAATAAGGTATTGCCAAATACGTCCTGAAACAGGGGAGGCATTCCGGTAGTGTCAGGAATGATACGTTCACCGGTTTCTTTATTGAATTTTCCGGGAGCGTGCCAAAGGGTCGCTTCTTTTTCAGCCGGTTTGAACCCTTTGCCTTTAACGGTATGGATATGCAACAGTTTTGGTCCTTTCATGTCCTTTATTTCTTTCAGGACTTTGGTCAGTGAAAGCACGTCGTGTCCGTTTACTGGCCCGAAATAGCGGATGTTCATTCCTTCGAAAATATTTTGCTGTTGGGTCAATACCGATTTTAGGCTGTTGTTGAACCTCAGCAGGCTTTTTTGGCGTTCTTCTGTCAGAATGCCTATTTTACGCAGCTTTTGAGCGATGGCAAAACGCAGACGGTTGTATCCTTCCGAGGTTTGCAGGTTCAGCAGGTATTGTTTCATGCCTCCTACGCTACGGTCGATGGCCATGTTGTTGTCGTTAAGGATAATCAACAGGTTATTGGGAGTGGATGAGGCATTGTTCAGTCCTTCGAAAGCCAGTCCGCCACTCATTGACCCGTCTCCGATGATGGCTACTACATGCCGGTCGTCTTCTCCTTTTCGCGAGGCGGCGACCGCCATTCCTAATGCGGCAGAGATGGAATTGGATGCGTGTCCGCAGGTGAATGTATCGTATTCGCTTTCGGCAGGTGAGGGAAAGGGGCACAAACCGTTCAGTTTCCGGTTGGTGCAGAACCGGTCACGGCGTCCGGTCAGAATCTTGTGACCGTATGCCTGATGTCCTACGTCCCATACGATGCGGTCGTAGGGAGTGTTGAATACGTAATGAAGGGCAACTGTCAATTCAATAACTCCCAAGCTTGAACCGAAATGCCCAGGATTACGGGAAAGTTCGTCAATAATCATTTCCCTAAGCTCTTTGCAAACTTCCGGAAGTAAATCGGCTGGAAGATGGCGCAAATCCTTTGGACTATCTATTTTGTTCAACAATTCGTAAGAAGTAGCTTGTTCCATCTGATTTCTTTTCAATATTAATGGTGCAAAAGTACAATAAATATGTGTAGAGTGTTTACATTTGTACCAAAAATAACGAATATAGTCTGTTTATGGAGTTTAGAACAAAAGTGGATTTACCTGTAGGGATGCCTCCAGTCAATCATTCGGATGTGTTGATGTTGTGGGGATCTTGCTTTGCTGAAAATATCGGGAAGTTGTTTATGGATTATAAATTCAGGTGTGATGTGAACCCGTTTGGTGTGTTATACAATCCAAGTTCGATAGCTGAGGCTATTTCGCAGGTGGATTGTCCTTTTATATATAATAAGGAAAATCTGAAGGAATATCAGGGTGTTTGGTATAGCTTGATGCATCATAGCAGTTTCTCGTCGCGCAATCCCGAAGAATGTCTGACTAAAATCAATGCCCGGTTGCTACATGCTAGAGAATGTCTGCATCAGGCACATTGGGTGATGTTCACTTGGGGAACCGCTTGGGTATATGAGTGGAAAGAAAACGGACAGGTAGTGGGGAACTGTCATAAATTGCCTGGGAATTGTTTTAACCGTCGGTTGTTGGGAGTAGATGAAATCGTAGGGGCTTATTCCTTGTTGGTGGAGAGGTTGTCAGCGTTGAAGCCTGATTTGCACTTTTTGTTTACAGTGAGTCCTATCCGTCATGTAAAAGATGGTATGCATGGTAATCAAATCAGTAAATCTGTGTTGTTGTTGGCCGTGCAAAAACTGATAGACGCCTATCCAGCCCGTTGTTTTTATTTTCCTTCTTATGAAATCATGGTGGATGAATTACGTGATTACCGTTTTTATGCTGATGATATGTTGCATCCGTCATTCCAAGCTGTCCATTATATATGGGAATGTTTTGGGCAGACTTTTTTTCCGCCGGCTACCCACCGCTTCCTTAAAGATTGGGAAGTGGTGAAAAAAGGACTGGAACATCGTCCGTTTGACCCTGATTCGAAGCAATATCAGCGTTTTTTAAGTCAAATACTGTTAAACATAGAAGCGCTAAAAGAAAAATTCGCGTACTTAGATGTCCAAAATGAAATTAATCTATGTCAAGCTCGATTGAAGAAATAGTTTCCGTAATAGGAGCAAATCGTGTCGGAGACCGTCCGGCACAGGTTGATTGGATACTGACTGATAGTCGTTCGTTATGTTTTCCGGAAGAAACATTGTTTTTTGCGCTGAAGACTAAACGCAATGACGGCCATAAGTATATTGAAGAATTGTATGCACGGGGTGTATATAATTTTGTAGTTACTGAAATTCCGAAAAAGATGCAGGGCTGTAAAGATATAAACTTTCTGGTCGTGAGTAATGTGCTGAAAGCTTTACAGCGTTTGGCTGCTAAGCATCGTGAGCAATTCGATGTCCCTGTTGTGGGCATTACGGGAAGTAATGGGAAAACGGTGGTAAAGGAATGGCTTTACCAGTTGCTAAGCCCGGAACGGAGAATTACACGTTCGCCGCGCAGTTATAATTCTCAGATCGGTGTTCCTTTGTCGGTTTGGATGATGGATTCACATACGGAACTGGGTATTTTCGAAGCCGGTATTTCTGAAATGGGGGAAATGGAAGCCTTAGAGCCTATTATCCGTCCCACTATCGGTGTGTTGACTAATATAGGTGGTGCTCATCAGGAGAATTTTACTTCTTTGCAGGAGAAATGTATGGAGAAATTGCTCTTGTTTAAGGATTGTGATGTAATTATTTATAATGGCGATAATGAACTGATAAGCAGTTGTGTGGCGAAATCGTTGTTCGCAGCGCGTGAAATTGCCTGGTCAATGAAAGATGTGGAACGCCCTCTTTTTGTCGAGAAAATAGAAAAAGATGCTACGGGTACGACTGTGAAATATAGGTATTTGGGATTTTTTAAAGAATACCGTATTCCGTATATTGATGATGCTTCCATTGAAAATTCACTGAATTGCCTGGCGGTAGCTTTATATCTGATGGTCTCGCCTGAGACAATAGCCGAACGGATGGCTTGTCTGGAACCGGTAGCTATGCGGCTGGAAGTGAAAGAGGGTAAAAACGGCTGTGTGTTGATAAATGATAGTTATAATTCAGATTTTGCTTCGTTAGACATAGCACTTGATTTTATGGCAAGGCGGTCTGAAGGTAAAATGCGCCGTCGTACATTGATTCTGTCGGACATTCTGGAGACTGGGCAGCCGGGAAAATTGCTTTATCGCCAAGTCGCAGACTTGGTTCATAGTAGAGGAGTAGACCGGTTAATAGGAGTGGGCGAAGAGATTTCGGCTGCTTCGGCTCGTTTCGAAGTGAAGGATAAACAATTTTTCCAGACAACGAAAGAACTGATAGCTTCCGGTGTGCTTGCTTCGTTACGGGGCGATGTCGTCCTGGTGAAGGGGGCACGAGCTTTTCATTTTGATGAGGTGACGGATTTGTTGGAGTTGAAAGTACACGAAACAATTCTGGAAATAAACCTGAATGCTTTGGTCGATAATTTGAATTATTACCGCAATAAACTGAAACCTGAGACCAAATTGATGTGTATGGTCAAGGCATCGGCATACGGGGCTGGTCCGTTTGAAGTGGCAAAGACTTTGGAAGAACACCGGGTTGATTACCTGGCTGTGGCTGTGGCAGATGAAGGAGCTGATTTGCGGAAGGCAGGCATTACTTGCCCTATCATAATCATGAATCCTGAAGTGACGGCATTTAAGACAATGTTTGCCTATCGCCTTGAACCGAATATTTATGGCTTTCGCATTTTGGAAGATCTGATTAAAGCTGCCGAACGGGAAGGAGTGTCTAATTTCCCTATCCATATTAAAATTGATACGGGCATGCACCGCTTAGGGTTCGATCCGTATAACGATATGAAACCGTTGGTTGAACGTTTGAATCGTCAGTCGGCAGTAATACCACGTTCGGTCTTTTCACATCTGGTGGGAAGTGATTCTTCTCGTTTCGATGCTTTTACACGAAAGCAGATTGAAACGTTTGAAGCCGCTTCGGCCGAATTGCAGGCCGGATTTACGCATAAGATTTTACGTCATATTTGTAATACGGCGGGTATCGAACGCTATCCGGGAGCACAATTTGATATGGTACGGTTGGGTATAGGATTGTATGGGATTGATCCTTATACCAATCGTGTCTTGCATAACGTAAGTACGCTGAAAACTACAATTTTGCAAATTCATAATGTATCAGCAGATGAAACTATTGGCTATAGCCGGAAGGGAGTGTTGCACCGTGACTCACGCATTGCCACTGTTCCTATAGGATATGCTGATGGATTGAATCGGCATTTGGGGAACGGTAATGCCTACTGTTTGGTGAATGGACAGAAAGCCCCGTATATAGGCAATATCTGCATGGATGTGTGTATGATTGATGTGACAGGTATAGACTGTAAGGAAGGGGATAAGGTGGTTGTCTTTGGAGATGACCTGCCCGTGACGGTGTTGTCGAATGCTCTTGATACGATACCTTACGAGATTTTGACCAATGTTTCGAATCGCGTAAAACGGGTATATTTTCAAGATTGAAAAGTTGTTTAGTCGTATTTTATGGCAAAATATGAGGCGATTTTTAGCGAGAATGTAGTAAAAGAGGGGGATATTCAAATAAAATTTAAAATTTAAGCCAAAATAACGGCATTTGATTTTGATATGTCATGAATTTCTTTTTTCTTTGTAGCTGTAAAAAACATTTGGGGCAATAAGCCTGCCTGATATCTTTGTTAACGTAAACTAAGAAGACGGTGCAAGTGTGTTGTCCCAGTAAGAAGACCGATATTCAATTAAATTTCTAATTAATATTAAAAGAGTAATTTTATGGAAACTACTAAAAAACAAAAACAAGGATTTAAGGGAATTGAAGCTGCTGGTTTAGTTATTATCGCATGCTTTATTGTTGCATTGTGTATTTACAAGTTCGTGTTGGGCGATCCGTCTAACTTCATGAACGATGACCCGAACAACCACCCGCTGCCGGGTAACATGTTGGGTACTATCTACAAAGGTGGTGTTGTCGTACCGGTTATCCAGACTTTATTGTTGACTGTGTTGGCATTGAGCGTTGAGCGTTATTTCACTATCCGTGCTGCTTTTGGCCGTGGTAAATTGGTTAAATTCGTTGCTCAGATTAAAGATGCTCTGGCAAAGAATGATATGGAAGCTGCTCAGGCATTGTGCGACAAGCAACGCGGTTCTGTAGCAAATGTAGTAGGTGCAACTTTGCAGACTTATCGTGAGATGGAACAAAATGCTGAATTGGATAAAGACCAGAAGGTATTGGCTATCCAAAAATCATTGGAAGAAGCTACTGCATTGGAAATGCCGATGTTGCAGCAGAACTTGCCGATTATCGGTACGATTACTACATTGGGTACATTGATGGGATTGCTCGGTACAGTTATCGGTATGATCCGTTCATTTGCCGCTCTGTCTGCTGGTGGTGGTACTGACTCAGTTGCGTTGTCAACCGGTATTTCTGAAGCCTTGATCAACACTGCATTCGGTATCTTGACTGGTGCGTTGGCAGTTATTTCTTACAACTACTTTACTAACAAGATTGATAAACTGACTTACAGCCTTGACGAAGTAGGCTTCTCTATCGTACAGACATTCAACGCTACCCATAAATAAACAAGAGACACTTATTGGTCTTTTGTGTAAGACGGAAAACGTTATAACTAATTTTTAATAAATAGTTAATTATGGGTAAAGTTCAAATAAAAAAGAAGTCCATGTTTATCGACATGACTGCCATGAGTGACGTGACCGTGTTGCTGCTTACTTTCTTTATGTTGACAGGTAACTTCATTAAGAAAGAGCCGGTACAGGTCGTTACTCCGGGTTCGGTTTCCGAAATCAAGATTCCGGAAACGAACATTCTGCAGATTCTTGTCGAACCGAGTGGCAAGATTTTTATGAGTCTTGACAAACAGCAGGATATGGCAGCTACATTGGAAGCCGTAGGAAAAGAATATGGTCTGAGTTTCACTCCGGAAGAAGTGAAAAAGTTCTCGGTATTCCAAACGTTCGGCGTTCCAATGAAGAATATGAAGCAGTTCCTCGCACTTCCAGGCGAAGAGCAGGACAAGATATTGAAGGATTACGGAATTCCTTGTGACAGTGTGGACAACCAATTTAAGGCTTGGATACGTAATGCACGTGCAACAAACCGCGACTTGCGTATTGCTATCAAGGCCGACCAAAGTACTCCTTATTCTGTCATTAAGAACGTGATGAGTTCTCTTCAAGATTTGAAGGAAAACAGATACAATCTGATTACTTCATTGAAACAAGTGTCTGACGAATAAAAAAGGAGAATTTTAAATATGGCTGAAATACAAGATAATGGTGGAGGCAAAAAAGGTAAAGGATCAAAGCAGAAAAAAATGGCTGTTCGCGTCGACTTCACGCCGATGGTGGATATGAACATGCTTTTGATTACTTTCTTTATGCTCTGTACCTCGTTGAGCAAACCTCAGACGATGGAAATTAGTATGCCGACCAATGATGAGAATATTACTGAAGACCAGCAGAATAAAGTAAAGGCTTCGCAAGCTCTTACAATGCTGTTGGATGCAGATAATAAGCTCTATTATTATGAAGGCGAACCTAATTACGAGGATTATACTTCTTTGAAAGAAACCGATTATACTGCCAATGGTATCCGTAAAGTATTGCTCCGCAAGAACTACGAAGCCGTGAAGAAAGTAGAAGAGTTGAAGCAGAAGAAGGCTAATCTGGAAATTACGGAAGACGAGTACAAAAAGCAGGTATCGGAAGTAAAGGCTGCCAAAAATACACCGACTGTGATTATTAAGGCAACCGATAAATCTACTTACAAGAACCTGATTGACGCGTTGGATGAAATGCAGATTTGCAGTATCGGTAAATATGTGATTGTTGACATTACGGAAGGAGATCAGTTCCTGATCGACAATTATAATTCCAAGGGTCAGTTGACCAGAGATGCAGCAGCTAGTTGAAATGTGTAACACCTTAAAAAGAAAAGAATATGGCAAAAATAGATTTGATTTCTTTGGAATGGTGTGAGCTCATTTTCAAAGATAAAAATAAAGCTTACGGTGCGTATAAAATGCGCCGTGATTTTGGTAGACGTCAGTTGGCTGCTATCATTATTGTAATTGTCGTTGCTGCTGTAGGTTTCTACCTTCCTCGACTGATACAGATGGCTATTCCGGAAAAGGAAGAGGAAATGTTGGAAGTAACACAGCTTTCACAATTGGAAGAACCTGAAGTTAAGCAAGAAGAGTTGGTAAAACCGGTAGAACAGATCGCTCCTCCTCCTCAGTTGAAGAGTACCATCAAATTTACTGCTCCGGTCATTAAGAAAGATGAAGAAGTAGCAGACGAAGATGAATTGAAGAGTCAGGACGAGTTGACCGAATCAAAGGTGCAGATTTCTATTGCCGATGTGAAGGGTAACAACGAATTGGAAGGTGCTGATATCGCTGATTTGCAAGAAGTGATTACACAAGCTCCTGAAGAGAAAGAAGAACCTTACACGATGGTAGAACAGATGCCGCAGTTCCCCGGTGGTCCGGCTGAATTGATGAAATACATTTCGAAGAATCTGCGTTATCCGGCTATTGCTCAGGAAAACGGTATTCAGGGACGTGTTATTTTGCGATTTGTCGTGACTGCAGAAGGTAATGTGGAAGATGTGCAGGTTTTGCGTTCTTTGGATCCCTATTGTGACAAAGAAGCTGTACGTGTAGTACAATCTTTGCCGAAGTGGATTCCGGGTAAGCAGAATGGACGTAATGTACCGGTATATTACACTTGTCCGATTGTATTTAGATTGCAGTAATATTTTAAGGAAGCGTGTATGAAAGGAAGTCTTTTAGGTTGTGTTTGTTTACTTTTGGCGTTGGTTTCTTGTAGTCAGAAGCAGGCGGGCGATGGTCAGACTTTGTATTCGGGTTCCATAAAGATTGCAGTAGATGAATCGCTGCGGCCGATTATGGAAGAAGAATTGCAAGTGTATCTGGCATTGACTCCAGAGGCTGAAGTAACTCCTATTTATTGTAGTGAGGTGGAAGCCATTAATTTGCTTTTGCAAGATAGTGTGCGGCTGGCGATTGCAAACCGGCGCTTGAGTGATAAAGAACTGGCTTCTTTTCATACGCGCAAATTCTTTCCAGAGTCCATTCGAATGGCAGTGAGTGGCATTGCTCTGATTACGAATCTGGAGAATGAAGATTCGTTGATAACAGTAGGGCAGTTCCGTCAAATTTTGACTGGTAAAGTAAAATCGTGGAAAGAGTTATATCCGACCTCTCGTTTAGGTGATTTGAATGTAGTGTTTGATAATCCTAATTCGGGAACTATACATTATGCTATTGATTCAATCTGTAAAGGCGAGCCGTTGGCTTCAAATTTGACAGCATTGAAATCGAATGAGGAAGTTATCGAGTATGTATCTAAGACTCCTAATGCGTTGGGAGTTATCGGAGCTAACTGGGTAGGTAATGCAGCAGATTCTACTCACCTTACGTTTAATGAAAGTGTAAAGGTGATGTCTGTCAGCAATTCAGGACATGCGACGGTAGGAAACAGTTATAAGCCCTATCAGGCTTATCTTGCTTTGAGAGAATATCCATTGGTTCATGATGTCTTTATTTTAATAAACGATCCACGTAGTGCTTTGCCAACCGGTTTGATGACTTTCCTTACAAGTGACAAAGGACAAAGAATTATCCTGAAGTCGGGTATTGTGCCGGCAACGCAGCCTGTTCGTTTAGTGAATGTGAAAGATGAGTTTTAATAAGGAATTAATATATGATTATGAAAACTAGAGTTTTGAGTGCATTTTGTTTGAGCTTTTTGTTGTCTGCTTCTCTGTATGCTCAGGAGCCTTTGACTCCCGATATGACAAAGCAGATTGACAAGATTGCTGCAATGATTAAAGATAATCCAGATGCTGCTGAAGATGCTTTCGATGAACTTCTGAAAGGTAAAAATAAAAAGAATGTATCTTTGTTGGTTGCCATTGGTAAAGCATATTTAGACAATGGTAAAATGGATGCAGCGAAAGAATATGCAGAACGTGCAAGAAAAGTGGATTCGAAAAATGGAGAGAGTTATGTTCTGCAGGGAGATATTGCTCTGTCTGTGAAAGATGTGGGTACAGCTTGCGGTTATTATGAACAAGCTATCTTGTTTGACGAGGATTGTTATGATGCATATTATAAGTATGCAAATGCATATATTGGTGTAAATCCTCAGTTGTCAGTAAATATGTTGCTGAAGCTGAAAGAAAAACATCCGACAGAAATTCGTGTTGACCGAGAATTGGCAAATGCTTATTATCAGATGGGTAGTTATGGTAAAGCTAAACAGGTCTTTGATGAATATATGCAAAAAGGAAATCCGGATGTACAGGATTATTCACGCTATTCGATGTTGCTTTATTTAAATAAAGATTATGCACAGTCATTAGACATGGTCAATAAAGGTTTGGCTATGGAAGCGGACAATCATTTGTTGAAGCGCTTGAAAATGTATGACTTGTATGAAACGAAGGCATATACAGAGGGTATTCAGGCTTCAGATGTATTCTTTGCTGACCCGAACAATCCGGATTATGTATATATGGATTATTTGTATCGGGGACGTCTGTACGCAGCCAATAATGAAGTAGATAAGGCTATGGTCGAATTTGATAAGGCCATGAAAGCAGATGAAAAGAGTGAACATCCTGAAATAGCTAAAGAAGCTTCAGAAGCACAACAGAAAGCGCAAAACTATCCGGAGGCCATCCGTTTTTATCAGTTGTATTTAGACGGTATGAAGGATAAGGCTGAAGTGACAGACTTGTTCATGTTTGGCCGTTTGTATTATATGGCTGCGGGTGCTATGACGCCGACTCCGGGTGATTCTACAACCAATCAGTCTGTAGCCGCTGTAGATACTATCCAGCGTAAAGCGTATTTGATGGAAGCTGATACTATTTTTGCCCAGGTTGCTGAGCGGGTGCCTGATAATTATTTGGGTAATTTTTGGCGTGCGCGTACAAATGCTATGCTTGATCCTGAAACTACAATGGGATTGGCAAAACCTTATTACGAAAAGGCACTTGCTATTTTGGAGCAGAATCCGAAAGCATCAAAGAATGTGCTTATCGAATGTGAAAGTTACTTGGGGTATTATTATTTCTTGAAAGAGGAATATGAACAATCTAAGGTTTATTGGGAAAAGATTCTTGCGATAGATCCGGAGAATCCTACAGCCAAACAGGCAATGGAAGGTCTCAAGCCTTAGTATTTAAATATATAGATTAAAGATTTCAACGTTAAGGACACTGCAGGAGGGTCATGCGATATGCTTGTTTCTGTGCAGTGTCCTTTTGTTTTTGATTTATAAGTTTGTTTAATTAATTACGTATAATGGATTTTATTATTGATTTTGTTTTGCATATCGACAGGTATATGATTGATATTGTGCAGAATTATCATACTTGGACATATGCTATTTTGTTTCTTGTCATTTTTTGTGAAACAGGTTTGGTAGTTACTCCATTTTTGCCTGGCGATTCTCTGTTGTTTGTTGCAGGTGCCATTACCGCTTTACCGGATATGCCGTTGGAAATACATACATTGGTACTTGTCGTTTTTCTGGCAGCAGTATTGGGGGATTCGTGCAATTATATGATTGGGCATTTTCTAGGGCAGAAGTTATTTAGTAATCCTAATTCGAAAATATTCAAGCAAAGTTATTTGAATAAGACCCATGATTTTTTTAAGAAGTATGGAGGCAAGACCATTATTATAGCCCGTTTTGTCCCTATTGTCCGCACTTTTGCTCCGTTTGTAGCTGGTATGGGTAAGATGCATTATTATTATTTTATGTGTTATAACCTGATTGGTGCCGCTTTGTGGGTTGCCTTGTTTGCCTATGCGGGACATTTCTTTGGAGATCTTCCTTTTGTACAAGAAAACTTGAAATTGCTGCTTGTGGCTATTATCTTTATTTCTTTGTTGCCGGCTGTATTTGAAGTAGTACGTGCTAAACTGAAAAAAGGATGAAATATTCGTTGATTATTCCTGTCTACAATCGTCCGGATGAAGTGGATGAATTGTTAGATAGTTTGACAAAACAACATTATACGGAATTTGAAGTGCTCGTGGTAGAAGACGGGTCTTCAAATTCCTGTGAGTCTGTGGTAGACAGGTACGCAGAATTATTAAATATACATTATTTTGTAAAATCTAATTCAGGTCCTGGACAAACGCGGAATTATGGAGCGGAGCGCAGTCATGGCGAATACCTGATTATATTGGACTCTGATTGTGTGTTGCCTCCAGGTTATCTTGATGCGATAGAGGCTGAACTGCAAAGAAACCCTGCTGATGCTTTTGGGGGACCGGACCGTGCGAATGATTCGTTTTCTTCCATCCAAAAGGCTATTAATTATGCCATGACTTCTTTTTTTACAACTGGAGGTATTCGGGGAGGTACGAGGAAAATGGATAAGTTCTATCCCCGTAGTTTTAATATGGGAGTACGGAGAGAGGTTTATCAGGCATTGGGAGGATTTTCGAAGATGCGTTTTGGTGAAGATATTGACTTCAGCATCCGGATTTTCCAAAATGGCTATCATTGCCGGCTTTTTCCTGAAGCCTGGGTGTGGCATAAGCGCCGTACGGACTGGCATAAATTTTTCAAGCAAGTATACAATTCGGGGATTGCACGTATTAATCTTTATAAGAAGTATCCAGAATCGCTGAAGTTGGTACACGGGTTACCGGCTGTATTTGTTTTGGGGGTGATTGCTCTTCTGCTGGTTGCTCCGTTCTGTATTTGGAGCTTATTATTGTTGCTGGTATTTTCTTTGATTATTTTTATTGATGCTTCGGTGCAAAATAAAAGTGTCCGGATTGGTATACTTTCTGTTGTTGCTGCGTTTATCCAATTAACAGGATATGGTTTGGGATTCCTTTGTGCATGGTGGAAACGTTGTGTATGCCGGCAAGGAGAGTTCGCAGCTTTCGAGAAGAATTTTTACCAATAATGGAAAACAAATTGACTATTAATCAGTGGGCAGAAGAAGACCGTCCACGTGAACGGATGATACAGCAAGGTTCAGCAGCATTAAGCAATGCTGAGCTGCTTGCTATTCTGATAGGCTCTGGCAGTCAGGAAGATTCGGCTGTGGGACTGATGCGGAAAGTGCTTGACTGCTATCACAACAGCCTGAGTGAATTAGGGAGAGCTAATATTGAGGATTTATGCCATTTTAAAGGTATTGGCCTGGCAAAAGCCGTGACGATTCTTGCTGCTTCAGAATTGGGAAAGCGACGCATGGAAGAGGAGCCTAAAGAGCGGAAGCAAATTCGTACGTCCCGTGATATTTATGAGCTTTTTTACCCGTTGATGTGTGACTTGCCAATTGAGGAATGTTGGATATTGCTGCTTAACCAGTCTTCGAAAATTATAGATCGTGTCCGTATCAGTCAGGGTGGACTGGCTTCCACTCAGGTAGATGTGCGTTGTATTTTGCGGGAGGCTTTATTGAAACGTGCGGTATCACTGGTGCTTTGTCACAATCATCCTTCCGGCAATATTTCTCCTAGTCCTGACGATGACCGTCTGACTCAATCGGTAAAGCAAGCTTCTGCGCTGATGAACATACGTTTGCTTGACCACTTGATTGTGACAGACGGTTCTTATTATAGTTACTCTGATGAGGGAAGAATGTGAAGAAACAGTATCGTTTCAAGCGTTATTGCCGGTCTTTATTGATTGTTAAGGTTGGTTATCCAATTTTGTATGGCATCGTTGCTCATTCCGTTCAGTAACTTTCCTTCTTTCCAGTTCAGGCTTGGATAGGATTTTTTCAATTCGGAAACACTGTTACTGATACTGCTTCCACCGGAAGTGGCGAACGGAATAAGGGTTTTGCCTTTCAGGTCATGACTTTCAATGAATGTGTTGATGATTCTTGGAGCAAGGTTCCACCAGATAGGATAGCCGATAAAAACGACATCATATCCGGCAATGTCCGTTTTCGTTGCTTTAAGTGTCGGACGGGATTGGGCATCGTCCATCTCTACTGAACTGCGTGACTGGCGGTCGTTCCAGTCGAGGTCAGCCTCAGTATAAGGGCTCTGAGGTGCAATTTCGAACAGTTCTCCTCCGGTAATGTCTGCAATGTTACGAGCGACTTGGGCAGTGGTTCCGGTTGCTGAAAAATAAGCGACCAACGTCTTGGATGACGTGTTGCTTACATTAGGTTTGTCTTTCTTTTGGGCGCAGGCGGTAAAGCAGATGGCAAGTACTGCCGCGATGGATAATAAAATCTTGTTCATAACGTAATGTTTTTATTTCAAATGATTATTATCTGTTGAGCCATTGTTAATCTCTTTCAGCCACTCTGTTAGCATAGTATGGCAATTGTCAGTCTGTGACGAACGTATCCACAGGCTGGGTGTCATTGTTTTCTACAAAGATAGTGCGAATGTGTAACATCGTTTTTGCCCTTCGGCTCAAAGTGTTTTGTTGTGAGGGTCAAAGCAGGGAAATCACTGTTTTTCCTTGCTCTGCTTTCCGATTTTTGCTATCTTCGTAAACAAAAATAATATGAGCGCATCATTTCATATCATAGACAAATCTACGTGGGAACGAACTATTTACTTTGATTACTACTATTCCCAAATCAAATGTAAATACAACCTCAATGCCAACATTGACATTACCCACCTTGTAAGCGAACAGAAAAGAAGAGGAATCAGGTTCTTTCCTACGATGCTTTATGTCATTATGAAAGCTGTCAATCAGAACAAAGAATTTCGTATGAGTTTTAACGTAAATGGAGAGTTGGGGTATTGGGAAGAGGTTGTTCCATGTTACACCTTGTTTCACCCGGAAACCAGGACATTTACAGATATCTGGAGCGAATATTATGATGATTTCGATACGTTCTACCACACCGTTGTGGAAGATATGGAAAAATACCGCAATGTGACAGGAGTCATTAAAGCACGTCCTGAACAACCAGCTAATTTTTGTCCCATCTCATGCCTGCCGTGGCTGAGTTTTACAGCCTTTGCACAAGATACTTATACGGAAAGTGCGTTTCTTTTTCCGCTCATTAAATTCGGGAAATATTTCGAGGCGAATGGACGTGTGGAGATACCGATTTCTGTCTTCGTCAGTCATGCTGTAGCCGATGGGTATCATACGTGCAAGCTTATTAATGATATGCAGGACATCGCACGGCAATTCTAATCAGATTTATACTTTAAGCGGCATTAAAATGTGCATTTTCTTGTTTTGAATTTCTCCAAAAAGTTATTCTCGTCTTGATGTATCCGTTTTCGTGTGTGCTTTGGGCGATTGGGGGATCCTTCTGTTCTTCGTCAGAAAACTCACTATTTTCCTCATAATAGAGACGCAAAATTTTGCGGTTGAAAAATCATCCCCAATCATCACACGATAAATTCAAAGCAGTTTCTTACTGACTGCCGCCCTTCCAGATAATATCATTGCAAGACGCAGCCGGTTGCGGAAGTCTGCGGATATAGGTGCGTCGGCAAACGCATATAGGCTCATCCGCTGTAAGATTATTAATCTTCAGGCTGCAAGATTATTAATCTTACAAGCGGAAGATTATTAATCTTACACCAGACGAAGGAGGACACAGGGGCACACAGAGTCTTTTAAATTTTTCCTTTGTGGTACTCTGTGGTGAATAGTTATGTTTCATTAAAATACACCAATCCATTCCGCCGCATGGTATAAGAAGTTCTGAAGATCCCCTGCAAGCGGAACGGCAGGCAAGGGATTTTTAATTTCAGAATCCCACTTGTTTCTGTTGTTCGGCATTGTAGCGGTCGCCCGTTACGGGAATGGCGGCTACGGCATCCTCCAGCTGTTTCCACTCTTCGGCAGAGAGGGTGAAGTCCAGTGTGCGCAGGTTTTCTTCGAGGTGCGAGAGCTTCGTGGTGCCGGGAATGGGTACTATCCACGGTTCTTTCTGCAAAAGCCAGCCAAGGGCAAGCTGGGCGGCGGTCATGCCCCGTTCGCGTCCGAAGCGTTGCAGCACATTCACGATGCGATAATTGGTACGCATGGCTTCCGGTGTAAAGCGGGGCAGCGTGGTGCGGTTGTCGTTGTGCGGGTCGAACTCGGTATATTCATTTAAGTCGCCGCCGAGGAAGCCCCGGTTCATCGGACTGTAAGGCACGAAACCGATACCCAGTTCACGGCATACATCCAACACACCGTTCTTCTCTACCTCACGGTGCATCAGGTGATATTCGCTCTGGATGGCGGTCAGCGGACAGACAGCGTGCGCCTTGCGGATAGTCTCTGCGCTGACCTCGCACATGCCCCAATGCAAGACCTTGCCTTCCTTTATCAAATCGGCGATAGTCCCCGCCACGTCCTCCACCGGCGTGTTGCGGTCGAAGCGGTGTTGGTAGAACATCGGAATGACATCGGTGCGCAGGCGTTTCAACGATTCCTCGCAATAGCGGCGGATGGTGGCGGGGCGGCTGTCCTGTCGTCCGGTGGCTTTCCCGTCGATAACTTCATGACCGAACTTGGTCGTTACGTTCACTTTACCTCGAAACTCTCCCAATGCTTCGCCTGCCAGTTCTTCATTGTTCAACGGACCGTAGATGATGGCGGTGTCAAACAGCGTCACGCCACGGTCCATCGCCTCGTGCAGCAGGCGGATGCACTGCTTTTTGTCGGGATGATAACTGCGGTTGTAGGTCATGCCCATCACGCCGAATCCCAATGCCGACACCTCGAAAGCCGCCTTGCCTGTACCGAGCGTACGGTGGGCGGTAATCGTTGCGGCTTTGGCATCTCCGGCAGATGCAGTTTTGCTTCCGGTAACCGCACGAGTGGCAGCCTGTACTTTGTCCAATGCCGGGGAGACAGCCAGAGCTGCACCCACAGCAGCCGCCGTCTTCAGAAAACCGCGACGGCTGAAACCTTCTTTCTTGTTCAAGTCTTCCATATTGCCTTTTAAATGAAAAATGCGAATCAGGAGTTAAACGTAGTTATGTTTCACAGGAGTTATCACTTCGTTCAGGAGTTACAGGCCAATAGTCTTACTTCTGAAACCGGCGCAAAAAGGTATTGGCATCTAACTTCCAGCCCGCCCTGCGGGCGATAACTACCTATAACTCCCTTTTAACTCCTGATTGGCATGAAAAAAATTACTTTATTTTCAGTCCCGGAATCAGCGGTGTCGTATCCACCAGTTCCAAATCCTTTACCATATCCAGCGTACCCTGTTTGTACTTCTGGAAATGGAGAGTCTTCAAATGGCTTTCGTAAGCGGCACGGTCGGCATAGATTTCGAGGATGGTAATCTTGTGGGGCGCATCCTTTTCGGCTGTGGCATAAAGAGTGAGCACGCCCGGCTCCAGCCGCATGGAGGCTTCTATTTCCTCTTTCAGATAGGCGTTGTATTCATCCAACCGTTCCGGGTCTACTGTTATTTTCGAAAGGCGTACCAGGTTATCCGTAGCCGGTGCAGCCGGTTTGGCAGTTTCCTGCTTGATGATGCGCAGTGCCTTGATGGCTGCCGGGAAACCAATGTAGGGAAGACATTGGATGACCGCTGCGGTCACTTCTTCGGGCGTATTGCCTGCCTGGATGTTTCCGTGGAAGTGCGACTGCAACTGGCTTTCCGTCTCCAGTGTCGTCAGGATGCAGTAGCCGAGCAGTTCTTTGGTTTTCAAGTCAAGTCCGTTACGGGTGTATATTTCGCCAAAGAAATAGTCGGTCAGGAAGCGTGCTACCTCTTCACCCATTCCGCCGGACACGCCTTCCATCACGGCAGAGATTCCTCCGTGGTAGAGTTTGTCCTGAATGGCTGCGCCCTGCTCATGACGGTTCGCTTCGGTGACGGTGGTCTGATTCTCCAAGGGAAGGCTGATGTCGCGCTCCTTGAATACTTCGTTCACCGTTCCGACGGCATTGAGCATCTTGGGGAAACCGATGAACGGTGCTGTCAGATACATCGCTTCCCGTAATTCCACAGGGGTGACGCCCACGTTCAGGGCGGCTCCCGCATGGACTTTCAGTTGCGGAAGCGTCTGCATCGTGGCAAGGGTGACACAAGTAATCATTTCGCGCTGTTTCAAGCTCAAGTTTCCCGTAGTAAACACTTCGCCGAAGATAAATTTCTGAAGGATGTCCATCATCTCCGGGTCTGTGCCCTGTCCGGTCAGGGCTTCACCGCCGAAAAGGGTACGGTAATTTTCCTTGCACGTTTCTATTCTGTTCATTGTTTCGTCGTTCTGTGCCTTTGCCGGCATGAGTCCTGCCAGCAATAAGGCGAATATAATTACAGATTGTTTCATATTCATCATGTTACTGTCTATAGACTTTTTCCTAACTGATATGCCTGTTCGGGATAGCGGGTGTTGCGAATGGAACCTGCCGTCCATACCCCGGAAGCGACCACCTCGCCTACGCTTTCCCAACCGAGATAATCCATTAGAGTGTGGTAATGCAGCAGCATCGGTTCCGCTTCCTTCTTCGCCGTATCGGCATAGGTCATCAGGTAAGCAGCCTTCTTGTAATGGCCTTTAATTTGCCCGTTGATGGCATAGAATCGGTCGATTACCCGTTTCATCTGTGCTGAAATGCCAAAATAATACATCGGTGTGGCGAACACTACCATGTCTGCCGCGATGAGATGCGGACGCAGTTCATTAAAATCATCCTTTATCACACACGGACCGTCCATGCCGCAACGGTTGCAGGCACGGCAAGGTTCCACTTGTTTGAAGGCGCAATCGAAACGGTATATCTCATGTCCTTTTTCCTGTGCGCCTTTGATGAACTGTTCCGCCAGATAAGCCGAATTTCCATTCCGGCGGGGACTACCGGTCAATACTACTATTTTCATTCTACTACTATTTTTAGTGTTCAAATTTTCTACGGCTTTCATGATGCCGCCTCCCAAGATCATACTCCCTGTAGCTGCGAGCAGGGATTTACGGAGAAAATCCCGGCGCTTTATCAGTTCTCAGGATTAAATGTTTTTCCAAATGTCGTACATTTAGCGATTTCGTCTCCCGTCCGCAAATAGGTATAGTTGGGCATTTCGAAGAGGACGGGCTTCACTTTGCTGTAGTCCGGCTTCCCTTTGTCATTGAGAATACTTTCTTCGGCATAGGTGTTCGTGATTTTGCAGATGAAGTTATCGAACGTATCCGTTCCGTAATTATCTACCACCTCACATTCCATCACCAACGGACTTTCATCAATGACAGGAGTTCCGGCTTCACCCGGATGCCAGGCAAAAACTTCCGATTTGTCCGTTTTTGCTCCGCTGACGCAACCGACATAGTCAGCACGTTGCAGCATGGCTTCGTCTACCATATTGACGGACACCTTGCCTGTGGTTTTCACACTTTGGTTGGTGTAATGCGCCTTGTGCATACTCAGCAGGATGCGGTCGTGCCCGATGATGCCCACATGGGCAACGAGCAGCCAGTTTACCTTTCCGTTTACTTCCGTACCCACCACTACTGCAGGGGTGGGATACAATGCCAGTGTCTGGCCGATGTTCTTTTTCATATTCTCTTCCGTTTGAAAATTGTATGACTATTTGCCGGTCAACGCCTCCTGGTCTTCGGGATATCGTGCTCCGATGATTTCGATGCTGTCCAGATGACGGCGGATATCGGCAAGCTCTTCCGTGGTAAAGCGAATGTCCGCTCCGCCGATATTCTCCTTGATGCGTTCAATACGTTTCGTGCCGGGAATAGGGACAATCCACGGTTGCTGTGCCAGGAGCCAGCCGATGGCAATACGTGCCGGAGAGGTTTCTTTCCGATGGGCAAGTTCTTTCACATACTCTACCAACGCTACATTGTGTTGCAGGTTCTCCGGCTGGAAACGGGGAATGGAGGAACGGAAATCCGTCTTGTCGAACGTGGTGTTGCGGTCGAAGCGTCCGGTCAGCATGGCTTTCCCCAGCGGACTGAACGGCACGAAGCCGATGCCCAGTTCCTCCAAGGTAGGGAGCAGTTCCTTTTCCACCTGACGGTACCACAGGGAATACTCGCTCTGCACCGCCGTAAGCGGACAGACGGCATGGGCACGGCGCACCGTGGCAGGAGCGGCTTCGGACAAGCCCCAATATAATACCTTGCCCTCTTTGATGAGCGAGGCAACCGTATCTGCCACTTCTTCTATCGGCGTATCTGGGTCTACCCGGTGCTGGTAGTAGAGGTCAATATGGTCGGTACGCAGGCGGCGGAGCGAACCTTCCACCGCCCGGCGGATGGTGTCAGGCTTGCTTGACAGGCTTACGGGGCGTGCCGATGTATTGAGGTCGGGCATATCCACCAGGTTATAGCCGAACTTCGTGGCGATGACTACTTTGTCGCGGACCGGTTCCAAAGCTTCGCCCACTAACTCTTCGTTCTTGAACGCACTATACACCTCTGCCGTATCAAAGAATGTAACTCCCAACTCTACCGCCTCGCGCAGCGTGGCGATGGCTTCTTTCCGGTCGGGATAAGGAGGATAACTCTGCGTAAATCCCATGCAGCCCAGTCCTACTTCCGAAACTTCCAGTCCTTGTTTTCCTAATGTTCTTGTTTTCATCGTTATTATTTGCCTAATGAGAGCGTTACCGTTACATCACCGTTTCCCAATGCTGATTTCAATTGTGCGCCATTGGTATTATCTATCTTGCCTATGCGGGTGAAGTTCCACGAATTGGTCGAATAATAAATTACCAGGTATTTCCCCTGGTAAAGGATGATGTCACCGGGACCGGTCGATGTCTGTCGGTCATTGCGCGGAAGGCTGGTACCCAGCGGTCCCACTTTTTCCATGTTGCCGTAGTCTTCCATTTTCACGGTGACGTCTCCTTTTGATAGCAATTCTATCAAAGCATCTGCGGACGAATTATCCGCTAAAGTGGCGGTAAATGTCTTACCGTCCTTGATGGTCAGTCTGATTGTGTTATTTCCCATATTTGCTTTCATTTGATTGTCTGAAACTCTTTGTTGTGCCTGAACTGCTGTCATAAAGACCGAGAGCAGCAACAGGAGGACGAGATGCAGTCTATTCATCGTTTTTTCCTTTTTCTAAAATTACTTACCATGTAGTCGACAGCGCCAATCCTGGCGGAGAAGTGCTTTCCCCGCTGTTCCCAATGGGAGTCGTTCTTATTTGTAGGATTCCCGATAGACGTTCACGATATCTTCGTCCGACATCTGGACACGGTCGCTGGTGAACATCACGCCCATTACCTCACGGGTGTTACGCATCAGCGTCTCGAACTCGTCGGGAGTAATGCCGTAGTCGGACATCTTCAGGTCGGCAACGCCGCACGCCTCTTGCAGACGGGTGAGGGCGGTCAGGAAGTCTTTGGGTTTCGTGGCTTCCGGCATACCCATTGCCTGTGCCATGCGGATGAAGCGATCGTCGCAGGCATGGTGCTCGATGAAATATTTATAATAGGCACGGCTCACCATAATCAGACCGGCACCGTGGGGCAGGTTGGGATGATAAGCGGAAAGGGCATGTTCCAGGGCGTGCTCGCTGGTGATAAGCGTCAGGCACATCACGCCGCCGGACAACGTATTGCCGAAAGCCACACGGGTACGGGCTTCGAGGTCGTTGCCGTCCTTGATGGCACGAGGCAGGTATTCGGCAATGTTGCGGATGGCTTCGAGGGCATACATGTCGCTCATCAGATTGGCACCTTTCGCAATGTATCCTTCCGTGCTATGGAACAGGGCATCGAAGCCTTGATAGGCAGTGAATGTTGCCGGTACACTTTTCATCAGTTCCGCATCAACGATAGAGAGGACGGGAAACAGGGATGCATCACCCACGAAAGCTTTCTCAAACGTGTCTTCCTTCGTAATAACACCGGAGTTGTCCGTTTCCGACCCTGTACCTGCCGTGGTGGTAATAGCAACGATAGGCAACGGCTTTACGGCAATAGGCTGTCCTTTTCCTGAACCAATGGGCACGTAATCCCACAGTTCGCCTTCATTCGTAGCCATGACTGCAATAGCCTTTGCGCAATCCATGACACTGCCTCCACCCAACGCAATGAGAAAATCACACCCATTGTCACGCGCAGCCTTTGCACCGGCATTGACGTTGCCTACGGTAGGATTGGAAGCTACACCGTCGAAGATGCAGGTCTCCACACCGGCTTTGTGCAACTGCTCTTCCGTGCGAGCCAGATAGCCATTGGCGCGGGTGGATTTACCATTAGAGATGATAATGAGGGCACGCCGTCCCGGCATGGGTTGTTCACTCAGTTTGTTCAGCATCCCTGCACCGAACATTACACGGGTAGGGATATACATGTCGTAGTTGTTGTTCGTTTTCATTTTGTAGGTTATATTTAATGATTCTGATGCAAAGGTAGCAGACTGCCGGTGGAAAGGAGATAACATATTTACTGACGGTTGTAACCGATTTACGGATTATTTTCCCATTGTTTCCTTTACTTTTGCCAACAGATTGGGAATATCCAGATGCTGCGGGCACTTTGCCAGGCATTCTCCGCATCCGATGCACGATGAAGCCGGATCGCCGCGCTGGACGGGAGACATGGATACAGTGTAATCCATCATTGCCCGCTCCTTGTTGCGGTGCAGCAGGTAGTTGTTGTAGACATAGGCGAAGATGTAACCGATGGCAACATTCTGCGGGCAGGGAATACACTGGTAACATCCGGTACAGTCAATGTGTCCCGGTGCATGGCGGTAAGCGTAGATGGCTGCTCCCAATGCCTCGCGTTCGGCAGGTGTGAGCATATTCGGTTTTGCCTTGGCTGCATAGCTCAGGTTTTCTTCCACATCTTCCATGGAGCCCATACCGCTGACGGCTACGCTTACTTCGGGAATGTCCCACAGGTAATCCAGTGCCCACTCCGCATCGGGTTTTCGGATACCGGTAGAGGCAAGCGCATCGCGCATCACTTGTGGCAGGTTGGCAAGGAAGCCGGTGCGGACAGGCTTCATTACCGCCAGCCCCATACCGTTGGCAGCAGCATATTGCGGACCGAGCACACCTGCCTCGTATTCATAATCAAGGTAATTGTGCTGAATGAGGCAGAAATCCCATGCCGGTGTATATTCGACTACCCGTTTGAACAGTTGCAGGCTGTCGTGGAAAGAGAATCCCATAAAGCGTATTTTCCCTTGCGCCTTCAGATTCTCCATTTTCTCGATAAGCCGATACGGCAGCACGTAGTCTTTCCATGCCCGGTGCATAATCATGTGGATGTGGTAGAAATCAATCACATTCGTATCAATCGCACGCCGGGACTGGTCGAAGAACTTTTCGAAATCGTCCGCACGCTGCATCTCCCACCACGGCATTTTGGAAGTGACATAAACCCGGTCGCGCCAGCCTCCGGCAAGTGCCTTGCCGACTGCCTGCTCGCTTTCGCCTCCCATATAGACACGTCCGGTATCAATGTAGTTCACTCCGCCTTCGATGGCACGGTGTACCATCGGGGTGGTCTGGTCGAAATCCACATGCCCGTTCTTCATTGGCAGGCGCAACATGCCAAAACCTAATGCCGATACATTTACCCCTGTTCTGCCCATCGGGCGGTATTGCATCTGTGGGTTGTAATTCAGGATGTCTTTTGCTTTCTGCTCCTGCTCCACACGTCTGTTTGCTTCTTGCGCAATGGCTTTCGGTCCCATTGCGGCACCGACAGCCGCGGCGAATAATCCGCTTTTGATGAAATCTCTTCTATCCATAATTTTTAAATGAAGAATGAAGAACTAAAAATGAAGAATTAATGCTGAGTCAATCCAATGAGCCACGCCGGGTTATGACGTACCAGTAAGTCAATGTCGCTTTGAGGGATGCCTTCTGCCAGCAGTTTCAGGATGCAATCCCTCATACCCTCAATGGGGTGTGGCATCACCGCCTGTCCTAAGTCGGTGGAAATGAAACTCCGTGACGGGGCAATGCGAACAAAACCGGCAAACTCCCCGATGCTTTGCCGGGAATATTGCGGCATCTTTGTGCCTTCTCCCCACAGGCAGGGCAGGTAGCAATATTCGATGTATGCGCCAAGGTCGATGCACTGCTTAATCTGGTCGGCAGTCATTTTCCAGAAATGAGAATTGGCATGAGTGACGACAAATTTGTCCACACCTATTTCCTTTGCCTTACGGGCGAGCGTGATGCTTTCTTTGGGCGAAGCGTGTCCGGTAGCAAAGATGATGCCGGCTTCCGCGCAGATTTCCATTACGCGGACGACTTCGGGCAATACCTGTCCGTTATCATCCAACACGGGAATGCCTTTCTCTTTCTTGCCTTCACATTGGTAATGATAGGCTGCGTCAAGTGTCGGCATCCAGATGCACCGGCACAGTCCTCCACTTGTTTCTACGGCTTTCTGTGCGGCAAACGGATTTACCTTGTCCCCATGCACACGGTTCATGCAGAAACTGCCGAAACATTCCGCTTCCGGCAGTGCCTGCCGGATGATATATGCCCTGTCGTGACAACTGAAATCATTGGACTTGAACATCACGGCACGATATCCGGCACGCATGGCATCCTGCATGAAACCATATTCATCTACCGAGCGTTCCCGCGAATCGGGGCGGCAGTGCAGGTGGATGTCGCATACTCCTTTTACTAATCCGTCATCTGTAAACATTGCGTTTTCATTCTTGTTTTTCTCCGAAAGAAAATCCATGGCACGGGCAGGTATCGCTGCCTGTGCGAACAATACTCCTCCAGTCAGCACGGAACTCTTGATAAAGTCCCTGCGATTTATTTTTCCATTATCATTCATCGCTTTTCTTTTTTTGCAAAAATAGCCGGTATCCAACTTAAAGGACATAACCTATTTACGGAGATTTGTAACTCATTTACAGATTACGGTTCAACGCCGATACAAGTTACGGTAGAAACTTTTATTTTTGCGATACAAGAATGTAATGATGATACGAATATGAAAACAGATTTGATAAAAATGGATACGGTAGAAGAGTACAACAAACTGTTCGGACTGGAAACACTTCACCCGTTGGTGAATGTCATCGACCTTTCGGAAGCCACCCGATTCCCTACACGTTTCACTATCAATTACGGCATCTATGCCCTGTTCTTGAAAGAAACCAAATGTGGCGATATCCGTTATGGAAGGCAGGTTTATGATTATCGGGAAGGCACGATTACCAGTTTTGCACCGGGGCAGGTGTCGGAAACGGAAATGCTGGAAGGCATGAAGCCCACGGCACGCGGCATTGTGTTTCATCCCGATCTGATTAAAGGCACATCGCTCGGACAGGAAATCAAGTCTTATTCTTTCTTTTCTTATAATTCCACTGAAGCCCTGCACCTTTCGGACGAAGAGAAAAGCATCATCCTCGATTGTCTGGCTAAAATAAAAATGGAACTGACGCATCCGATAGACAAGTTGAGCAAACGGCTGATTGCAAGAAATATCCAGTTGCTGCTTGACTATTGTATGCGTTTTTATAACCGGCAATTCGTCACCCGCGAGAAATCAAACAAGGATGTGCTGACCCGTTTCGAGGCCTTGCTCGACGATTATTTTCAAAGCGGCAAGTCGCGTACAAACGGACTGCCGACCGTACGGTATTTTGCCGATAAGGTATTTCTTTCTCCCAACTACTTTGGAGACCTTATTAAGAAAGAAACGGGAAAAAATCCGCAGGAATACATCCAGGGTAAAATCATAGATACTGCCAAAGACATGCTCGCCGATACGGAGAAGACCGTAAACCAGATTGCCGATGAATTGGGCTTTCAATATTCCCAACATTTCAACCGGGTATTTAAGAAAGTGTCAGGATATACACCCAGCGAATACAGGAAACAGGTGGCTGCAGGGTGAATTGCGGTCGAACGCTTTGAGCTGCTCTATATTTTCGGGAGAAGCTGCTGCGTTGAAACGAATCTGTCCTTTTTTATCGAAAATGACATAACGTGGTATAAACAAGGTTTTACGTTTGTCTCCGAATGTTTTATATATCTCATCATGAAACTGTATGCGTACATGTTCTCCCATCAAATCATAGGCATTTATACTTTGAATGGTGTGAAATTGTGTATTTAAATGGCAGTTTCAAAGAAAATAATGAAAAATATGCCGGGTTGAGCCTGAATTTCAGAAGATGGTCAGGAATCAATTCGAGGGCTGGAAAATCAGGAGTAGCCATAGCAGCTTTCGTCTTTATGGTTGAAACTGCATGGAATAGTGAGGAGCCGAGTCAGAGCGAGGAATTCTGATGACGGCTTTTCTTTTTTCTTTTTATTTTATTCATCTATACGGCGCAGTTTTTCCTGATTCTTCTTATCATAGGCTTCTCCTCTTGGCAACAGATACTCGAACATCACCACATCATTTTCAATATGGACATGGAAGGTGAAGAACGCCCGGTAACTGCCGATGCGTATGCGATAAACGAAATCATAGCCGACCAGCTTCTTGCAATCAGTTATTTCATCAATACATCGGGCTTCCATGACTCCCTGTATGGCATTCCTGACAGAATCAAGTACTTTGCCGGATAATTTTCTGACTGCCTTAACAAATGCCTTTGAATACTCTACCTCATTTCCTTTCAATACCCAGCCAGTTTTCAAAATCCTGTTTTTCTTTTTCCCCGACCCTTACATGCCCGTCAGGTTCATTTTTTGAAAGCCACCGGTATGCATCATTGTCATCCATACCGGCTAGCATATCCTCTACGTCTTTCGCAAGAAGTCCCTCAATGTATCTTTTTAAATTGGTGCCTTGCATGGCTGCTTTTACAGACAGATACCGGAAAATATCTTCTGGTATGTCTATTATTTTTCTTCTAGTAGCTTTAACCGTAGTATCCATAATATTCGTTTCGTTTTTCGCAAAGGTATATAAAGTATATGATATATACAACTTTTTGGTGGTGAGATTGTGATTCTAAACATTTCAAAACAACGCCACAAATCCCTCTTTCCGAACAAAAAAATAGGAACTAAGTTTTTACGCTTAATTCCTATAACTTGTTAATCTCTAAAAGATTATCAGCGGAGAGACAGGCTCTCGAACCTATACATTCAAGAAATATCATAAAATTGCAAATTACTGATAATCACACACA
>NZ_JACSPP010000035.1 GCF_014837065.1 Phocaeicola intestinalis
AAACTCAATTTCTCGACTCCGGCTGAGGTCTTTTTCAAAAATATTTCGTAATGTTGCACTCGCTGGTTGACTCTGCCGCCTCGAAAAAGTATAAAATTTAATGAAATCTATGGTGCGAATGCAAGATTTTTCTTATTTTTGTCATTATATAGCATTATAACAGACAAAAGAATGAAAGTAATCAATTTGATAAAATCCTCGGAAAAGACCGCATTTTCGTTCGAGATTCTGCCTCCGCTTAAAGGGACAGGCATTGAAAAAGTATATGAAACCATCGACCTTCTCCGCGAGTTCGACCCGAAATACATCAACATAACTACTCACCGAAGCGAATACGTCTACACCGAACTGGGTAATGGATTGTTCGAGCGAAAACGTGTGCGGCGCCGTCCGGGAACCGTAGCCGTTGCAGCCGCTATCCAGAACAAATATGGCATCCCGGTAGTTCCTCACGTATTATGCAGTGGGTTCACACGCGAAGATATCGAATACATGCTGCTTGACCTGCAATTCTTAGGCATCACTGACCTGCTGGTGCTACGAGGTGACAAGGCAAAACACCAATCTGTATTTACCCCCGAACCTGGCGGATATAGCCATGCCATCGAACTGGAAAATCAGATAAATGACTTCAACCGTGGAATTTTCATCGATGGTTCACCCATTAAGGAACCGGTACATCCGTTCGGTTACGGAGTAGCATGTTATCCCGAAAAGCACGAAGAAGCCCCCAATATGGAACAGGACATCTACTGGCTGAAACAAAAAATAGAATCAGGTGCACAATATGCTGTAACGCAACTATTCTATGACAATGCAAAATACTTTGCATTTGTCGACCGCCTCCGTGCCGAAGGGATAAACGTCCCCATCATTCCAGGCATCAAGCCTTTCGGAAAACTTTCGCAACTGTCTGTCATTCCGAAAACCTTTAAAGTAGACCTGCCACAGACACTGGTAGCAGAAGCTATGAAATGCCATACCGATGCAGAAGCTGCCGAACTGGGTGTGGAATGGTGCATCAATCAATGCCGGGAATTAATGAGACATGGAGTTCCAAGTATCCATTTTTATACCGTAGGCGCCGCACAAAGTGTGAGCCGTGTAGCCAAAGCCATATACTGACATGTATCTGAAAGACATCATAGGACAAACCGAAGCCAAACAACACCTCCTGACATTGGTGCATGAAACACGTGTGCCTCATGCCATGTTGCTTTACGGTCCGCCGGGAAGTGGAAAACTCCCCCTTGCCATAGCTTTTGCCCGATACCTGACCTGTGATAATCCGGGGTCAGACGACGCATGCGGACACTGTCCTTCATGTCTGATGATGAACAAACTGGCACACCCTGACGTGCATTTTGCTTTTCCGGTAGTAAAGAAAAAAAGCGGACGTGACACTGTATCAGCAGATTATCTGGATGCATGGCGTCAACAATTGCTTGACACTCCTTACTTTAACCTGCAAATGTGGCTGGAACGAATGGGAACCGAAAACCAACAAGCACAAATATTTGTGAGCGAAAGTGACGAAATCCAACGAAGTCTTGCACTCAAACCCTCCCGCAGCAAATACAAAATAATGATTATCTGGCTGCCTGAAAAGATGAATGCCGAATGCGGCAACAAGCTACTCAAACTATTGGAAGAGCCGCCGGCTCACACGGTATTCCTGATGGTAAGTGAAATGCCCGATGCCCTTATGCCTACGCTAGTCAGTCGTATGCAGCGTTTTCGACTCCCCCCCTTGCCCGAAGAAGAAATTGCCTCGATGCTGGCTTCACGCTATATGCTCACCCCTGAAGACAGCAACGAAATAGCCCACTTATCGGAAGGAAGTATCATTGCAGCGATAGGAAACATCCGGCTAAGTGAAGAACGACGTTTGTTTTTCGACCTGTTCACTTCATTGATGCGCCTTGCATACGCCCGGCGATTAAAAGAACTGAAAGCATGGAGCGAACAAGTAGCTGCACTGGGACGTGAACGGCAAAAAAGCTTTTTAGACTATAGCGAACGGATGCTACGCGAAAATTTTATCTACAACTTCCATCATCCGGAAATGAACTACATGGCGCGTGAAGAAAAACAGTTTGCCACTCGTTTTGCCCCGTATATCAATGAACGAAACGTTATGGGCATTTTGGGTGAATTGCAAGAAGCAGCCCGGCATATCGAACAAAACGCGAATCCGAAATTCGTGTTCTTTGATTTCGTGCTGAAAATAATTGTATGGTTAGTGAAAAAATAAACGGTTAGTTTGTAAGTTCTTAAGTTAATCAGTTGATTAGTTAAAAACTCAAGAACTCAAGAACTTAAAAACTCAAGAACTTAAAAACTCAAGAACTCAAGAACAGAATACTTATATGGAGAATAAATTTATATTAAAAAACGGAAGCGGCTCCTTGTGCTGCAAGGGCTGCGGAAAACAAGATAACAAACTGAATACGTACGACTGGCTTGCCGATATTCCAGGCAATGCCGAACTGGAAGACATGGTGGAAATCCAATTCAAGAATACACGAAAAGGATATTACAAAAACAGTAACCGCCTGAAACTGGAAAAAGGGGACACCGTAGCCGTAGAAGCCAGTCCTGGACACGACATTGGTGTAGTGACCTTGACAGGACGTCTGGTACCGTTACAGATGCGCAAGGCAAACATTAAACCTGATGCTGAAATACGCCGTATCTACCGCAAAGCCAAACCTGTGGACCTGGAAAAATACCGTGAAGCCAAAAGCCGCGAACATGACACTATGATTCGCTCAAGGCAAATAGCCTTGCAATTAGGACTACAAATGAAAATCGGTGACGTAGAATACCAAGGAGATGGAAACAAGGCTATATTTTATTACATCGCCGATGAACGTGTAGATTTCCGCCAACTTATCAAAGTACTGGCTGAAGTGTTCCGCGTGCGTATCGAAATGAAACAAATCGGAGCCCGTCAGGAAGCTGGACGTATCGGTGGTATCGGACCTTGCGGACGCGAATTATGCTGCGCTACGTGGATGACCAACTTTGTCTCTGTCTCCACCAGTGCCGCACGCTATCAAGATATTTCACTCAACCCACAAAAGCTTGCCGGTCAGTGCGCCAAATTGAAATGTTGTCTCAATTACGAAGTGGATGCTTACGTGGAATGTCAGAAAAGGCTGCCCAGCAAAGAAATTACCCTGGAAACCGCTGATTCCACCTATTATTATTTCAAAGCAGATATATTAAGAGGAGCCATCACTTACTCTACCGATAAGAATTTCCTTGCCAACGAAGTGACCATTTCACCCAAACGCGCATTCGAAATCATTAACATGAACAAGCAAGGGGAAAAACCGGTCAAACTTGCGGCAGACAATGATGCCGAAGACCCGAAATCAAAAGATTTGCTGGAACAAGAAAGTGTTACCAGATTTGATAAAAACAAGAGTGGCAAAAACAAAAAGAAGAAAAAGAATCCGGAGAAACAACGCAACGCCAACGCACAGGAAATGCAAAATAACACTAAACCGAATGGAGGCAATGCAACAGAAACAAAAAACTCTGCGCCACATAGCAAAAAACAAAAAAATAAAGTTGAACGCCCCAAAAACAAAAATAATGAACAGCAAGGAGAAGCAGGTGTAAACAAACAATTGCCGGCAGGACCTGTCAAACAAAATACTAAAAAACTGCCCGCTGTAACTGCCCAAACCAAAGAAGGAGCAAAAGCAGAAAACACGAATCACCCTGCTTCTGCCAACAATAATGGAGGAAAACCAAACCGGAACAACAACCGTCGCCCTAAGAACAAAGGAAACGCTGATGAAGGAGGAAACGCCCCCCAGCAGCCGCAAATGTAAACAAACGATACAAATCATCCGTGATTTTCCACACAGAGACGCAGGCATTACCCCGTGTCTCTGTGTCTAAACCGAACTCAAAACATGAAACTACTTAAATTGTTTTCCCTGTCTATCATAACCGTTTTACTTACAGGATGCGAAAACAATCCTACAGTATTCCACCGCTACCAAGCGATTCCTATACAAGGTTGGAAACGAAAAGACACCCTTTCGTTCACCATCCCCGACACACTTACCGGGAACCGGTACGAATTGGAAATCGGATTGCGACATACCGAAATGTACCCCTACCGGGATCTTTGGATTGCTTTAATCCACCCGCTTGATTCCTTTCCGCCAGATACATTCCATGTTGAACTTGCCTCATCAAAAGGCGACTGGAAAGGAAAAGGAAATGCGGGTAGCCTATATCAGTATGCTTTAAGCGTAGGAAATATTACGCTAACTTCTGCCGACACCTTGCTTCAACTGGTCCAGGTAATGAAAGACTCCTGCCTGCAAGGAATTACCGATGCAGGTATCCGCCTATCGTTCACGAGCCGCATCAATACGCAAAAAGACAAACAACAGGATAGTAAATCCCCAAAGCGATGAACCTCCATAACTGAAAAAAGGCAACGGTATGCCAATAACGGGAGTCAGCCCTAATACCATTCCTACATTAACAAAGAGATGGAAGAAAAAGATGCTCAAGACACTATAACCATACACTCTGCCGAACCGGGTACTTTGCCGCTCAGCCAGATGAATCAAACGCCAAATAAAGACAGCAAACAAAAGAATGACTGTAACCGAACCGACAAAACCCTGTTCTTCACCTACCGTACAGAAGATGAAATCGGTATCTTGTTCGGGTACATATTTCAATTTTGTCTGCGTACCGTTCAGGAATCCTTTTCCTAAAAATCCTCCCGAACCAATGGCAATCTTGCTTTGATTCACATTATAACCAGCCCCTGTAGGATCATCTTCCATTCCTAACAACACTTTTATACGAATCTGTTGATGCGCTTCAAGCACATTGTTGAATACATATTCTGTGGAAAAGAAAAAGCCTACCGAACCGATGGTGAATAAAAAAATATAAAAATAATTCCGAATCCGCTCATGCAAGCCCAAATAAAGCAGGTATAAACACAAACACACACATACAATACGCTGGACGTATGCCACATTAAACGGAATGACATAAAGCGAAAACAACAGACTGAGCAACATGAGTCCCAAGCCGAATGACAATATAAAAATTACCGGCTTACGACTTTCACGACAATACGAACTTACAAGCAAAGCGGAGAATGCTATAATCAAAGCCATCACGGAAAACTCCCCCCATGAAGTCAATTCATCCCCCATCAAGTCGCCACTGAAACGTATCCCCACAATGAAATAAATTACAGCACAAACGCCGGCAAATAATATAGACCCAGTCATGCCTTCGCGATACAACACAAGGAAAAAAGACAAATAAACAAGTGCAGACCCCGTTTCTTTCTGGCATACAATCAATATCATCGGTACCAAGATAATGGCTAGTGCCACTACCATGTCCTTCCACCGGTCGATAGAAAAAGTATATTCGCCCATAAACTTGGCAAGAGCAAGTGCTGTGGCAAATTTGGCAAACTCAGCCGGCTGAAGACTGACCGGTCCCAGCACAATCCATGAACGTGAACCCTTTATCTCGTGTGGATTAAAAATGGTGCCAAACAGTAAAAGCAACAGAATCCCATATATCAGATAAGCATACGTATCATAAAGCCGATCTTCCAACATCAGCAATACAAAGCCTAAGACCAGTGAACACCCTATCCACATCAATTGTTTACCTGCCCGCGTAGTCAAATCGAAAAAATTGGGCTCACCATAATCATAGCTTGCCCCACATACGCTGAACCATCCACACGTCACCAGAATCAAATAAAGCGACACGGTCCACCAGTCCACCGATTTCCACCAACTATCTTTCCTGTATGCCATAATCTATCCTTCTGTGTTGAATGTCGGAAGCCAAAGCCTCATCAGCTTCCGTCAGTTTTCCCGTAAGGTATTGTTCTATCATCAAACGGCCAATGGGCACACCATAAGTTGCACCCCATCCACCGTTTTCTACATAAACAGCTATCGCTATCTTCGGATTGTCCATCGGAGCAAACCCCATAAAGGCTGAATGGTCTTTTCCATGGTTCTGTGCCGTACCTGTCTTTCCACATACTTCGATATCCGGCAGATTTGCCATCCGGCATGTACCTCCCAACACCGCCGAACGCATTCCTTGCACTACTTCTTCGTAATGCATTTCTGACACCTTCGTGTACCGGCGTTCGCGATACAAAGAATCAAGCTGCTCCCCTTCAATGCCTTTCACCACATGAGGCGTAACAAAATATCCACGGTTGGCTATCGTAGCCCCCAGATTTGCTATTTGCAACGGAGTAGCCGTAACTTCCCCCTGGCCGATGGCAATACTGATAACGGTCAGACCATTCCACGAACCACGGTATGCCTTGTCGTAAAACTGAGCATTGGGAATCATACCGCGTTTCTCGCCCGGTAAATCTATACCCAGTGTATATCCGAATCCCATCGAAACCATATAGTCGCGCCACGTGTTCATCGCCTTCTGTACAGTGCCGTACTTCTGCCGTGCCCCAATCATGTGATACAAGCCCCAGCAAAAATAACCGTTGCACGAAGTAGCTATCGCCGGCACCAAGGATAAAGGCGAAGGATGGGCATGGCAACCTACATGAAGCCCACGGAACGAAAATCCTTTCACACACGGATACATCGTACCCGGAACAATGATACCTTCCTGCAAAAAAGTCAGAGCTTGAGTAGTCTTGAAAGTAGAACCAGGCGGATACGTTCCCATAATAGCACGGTTCAACAAGGGTTTCCAAGGGTCACGGGCCATTTTCAGGTGATTTTTTCCACGGTTACGCCCAATCATCAAACTAGGATCATAAGTAGGAGACGATACCAAACATAACACTTCACCCGTAGAAGGCTCTATCGCCACGATGCTCCCGATTTTTCCTTCCAACAACCGTTCACCCAACATCTGGAGTTCGATATCAAGGCTCAATGTCAGATTTTTACCAGGAACCGGAGACTTATCGAATTTCCGGTCCATGTAGTTGCCTTGTATACGTCCGTGAGCATCACGCAACAAGATTTCTACCCCCTTTTCTCCCCGCAACTGTTTTTCGTACGAACGCTCGACACCCAAACTTCCGATAAAGTCACCCGGAGCATAATACTCATCCTTTTCAATATCGCTTTTAGACACTTCAGAAATGTCTCCCAAGATATGTGCTCCTGCTGGATACGTATATTGGCGGATGGTACGGCGTTGGATGTAAAAACCAGGGAACATAAACATCTTTTCCTGAAACACACCACAATCCTCTGCCGAAAGTTGCGTAAGAAACACCTGATGCGTATAGGGCGAATAACCCGGATTAAGGCGACGGTTCTTCAAGTCCTGGAAACGGCGGCGCACAAATTCGGGCGTAACCTTCAGCGTACGGCACAAGTCCATTGTATCAAGCTGAGTGATTTCTTTCATAATGACCGTAATGTCATAAGCAGGCTGATTGTATACCAACAATTTTCCTGTACGGTCGTACATCACTCCCCGACTTGGATACTGCACCCTTCTGAGCAGAGCATTGCTTTCGGCATTCTTCTTATAATCGTCACTCAAGATTTGCAAGACGAACAGACGCAAGATAAAAAGTATGACCACAACCAGCACCACACCGCCTATCACATACCTCCTTCTTGCCAAACGATAAATCCGGTCCACTACCTTTTCCTCCTCATCGCATCTACACACATGATGCAAATGACTGTCATTACGGTATCCGTCACGATGCGCAATGCCAGCCCTGTTGCATGCTGAAAATTAAACACATCCGTCAGGCGCACGGCAATGATAAACAATAGCGTTGCACTCGACACATAGCGCAAGAAGGCTCCCACTCCCATACTACGTATTCCAGGTTCATAGTCATCGGTAGTTTCGCGAAGCATCTGCATCTGTAACAAAAAACGCCGGGCAAATGCCAGTAAAGTAGCAGATGCTGCATTCACCCCCGGCGTGTTACTGAATATATCCACACACAATCCCAATACGAAAGCTTGCAATAAAATGGTCTTACGCGAGATTTCCGAGTTAAGCACCAAGATATAATATATGAATACCATCGGCGTAGCATAACCCATGATATGTACATGGTTCAGAATCTGGGTCTGAACCAATACCAAAACCACGAACCACACAACACGATGCAACGCCTGAACCATAAATTATCCTTTATACCTTATTTAATACTATCCTCTAATGATACCTGTTCGGCACGTCCGTCGTAACAAATCACACTAACATCCGTCAACCGTGCAAAATCGGTGAACAAACGCACTTTCAACAAATACGAAAGCCCGTCATGGCTATCCTTGCGGTCATCCACCATCCCCACCGGCACACCTTCCGGAAAAATGGCACTATGCCCACTGGTCACCACTGTATCGCCCAATGAAAACTCGGCATGACGGGGAATATCCTGCAGCCATGCATATTGCGATGAACCACCTTCCCATTTCAGCACGCCAAAATAATCGGTACGACGTATCTTGCAACTGATGTTACTTTTCGAATTCAACACCGGAAGCACCAGCGCGTAATGCGCCGAAGCACGGTACACTACCCCCACTACACTATTCCCGCTCAGCACTCCCATCTCAGCATACACACTGTCCGCCGTACCTTTATCAATCGTAACATAATTGTCACTACGCGTCAAACTGTTGTTCACTACACGTGCCGAGGTTACCCAATAAGCATCCGGAGCACTTTGCCGCATCCGCACCACCGCCATACTGTCTTTCATATAGGCATCCAGCTCACGGATCAAACGTTCCACCTCCAATTCCAGTTCCACGTTGCGGCGAGTCAGATCCTGATTCGTTTCCCGCAGACCAAAATAAGACGTGATGCTGCTCACCGCCTTGTCTACCCATGTCACAATCCCGTTAGCAGATGTGAAATACACGCTTCCCTGGTAATTGTTAAAACGGAACAACAAAGTGAAACTGACTACTTCCAATACAATGAAAAGCAGCCAGTAATCATATTTCAGCAAAAAATTCAGCAGGTTCCGCATACCCCCGTCATCGCATCAGGAACGAAAAGCGATCTACATTCTTCAATGCGATGCCCGTACCCTTTGCCACACTCAGTAAAGGATCCTCGGCAATGTGGAACGGAATGTTTATCTTGTCGGTCAGACGCTTGTCAAGCCCACGCAACAAAGCTCCTCCACCCGCCAAATAAATGCCGTTGCTCACGATATCGGCATACAATTCCGGCGGAGTGTTCTCCAGTGCATTCAGCACGGCGGTTTCTATCTTGGCAATGCTCTTTTCCAGACAATGGGCTATTTCCTGATAGCAGACCGGTACCTCCATCGGCAAAGCCGTAATGCGATTAGGACCCCGTACAACGTAATCCTCCGGAGCATCGTCACCCAAGTCGGTCAATGCCGCTCCCACGTGTATCTTGATACGTTCAGCCATACGCTCGCTCACTTTCACGTTATGCTGACGGCTCATATACTCCTGAATGTCTGCTGTCAGGTCATCGCCTGCAATACGAATGGAATTATTCGATACGATACCTCCCAATGAAATAACGGCAATTTCGGTTGAGCCACCACCTATATCCACAATCATATTGCCTTCGGGTGCCTCCACGTCCAGCCCGATGCCGATAGCAGCCGCCATCGGTTCAAAAATCAAATAAACATCGCGCCCTCCTGCATGTTCGGCACTATCACGCACAGCACGCAGTTCCACCTCGGTAGACCCTGAAGGAACTCCAATCACCATCCGCAACGAGGGGGTAAACAGACGGCGTCCCGGATTCACCTTCTTTATCAGCCCGCGCATCATTTGCTCACATGCATTAAAGTCGGCTATCACTCCATCGCGTAGCGGACGCACAGTGCGGATATTCGGGTTTTCTTTCTCGTACATCAGCTTCGCACGCTCGCCCACAGCTATCATCTTGTCCGTACGGCGGTCCAGCGCCACTACCGACGGCTCGTCTACTACTATTTTATCATTGCTCAGGATGATGGTGTTCGCCGTACCCAAATCCATCGCTATTTCCTGTGTAAAAGAGAACAGTCCCATGGTTAAAATTCAAAATTAAAAATTCAAGATTGAAATGTCGGACACTCCAAGCCGGAACCGCTTCCGATTATTTACCCTCAAACCAATTATGGATAGCAGTATCATACGAAGAAGACACCCCAAACGCTTCACAAGCCAACTGACGGCGTTCCTCACGCGTGGTCTCCGCACCTCTCTGCTTCAAAATATCCAGTAAGGTCGCGTATTGTGCCTTGCTCGCCACGATAACCACATCATTGAAATTTTTTGCTGCAGCACGAATCAACGAGATGCCGCCTATATCGATTTTCTCAATAATATCTTGTTCACCGGCACCCGATGCCACGGTATCCTCGAATGGATACAAATCAACAATCACAAGGTCGATTTCCGGTATTTCATATTGCTGTACCTGCTTCTGGTCGTCTTCCAGGCTACGACGGCATAAGATACCTCCGAATACTTTCGGATGCAAAGTCTTCACACGGCCGCCTAAAATGGAAGGATATCCCGTCACATCTTCCACAGCTTCACACTTATATCCCAATCCTTCGATAAAATGGCGCGTACCGCCCGTAGAAAGGAATTCCACACCGTCATTCGCCAACAGGCGGATTATCTCGTCCAGTCCGTCTTTATGGTAAACGGACACCAAAGCTCTTTTTATCTTCTTTACTTCTGACATACTACTACTTTTTAAAAAGTGAATATTTCTGTATTTGGGTACAAAGGTACGAAATATCTGTTTATAAACATAATAACCGGGCATGAAATTATCTTTCTTTTATTTTGTAACAGTTTTGTAATATGTATTAAGCGAATTTTACCTAATTTTGTACCCGAAAAACAAGCTAACAACAATATGGAAACTGTTTATCTAGGAATTGTAATATTCCTTTTCATGCTGGCGGTATTTGACTTGCTGGTGGGTGTCAGCAACGACGCCGTGAACTTTATGAATTCGGCTGTAGGCGCAAAAGTCGCCAAGTTTCGCACTATCATTATCGTAGCAGCCGCAGGAGTCTTCTTAGGAGCCATTATGAGCAATGGCATGATGGATATCGCCCGACACGGTATCTTCCAACCTTCCAATTTCAGTTTTTACGAAATCATGTGCATCTTGCTGGCGGTAATGGTTACCGACGTGGTATTGCTCGATGTGTTCAACACGTTAGGGCTTCCCACTTCCACCACAGTTTCCATGGTGTTCGAACTGCTGGGAGGTACGTTCATTCTGGCAATACTGAAAATCATAGGCGATGAAACAGGCATGTATTCATTAGGAGACATGATGAACACCGAAAAAGCATTCTCGGTCATCATGGCAATCTTCCTCTCCGTTGCCATCGCCTTCATAGCCGGTACGGTGGTGCAATACATCTCCCGACTCATTTTCAGCTTCAACTACAAGAAAAACCTCTCGTGGACCATCGGCATTTTCGGCGGCCTCTCTACTACGGCACTTGCCTACTTCATCCTTATTCAAGGACTGAAAAGTTCACCTTATATTTCTCCCGAAACGCTTGAGTGGATCAACAACCATAATTCCATGCTGATTTTAGGATGTTTCGTCTTCTTCACCCTGCTGATGCAAATCCTGCACTGGTGCAAGGTGAATGTGTTCCGCATCATTGTCTTGTTAGGTACTTTCTCGCTGGCACTCGCCTTTGCAGGCAATGACCTGGTGAACTTCATCGGTGTGCCACTCGCAGGTTATTCTTCCTATATGGACTATGTGGCAAATGCCAACGGAGCGGGCATACACGATTTCATGATGAACTCGCTGATGTCATCCGCCAAAACACCAATGATCTTCCTTTTTCTATCGGGATTGGTAATGGTTTACGCACTTGCCACTTCGAAGAAAGCACAAAACGTTATCAAGACTTCGGTCGACCTCTCGCGTCAGGAAGAAGGCGACGAAATGTTCGGCTCATCGGCCATAGCGAGAACCATCGTACGCCGTGCTACCGCGACCAATGAGTTCCTTGTACGTGTCATCCCTGCCAACGTACGCAAGTGGATTGACAGCCGTTTCAACAAAGATGAAGTAATTCTGGCAAACGGCGCAGCATTTGATATGGTGCGTGCTTCGGTCAACCTTGTTCTCTCGGGATTGCTCATCATCATCGGTACTACGATGAAATTACCCCTTTCTACCACTTACGTCACTTTCATTGTAGCCATGGGCTCATCATTAGCCGACCGCGCCTGGGGACGCGAAAGTGCAGTCTATCGCATCACCGGAATGTTCTCCGTCATCGGCGGATGGTTCATCACCGCGTTTGTGGCATTTACTATCTGTGCCATCGTCACCGTCTTGATGTATTACACCAGCTTTGTGGGCATGTTCATTTTCATCTGCGTGGCTGTATTCCTGCTGGTAAGAAGCAACATCAAGTTCAGCGAAAAGCAAAAAGCAGAAAAACAAGATGACATCTTCAAGCGCATGATGTCTACCAAAGATAAAAACGAAACCTTTACCCTCCTGCGCCAGCACGTCAGAGAAACGTTGTCGGAATACATCGACTATACAGAGAAAACCTACGTACAGGTAACCGATGGTTTCATCAACGAAGACCTGAAGAGCTTGAAGAAGGGAATGAACTCGGCAGAAGAAAAACGCAAGATGCTGAAAAAACGCCGCCGCAAGGAAATCCTCGGCCTGCGCCGCATCCCCATCGCCATTGCCATCGAAAAAAACACATGGTTCCACCTTGGAAGCAACAGCTGCGAACAGATGCTTTACTGCCTGAAGCGTATCTGCGAGCCTTGCAAGGAACACGTTGACAACAACTTCAACCCCATCTCGAAAGAAAGCATAGCCGACTTCCTGCCCATCCGGGAAGAACTCTGCAAACTGATGGAAAGTACCCGGGCCGATATCGAGAATAACAACTACGCCGACACTGATGAAATTCTGGTGAAAGGTGATGCCTTGAAAAACAAGATTTCAGCTCTGCGTAAGGCACAGATGAACCGCCTGCAGGAGACAGACAACACAAACCTGAAAGCTGCCATGGTGTACCTGAATATCTTACAGGAAACACAAGAGTTAGTAAGCATCTGGCGCCACTTGCTCCGTGCAAGCCGTTTCTTCCAGAACGACTATGTACCCCAGCAGGAAGCACTCACATTGAGCCTGAGCGAATAGGAATATTTAGAGCCGTTTAAATTTCCAATAAAGAAATAACCTGAGGGTGTATTGAAATTGAAATTGAAATCAACCCTCATTTTGTCATCCTAGCATGAGCGCAGGATCCCGGAAACAGAAAACTATGCATACGAGATCCTGCACTTTGTCTAGGATGACATTACTTTTTTGATAGTGTTTTTATTTTGATACCCCCTCATAAATGTGACGTCTCTACCAAAATAGTAAAATAGTAAATCGCCAAATCGTAAATCACACTCACGGCATCGGCTTCAAGCCTTCCCAACGCACGTTCCACGTACCGTCTTTCGGGAATCCGGGGTTCACGCCTTCCGAACCGTCCCAGCCTGCACACATCATCGCCACGGCGGTAAGCAAGCCGCCATTACCCGGCAGGTACACGCGCAGGCGTCCGTCCTGATAGTTGTGCCCGTTCACCAGATACGTGTTGGTGCGCTTGTCCATCAGCAAGGCTCCCACCGCCTTTTCAGGCTCGCCCAGGCGTGCCGCGTCCATGGCGGTCATCGGGTAATCCCAGCCCCAGGTCTTGTTCCAGTTCCAGTTGTCCCATACCCAGTCGAGAGTGTTGCGCATATAGTCGGCATGGATGAGCTTGTTCATCGGAAGAATGCCCACGGCACCCAGCACCGCCATGTGGTCGGAGGTGAAACGGATGTCCTTATACGTATCCGTAGCGGTCTCGGCGGCAAGATACAGGTGGTCTTCGTTGTATGCCAGCGGAGAGAGTTTCTCTATCAGCACGTCCCATTCGGGCACACGCTCCATGCCGGCACGTTCGCGCCACTCCTGAGCCACGCCCATGGCATAATGCCAGTAAGAAAGCTCGAAAGGAGGATTTACCGTATCGGCGGCACGCAAGGTTTCCTGAGCCGGAATGGCGCCCTTCAGGATATAGCGGTCGTTTTCCTTGTCGTAGGTAGCGAACGAGTACATAAACTCGGCGGTTTCCTGTACCAGCTTGTTATATTTCTGAATAATCGAGTCCGACGGCTCGGCACGGTAAAGCAGTTCGGCAAGGTAAATCAGGTGGGGCTGCTGCCAGATGAGGAAGCTTCCCACGTTCGACGGTGCCTCGATGCCGCTCGGGTCGGTCATCTTCATCCAGCGCACGCCTTCGAATCCCTGACGTTCGGCAATCTGGCGGGCTACGGGTTCCGCCTTTTCATACCAGCCCAAGGTGCGTCCCATCATTTCGGGGTGTCCCCACAAGGCGAAATGCGCCTGATGCCACCAAATCATTTCCAAATGGAACTTTCCGAACCACGAGTTATACGTCAGGCCCGTTTCCTGCGGAGGCGTAGAGCCTGCGCACTGGATAGCCATCAGGTACTGGCTCAGCACCACGCGGCGTTCCAGTTCCTTGGCGCGCGGGTCGGTGCAAAGCGAGAAGTCCACCGCCCCGCCTTTCGTCCAATACGTGTTCCAATACGCCAATGCAGCCTGTTCCGACTGGGCAAACGTCACGGCAGGCGCGTCAGACGGCTCGGGCGTAAACTGGCAGGTAAAGGCAAAAGCCGTGTCTGCCGGAGTCAGGACGAAATAGTTCTTTTCTTTCTCCTTCAGGGTAGCATCGCCTTCCCAACGCACCGTCACATAATAGGTCGTGGCGTCCAGCTGGCGTTTCAGCACGGCGCTCTGCCCGTCTTGTTCCACCACCGTAGTCGAATGCTTGTCGTTCGCTTCCCAGTCGCACGCATCGTCGCAATGCTTGCCCGTAGGGTAAGGGAAACGGAGCTTGATGCCCGCAGGAGCAGTGGAAGACACCCGTGCGGCTATCATGTCGCGTTCAGGATGGCAAACGGTCTGTACCCGGTAAGGGGTTCCGTCCAGCGAAAAGCTGCTGGTGATTTCCCCGTCCCACATATCCAGCGTCTGACGGATATCCTTCACCTGGCCGGGCGTAACCGACTCGTCCAGCTCCAGGCCCACAATGCCCAGATGCAGGCGGTGCGGATTGACGCGAAGCCAGTTGGAAGCGTCTTTCTGACGGCCTTCTTCCTTGAACTGGCACGCATACACCTCCTTGTGCCCGCGCCCGAAATCGTATTCCTTTTGGGCGTCTTCGGGCTTGTAGTTGCCCGTATTGGCAAAGCTGTGCCAGCCCCATTGGCTCTGTGTGCCCAGAGGCACTCCGTTCTTATACACTTCGGGGAAAGTCTGAAGCCCGGTCGCGTCTACGGTATAGGCAAACTCGCCGTTCCCCACCGAGAGCGACGATAGCGAATCCATCGCCGCCACTTGCGGATTGTTGCGCTCCACCAACGCCCGGCGGTCGATGGGTTCCTGCTTCTCCACGCCACATGCTGCCAGCGTAAGGGCAGCCAACGAATAAAGTAACTGTTTCTTCATGTATCGTTTTTCTTTTTTAAAATAAATGTTTCCGTTGATTATCTTGATGCTGCGAAGATAAGGCTTCTTACTCAAATCAACATGGAAAAACATACACAAGAGGCAAAATACAAGGGCAAAAACAAAGGTAGAAACGGCATAGCATCAGGTTTTGGTTACGCTACAAAGTTACGAAAAAGTTTTGAATCATGCAAGCTTTTCCGGGGCGCGGCGCAGCTATATGCTACCCCTCCTGCACTTAACTGGAATAGCTTATGCATATATATGCGCATAACATATAAATTTGCTACGCCGAATTTGCAATCCGTCAATAAATCTAACAGTTCTAACAGATAACAGTTCTTTTTTTGAAAACGGCAAGCGAGCGACGAGTAGAGAGAATGTTAATAAATATAATATATATTTATATGCGCACTTTCTGCGATTCAATTTTTCAATTTAGATAACTGTTATCTGTTAGAACTGTTAGATTGTTTGTTGTGCTTGCGAAAAATGTAGGATAACGTGATTTCAAATTACCCTATGTGAATACCGCATTTCGCCAAACAAGCTGTAGGGGCGTATCGCATACGCCCTGAAGACATCCACGTGGATAAGTGGACGCATTCGGGCGTATGCGATACGCCCCTACATGGGATGTTTGCGGATATTCATTTTTTATAATTCATATACAACTCATTTACAGCATCATACAAACAATCGCCGCATAGCGTTAAAGATTTTCACACCCACCCGTTTCAAATCCATTGCCGGACGGGAAAAAAGACGTACCTTTGCCTTCGAACCAAAATCACAAAACGCTATGGAAACCAACCGATTACTTCACTACCTGAACTTCCACATCCTCCTGGTGTACGTTCTTGCAATAGCGGAACTCAGCGTCCTCGCATGCACGGATACAGACATGCTTCGGCGTAATGTCACCGATAGGCATTTCGGGGATGCCATGGAATCGGGTACACTTTTCCCCTTAAAACTGGAAAATAGCCGTCACTACCAAGCGGTGGTTCAAGACGGTATGCGAAGAAAGCGCCTTGGCTTTCGCATCGAATTCATCGCCGTACCAGGCGTTGCACACCGAATATTCGGCACCGAACTTCCAGTGCGGGCGGTTATAAGTCAGTTCGGCGGTGCCGGTGAAAAGCTGGTCGAGGGTGGTCCCTGTGCCTAACGTGCCGTAGGGCACTTCTTCCGTAGCCCCCAAGCCTTTCAGGTAACCGAAGAACAATGCCGGACGCCACGTCTTGCCGTATGCCACGTTCACCCACGTAGTAGAAGTGCGGAGCGGCGCATACTCCTGCTCGCCGGTCACGGGGTCGATGCTCCGGATGCCGTATCCGCCTACGGTGCTGGCTTGCGTCAGGTTGGTGCCCAATACGGTTTTGGCGGCTACCAGCCAATTGTTACGCGTGTATTTCACATGCGCCTCGCCCGAAATGCCGGTGATGCGTTCGTCCACCTTATACGTGCCGCTCCCGGTTTCCGACTGGGTACGGGGCGTAATGGAGCTGACATGTACGCCGGCACCGGCTATCAAGCCCGGCCGCTTGTAATCCACGCCCACATACACCTCGGGGATGCTGCTCCACTTGATGAAATCCTGGTGCTTGCGGGTAGCGGTAGCGCCCGGCTCGTTGGAACTGGGACCTACCGAAAGGTATTGCGATTGCCAGATAGCGGCGGCGGTCAGGCGGAAGTTTTCCGAAGTGAAGCGGTACCGGATTTGCGGAGCGCGGCTGAAGGGCTGGTAAGGAGCACCCATGTTGAGGTTCAGTATTTCGGGAGCCACATCGCCATAGAGCGGATGCCAGGTCTGCCCCACCAGCAACGCCGACTTGCCCCAGTCAAGATTGAAATACACGTGGCGGATGCGGAAGAGCGAATACGTTGTGCCCGAACCGCGGAAGTCCACTTCCACCTTTGCCGAAGTCTTTGCCTTGCCCAGCATCGGTCCCGTCACGTCCACGCCCAAACGGGTATAAAGGGTATAGAAATCGCTGTTCCCGTTGTCGTTCAGGTCTTTTCCGTTAGGGTCTTCCACTTTATCCAGCGGATACATATAGAACAGTCCGTCCACCGTTTCCGAATTCGACCGGCTGTTATAGAACAAATCGGTACGCACCTGACCATAAAATTTATAGTCGAATCCTTTCTTCTGCGCATTGCCTGCCAGTATACCTCCCAGCAGGGCTGCCAATAATACAATCTGTTTTTTCATACTATTCTTTATCGTTTTTGAAACGCAGATTAGCGCAGATTAACACAGATTATATTTAATAAATATCCACGACCCCACTGGGACTACAGAATACATCAAATAATCTGCGTTAATCCGCGTTAATCCGCGTTTCAAACAAAAACACATTTATAAACATCGCCCGCAAAAGTAATAAAAAAGAAAAATGTTTGTATCTTTGCCCGCCTAAAAACATCACGACATGAGACAAAAGCTACGATATACGATTCTCGCCCTGCTGCTCTTCCCCTTCCTCACCGCTTTCGCGCAAACAGCCCCGAAATACGAGATACGCGCCACGTGGCTCACTACGCTGGGCGGTATGGACTGGCCTAGCCATAAAGCCGTCTCTCCCCAAGGCATCGAACGCCAGAAGGCCGAACTATGCCATATCCTTGACCAGCTGAAACAAGCCAACTTCAATACGGTACTTTTCCAAACCCGCCTGCGGGGAGACGTAATCTACCCCTCGGCATTCGAGCCTTTCGCCGAATCGCTGACGGGTACCGAAGGCAAGCACCCCGGCTACGACCCATTGAAATTCGCCATAGAAGAATGCCACCGGCGGGGCATGGAACTGCATGCCTGGCTCGTGGCTATCCCCATCGGGAACACCCGCCAGATACGGATGCTTGGGAAAAACGCCCTGACCCGCAAACACCCCTCGCTCTGCAGGCAATTCAAGGGAAGCTGGTACCTGGACCCGGGCAATCCCGGAACGGATGAATATCTGGCAAACATCGTGCGCGAAATCGTATCCGGATACGATGTGGACGGCATCCATCTCGATTACATCCGGTACCCCGAGCAGGGGGAACGCTTCCCCGACCAAAGCACATACCGCAAGTATGGGAAACGGCAAGGCCTGACACAATGGCGGCGGGACAACATCACACGCATCGTGCGCCGGATATATACCGAAGTCAAGTCGATGAAACCGTGGGTAAAGGTAAGCAGCTCGCCCATCGGCAAATACCGCGATACGGAACGCTATTCTTCGCACGGCTGGAACGCCTATGAAGAGGTGTATCAGGACGCCCAGCAATGGCTGAAAGAAGGCATCCACGACGCACTTTTCCCCATGATGTATTTCCAAGGAAACCACTTTTACCCGTTTGCCCTCGACTGGAAAGAGAATGCATACGGGCGGTGGATTGTGCCCGGACTGGGCATCTACTTCCTGCACCCCAAAGAACAGGACTGGCAACTGGACGAAGTCATCCGGCAAATCTATTTCATCCGTTCCATCGGGCTGGACGGACAGGCTTACTTCCGTACCCGCTTCCTGCTCGACAATACCAAAAGCGTATTCGACGAGCTGAGGCAACATTTCTACCCGCTTCCGGCACTCGTCCCGCCCATGACATGGACGGACAGCATCGCACCTGCCAAGCCCCAAGAGCCGTCTTTCACGCTTTTAGACCGAGGCATCCGTTTCCGCTGGGAAGCCTCTACCGATAACCTCTCGCCGGTATATTACCGCCTCTATGCGTCGGACACTTATCCGGTAGACACGCGGAACCCCCTCAACCTGATTGCCCCACGCATCGAGGACACCCGCTACACCTATGTGCCCGAAGTGCCTTGGCAAGAATACCTCTATTGGGCGGTGACCGCCGTAGACCGGTGCGGGAACGAAAGCGAACCGCTGGAATTTTTCCAATTGACAAATTATGAATAGTTGCTTACCGGCATCGTTTTTACGCCTTTGCGTTTCCTATTCTCCGAAATATTCACTATTTTTGCAAATCAATATTATAGCATTTGTAAATCAATAATTCATAACATAAATTCTTATGAGCAACCAACGATATATGCAACGCGGCGTGTCGGCATCGAAAGAAGATGTACACAACGCCATCAAGAACATCGACAAAGGCATTTTCCCGAAAGCATTCTGCAAAATCATACCCGATATCCTGGGCGGTGACCCTGAATATTGTAACATCATGCATGCCGATGGGGCAGGCACCAAATCTTCTTTGGCTTACCTATACTGGAAGGAAACAGGCGACCTCTCGGTTTGGAAAGGCATCGCACAAGACGCGCTGATTATGAACATCGACGACCTGCTCTGCGTGGGAGCGGTCGACAACATATTGGTCTCGTCCACTATCGGACGCAACAAACTGCTGGTACCGGGCGAAGTAATCTCCGCCATCATCAACGGTACGGATGAACTGCTTGCCGAACTGCGCGAAATGGGTGTAGGCGTATATGCCACGGGAGGCGAAACCGCCGATGTGGGCGACCTGGTGCGCACCATCATCGTAGACTCTACCGTGACCTGCCGCATGAAGCGTGCCGACGTGATAGACAATGCCAATATCCGCCCGGGCGATGTCATCGTAGGACTTGCCTCCTACGGACAAGCCACGTATGAAAAAGAATACAACGGCGGCATGGGAAGCAACGGGCTGACCTCGGCACGCCACGATGTGTTCGCCAAATACCTGGCGGAGAAATATCCTGAAAGCTACGACCACGCCGTGCCCGAAGACCTGGTATACAGCGGAAACCTGAAGCTGACCGACCCGGTAGAAGGCTCGCCCATCGATGCCGGCAAGCTGGTGCTCTCTCCTACCCGCACGTATGCGCCGGTGGTCAAGAAGCTGCTCGATGCCCTGCGTCCGCACATCCACGGCATGGTGCATTGCTCGGGAGGCGCACAGACGAAGGTGCTCCACTTCGTAGGCGACAATTGCCGGGTAATCAAAGACAACCTCTTCCCCGTTCCTCCCCTCTTCCGCACCATCAAGGAACAGAGCGGAACAGATTGGGACGAAATGTACAAGGTATTCAACATGGGACACCGTCTGGAGGTTTACCTCTCGCCCGAACACGCCGAAGAAGTCATCGCCATCTCGAAATCGTTCAACATCGACGCACAAGTAGTAGGACGCATCGAGGAGAGCGACCATAAGGAACTGATTATCCGGAGTGAGTTCGGGGAGTTCAAGTATTGATATGGCATACATCCGGTTAGTCTGTTTGATTATCATACTCTCCGCATTCCTTGTCAGCCGTTGGAAAGGTTTAGCCAGTGTAAACCAATGTGTGCGGAGAGGATATTTTATTTTAATCAGCGTGGCGTGTGTCATCGTAGCCATAGATTCTACCCTGACCTGCATTGCCCTCATCATGAACCACACGTTCTCGGAAAAAATGTTCCAAGAGCTGCTGTTCTGCATAGTATGGTGGCTCATCTGTTGGGGTATCGTCTTCCGGCAAATAGACTTTTCAAGAAAGCTTTGGGAATAATGCACGACACGTGCCAACCCGAAAAAAGAAACAGAGATAAAATCCTATTATGATGTCAGAGAACAATACATTATTAGCGAAACTGGATGCGATGAAATCGCGTTTAGGCTCGTTGCGCCCCCTTCCCAAAGAAGCATTGGAAAAAATAAGGGAAGCCCTCGACATAGAATATACCTACGAAAGCAACCGGATAGAAGGCAATACGTTGACCTTGCAGGAAACCGCACTTGTGGTAGAAGAAGGGCTCACGATAAGCGGAAAAAGTATGCGCGAACACTTGGAAGCCATCAACCATCAAGAAGCCATCGCATTTATCAAAGAACTGGCGCAAAAAGAAGAACCTCTGACCGAACGTGTCATCCTCCAGATTCATGCACTTATCTTGCGAGGTATCGACCGGCAAAACGCAGGACGTTACCGCACAGTGCCTGTACTGATTTCAGGAAGCCGGCACGTTCCTCCCCAACCTTATTTGATAGAAAAGCAAATGGAAGACTTCCTGCTCCGTTTCCATGAAATGGAAGCCCAAGGCATGCATCCGGTAGACATTGCCGCCTATCTGCATGACGAGTTGGTACGCATCCATCCTTTTATAGACGGAAACGGACGGACTTCGCGTTTGCTGATGAACCTTTACCTGTTGCGCCACGGCTCTGTATTTGTGTTACTAAAAGGAGATGCCGAAAGCAAACTGGCATATTATCAGGCGCTTGAAGCATCGCATGTAGACAAGAATCCGGCTCTTTTCCGCCAACTGGTAGAAGAAAAAGAGATAGAAGCTTTACAAACATACATCAATTTGATTGAAGGTTAATTTATATGTCAGAGAATAACAATACATTATTAGAGAAATTAGACGGACTGGTGGCACGGTTTGAAGAAGTATCGACCCTGATAACCGACCCGTCCGTCATTGCCGACCAGAAACGCTACGTGAAGCTCACCAAGGAATACAAAGAGCTGGGCGACATCATGAAGGCACGCGGGGAATACCTGCAATGCCTTGCCGGGCTGGAGGAAGCCAAAGCGATGATGAACGAAAGCGACCCCGAAATGAAGGAAATGGCACGTGAGGAAGCCGCCGCATGCGAGGCACGCATACCGGAACTGGAAGAGGAAATCAAGCTTCTGCTCATCCCTGCCGACCCGCAGGACGACCGTAATGCCATCCTCGAAATCCGAGGAGGAACCGGAGGGGACGAAGCCGCCATCTTCGCCGGAGACCTTTTCCGCATGTATTCGAAATATTGCGAGCGCAAAGGTTGGAAGCTGGAAGTATCGAGTGCCAGCGAAGGCGCATCGGGCGGATTCAAGGAAATCATCTGCTCCGTCACGGGAGAAAAAGTCTACGGAACACTGAAATACGAATCGGGCGTACACCGCGTACAGCGTGTACCTGCAACCGAAACACAAGGACGCGTACATACCTCGGCGGCATCTGTCGCCGTATTGCCCGAAGCCGAACCCTTCGATGTGGAAATCAATGAAGGCGAAATCAAATGGGATACGTTCCGAAGCTCTGGTGCCGGAGGTCAGAATGTGAACAAAGTGGAATCGGGCGTACGCCTGCGCTATAACTGGAAAAACCCCAATACGGGCGTGGTAGAAGAAATCCTGATAGAATGTACCGAAACGCGCGACCAGCCGAAAAACAAGGAACGGGCTCTCGCGCGCCTGCGTACCTTTATATATGACAAGGAACACCAGAAGTACATCGACGATATCGCCTCGAAGCGGAAAACCATGGTGAGCACCGGAGACCGTTCGGCAAAAATCCGTACCTACAATTACCCGCAGGGACGCATCACCGACCACCGCATCAATTATACCATCTACAACCTTGCCGCCTTCATGGACGGCGACATACAGGATTGTATCGACCACCTGATAGTGGCGGAAAACGCCGAAAGACTGAAAGAAAGCGAACTATAACTTTATCTATATTTATCCAGAACAATGAACCGACAATGGCTCCGACAAGCACTACAAACTATGGGCGGAACGTTTCAAACGACCTTGAAGCGTTTCCCCGTCACGGTAGTGTTTGTTCTTGCCCTGACCTTATACCTCTTTCATCTTATTTCGATTGAAGCAAAAGGTGATGAAAAATTATTTTGGGTAACAGGATATTATCTCTCTACAGGCACCCTTTTATCACTCACCTTGCATCTGTGGTGTGAAGAGGTCAAGCGAAACTCACGCAAATGGATGATACAAATAACCATGCATGCATTACTCATTGCTGACACATGGTTCTTGTATTCCCTCTCGCCCGAACGTTCGCTTACAGAAATCGGCATTGCCCATGCAGCGGCTCTTTTTGCATTGGGACTATCGGTATTTTTTCTCTCATTCACCCAAGCAAAAAATGACATTCCCAGTTGGAACTTTGCCACATCCAGCATTGGCGCACTAGCAACTTCGCTGGTTATCGGGAGCATCATGAGTGGAGGCATCAGCTTGCTGATATTATCCCTTCATACATTGTTCGGCATAGACGTAAGCTACAAATGTTACCTTTACATTCTCACCTTGTGCAACGTATGCCTTGCCTTATTCCTCTTCCTGGGACTTTTACCCCAAGGGAAAGAAAAACATAACGACCGCCCGTTGCCCAACGCATTCCTCAATAGCATCATCCATTACCTGTTTCTTCCATTGGAAATAGGTTACATGATTGTATTGTACATCTATGCAGGCAGCATACTCGCAAATTGGGAATTGCCTATCGGATGGGTGTCGTGGCTCGTGACCATCATGATGGGAGGATGCATCATCATCGAGTTCGGACTTTATCCTGCACGCATGGAAAAAGAGAAACGGACAGACCGGCTGATTGCACGCTGGTTACCCATATTGGCACTGCCACTGCTGATACTGATGACGGTCAGCATCGGACGCCGCCTGCAGGATTATGGCATCACCATCAACCGCCTTTACCTGCTCACATTCAACCTCTGGTGCTATCTGGTATGCATCGGCCTGCTAACCAACCGGGCTCGGCGTATCAGTTGGATTCCAATATCGTTTGCATGCATTTTCTTGCTGGTATCGATACTTCCGGTCAATTATGCCAGCATCACCCGCAACAAAATACACAAGGACATCGAAACCAGCCTGAAACAGGCCACCACACACCCGCTTCCCTTATCGAAAGACATCTACGAAACCTGCCTGAAAGAAATGCCCCATGCGCAGGCAGCAAACCTGAACAACCGTATCCGCTACATGCGCGACTGGTTCGGATGGGAAAGCTTGCAGGACCTGGTTGCCTCAAACATTTCACTCTATACATTACCCGAAACCGAACCGGAATCCCATTCCTACCGAGGACAAACGTCTTCGCCAGTTTCTGTCAATATACCGCAAGGATACAACAAACTGACGGCTATCGAACAACAAATCTCCGGCACAGACAACGCATTGCCCGAAACATGGTGGAAAAACGGAACATTGCCCGTATTGATAGAAGGGACAAACGACACCCTCTACTTCGACCTCAGTATCCTAAAAGAGCTGAATCAGTACGAAACAGAGCCAATGCCTCCAACCGTCCTCCGATGCAGTTCACCAGAGAAATCATTCATTCTGACCCGTTTCTCATTGAACTACAGCGAACAAGAGCCTGAAGATACGTATCTAAGTTTCAACGGATATTTATTTACAAAATAAAATAACTCTAAACTTAATCACAACATGAACAAACAACAACTTTTTGAAAACATCAAACGTAAACAATCATTCTTGTGTGTAGGACTGGACACCGACATCAAGAAAATCCCTGAACACCTGCTGAAAGAAGAAGACCCTGTCTTCGCCTTCAACAAAGCCATCATCGATGCTACCGCCCCTTATTGCATCGCCTATAAACCCAACCTGGCTTTCTACGAAAGCATGGGCGTAAAAGGCTGGATAGCTTTCGAAAAAACCGTGGAATATATCAAGAAAAACTATCCCGACCAATTCATCATTGCAGATGCCAAGCGCGGAGATATCGGCAATACTTCGGCAATGTATGCCCGTAGCTTTTTCGAAGAACTGGACATCGATGCGGTGACCGTAGCTCCTTATATGGGAGAAGACAGCGTGACTCCTTTCCTTACCTATGAAGGCAAATGGGTCATCCTACTGGCATTGAACTCGAACAAAGGGTCGCACGATTTCCAGCTGACCGAAGACAAAGCAGGCGAACGTCTCTTCGAAAAAGTATTGCGTAAATCACAAGAATGGGCAAACGACCAAAACATGATGTACGTGGTAGGTGCTACCCAAGGTAAAATGTTCGAAGACATCCGAAAGATTGTACCCAACCATTTCCTGCTTGTTCCGGGCATCGGTGCACAAGGAGGCTCACTGGAAGAAGCATGTAAATATGGCATGAACAGCAAGTGTGGGCTGATTGTCAATTCCAGCCGCGCCATCATCTATGCCGACAAGAGCGAAGCCTTCGCCCAAGCCGCCAAGAATGAAGCCGAAAAGGTTCAGAAACAAATGGCGGAACAATTGAAAGCCGCCCATATAATATAATAAGGAGTAAACCGGCTCACGCATCCTCTCATTGCACCTGCCCCGTGCGGTACAATGAGAGGGCTTATGCATCTCGAAACGCATGTACTTGCATCGGCTCACTCAAGCGTCTGCATCCCCCGACTCAAGCGTTTGCACCGGCATGCGCAAGCGGTTGCATACGCCTCCGAGACCTGCCGTGTTCCGCAGGACTAAAGCAAAAAAAACATCGGTTAACCAGTTTTAGACCACTAAAAAGATAAATAATTGACATTTTGCACGGTTATATAAAAAAAAAATACGTAATTTGCATAATTAAACAAGGAGCGTACTAAAAGACACTAATAGAAAAACCAAAAGATACGATAAGTTATGGAGTTTTCAGCTAAACAAATTGCGGAATATATCCACGGAGAAATAGTAGGGAATGAGAATGCAACCGTACATACATTCGCCAAGATAGAAGAAGGCGTGCCGGGTGCCATTTCTTTCCTTTCAAACCCGAAATATACACATTACATATATACAACCCAATCAACGATTGTACTGGTCAATAAAGATTTCGAACCGGAACAACCGGTAAGTGCAACCTTGATTAAAGTAGACAACGCATACGAAAGCCTGGCTCAACTCCTGACTTTATACGAACAAAGCAAGCCGAAAAAGACGGGCATCGACCCGTTAGCATCCATTGCTCCGACCGCTAAAATCGGGAAAGATGTCTATATCGGTCCCTTTGCCTGCATCGAAGAAGGTGTGGAGATAGGCGACAACGCTTGCATCCACCCGCATGCGACCGTAGGAAGCCATGCCAAAATAGGAAATAACACAACGCTCTATCCCCATGTCACGATTTATCAGGATTGCCGGGTGGGAAACAATTGCATCCTGCATGCCGGATGTGTCATCGGTGCGGACGGATTCGGGTTTGCCCCCTCCGCCGAAGGCTATGACAAGATTCCCCAAATCGGTATCGTCGTTATTGAGGACAATGTGGAAATCGGTGCCAATACGTGCGTAGACCGTGCCACGATGGGCGCCACCATCATCCATAAGGGCGTAAAGCTGGACAACCTGATTCAGATTGCCCACAATGTAGAGATAGGAAGCCACACGGTGATGGCTTCGCAAGGAGGCGTGGCAGGTTCCGCCAAGATAGGCGAATGGTGCGTATTTGCCGGACAAGTAGGTGTAGCCGGACATATCAAAGTGGGCGACCGCGTGACTATCGGAGCCCAATCGGGCATACCGGGCAATACCAAGTCGGGCAGCACCCTGATGGGATATCCCGCCATCGACCCGAAACTTTTTGCGCGTTCAGCTGTTATATACAAGAAGTTGCCCGACATGTACGAAGACATGAGACGCATGCAAAAAGAACTGGAAGAATTAAAGAAACAACGTAATAAATAAAGCCCATGTTGAAACAAAAAACATTAAAAGGCAGTTTTACACTGAACGGTAAGGGTCTCCATACCGGAGTCAAGCTGACCGTGACATTCAATCCTGCCCCCGAACACCACGGATATAAAATCCAACGCATCGACCTGGACGACCAGCCCATCATCGATGCCATAGCGGATAATGTGGTAGACACCACACGTGGTACTGTTTTGGCTAAGAACGGGGTAAAAGTAAGTACCGTAGAGCACGCCATGGCTGCCCTCTATGCAGCCGGTATCGATAATTGCCTGATTCAGGTAAACGGTCCCGAACTTCCGATTTTAGACGGAAGCTCGAAAGCATACGTAGAATGCATCCAGCGGGTAGGCATTGAGGAACAAACCGCTCCGAAAGATTATTACATCATCAAATCGAAAATCGAAGTGCGCGATGAAGAAACAGGGTCTTCCATCATCGTCTTGCCGGATGATAAATTCAGCTTAAACGTATTAATCTCTTACGATTCCAAGATTCTGACCAACCAATACGCCACATTGGAGAACATGGATGAATTCCCTACCGAAATCGCATCGGCACGCACCTTCGTATTCGTGAGGGAAATCGAACCTCTGCTGAATGCCGGGCTTATCAAGGGAGGAGATTTGGACAATGCCATCGTTATCTACGAAAAGCAGATGACCCAAGAAAACTTCGATAAATTAGCGGATGTCATGGGAGTCCCGCACATGGACGCAAGCCATTTAGGATATATCAATCACATCCCTTTGGTATGGTCCAACGAGCCAGCACGCCATAAGTTGCTCGATATCATCGGCGACCTTGCCCTGATTGGGAAACCCATCAAGGGACGCATCATCGCCACCCGTCCGGGACATACCATCAACAATAAATTCGCACGCCAATTGCGCAAGGAAATCCGCCTGCACGAGATTCAGGCTCCTATCTATAATTGCAACGAACCGCCTTTGATGGACGTGAACCGCATCCGCGAGCTCCTTCCTCACCGCTATCCGTTCCAATTGGTGGATAAGGTCATCGCTATCGGAGCCAACCACATCGTAGGCGTGAAGAATGTCACATCGAACGAACCTTTCTTCCAAGGGCATTTCCCACAAGAGCCGGTCATGCCGGGTGTGCTTCAAGTAGAAGCCATGGCACAAGTGGGAGGCCTGTTAGTGCTCAATTCATTGGCAGAGCCGGAAAGATATTCCACTTACTTCCTGAAGATAGACAATGTGAAGTTCCGCCAAAAAGTAGTGCCAGGCGATACCCTTGTCTTCCGTGTAGAACTACTGGCACCGATTCGGCGCGGCATCTCTACCATGAAAGGATATATCTTCGTAGGAGAAAAAATCGTTTGCGAAGCCGAATTTATGGCACAAATAGTAAAAAACAAATAACATGATCAGTCCATTAGCATACATACACCCCGAAGCAATCATCGGAGAGAACGTAGAAATCGGCCCCTTTGTCTACATCGACAAGAACGTCGTAATCGGTGATAATAACCTCATTATGCCCAATGCGAATATCCTCTACGGTGCACGCATCGGCAATAACAACCGGATTTTTCCCGGTGCCGTTATCGGAGCTATTCCGCAAGACCTGAAGTTCAGAGGAGAAGAAACCACGGCGGAAATAGGCGATAACAATACTATCCGCGAAAATGTAACCATCAACCGGGGTACCGCCGCTAAAGGAAAAACCGTGGTAGGAAACAATAACCTGCTCATGGAAGGCGTACACGTAGCCCATGATACACACGTAGGAAGCGGATGCATCATCGGTAATTCCACCAAAATAGCAGGCGAAGTGATTATTGACGACAACGCCATTGTGAGCGGAGCCGTACTGATGCACCAGTTCTGCCATGTAGGCGGATATGTGATGATTCAAGGAGGATGTCGGTTCAGCAAAGACATCCCGCCGTATATCATAGCCGGACGTGAACCCATCGCTTATAGCGGAATCAACATCGTAGGTCTGCGCCGCCGGGGATTTTCGAACGAGCTGATTGAAAACATCCACAATACTTACCGCATCATTTACAACAACGGCAAGAATGTGACCGATGCCCTTCAACAGGTCAAAGAAGAAGTTCCGATGAGTCCTGAAATCGAATATATCGTTTCTTTTATCGAAAAATCAGAAAGAGGAATCATCCGATAAAAAATTTTTGTACCTTTACCGCATCAATCTAAGATTAACGACAGAATTATGGTATACAAATTTAGAATCATATCAGATGAAGTGGATGATTTCTTAAGAGAAATCAAAATTGACTCAGATGCTTCATTCTACGACCTGCATGAAGCGATATTAAAATGTACAAACTACAAGAACGACCAGATGACTTCCTTTTTTATCTGCGATGATGACTGGGAAAAAGAAATCGAAATCACCCTCGAAGATATGGGAACAGGAAGTTCGGAAGAAGACACTTTCGTCATGAAAGATACCCGTCTGAGCGAATTGCTGGAAGACGAAAAACAAAAACTGATTTACGTGTTTGACCCGCTGACCGAACGAGTATTCTTTATCGAACTGTCGGAAATCATCACCGGCAAGGACTTGGAACATGCAGTTTGTTCGCGCAAGGAAGGAAATCCACCCAAACAAACCGTAGACTTCGACGAACAGATGAAAGCAGATTCATCGCTCGACCTTGACGAAAACTTTTATGGTGATCAGGAATACGACATGGAGGATTTCGACCCCGACGGCTATGACATAGGAAGCGGAGGAAATCCATACGACGAAGATAAATACTAATTTTTTAATGAAGAATGAAGAAATAAGAATGAAGAATCGGTTGAACACCTTACTCATTCTTCATTCTTCATTCTTTAATTCTTCATTTTTATGACCCTTATCGTCCTCATTGGTCCTACCGGCGTAGGCAAAACCGAATTAAGCCTGTCCATCGCCGAAACCTATCATACTTCTATTCTCTCTGCAGACTCCCGCCAACTTTATGCCGATTTGAAAATAGGTACGGCAGCTCCTACCCCCAACCAACTGGCACGGGTTCCTCATTATTTTGTAGGCACATTACAACTCACCGATTATTACAGTGCGGCACAGTACGAAGCAGATGCGCTCAAAAAACTGGACGAACTTTTTAAAGCACACAATGTGGTGGTGCTGACCGGAGGCTCGATGATGTACGTCGATGCCGTATGCAAAGGTATCGATGACATCCCCACGGTAGATGCCGAAACACGCCAACTGATGATAGAAAGATACGAACAAGAAGGATTGGAACAATTGTGTGCCGAACTGAAAGTCTTAGACCCCGAATATTATGCAATAGTAGACCGCAAAAACCCCAAACGGGTCATCCATGCTCTCGAAATCTGCTATATGACAGGAAAGACCTACACATCTTTTCGCACCCGGACGTGCAAGAAACGCCCCTTCAACATCGTGAAAATAGGTTTAACACGTGACCGGGAAGAACTTTACGAACGCATCAACCACCGTGTAGACCAGATGATGGAAGAAGGATTATTGGAAGAAGCACGCAAAGTCTATCCTTACCGTCACCTCAACTCACTCAATACCGTAGGCTATAAAGAACTCTTCAAATACTTCGATGGAGAGTGGGAACTGCCTTTTGCTATTGAAAAAATCAAGCAAAACTCGCGTATCTACTCACGCAAGCAAATGACGTGGTTCAAACGTGACACCGACATCAAATGGTTTCATCCCGACCAACAAGAAGAAATCATGCAATACATCAAGAAGAAACTGTTTTGAAAACGAACACATCAAGCCAAGAAAAACTTTTTGGAGAAATTCAAAACAGCTTCTCAAAACAGTTTCTCAAGTATTCGGTTGCAGAATGAACGGCATGACGTGTTGTCAGCCTCCGACTGACAATTGTTCACATCGCATGACAAAGATATTACAGGCATACCGTTTTTTTGATATAGGTCAACAAAACAAGCAAAACCTAAAAATATATGCTATAAAACATATTTTGTATCAAAAAAGGTCGTATCTTTGCAGTGTAATTAAAGAACAACAAGTTCTAGAACTTAACTAACTAGTAATTTTAAGGTAAAGATTGGAAAAGAAAAAAACATCAAAGGCCAGCCGTGAGGTTCGCCCGAGATTGAAAGGATAACAAGATTTAGGTATTACAAGTAATTAAGTTTTCAGGTATTATTAACTAAACAAAGAAAGGATAACAATTATGAAAAAGGTAAAAAACATTTTTCACAAGATTGCCAATGCAGATCCGATGATCTGGGGTTATGTAATGCTGAATGACAAACTCAGCAAGTAAAAAAACAAATTAAGCTAAAGCCCGAAAAGCAGAAGCTTTTAGTAAAGAATCTGATAAATGCCGAAAGGCTTTTTGTAAATAATCAAAAAGCGGTTACACCATTGTGCAATCGCTTTTTTCCGTTTTAAAGCGGTAAAAAAACGGCCGGTACATGTACTCTCTACATCCCGACCGACAATGTAACCTTAACTATTAATTTATGATAGCAAAGGTAATGGATATTTTTACAAAAAAATTGAACAAAACACACGCACTATTGTCGTATATTCACAAAAGTATCTAAATTTTCCCCCTTTAGCATACACCTGCCCATAATATTGTATATATTCGCAAAGCTAACGGGAGAAAACCATGAACAATGTCATTTACGAACAAGTAGCGCAAAATACAGAAAACTCATTCTTCTACCGCCGTTGTACATCGTGGTACAAAAGTGCGATAGGCTATCACCAGCATCCGGAACTGGAAATCGGATTCGTCATCAAAGGCGGAGGACAACGCATTACGGACGATTTCATCGAAAACTTTCGGGAAGGTGACATCATCATCGTACCTGCCAACATCCCCCATTGCTGGATATACGACAAACTGGCGTGTCCGGCAGACGAAAGGATAGAAGAGGCATTCATCCAGTTTCCGCAAGCTTTTCTGAACCGACTTGCCAGCTTTGCCAAAGAATTTCAAGATATCGCCTCGTTCTACACCAATCTGAAACAATGTTTGTCGATACAAGGGGAAGGAGCGAAAGAAATACGTCACATCCTGCTGGATTTCGACAATTACAACGAACAACAACGACTTTTAGGATTGTTGCAAATCCTTGCACTTGCTTTCCGCCCAGGCTACAGCAGATACATCGGCCATCATGCCTTCAATGGCATGCCCATTCATAAAAACAAACAGCGCCTGCAGACCGTCTACAGATATATCATCGAAAACTACCACCGGAAAATTACACTGGACGAAATAGCAGACTACATTGCCATGAACAAAAACGCCTTTTGCCTGTTCTTCAAAAAGTCCACCAACGAACCGTTTACGGTATATCTCAACCATTTCCGTCTGCAGATGGCAACCACATTGCTCAACCGTACTGACCAAAACATCTCCGAAATAGCTTATTCAGTAGGGTTTGCCGACATCCCCTATTTCAACCGCTGTTTCAAGAAAGAATACGGCATCACGCCTGCCGAGTATCGAAACAAATATAGAAGATAACAAAAGATATATGAAACTAACCTACATTTTCCATAGCGGATTTGCCTTAGAAACCGAAAATTGCATGCTGGTCTTCGACTATTGGCTGGATCCGGCACATGTTATCGACGGATTGCTGAAATGCAACAAACCAATGTACGTGTTTGCCAGCCATTTCCACGAAGACCATTTCAACCGCGACATCTTCACTTGGAAATCAATAAAACCGGACATCACTTATCTCCTTTCGAAAGACATCTTGAAACACCGTAGAGCCAGACGTGACGAAGCCGATGCCTGGCTTGCCAAAGGAGGAAGCTGGCAAGACAGACATATCCATGTCACCGCTACCGGAAGCAACGATAGCGGTGTGTCGTGGATAGTGCGCACCGAAGGCAAAACCCTCTTCCACGCAGGCGATCTGAATAACTGGTACGCCCGCTTCCTGACCGATGACTATACAGGCGGAACCATATACAGCCCCGAATTTGGTATGGAAATCAACCCGGAGAAAGAAGAAAAACAATACTTGGGCGAACTGAAAGACATCCGCAAGCTTACCGCCGGCTTCGACCTCGTAATGTTTCCCATAGACGGACGTATCGGGAACGGCTATACACGAGGAGCCCGCCAGTTCATCGACCGCTTCCAGGTAGGCTTGCTCGTACCTATGCATTTCGTAGCCAGCGGATTCCAGTCGGCAGGACGGATGAAGGAATTTGCCGATGCCAAAGGCGTTAAGTTCTGGTGCATCCAGCAGGAAGGGGAAAACAAGGAAGTGTAAGGAGGACAATATCTTTCATTCCTCTTTCACTATCCGGCTTGCCTCTTCCAGCATCACATTCAGCTTGGCATAGTCTGTCTTCGGTTCCCATAACAGCTCCTTGCTTTCACCCTTTTGCCACACACAAGTATGACTGTTACTACCAAAGAGATGCTCTGTACCGATATGAAATGACCCTACATGAACCTGCCAGTTGTAAGTTTCATCCAAATTTACATGCAGATGCTCGGCGCGGCCGCTTCTCAGTTCCAGTCCATTACCCGATACCGAAAGCATATCAAACATACACTCTTCCAGTTTCGTCGGACTTTGCGTCCGGATGGAAAAAGTGTCCCGCCCGATACCTCTGAATGAAACGTCTGCACATGGCATATCGATACTTACAGCCTTTACCGCATCGGGAAGCTTCAGACGCATGGAAGAAAGCGTATACACCCTTCCATCAGACGCAGATGCAAGCGCAGCCGGAAAGCTATCCTCAGAAAAGTTGAAACTGAGCAACAATGTACTGTCTTCCAGTGCTTCAACCTTCATACAGTTTTCCATACCTGAAACATACGAAAGACTGCCGCCTGCCGAATCGGCCGGACATATTTCCAACGGCATAACAACAGGACGCTCTCCGATTTCCTCCAGCACCAACCTAACCGATTTACAAACCGGCAAAGGACGGACTTGTTCCATACCCGATTCGCCCAATTCCGTTCGTTTGGGAGAAGGAGTTTCAAGAGTCAAATAAAAGGCAAACCCACTTGTCAGCAGCAATCCTGCTACCAACAAGGCTATCATGATATAGGTAGTACGTTTCATACACTTTTGTTTTTTTCTGATTCAGTTATAAAGTCCTGGTACATTCCGGCAAGTTCATCCGCCGAAATATGCAACATGACACATTGTTTGAAAAAATATCCACACTCCTCTTGCAAGAAATGTTCTTTGCGCAGGTCGTATATCACCCGATGGGCACCTGCAGCCACAAAATAACCGATGCCCCGCTTGTTGTAGATAATGCCCTGCTGCTGCAGGTAGTCGAACGAGCGCACCACCGTATTGGCATTCACTTCCACCATGCCCGCATATTCGCGCACAGAAGGGATACGCCCTTCTTCGGGATATACGCCGAGAAGAATTTCATCACAAATACGGTCGGCAATCTGCAGATAAATGGCTTTACTTTCCTTAAAATCCATAAGTTACCAGCGATTAATGATTTCCGACTCTTTAAACCGAAAATAAGCCAACGTCCAGTTGAACACTGCCCAGACAATCCCTACTCCGATAACCAGACGATTCATATCCTCGTCCGTCAGATAAAATCCGCGGTGAAAACTGCCTCTTACCTGATAAACTACCATAACTGCCTGCACATGCAACAACAAGATGACAATCAAGGCAGCACATGTCTTGATCCACGCATTCTTGGGCCAAATCACACTGCCCAACACGAACAACGACTGTAAAAAGCAGAAACTACTTGCCACTACGCCCAGCCTCCAGCCAGCATAAGGATGAGTAAACACTTCACTCCAGGGAACAAAGGTTATCTGCTCTGCCACATTGCTGTACAACATCCTGCAAACCAACACTTTCGTCAGGTCGGCAAGCCCGAACGCTATTGCAAATGCAACGATAAAAACCACCGTCACCAGCAACCAGCGCGAAAGATACTTCTCGAAAGCCGAAGCCGGAGTTATCAGAAAAGCAATACGGCCTGTCTTTGTCTTCATCCGCTCCATAAAAGAAGAAGCAAACAGCATCCCCATCGCATAAAAAATCACCATAAAAAACTGCATCAAAGCATGACTGTATTCCAAGGGGGTGCCAGGCGACAAATGGTTGTACGTCTCCATTCCATATCCTACCAGTATAACTGCCAATACGGCATAACAAGCTACAAACCGGAGCAAATGTGTTTTCCACGGTTCCAGTAACTCCCTGCGGCACATCATCCCAAACCGCCGCACATCAAAAAACTGATTTGTCCTCATCTTTTTCTTTTTAAGCATGAAACATCGCCGCTATTTTGTCGGGTTCGGCAAGCACGGCTCCAAACAAAAGTTCCAAATTGATTTCAGTCTCTTCACCACCAGCATTAGGCAGTATCAGACTGTTCCCCTCTACCGAAGGCAAAGCATAAAGTGCCTGCCCCACCAGTTCGCGGCTACTGCTCTCCCGGAAAACCAAAGTACGGCAGATATCCGCCACCGACTGGTCGAGCAACACACGACTTCCGTCAATAATCACCACATGATCGAGCATACGGTCTATATCACGCACCTGGTGCGTAGAAATTACCACACACTTCTCATCGCTCATTCCCGAAGCTATCAGTTTACGGAACTGACTCTTGCCGGGAATATCCAACCCATTCGTAGGTTCGTCCATCAATAGCAAAGAAGTATTTGCCGCCAGTGCAAAACTCATAAACACCTTCTTCTTCTGCCCCATCGAAAGAGTTCCCAAGTTAAGGTCGGCATCCAGTTCGAAAAGGTCGAGATAGCGCCTCATGTCTTCTGTACTGAACCGGGGATAAAAGCAGCTGTTCAACTTTATGTAACGTGCCAATGTGAGCGAAGGCAATTCAAACTCTTCGGGCACTAAAAACAAGTCGCACAACGTATCGGGTAAACGGCGGCGCACATCCTTACCTTTATATATTATCTCTCCCTGACAAGGAGTAAGCAGCCCGCTTATCAAAGCAAGTAAAGTAGATTTTCCGGTTCCGTTCTTCCCTAATAACCCGTAGATACCCCCTTGCCGAAGCGAAAGAGAAAAATGGCTCAGCACCTCTTTTTTGCGCCTGCCATAATTAAACGAAAGATTCTTTATTTCCAACATAATCTATCAGTGTTTTTATCTTCAGCCAAATTTCCCGTCAGGGCCCTCAACAGAAATCTTTGCCTGATAATCAGTGTATCATAGTGTACTACTTAACTAATACACTACAAAAGTATGTATTTATCGTGAAACATGCAAGCCCTCCGGCAAAAAAAATCATATTCTTCCACTTGCCAATATAGGGTCAACAAAAAATCATATAGCATCTGGAGAAACGAATATATACTTACTTTGCCGATGGAGTATATATTCATCTGCAGTTTCAGTATATATGAAACTGCCATCGAAGTTATATTCGTTTTACAATCCTATTGACTGACAAAAAACAACCAACTTCAAGAAGGTCTTTCCTGAGTATACTTTTATATTTCTTCCGCTTTTCGTACCTTTGCCAGAAAAGGAAACCCGAACAAGAAAATGCTGCCATGACCGGACACACCACAATAGATACCGCCAACGCCGAGTTCCAAAATGCATTGAAACTCATCCAGTATACCCGCCAATCCGTATTCCTTACGGGAAAAGCAGGAACAGGTAAGTCTACCTTCCTGAAATACATCTGCCAGACCACCAAAAAGAAATACGTAGTGCTGGCTCCTACGGGCATCGCCGCCATCAATGCCGGAGGCAGCACCCTGCACAGTTTCTTCAAGCTGCCTTTCCATCCGTTGTTGCCCGATGACCCCAACTTCAGCCTAAGAGGAAACAAGCTGCAAAGCTTCCTGAAATATACCGCCGACCGGCGCAAGCTGATAAAGAACATCGAACTGGTCATCATCGACGAGATTTCGATGGTGCGAGCCGACATCATCGACTTCATCGACAAGGTATTGCGTGTATACTCACAAAACATGCGCGAACCTTTCGGAGGCAAACAGCTGCTGCTGGTGGGCGATGTGTATCAGCTGGAACCGGTAGTGAAAAACGACGAGCGCGAAATCATCAACCGTTTCTACCCCAACCCCTATTTCTTCTCGGCACGGGTGTTCCAGCAAATGGAACTGGTATCGGTAGAGCTGACCAAGGTCTACAGGCAGACCGACCGCGTATTTGTCAACGTGCTCGACCACATCCGCACCAATACCGTCGGCTCTGCCGACTTACAACTGCTCAACACCCGTTATCAGGCACCACTGGGCTCGGGCGAGAACGACCTTTACATCACATTGGCTACCCGGCGCGACAACGTAGACTTCATCAACGAACAACGCCTTGCCGCTCTGCCCGGCGATGCTGTCACGCTGAAAGGTGAAATCCATGGCGAATTTCCCGAAAGCAGCCTCCCCACACTGATGGAACTGACCGTGAAACCCGGTGCACAAATCATCTTCATCAAGAACGACCCGGAGAAACGATGGGTAAACGGCACCATCGGCATCCTTTCAGGCATCGATGCCGAAGGTATCCTTTACGTAACCACCGAAGAAGGAAAAGAACTCGACGTGCGCCGCGAAAGCTGGAGCAACATCCGCTACCGGTATAACGAAGAAGAGAATAAGATAGAAGAGGAAGAACTGGGCACCTTCACGCAATATCCCATCCGGCTTGCCTGGGCAATAACGGTACACAAAAGCCAAGGGCTGACCTTCAGCCGCGCCATCATAGACTTTACCGGAGGAGTATTTGCCGGAGGACAGACCTACGTGGCATTGAGCCGGTGTACCTCACTAGACGGCATCTGCCTGAAGCGGGAGATAAGTCGTGCCGACATCTTCGTACGTCCCGAAATCGTTTCCTTCGCCCACCATTTCAACGACCAGCAAGCCATCGAGCGTGCCATGAAGCAGGCGCAGGCGGACATCGAATATACCGCTGCCGTCAAGGCATTCGACAAAGGTGACTTCGAAACTTGCCTCGACCATTTCTTCAAGGCCATCCATGCCCGCTACGACATCGAAAAGCCCTTGCAACAACGCTTTATCCGTAAAAAGTTAGGCATCATCAACCGGTTAAAGGCAGAAAACCTCCGCCTGAAAGAAGAAATGCGGGAATCGAAGAAAAGCCTGCAAAAATATGCCGAAGAATATTACCTGATGGGAAACGAATGCATCACGCAAGCCCACGACACGCGTGCCGCCCTGGCAAACTACGACAAAGCCATCGAACTGTACCCCGAATACGTCGATGCCTGGGTACGCAAAGGCGTCACGCTTTTCAATGCCAACCGGATAAGTGAAGCACGCGAATGCCTGAACCAAGCCGTCAAGCTACGCCCCAACGAGTTCAAAGCCGTATACAACCGGGGCAAACTGCGCCTGCACACAGGCGACATCGAGGGTGCCATGACCGACCTGGACAAAGCAACCTCGCTAAAGCCCCAGCACGCCGGTGCCCAAGAATGTTTCGCCGATGCCCTTTCGCAAGCCGGCAAAGAGATAGAAGCAGCGATACATTACCGGCTGGCGGAAGAAATACGGAAAAAGAAGAAGAAATAAAATTGTTAACCCCTATAAAAAGATTAAGCTATGAACTTGAGTGATAAAATTGTAATTTACCAGACGAAAGATGGAAAGACATCCATTGATGTGAAATTGGGAAATGATACCGTATGGTTATCTGCCAATCAAATGGCAGCATTATTCGAAAGAGATGAAAAGACCATAAGAAAGCACATCAATAATGTATTTTCTGAAAATGAGTTGGAGAAAAAGAACAACACGCATTTTTTGCGTGTTGATGGAGTGAAGCAGCCGGTCGCTTTTTATTCTCTTGATGTTATCATTTCCGTAGGCTATCGTGTAAAAAGCCAGCGCGGCACGCAGTTTCGTATATGAGTGAATCGAATTTTGAAAGAGTATCTGGTGAAAGTGGTTTCCGACTATACCTATGCCCTCGATACGTTGAACAGTATGAAATTGTGCATTTTAATGGAACACATGATACAACGCACGATATAAAAGACATGAAAGCAGTGATGAACTTAATGACCAAAAACAATTAACTGCATTTCTTTTTCAAGAAGGTTGTATTTTTCCGTTTATTATGCTTATTTTTGTTGAACACAGCTAAGTGTCAAGTGTAGATTTAAGAAACAAATAAAAAAATGATTTAGAAGCTGTTTTGAATTTATCGTGCGATGATTTGGGATGAGTTTTTGAGGCATTTCCGCTTCTGTGATGAG
>NZ_JACSPP010000036.1 GCF_014837065.1 Phocaeicola intestinalis
AACTCAATTTCTCGACTCCGGCTGAGGTCTTTTTCAAAAATATTTCGTAATGTTGCACTCGCTGGTTGACTCTGCCTAAACAGAAGCACAGGCTGATACTTTTTAAATATTACTTCAGAAATTTGTCAATTTGGAATATTCTTGATAACTTTCGCTGTTTTTTTTCAAAGAACTGATAAAACTTACGAACTTAAAAACTCAAGAACTCGTATATATGATGGAAAAAACTTGGAGATGGTTTGGGAAGAAAGATAAGATTACGCTTCCCATGTTGCGCCAAATCGGCGTAGAAGGTATTGTGACAGCACTTCATGAAGTGCCCAACGGTGATATATGGACCGAGGAGGCTATTAATGACTTGAAGTCGTACATCGAATCGTACGGGTTGAGATGGTCGGTAGTGGAAAGCTTGCCGGTGTGCGAGGCTATCAAATATGCCGGTTCGGAACGCGACCAGCTGATTGAAAACTATAAGGTGAGCCTTGCCAATCTGGGCAAATGCGGTGTAAAGACGGTATGTTATAATTTTATGCCGGTCATCGACTGGGTGCGTACCGACTTGCAGCATCCGTGGGCAGACGGTTCCAGTTCGTTGTATTTCGACCGCGTACGTTTCGCTTATTTCGATACGATGATTCTGAAACGCAAAGGTGCCGAGGCGGACTATACGGAAGAAGAACTGCGCAAGGTGGCTGAACTGGACAAGGTGATTACCGAAGCCGAGAAAGACGAACTGATTGACTCGATTATCGTGAAGACGCAGGGATTCGTAAACGGTAACATCAAGGAAGGCGACAAGAATCCGGTGGCAATCTTCCGCAACCTGCTGGCTTTGTATGACGGAATCGACCGTGCCGCTTTGCGTGAGAATATGCGTTACTTCCTGGCTGCCATTATGCCGGTATGCGAGGAGTATGGCGTGAATATGTGTGTGCACCCCGATGACCCTCCGTTCCAAATCTTGGGCTTGCCACGTATCGTGACCAATGAAGAAGACATTGCCTGGTTCTTGAACGCCGTAGACAATCCGCATAACGGCTTGACTTTCTGTGCCGGTTCGCTCAGTGCAGGCGAGCATAACGATACGCGTGAATTGGCGAAGAAGTTTGCTTCGCGTACGCATTTTGTACATCTGCGCAGTACGGCGGCTATGCCGGGCGGCAATTTTATCGAAAGTTCGCACTTGGAAGGTCGTGGTCATGTAATCGACTTGATTCGTATTTTCGAACAAATAAAGCCGGGGCTTCCGATGCGTGTAGACCATGGGCGCACGATGTTGGGCGATGAAGACAAAGGCTACAATGCCGGCTATTCGTTCCATGGCCGTATGTTGGCTTTGGCGCAGGTAGAAGGCATGATGGCTGTAGTGGAAGACGAAATGAAACGGAATATTAAAGTGGAATATTGATATTTGTTTTTCACCACAGATTACACAGATTAATTAGATGAAATTTAAGAATAATAATTTAATTAATCTGTGTAATCTGTGGTGAACGTAAAAACATGAAGAAGGTTTGTTCACATAAGGCAGGCAGTATCCGGTTCCGTCGGTGGAGCCGGAAAGGGTATGCCGTGTTCGTGAGTCTGCGCATTGTTGTGACAATCGGGCATGTATGCCGGAGCATTGCCGATGCTGCATTGAGCAAGAACAAATCTTTTTCTGAGAACCGGGAACAGAGAACGTCCGTTGACGAGAGAATGGCGGAAGGTGCTGTAGATGACGGGGGCGGAGGAATCTTAGTGTCCGCATCTCAGGTTGTGAATGCCGTATTGTTTCTGGTCTTGATGCAGAGAGTGGTATCGGTTTCGGGTAAATCTGTTGTTTGTCCGGAGCGTTATATACCTTTATATAATATAGGAAGCGGAATGAGAAAGGCTCGCAAGCGGGTTTCTCTCATTCCGCTTTTAATGTTTTTTGAAACGCAGATTAGCGCAGATTTTCGCAGATATAATTATTTTTTTATTTGCGAAAATCTGCGCTAATCTGCGTTTCAACCTAAAGACTTATAAGCTCAAATGATAGAAAGAATTGAGAAAGCTGTTTACGAAGGGAAGCCGCTTCAGCCCGATGAGGTGCTGAGGGTTGCCGAAGAAACCCCGTTGGACGTGTTGTGTGAGGCGGCACATCGGATTACGGTGAGGTGTGCTTCACGGAAGTTTGATATGTGTTCCATTATCAATGCGAAATCGGGACGGTGTCCGGAGAATTGTAAATGGTGTGCCCAGTCTGCGTATTATGATACGGGCGTGCAGGTATATGGTCTGGTGTCGGAAGAAGAATGCCTTCGTCATGCCCGGTTGAATGAAGCGCAAGGCGTGAACCGTTTCTCGCTGGTGACCAGCGGCAAGCGTCCTTCGGATAAGGAGATAAAGGTTTTGTGCGAGCGTTTCGCTTATTTGCGTATGCATAGTGGGATACATTTATGCGCTTCGTTGGGGCTTGCCGATGAGGCTCAGTTGCGTGCCTTACATGAGGCGGGCGTTACCCGTTATCATTGCAACCTGGAGACGGCGCCTTCTTATTTCGGGAATCTCTGCACCACCCATACGCAGGCAGAGAAAATAGAGACCATCCGGGCGGCGCGCCGCATAGGGATGGAAGTGTGCAGCGGAGGCATCATCGGGATGGGCGAGACGATGCGTCATCGGGTGGAATTGGCTTTTACGTTGCACGGGTTGGATATACAGTCTATTCCACTTAACCTGTTGCAGCCGATAAAAGGGACGCCGTTGGAAAAAGTCGCTCCTTTATCGGAAGAAGAGGTATTGCGCACGGTGGCAATGTTCCGGCTGGTAAATCCCGAAGCTTATCTGCGCTTTGCCGGAGGGCGTTCAAGGTTAAGTGAGGCATGCGTGCGCCGTGCGTTGTATGCCGGGATTAATTCGGCGATTGTGGGCGATTTGCTTACCACGCTGGGTTCGAAGGTACAAGAAGATGTAGAACGGATAAAAAATGCAGGTTATGAATGTTGATAAACTTGTTGATAAGTTCGACCGCGACCATTTGTGGCATCCTTACACATCGGCGGTCGACCCGTTGCCTGCCTATCAGGTGAAGCGGGCGGAAGGATGCGTGATAACATTGGCGGACGGTACTCGGCTGATAGACGGCATGTCTTCGTGGTGGTGCGCCGTGCACGGATACAACCGTCCCGAACTGAATGAAGCTGTCGAAAGGCAATTGAAAGACATGGCACACGTAATGTTCGGCGGCTTGACTCATGAGCCAGCTATTGCCTTAGGCAAGAAGCTGTTGCAGATAGTTCCGCCCTCGATGCGGCACATCTTTTATGCCGACAGCGGTTCGGTGGCTGTAGAGGTTGCGCTGAAAATGGCGGTGCAATACCAATATGCGATGGGACATCCCGGAAAGAGTAATTTTGTGACCATCCGTTCGGGATATCATGGAGATACGTGGAATGCCATGTCGGTGTGCGACCCGGTGACGGGGATGCACAGCCTGTTTGGTCCGGCATTGCCGGTACGCTGGTTCGCGCCGGCTCCCGAAAGCCGTTTCGGAGGCGAGTGGGACGAAAGCGATATCCTTCCGTTGCGGGAGATTATGGAAAAGCATCACGAAGAACTGGCAGGACTGATACTGGAACCTGTTGTACAGGGTGCGGGCGGCATGCGTTTCTATCATCCGCAATACCTGCGCGAGGCGGCGAAGCTGTGCCGTGAATACGGTGTCCTGTTGCTTTTCGACGAGATAGCCACCGGTTTCGGGCGTACCGGAAAACTGTTCGCCTGGGAACATGCCGGCGTAGAGCCGGACATTATGTGCATCGGCAAGGCGCTGACCGGAGGATATATGACGTTTTCGGCGGTGCTTGCCAATGCAAGAGTGGCAGAAGGCATTTCATCGTGCGAGCCTCGTGTGTTTATGCACGGTCCTACGTTTATGGGCAATCCGTTGGCTTGCTCGGTGGCGTGCGCTTCGATTGACCTGTTGTTGTCGTATGGCTGGCAGGAGAAAGTGGAGCGCATCGAGGCGCAACTGCGCAGGGAGTTGGAGCCTGCCCGTATGCTTCCGCAAGTGGCGGATGTGCGGGTCTTGGGAGCCATCGGAGTGATTGAAACGAAGCGGGAGGTGGACATGGCATGGATGCAACGACGCTTTGTGGAGGAAGGCATCTGGGTTCGTCCTTTCGGTAAATTGGTTTATATAATGCCGCCGTTTGTCATCCGTCCCGATGAACTGACGAAGCTCACTTCGGGGCTGGTGAAGATAGTGGGCGAGATATAATTCACCACAGATTACACAGATTAATAAAAATTTTTTATTTAATTAATCTGTGTAATCTGTGGTGAAAAAACAAAGCAATATGCAAGAAGAACAGACTTTATACGCATTGGCGCGGGAAGGCAACCTGCGCACCTTGCCCGAAGCGGAACACGACGGGGTATGGATTGGGCAAGACGGACGGCGGATGCTGAACGTTGCGTCGAACGATTATTTGGGGCTGGCTTCCGACAGAGACTTGCAGAAGGAGTTTCTCCGCAGTGTGCCGGAGAGAGACCGCCTGCTTTCGGCTTCCTCTTCCCGTCTGCTGACGGGCAATTTTGCGGTGCACCGCGAATTGGAAGCATTGCTTGCCGGACGGTTCGGGCGTGAAAGTGCCTTGACGTTCAGCAGCGGTTATCACCTGAATACGGGCATCCTGCCCGCTGTGGCGGATGGGCATACGCTGATACTTGCCGACAAGCTGGTGCACGCCAGCCTGATAGACGGCATCCGCTTGTCGGCGGCGCGGTGCATCCGTTACCGCCATCAGGATTACGGGCAGTTGCAGAGCCTGGTGGAGAAACATCATGCCGCTTTCGATAGGCTTATCATCGTGACCGAAAGCGTGTTCAGCATGGACGGCGATGTGGCTCCGCTTGCCGCACTGGCGGAGCTGAAGAAGGCTTATCCGAATGTGATGCTTTACGTCGATGAGGCACATGCCGTCGGCGTGCGGGGCAGGCACGGGCTGGGCATAGCCGAAGAGCAGGGGTGTCTGGCGGACATTGATTTCTTGTGCGGCACGTTCGGCAAGGCGCTGGCTTCGGTTGGGGCATACGTAGTGTGCAGCCGTTTGATGCACGATTATTTGGTCAACCGGATGCGGACGCTTATCTTTACCACGGCGCTTCCGCCGCTCAACGTGGCGTGGACCAAATTCGTTTTTTCGCGGCTGGACGGGTGGGAAGACCGCCGCGTCCGGCTGGCTTCGATGGCGGAAAAAGTGCGCGGAGCAGTCCGCCGGGCGGGTTATCCTTGTCCTTCGGAGAGTCACATCGTCCCGTTGGTGGTGGGCGAGAGCGAAAAGGCTGTCCTCAAGGCGGCGGAGATGCAACGGAACGGGTTTTATGTCCTCCCCGTCCGTCCGCCCACGGTTCCCGAAGGCACCTCGCGCCTGCGCCTGTCGCTCACGGCGGCATTGCCCGAAGCAGAGGTGGAACGGTTGGTAGAAGCCATTGAAGCCCCCTCAATTTCCTCCGAAGGGGGAACTTAGATTTCGGGGTTTTATGTCACGCCGGATTTGCAATAGCTTTTGGCAGCATTTCCAAGGTCTCGGCTGATATGAAAACGATCGTTGGCAACACTTCCGAGGCTTCGGTTGATATGAAAACGGTCGTTGGCAACACTTCCGAGGCCTCAGTTGATATGAAAACGATCGTTGGCAGCATTTCCGAGGCTTCGGCAGATATGAAAACGATCGTTGGCAACACTTCCAAGGGCTCGGCTGATATGAAAACAGCTTTTGGCAGCATTTCCAAGGGCTCGGCTGATAAAATAAAATGATTTTAGATATGGAACAACGATTTATAAAGAAAGAAAACAATCCCCGGCTGCTGCTTTTCTTTGCAGGGTGGGGAAGTGACGAACACCTGTTCAGCCGTCCGGTGGAAGACGGGTACGATTATCTGTTGTGTTTCGATTACCGCACGTTGGATTTCGACTATTCGCTGCTGGACGGTTATCGCGAAATCCGCCTGCTGGCTTGGTCGATGGGCGTGTGGGTTGCCGGACAAGTCTTGACAGGCAAGGATTATCCGTGGCAGATGAGGCTTGCCGTAGGCGGTACGCCCTTCCCGATAGATGACCGGAAGGGAATCCCCGAAGCTATCTTCCGCGCTACGCTGGAGAACTTTTCGGATGCGGCGTTGGTACGTTTCCGCCGGCGCATTTGCGGGACGGCGGAGCAGGTGAAAGAATTTCTGTCGCACGCGCCTTACCGTCCGGTACCGGAACTGCACGAAGAGTTGCAGGCGTTAGAGCAGTACGTGCGCCGTCCGTCCGCTCCTTTCGTATGGGACAAGGCAATCGTCGGGACGGGCGATAAAATCTTTCCTCCTGCCAACCAGCGCGAGGCGTGGAGGGGGACTGCGGTCATTGAAAAAGACGTGGCGCATTACGGCGGCGCATTGTTCGACCGCCTGCTTTCGGGAGAGGAGGCTGTATGGACAAGGCACTGATCCGTCATCGTTTTGCCAAGGCTTCGGGCAGTTATCCGCGTCAGGCATTTGTGCAACGCGACATTGCTTTGCGTATGGCAGACCTGATAGGGCGGTATGTGTCGCCGGACTCGCATCGCCGGGTACTCGAAATCGGGTGCGGAACCGGATTGTTCACCCGTGCCTATTTGCACCGTTGGTGTCCGGAGCGGCTGGTGCTGAACGACCTTTGTCCTGAAGTAGAACCTTATTTCGCCGACTTGCTGGGCGGGCAGGTAAGTTTTGTGGCAAAGGATGCCGAGGCGCTTGATTTCCCTTCCGGCCAGAATTTGATTATGTCGTGCTCGGCGTTGCAGTGGTTCGATGCGCCCGAACGTTTCTTGTTGGGATGCCGCAAGCTGTTGTCCGGCCGTGGTTATCTTGCCTTCAGCACCTTCGGTCCCCACAATGCCGAAGAAATCCGTGCGCTGACGGATGCCGGGCTTCCTTACCGTCCGTTGGACGAACTGAAGGTGGCACTATCCGAGGCATATCACATCGTCCATGCATCAGAAGCGTGTGTGCAGCTTTCTTTCCCGACTCCGCTGGACGTGCTGAGACACCTGAAAGATACGGGTGTGACAGGCATCCGCCCCTGCCATTGGACACGGGAGAAGTTGGCGGACTTCAGTATGCGTTATGCCGGACGTTATGCCGCTCCCGACGGGACGGTTCCGCTGACGTATCATCCTATTTATATAGTATGTAAAATGAACTAAAAGAACTAAAAGAACGAAAGATGAAAGACAATGTGTATTTTGTAAGTGGTATTGATACCAATATCGGCAAGAGTTATGCCACGGGTTATCTGGCGCGGAAGTGGAACGAAGCAGGCATCCGCACCATTACGCAAAAGCTTGTACAGACGGGTAATGAAGACGTATCGGAAGACATTGCGTTGCACCGCCGGCTGATGGGCACGGGCTGGCTCCGCGAAGACGACGAGCGGCTGACGATGCCCGAGATATTCAGTTATCCCTGTTCGCCGCACTTGGCGGCGGAGATAGACCGCCGCCCGATTGATTTCGATAAGATAGAGCGGGCTACGCAAACGCTGAGCGGACGCTATGACGCCGTGTTGCTGGAGGGAGCGGGAGGGCTGATGGTGCCTTTGACCCGCGATTTGCTGACCATTGATTACATTGCCCGGCATCATTATCCGTTGGTGTTTGTTACCTCGGGCAGGCTGGGGAGCATCAACCATTTGTTGCTGAGCCTGGAGGCGGCAGACCGGCGGGGCATCCGTCTGCATACGCTGGTTTATAACCTTTTCCCCGAAGAAGATGATGCACTGATTCGCCAAGACACGGAGGAGTATATCCGGCATTTGCTGAAGGAGAAATATCCGGAGGCGCGTCTGGAAGTGGTGCCGTATATTCCGGAGTGAGTAAAGGGAAAGAGACCGTGCATTATACGATCGTGTGAGTTATGAAATCATGAGCCGCCGGCTGTATCTGTGTCCGGGATTTAACAAGAAGGAATTGTTGAAAGAGATTCATGTCCCAGCCAATAAGTTTGCGGTTTTGTTTAAGGTGTTTGCCGGTTGCAGCTTTTCCCAGTACATACAAAATTGCCGCCTTGATTATGCTGTCCGCTTAATGCGTGAGCAACCCCAGTGGACGTTGGACGCAATCGCCAAAGAAGCTCAAATGTCTAAAGGAGCTTTTAATATCCAGTTCCATAAGCGGTATGGCATGAAGCCTTCTGAATTTAGAAGCAGAGAACTTTCGTTGGACGAGGAAAAATAAGGAACTGTTTTGAATTGATTTATACTTCACGCGGTATGAAATTGTACATTTTAATGGAACACAGAAAACACGGAAAGACACAGGAATGACACACTATCCACCCGACCTGATTGAAAAACAGTGGCAAGTTATACCAAAGATTTTAGAACCGCAAGCGAGGAACCGGAAACATCCGTTTAAAGAGGTGACGGATACCTTGTACATTACAAACATAGGAACTTAATTTCTCCGATAAGTTTGTTGGACAGATACAAATCAATGTATGATTGAAAGGTTTAGTATCTGTTTCAAACTGTCTTCTTTTTACGTTCTCCATATGGAAACCGTACAGTTTTCATATCGAGAACGTACGGTTTTCAATTGGAGAACGTACGGTTTTGAGATGGAAACTATAAAAAGATACCGTTTGGATTGATAATATGACCCAATCAGCAACTTTAACTGTTTTGATTCTTTGATTAATTCAAAACAGTTTCTGAAAGGAGAGATCTTTTGATAATCAGTTTATTGCTTTCCTGATGTGATTTTCGTGAGACATAGTGGTGATTTTCATGAAACTTTTCTAGCCTGCTTTGTAGGGCATGTTAACTTGTACTGACTAACTTTGTTCTTAATATGATGAATATACATTAAAAAGATTGCATTTTGATAAAATAATAAGTATATTTACGCCCATAAGATACATTTTATTTCTTATTTAATGGGTGAATTTTGTGTTCAGACAAAATAGGTTTAAAATGTAATCTGAAAAAGTGATGTATTATATATTGCATGTTGCAGGCTGTTGTAAATCACTGGCAAGTAGTGGTAAATAGACTTTTTGATATTCATTTAGGATATTTTGATACTGTGCTAATAGGCTTTTGATACATCTTTCCGGACTTTTTGATATAAGATATAGAAGTCGGAGATTGGTTAAGTTTTTGATTTGTGCTAGTTTTGAAATGCATTTGAGTAATGTGGGCTTATTGCTAAAAATAATTTTATGAATTGAATAAAACAGGAATCGGATATGAAACAAAATATCGTATCACCTCAGGCGATGATAGTTGGAGAAGGAGCTTATGCTGTCAATGAACTTCATTTAAGCATAGAAGATGCCTCGGAACAGAATCTGTTTATTTACCGTTATGCCGCCGGAGCACAATTCAATGTCAGCCGGAAGCTGCAGAATAATGTGATTTGTGGATTGGTGGCATTGACGGAAGATCCTTCTTCGCCAGGAGATATGATGTTGGCTCCGAATGCTACTCTTATAAATAAAGGTGTCATTGACATTCATTTCAAAGAATTGTATGCTGCTCATATTCGGAATGCACAGCGGTGTGGGGATGCTTATCAGGTAGATGCCTTGCGTGGGTATGCAATGGCTGCCGGCGCAAATTCGGTATTGATAAACGAAGGTGTCATTAATGTCTATATGGATCATGATGCTGATGCCGAGACTACGATGTATTGTTGTGCCATGTGGGCGGAAGCTGATTCAATGTTGGTTAATAAAGGCGAAATTCATTTCTATGGCAATGGTTCCTGGCAAGCATTGGTGCGTGGTGTAGGAGGTGTAGCCGACCATTTGCATGTGGTGAATGAAGGACTGATTACGGTAGATGTGGAACGTGCTTTCCAAACCCGTGTGTTACATACAGCCGGTATGTATGGTTCGCTTTGGAATAAAGGGCGTATTGAAGTGCGTGTGGCCGGACGTGTGATGACGATGGGAAGCGTGACAGGTACACAAATGCTTAATGACGGTGAAATTTATGTTACTTCATTGGCCACTTTGATTGAAGGAAAGATTCCTTATTTATTTAATTTCCCGCCAATGGCCACGGGTATGTATGAGCATTTCCGTCCGGGTGCTTTATTGCCGAGTCCGATAGTCAATAGGGGAGTGATTAAGGTGCATTTGATAGGTAGCAAAGCTTCTGGTCCTGATGCGATTGCTTTCGGATTTTATTATCAGATGGAAAATAAAGATAATGGGGAAACTCCGGTTCGTTTCGTTTCCAATGAAGGGACAGTGGAAGTAACTCAAGAAGGGCCTGTGAATTATGTAACGGGAGAATTGGGCGTGAACATGCAGTTGAAAGAAGACAATCCGGTGAAGTTGAAAATCGGTACGTGGAAAACGCACAGCCGTGACTTCTCGCAGACACACGACTTGTTCGTGTGCCAAAGTGCGTGTTTTGACTTGTCGGAGCTAAACTTAATATTGGAGGATGGAGGTGTACGGCCTGATGTATCTGAATTGGTTTATCAGCTTCCTGTTGCTTTGCATCGGGGTGACACATGTATAATCAGTAAGTAAGAATTTATGTTATACAATTAAAATGCAGAAAATTATGGACAACAAGATGGTGATTAATCACAAAGAAGTAGAAAAAGTAGATATGGGTAAAGGTGTAATCCGTCAAGATTTCGCCATGGGCAAGAATCTGAATGTATTGCACTGGAATATGTCTGACCAAAGTGTGGTAGGTATGCATACGCATCCGCAGGAACAATTCGGATATGTCATCAAGGGTGGTTTCCGCCTTACGATTGGCGATAAGGAATACGAACTGAAAGAAGGTGATGCTTATTTGGTTCCCGCAGATGTGCCTCATGGTTTTGTAGCTATCGGTGAGACAGAAGCCATTGATGTGTTCGCTCCAGTCAAGACGGTTTTTCCGTGGGATAAATAAGCATGAGTATCGGACCAAAACAGTTGATTCTCGATGAAAAAATTTATTGGATTATGGTTTTGGGGCATATTGTTGTTTGCCATATCGTCTTGCTCGGAGGATGAAGAGCCTGCATTCGTTCCGGAAGAAGAGGAAGAAATATTGATAACGGGCGAGTCGGGTGCTACGGTGGTCAATACGAAAGATATTGTCTTGGGGGTGAGCGAGGACGATGTGGTATTCGAAATGACTTCCACTATTCTGACGACAAGTGGCCGTGTGACGGAGACAACGCTTAATTGTTGCGCTATGGCTGGCATTAACTTTACGGATAATGGCGGGATGCTTGCAATGGATACGTTGAATACGGTAGAGGATGTAGTGCTTATCAATCGGGGAACCATTACCATTCATACCAAAGACTTAGTGGAACGATATAAGGACCAGATTCAGACTCCGGATGACCCGGAACGTCCTTATACTTATCTTCGTTTGATCGCCATGTTTGTCGGAACGAATAGTACGATTATTAATGAAGGGGTCATCAATGTGTATTTTGACCATGATCCGTCTGTGACTTCTACGATTTATGTCATGGGAATGAACGGAGGCGGAAACTCATCGATGATTAATAACGGCGAAATTCATTTTTATGGAAACGGTTCTGTAGCTACCCGTTTGCGTGGTATGGCAACATTCGGCAATAGCATTTCCGCATTCAATAACGGTGTCATGACCGCAGAATTGGATATGTGTGAAGACGCGCGTATGATTACTACGGGCGGTACTAAATCGAATGTGATAAACGATGGTACGATGCAGATGCGGTTGCCTGGTTATATACTTTGCATGACCCGTTACGAGGATTCTAATTTGATAAACAATGGTGTGGTTGACTTGACCATGGTTGACCTTCCTGAAGGATATACCGCTGTGGGCAACGCTGAGAATCCTGTCGTTTGTGCGATGTACGACCCTTTGTCGGGCGGACGTACGCAGATGCCTTCTTTGGTGAACCGAGGCCGTATCAGCATTGCCATTGAAGGAAGTGAACGCTCTAATTCGGTAAGTCAAGGTTATGGCATGTATTGTGACTTGATGGGTGCCGGAGGGGAAGATTTGCAGGTGAATGTCATCAATGATGGAAGCATCGAAGTGTCGCAAAGCGGTCCGGTAGATTTCAGAATGGCAGAGGCTGGATTCATTACTCGTCCTGCGGTAAGAGAAGCAGCTTGCTGCATTAAGCTGGGACGTTGGAATACGACGTTACGCGATTTTTCCCAAACTCAGGATTTGTTTTACGGTCAAGGTGTCAATATGGATTTTGGCGGAGGAGAATTGCTGCTGAAGAAAGGAGAAGATTATGTGGACGGAACTTCTTACAGTGTAGCTCCGGAAGCATTGCTTTATAATGGAGGAAAAACGATGTTCCGTTATGAATATTCCGGATATGAAAACTTTGACATAAAAGCAGCTGATGAAAGTAATGTTAATCTGACATGGGATAAAGAAAATAATCAAGTGTCTTTGTCTGACAAATAAAACAGAAAATAGAATATGGAAAATATAGTAGAAAAAAGTGTTCGTGTAGGGAGCGCAGGGTATTATGTCAACCGTGAACATCTGGTTATCACTAAGCCAGAGGCAGGTAATGTAGCGGATATTACTGAGCAGGCGATTGCCGCCGGTAAAGTGCTTAAGGGGCGTAATATTGTTCTGTATGCTTTGGCGGCATTGATGGATGATGAAGAAAATCCGGGACAGCAGCGTTTGGCTCCGAATGCGACTTTGATAAATGAAGGCGTCATCGAGATACATATGCATGACATTGTTGACGCTTATAAGGCGCAAGTAAAAGCTACGCCTGATGACCCGAACGGAACATATCGTTTCGTGAAATGTTTTGCCATGGCTGCCGGTAAGGATTCGACCATTATCAACGAGGGAATTATCCGGATTTATTTCGATCAGGAGAAGGATTTGGAAACGGCTGTATATGGAGAAACGTTGTTGGCGGGTGAGAATTCGACGGTTATCAATAATGGGACTATCGAATTGTTGGGTAACGGTTCATTCGATACACAGACTCGTGTCATCGCTCTTCCGGTCAATAATGTGACCATCATCAATAACGGGAAAATCAATGTGGATGTCGAGAAGGCTTCTACCGTCCGTGTGTTGGCTACAACAGGTATTGGCGGAACGATTGCCAATTATGGTTCTATCCGAATCAATTCGACAGGAAGAATCATGACGATAGCCCGTTTTGCCAATACGCATTTGATTAATGCCGGAGATATTGATATTGTTTCGCGTGCGCATTTCATTGTTAATAAGGTGTCGTTCTTGTACCAATCTTATCCTTTGGCATGTGCTTTTTATGAACATTCATTGCCGAATACCCAGCTTGTTCCTCCTTTGGTCAATAAGGGTACGGTGAAGATTCATTTGGAAGGAAGCGAGGCTTCTACTCCGAAGGCGGTTGCGTTCGGTATCTATAGCGAGATGGTAGGCAAGGAAGAACATATTCATCGCATGGAAAATACCGGCTCGATTACGGTGTCAAAGTCGGGTCCCTATGATTTTCTGGTAGCGGAAGTGGGCGTAAACGCTCAGTCGGCTAAAGATTTTCCGTATCATGTAGAGATAGGCGAATGGCATACGGAAGCCCGGAACTTTACAGAAACGAAAGATTTGTTTGTCTGCAATAGCGGAATCTTTGATTTCGCGCATACTCGTTTGACACTGACGGGAGATAATGCCGTGCCGGATGTAAAAGCTGAAAGCTTGGTTTATCAGCGTGACGAGGCGATGCAACGTGGCGATACCTTCCAAGTTCTGAATGCGGATAAATTGGTTATTACAAAATAAGAGTGTTAAAAAAGCAGGTTTTTCCCCTGTATGTTTAATTTTAAATACCTATTGAGATTATGGCAAAGAAAGTTTTAATTATTGCAACGAATTATGGTTCATGGGGTGAGGAATTGCAGGCTCCGTGGGATGCATGTAAGAAAGCTGGTTTTGAAGTGACTTTGGCTACTCCGCAAGGAAAGAAGCCGCTTCCTTTCCAAATCAGTGTAGACCCTGATTTTGTAGACGGTGTACAGAATATCAAGACTAATCCGAAAGAAGTTTGCGACCGCTGCAAGGAATTGGTAGATGGTGAAGAATGGGCACATCCGTTGAAATTCTCAGAAGTAAACATGGCTGATTATGATGCGATTGCTTTGACTGGCGGTCCGGGTGCTATGTTGGATATGTGTAATTGCTGGGAATTGCATAAGCTGATTATGGATGCTTATAAGAGCGGTAAGATTGTGGCTGCATTGTGCTATGCCGTTTCTACATTGGTATTCCTCCGCGACCCGGAAAATGATTATAAGTCGATTGTGTATGGCAAGAAGATTTGTGCTCATCCTCGTGCATGGGATTTCTATGGTCCGGGTATGGCTATGTCATACGAATTGTATGGTGCAACTCCTGATAACTGCGGTACGAATGTGATTACTCCGGGATTCTTGTGGCCTATCGAAGATTTGGTTCGTGACGCAGTAGGTCCTAACGGCGCTTGTATAGCACGTATCAATGCAAGTCGTGAAGACCCGCAAGTTTATTACGATCATCCGTTTATTACCGGTACTTCGGTAGAATCATCTATCGCGTATGGTGATATGATTGTGAAAGTGTTGAATTCTCTTAAATAATAATTATAAGGAGAGTCATGTGTGGGGTTAATTCCGCACATGACTTATTCCTTTTTTAAATCCAAAAGCAAAATGCCGGCAATAATAATTCATAGCATTGAGATGACCGACGAGCAAAAGAAGATTGTAGCCGATAAGTTCATCTCTACCTTTTCCGAAGTAAGCGGAGTGCCCAAAGACCGTATTTATCTTTTTTTTAACGGATACGGTTTGAACGAGGCAGCTACAGGCGGAAAATTATTTTCTGAGAATCCTCCTAAAAGCGCGAAAGCAAAGTTTAACGAGGATGAGTGGGCTGATAAACAGAAATAAAACTAACATATAATAAAAAGGATTTATTATGGATGTAAACCAAACCATCGTAAAAGCACTGGAAGATATCGGCGTGAGCTATGTATTTGGAGGGAGCGGACAGGTAAACGCCTCTATGTTGTTGGCTCTGCGCGATTCGAAAAAAATAAAGACCGTTATTATCCGCAATGAGCAGGCGGCGTCGTTCATGGCATGTGGCTACACTATGTTTAACCCGAATAATTTGGGTGTGTGCTTTGCGACGGGAGGTCCGGGTGCGTTTAATTTGTTCTCAGGCATGGCGGTAGCATTATCCGATTCGTTGCCCATATTGGCTATAACAGGATATACTTCAATGGGACAACGGGGAAAAGGTGCGTTGAACGAATCTACAGGATTGAGCCGTACGCCTGATTCGCAGGTGATGTTTTCGGCTACGACTAAAAAATCGTATGTATTGGAGCGGGCAGAAGATACGTGTGATATCTTGGAAGACGCTATAAATACAGCATTCGACGGGCGTCCGGGACCGGTGCATATCCATATACCGAAAGATGTGACTACGGCAGAAGTAACCAATTTCCGTCCGATTAACATCCGTGTAAAAGCGGTTAAGGCAACGGAAGAAGCTCTGCAAAAAGCGGCGGATGCATTGGCTGATGCAATCAGTAAGAATAAGAAAGTGCTGGCGATGATTGGTTATGGTTGCGTGCGTAGTGAGGCATCCGGCGAATTGCTCCAATTAATAGAAAGGTATCAAATACCGTTTGTCCAGACAATGGATGCCAAAGGATTATTGCCGGAGAATCATCCTTTGTGTTTAGGCATGTATGGGACATCGGGTGACAAGGCGGCTAATACGTATTTTCAGGAGGCGGAAGTCGTGCTCGCGATGGGAAATTCGTTCGCTCAAAATGCTACATTCTCATTCCAACCGGATTTATATGCGAATAAACAGTTGATTCATGTGAATATTGATCCGGCTGAAATCAATAAAGTGTATAAAGCTGATGTAGCGGTGGTAAGCGATATCAAATTGGCACTTCAGGAGTTATTGCCTTTATTGGAGAAACGTGATTTGCCCTCCTTGCAAATCGGTGCATTGCCCAACGGGCATTATTATGAGGAACCGGTGCATACAGATGCCCAACGGATTTTTCCGGGAGATATCGTCCGTGTCTTGTCTCAGAATCTGCCAGACAATGCCATTGTAATGGGTGATGCCGGTTCGCACATGTTGTGGTTGAGCTGTTATTTGCAGTTGAATAAGAATCAGCGCTATCAGAATCCGGGAAGTTTCGGACCTATGGCAAGCCATACGAACGGCTGCTTGGGAGTGAAATGCGCTAATCCGGATAAAGTGGTGATTGCAGGCGTGGGTGATGGATGCTATCAGATGGCAGGATTCGAATTGATGACTGCAGTGCAATATAACATTCCTGTTATTTGGATTATATTCAATAACAGTGAATTTAATATCATCAAGAAGTTCTTGCTGAATATGTATAATGACGAGGCATATATGCAGTTTGAGAACCCGGATTTTGTGAAGTATGCCGAAGCATGTGGAGCGAAAGGATATAGGGTAGAAAAATTGGAAGAATTCTTGCCGGCGTTGCAGGATGCCATCGCGTTGAACAAGCCTTGCATTATTGATGTGTTGGTAGATAGTGAAGTGTATCCGCCTTTCAGTTTGGGAAGGGTATAAATAAAAAATGCATGTCCGTAATGAACCGGAGCAATGATGTGCAAAATGAATATATACTGACTTTGCCAAGTCAGTTATTTTCGTGGGCTGTAGCAGTTAACTGGAATTGCTTATGAAGTATATATTCATTTTGCACATCATTGCTCAGGTTGAATACGGACATGCATGGCACGGAAAATTCTTTTGCCGGATCGGACAAATATTTATTCTACCATATCTTTCCTGAATGATAATGCCGGTTCATCATCGGCACATGTGTTTGGCAGAAAGTTGTTTATCAATGATGCTTTGTCGTTACAATGCGGATAAGCCTTCGTATATAGGAGGCGTGGTGAATTATCTGCGCTTGAGTGTGACTGTAGGCAAGCCTGTCCGCATGTTCTTATAAAAAATGGGAGGATAATTGAATATAAAAATGGAAGAGACAAAGAAATATTCGAAAATGTTGATACCGTCTATTTTATCGGTATCTGTGCTTACTATTATGGCACCTACGGCAGTATCTCCTGCCTTGGCTGCTATACGGGATGCATTCCCGCATATTTCGGAAACACAAGCCAAGTTGGTTTTAACCTTGCCTACGTTGATAATGATGCCGATAGGATTGTTTTCCGCGCGTCTTACCGCTAAGATAGACAAGAAAAAGCTTTTGCTTACCGGGATGATACTTTTTCTTGTATTTGGTGTGGCTGGAGGTTTTGTGAACGATTTCCGGCTTTTGTTGTTAATGCGTTTGTTTTTCGGAATAGGTCTAGGCATTATGACTCCTTTATCCACTTCACTGATATTTGATTTTGCTCCGGATACCAATAAACGTAGCAAGCTTTTGGGCTTACAAGGCTCTTTTAACCAGTTGGGCGGTTTGCTTTTTATGAGTTTGTCGGGTGTGTTGGCAAGTATTTCGTGGCGTTATTCGTTCTTGTGTTACGCCTTTGTGGTTATATCAATCGTATTGACCACTTTGTTTATGCCTTCTATTCCACCGTTGGCTTCCCCCAAAAATGCAGCAGGTGGTGCAGGCAAGAAAACGGGAATGAATAAGAAGATATTTGTTTTAGCGTTTTTTGCCATGATGATATTTGCTTGTTACTTTGTGATAAATACCGACTTGGCGTTGTTTATGGACGTGGAGGGTATCGGCAATGCGAAAGAGTGTGGCTATGCGCTTTCTCTGATGCGTATCCCGGCGATTATTGCCGGTGTGTTGCTGGCTTGGATTATGCGGAATCTGAAGGACTGGACCATGCCTTTTGCCACGGTGATAATGGCGGCAGGATATGTCATTATCGCTTGCTCTCATTCGTATGGCGTCTTGATGGCAGGATGTTTGGTCGTGGGGCTTGGCGGCGGCTTCGCTTTGCCTCCCATTTCTCTTTTCTTGCCGCGCATTGTCACTCCGCGCCAGCGGACTTTAGGAGTAGCTATTATCATGTCGGTGGCTCAAGTGGGACAATTTGTGTCTCCGCTTTATACGGACTTGTTTGTAGATAATTCGATGGATGGTTCTGGTAGAATGCGTTTTATTGTGTGTGCCGTTACTTCTGTGATAATCGGTTTTTTGGTGGTGGCATTTGCTCATACTTTGCCGAAAAAACCACTAGAAAATTGAATATTTACGAAGTGAGGTAGAAAGAATTTAAAGGTATAAATTATTAGAATGAATAAGATATGGCAATTAAAATTTTAAGCGTAGACGATGAACAGGACTTGGAAATACTGTTGACCCAGTATTTTCGTCGGAAAATCCGCAAGGGTGAATACGAGTTCACCTTTGCGCATAATGGTTTGGAAGCCTTGCAATTGGTGTTGGAAAAGAAAGACTTTGATATTATTTTGAGTGATATCAATATGCCCGAAATGGATGGGCTTACTTTGTTGACCCGCATCAACGAGATGAGGAATCCGGCATTGAAATGCATTATGGTGTCGGCATACGGCGATATGGACAACATCCGTTCGGCGATGAACAACGGTGCATTTGATTTCGCTACTAAACCGATTGATTTGGATGATTTGTCACGCACGATAGAAAAGGCGATTGAGCAAATAAATTTTGTCAGAGAATCGCAGAATGAACATGATCAGTTGGAGTCTATTAAAAATGATTTAGCGGTGGCTGGTGAGATTCAGCAGGCTATATTGCCTCGTAAATTTCCGCCATTCCCTAAGTTGGCTGATGTTGTTGACATTTATGCCTCAATGACTCCGGCGAAAGATGTGGGTGGAGATTTCTACGACTTTTTCCAGATAGACGAAGAACGAATCGGCTTTGTAATAGCCGATGTATCGGGGAAAGGTGTCCCGGCATCCTTGTTTATGGCAGTAAGCCGGACGTTGATTCGTGCTACAGGCATCAGGGGAGTCCCTTCTCATGAATGCATCAATTATGCTAATAAATTGTTGTGTAACGAAAGTCTTGACTCGATGTTTGTAACGGTCTTTTATGGTATTTACAATATCAAGACCGGCGAGGTGGACTATACGAATGCAGGGCACAATCCTCCGTATTTATTGCGTAAGAATAATACCGTAGAACCATTACCGCTTTCCAAGAATTTCATCGTAGGCGTATTTGATGATTTTGTCTATACAAATTCGAGCTTGACTTTGGAGCCGGGAGACACGTTGATTCTCTACACCGATGGCGTGACAGAAGCCTTTAATGAAAACCGGGAAATGTTTTCGGAAAGCGGATTAGAGAAAACCTTGAAGAGTGTACCGGGTGCAGGGAGCGAAGAAATAGCGGAAGCTATTTTGGAAGACTTGAAGGATTTTGTTGGGAACGAACCTCAAAGCGATGACATTACGATGTTGATATTGAAACGATTGAAATAACACATGTAGTACAATAAAAGACCTTTTTTTATGAAAGACAATTTTAAAGTATTCAAACCTGCCGATAAGATGCAGTTTGAATTTACAGATCTGATTGCCGGATATGTAAGCGATTTTAATGAAAGTGAGAAATGTTTTACGTTGACAACAACAGATAAACGTTCTTTCCCTGTATTGTTAACAGATACTACATTTGCGCGTTTGATGCGTAATTTGGACGAACCTTACCAGGATGCTACTGGTAATCTTTATCAGCTTTTGTCTCAAAATGGCCGTATGGCTTTTGTCTTTGGTATTTTCTATCCCCAACATGACGGGCAGTATACATTTGAAGCAAAACAGATAGATTTTCCGGAAAGAGAATTAGGTAAGTTCCGTTTTGAAGAATCCAACTGGTGGGCTAATCAGGCAAAGAGTATCTGTAACTTTTTTGTCCGTGCGCAGTTCGGTGATGGTGAAATCGATTATGAAAAATACCGTACGGCGGTAAGCCTGGGCGGCAAACGGGAAGTGAACTCTTTCCGCCAGGAAACCGATACGATTTCACGTATGATTTACGGTATGGCTTCCGCTTTTATGCTGACAGGTGAAGACATTTTCTTGGAAACCGCTGAAAAAGGTGTGGAATACCTGAAAAAACACATGCGTTTCTACGATGTAGATGAGAATGTGGTTTATTGGTATCATGGCATTGACATTGATGGGGACAAAGAAAAGAAAATCTTTACTTCTGAGTTTGGCGATGATTACGATGCCATCCCGATGTATGAGCAGATTTATGCATTGGCTGGTCCGATTCAGACTTACCGTGTGAACGGTGACCCTTCTATTTTGCGCGATGCTGAATTGACTATCGACCTTTTCGAACGTTTCTTCAAGGATAAGAAAGGAGAAGGATATTATTCGCATATAGACCCGGTATTGTTGAGTCCGGACAGTTCAAGCCTTGGCCCGAACCGGATGCGTAAGAACTGGAACTCTGTAGGTGATCATGCTCCTGCTTATTTGATTAACTTGTATCTGGCTACTGAGGAAAAGAAATACAAGGATTTCTTGGAATATACAGCCGATACTATCACTACACATTTCCCGGATTATGAGAATAGCCCGTTTGTAAATGAGCGCTTTATGGACGATTGGAGTCATGACCTGACATGGGGATGGCAACAAGACCGTGCGGTAGTGGGGCATAATCTGAAGATTGCATGGAACTTGATGCGTATCAATAGCATCTGCCCGAAGAAATCGTATGAAGAATTTGCCCAGCATATTGCAGAGGTCATGCCTCAAGTAGGTTTGGACGTACAGCGTGGCGGTTGGTATGATGTGATGGAACGCCGTTTGCATGGCAATCAAGAATATTATCGTTTCGCATGGCACGACCGTAAGGCATGGTGGCAACAGGAGCAGGCGATTTTGGCATACGAGATTCTGTATGGTATCTATGGCAAAGAGGAATATTTGAAATATGCACGTGAATCAGCTGCCTTCTATAATACTTATTTCCTTGACCATGAAGACGGAGCCGTTTATTTCAATGTATTGGCTAATGGCTTGCCTTACCTGCTGGGTACGGAACGTAAGAAGGGAAGCCACTCGATGAGTGCTTACCATTCAGTAGAATTAGCTTATCTGGCAGCTACTTATACCAATTTGCTGAATACCAAGAAACCGTTGACCTTATATTTCAAACCTATGGTAAATGGTTTCAAGGATAATGTATTGCGTGTACAACCCGATATCTTACCTGTAGGAAGCGTGAAATTGCAGGAAGTATGGATTGACGGACGGGAATGGAAGAATTTCGATGCAGATAAGTTGACCATACAGCTGCCTGCCGTAGAATATCGTCCGAAAGTCAAAGTCGTTATTGTTCCTAAAGATTGAAAAAAGATGAGTGCGGAAGTTCATAAAGTAGGTTCTGTGTTGGACGCTTCATCCAGCAAAGAAGAACAGCAAGTCATATTGTCTATTTTGGATGAAAACAAAAGTGTGATTTTGGACTTGTCTGAATGTAAGTATGTATCGAGTGCCGGATTGCGTGTCATGCTTTATGCTTATAAAGTAGCTGCATCCAATGGCTTGAATGTGTACTTGGTAGGTGTATCTAAAGAGGTGAGGGAAGTAATGGCTATTACAGGCTTCGAACATTTCTTTAAATACTTCGATACAGTAGAAGAGTGTCAAACTCAAATAGGGTAAGTATGCAGCGAGTAGATTTATTTCCGACGCATGAATATAAAGGATTGAAATTGCGTACAGGGCGTCCTTATCCTTTTGGAGCTACGGTAATGGGAAATGCCGTCAATTTTTCGGTCTATTCCCGTTACGCTACGGCTTGTACGTTGGTTCTTTTCCATAATCATGAACCGGAACCGTTTGTCGAAATACCTTTCCTGAAGGAATTCAAGATGGGAAATGTATTCTCGATGATGGTTTTTGATTTGGATTTCGAGAACATTGAATACGGCTATCGGATGGATGGTCCATGGAATCCGGAAGAAGGGCATCGTTTTGATAAGACGAAAATCTTGATGGACCCGTATGCCAAGCTGATTGCAGGACGTGACGTATGGGGTGCCCAGCCCGATTGGGACAATGTATACCAATACCGTGCCCGTGTGGTTTGTGATGACTTTGATTGGGAAGACGACCTTCCCTTGGAAACGCCGGTGAATGAATTGGTCATTTACGAAATGCACGTCCGTAATTTCACTTGTGGCGCAAATGCGAATGTGAAACATCCCGGGACCTTTGCCGGCATAGCCGAAAAGATTCCTTATTTGAAGGAGTTGGGCGTGAATTGCGTGGAATTGATGCCGATTCATGAGTTTGACGAATTTGAGAACAGCAAACCTTCTCCGGTTGACGGGCATATGCTTTACAACGTATGGGGATATAGCAATGTAGGCTTCTTTGCCCCTAAAGCCGCATACGCATCTACCGGGCGTTTCGGTATGCAGGTAGATGAATTGAAAAATCTTATCAAGCAACTTCATGCCAATGGCATTGAAGTTATCCTGGATGTGGTTTTCAACCATACGGCAGAAGGGAATGAGAATGGGCCTTATATCTCGTATCGGGGTATTGACAATAAGACTTATTATATGCTGACACCGGATGGATATTATTTCAATTTCAGTGGTTGCGGAAATACGTTGAATTGCAATAACCCCAATGTGCGGGATATGATTGTAGAAAGCTTGCGTTATTGGGTAACCGATTATCACGTGGATGGATTCCGTTTCGATTTGGCGGCTATCTTGGGACGTGACCAGAATGGATGTCCGATGCCTAATCCGCCTTTGCTGGAGTCATTGGCTCATGACCCTATTTTGGGTAAAACCAAATTGATAGCTGAGGCATGGGATGCCGGAGGCTTGTATCAGGTAGGTGCATTTCCTTCATGGGGGCGCTGGGCGGAATGGAACGGGAAATACCGGGATAGCATCCGCAGGTTCCTGAAAGGTGACGAACATGTATTGGGCGATGTGAAAGAACGTATCGCAGGTTCAGCCGACTTGTATGCCTCTCAAAACCGGGGCATTAAGGCAAGTGTGAACTTTATTACAGCACATGACGGATTTACATTGATGGACCTTGTATCGTATAATGGCAAGCACAATGAAGCGAATGGCGAGGACAACCGGGATGGAGAAGACAATAACAATAGCTGGAATTGCGGCTGGGAAGGCGAATGTGAAGATGCGGGAATCAATTACCTGCGTCATAAACAGATAAAGAATGCAATATCCTTGTTGATGGTAAGCCAGGGTATTCCGATGATATTATCGGGTGACGAAATGGGGAATACCCAATATGGAAATAACAATGCTTATTGTCAGGATAATGAAATCGGATGGATCGACTGGACGAATCTGCAGAAGAATGAGGACATTTATAATTACTTCCGTAAGATTATCCGCTTCCGTCAGGCTCATAAAGCATTGCGTTTCGAATATCATTTCGGGCATTGTGATTACCGTAATCTGGGATATCCCGATTTCTCATGGCACAGTGTAAAAGCATGGCGTCCTGATACCGGATATAACAATCTGACCGCAGCCTTTATGCTGAACGGGCGGTATGCGGAGACAGACGGGGTGCCTGATGATTTTATTTATGTAGCCATGAATATGCATTGGGACATGCATGGGTTCGAACTCCCGCAATTGCCCGAAGGCATGGCATGGCATGTATTTGCCAATACGGAAATGGCTGCTCCGGACGATATTTGCGAACCGGGAGAAGAGTGTATGATTGAAAACCAGCAGGAAATCCTGGTAGGACCGCGTTCTATCATGATTTTGGTTGGGAAATAGAAAACTGTAAATAGTAAATTGTAAAATTATAAATTAAAAAGATATGGATAATCAATTTGTAATCAATCAGGAAGGTAATACCTTGACTATCGTTTTAGGTGACCAGCTTACTACAGGCAATGCTCCTGCCCTTATGGAAGAATTGAACGGATACAAAGGCAAGGGCATAGAAAAAGTTGTCTTTGATGCCACCAAGCTGGCTTATATTGCCAGTAGCGGTATACGTACCATTATTTTTGCCAAGCAGAAATTGGGCGGAAACCCTGTAATTGAGTTTGTGAATTGCGCTGCTGATATCCGTAGCGTGTTTGAAATGACAGGTCTGCAGAACTACATTTCTTTCGTAAGCAAGTAAGCAGGCAATGCTATGAAAGAATTGGTTTTCAAGCCTATTGCAGGCAGAACGGAAGAAATCATTGATGCCATCCTCCAGACCGGGGAGGTGGCATCATGCACCAAGGAATTGTATGCCATTCATCTGGTTTGCGAGGAACTGGTGGTCAATGTGGTAAGTTATGCTTACCCTGAAGGCGTGGAAGGTTATCTGAAGATTCAGATAGAGAAGGCCGACGGATGTATCACGCTGAAGTTTATTGATGGAGGTGTGCCGTTCAATCCGTTGGAAAGGGATATGCCGGATGTTTCTCTTCCGCTGGAAGAACGCCAGATAGGGGGACTTGGAATCTTCCTTACGGTTCAGATGATGGATAACGTGTCGTATGAACATGTAGGTAATGAAAATATATTGACTATCAAGAAAAAGATTGATGATGAAAAATAAGATAGGAATACTTATAGAAAGCGATTTCTATGAAAATGAAATCTTCTATTATCAGTTCCGTTTCAAGGAAGCCGGGTATGAGGTTCATTTTCTGTCCCGTCTTTGGGGCAACGAGGGCATTACGTTTAGCGGGCATGAATTCAGGGCACCGTTTTATTGTAATGAGAGCTTTGAGGCGCTTGATGATGAGGCTCTTAATGATTATGCAGCTATTATCGTGCCTGCAGGTATGGTGTCAGACCGTCTTCGGTATACCGAAGATGTGACGAAGCTTCCTCCTGCATGTGTGTTCTTGCAAAAAGTATTTGCGCGCAAGGACATCGTTAAGGGAGTGATTTGCCACGGCTTGTGGTTGTTCTCTCCTGTAGCCGAACTGGTGAAAGGAAGAAAGATGACCGTGCATAATAATCTGTTGGGCGATGCCAAGAACTATGGTGTAGAGTATGTTGATGCAGATGTTGTGGTCGACGGAGACTTGGTTTCGGCGCGCACCGGAGGGCATTGTTATTTGCTGGCTTCCGAGATATTGAAAGCGTTGGCAAGCAAATAAAACCTATTAAAAGGGGACGTTTCTTTTGTCCGCAAGTGTGGGTATGTCGTAAGGCCGGCTTGTTGCTGGTAAAAACGCATATACTTGCATGGGCGGACGGAGATAGTTCCATCGGACGGCGGAACTGGCTTCATAAGCCATCGGAGCCAGTTTCGTTTTCTTTGTTAAATGATATATACTGAAATTCGAAGTGAAAAAGCATGGTTGGCATATCTTGAGTGTTTTTCTTCTCGTTGTGGTGGTGATATTGGGATATTTCAATATCGGCTTATCCCGGCGGGTGGATGCTTTACGGGCTCAGCTGGATGAGTATAAGGAAAAAGAAGGTAAGTCGTATGTGGTGGAACGTATCAGCAAACAGATGGAAGACATAGCTTATCAGCAAAAAGATATTTCCGAGAAGCAACGCGAAGAAGCGGTATTCCAGATGGGAGTGGCTGAGCAGATGCGCATACGTGCCGAAGAAGAGCAGAAAAAGGCGGAAGCTTTTTCCCGCAATGCGGTTGAAGCCAGAAATATGGCGGAGAACCAGCGTGAGCTTGCCGTACAACAGCAACTTCGTGCCGAATATGCAAGGAATGTGGCTGATACGTTGAGCAATGTGGCATTGGGACGTGCTTTGGCTTTGCTTTCCAATGTGCAATACAGGGCTGGCAATAAAGATGTGGCGGCTTTGCTTGCGTATGCTTCGTGGAAATATACATCCGAGTATAAAGGAAATGTGTATCAGCCTGTTATTTTTAATGCCTTGGGACAGACCAGTGAAAGTTTTGTGTCCAGGAATCTCCATAAGGGAGGTGTCACGAAGATAGTTCAGTCTTCGGACGGTAAAAACAGTTATGTCTCGGTGAGCAACTATGGAGAAGTGAACCGATGGCGTTATGATGAGGGATTTGCTGGGAATGAAGTGTTGTTCAGCAATCCGGAGTATAGTTTCAGAGATGTTTATTGGGATGAAAATAATGTGGTGTATGCCTTGTCATACGATGGGAGGATGCTTGTCATAAACGGGAAATCGGCAGAGACCTTTCTCTTGCCGGAAGATAACGGGTGGATGAGGATTGTTCCTTTCGGCGACGGACAGCTGCTTTTGGCTTCGGCTATGCACCTTTATATATATGATAAGAAGGAGGACCGGATAAAGAAAACCATTTCTCTATCAGAACCTCTTGCCGCTTTGGGATGTAAAGAAAACCAATGGTTGGCATTCGGTAAGGAAAACGGCTTATGGAGGATAGGGCGTGAAGGGGAACTGGTTCCTCAGGAACATTTTATTAAAGAGCAAGTTACGGCTTTTTCTTGGTCGTCTGACTTGAAAATGGGAGCGGTCGGAGTAGAGAATGGAAATATTTATCTGATAGATGAGACGGGGAATGTGGTAAAATCGCTTGTGGGGCATCGTTCCCGTATAACTCAACTTGAATTTAAAGGGCAATACTTGTTCTCTTCCAGTTATGATTGCACCGTAAGCTTGTGGGACATCAGTGCCAGCAAGCAGGAGGCGGTATCGTTGAAGATTTTATCCGGATGGGTGCATTGCATTTGCATGGCGGAAGATAATACGATATGGACAGGAGATGAGAGTGGAGCAGTGTCGCGTATCATGATTTCTCCCGACGAGATGGCTGCTCTTATCCAAAGCAAACTGAAGCGGGATTTTACCGATGATGAATGGTCGTATTATGTAGGGCGTAATGTTCCCCGCATACGGCTTAAATTAGTAAATAAAATTAAAGATTGAAGACGATGAAACGATATCTTCTGTGTCTGGTGTTTTTGCTGCTTGCCGGTATAGGGCAAATAGAGGCAAAGGACGGGATTCCTTTCTTTGTCAATTATTCTCCTGCGGTTTATCATGCGCACAACCGTAATTTTGATATTGTGAGTGATGATAGCGGCCGGGTGTATGTTGCCAATTTCGAAGGGGTATTGTATTACGACCAGACGGAGTGGCATACGATTCATGCTCCGGGGGTATTCCGGATTACGAAATTATTTAAGGATAACCGGGGACGAATCTGGGTAGGCGGATACAATCTGTTCGGATATCTGACCTCAGGCGGGAATGGAGAACTGGAATTGCAGATGGTATTCTCTAAAAACAATAAAGGTTTTTTGGGCGAAGTGACGGATATCGGGGAGAAGGATGGGAAGATTTATGTTACGACTTCGCTGGGTGATGCGGATATTCAGGATGATTCCATGGACGGTTTCATTGTTAATCAGGACAAATCCGATGATATCCGGTATTATAAAGAGGCATTGGTAAACAAGCGGTTGACGCTGGAGGATGGCTCGGTCTTGTTGGCTACGGCTGGAAACGGTTTTGTGATGTTGGATAAAGAGGGGAATGAAGTGTATGCGCTGACAGAGCAAAACGGGTTGTGCAATAACAATGTGAATGGCATTTATGCAGACTCGTCTGGTTATGTGTGGGGAGCTACCGATAATGGTCTTTTTTTAGTAAATATACATACGGCATATACTTATTTCCGCTCTAACGAGGGCTTATCGGGTGAAGTGCAGTCCATTTGCCATACCGCCGACGGGCTTTACGTAGGCACTTTGCAGGGCTTGTTCTATAAGGAAGGTGATGTTTTTGAACCGATTCGGGCAATCCAGCATGCCTGTTGGCAGCTCCAGCAAGATGCGGCAGGGAATGTCTATGCTTCTACGGCTGGCGGCTTGTATGCCGTATATGGCAGGCAGGCACGGCAAATAACGGGCAGCCATACGCTTTCTGCCTATGTTTGCGGAGATGGAACGTATTATACGGGTGAAGTGGACGGTGTTTATCAGGTCCGGCAGGGTGAAAGGAAACAGCTGAACATTATCGAGAAGGCTACCTATTTTTATGTAGATGACGATAAGACGTTGTGGGTAAGGAATATTTATGGACAGGTGTTCCGTTGCGAAGGAGACTATTCCGGGTATGTTATTCTGGCTCCCGAAAATGCCAAAGGGGAGAAAGACAGTTTTAACAATACGCTTTTCGTCCAGAATGGAATCATATTTGTGTTGAGCCATGTAGGGTTGTTTAAGTGGGATAAGGCAGGGAAAAAGCTGGTAGAAGTGGCGGACCGCTCTTTGTGGTCTTCGGATATCCAATATCCCCAGTTTGTTTATCCCGAGCCGGGCCGGCGTGTCTGGGGAACGAATAATGACGGGAAAAACCTGCATATATACACTAAAAAACAAGGGATGGAGGAGATAAATGCCCTTTTGCGTCCCATACATGATTTGACAATAGGAACAATGGAGACCGATGGGGATGATGTATGGTTGGGAGGAAATTTCGGACTGATTCATTGGGATATGGCGATGAAAGAACCGGATTATGCGAAGAAGTCTCATGTATATCTTCGGCGCATTGTGATTGATAATGATTCGGTGGTATGGGGCGGATTTGATGAGGGAGACCGCCTGGGGGTTACGCTTCCTTTTAAAGAGCTTTCATTTAATAGCAGCATCCGTGATATCAAGGTGTATTTCTCTTCGGACTTGTTCTCTGTCCTGGGGGCAACGGAATACCGTTACCGGTTGGATGTCGGTGACGAATGGTCGGATTGGAGTACGGAGACTTCGGCACGTTTTGCCAATCCACGTTCGGGACGTTATATATTTCAGGTTATGGCACGCGACCGGTACGGGCGTACAACGGAATCATTGACATTGCCTTTAACCGTGCGTTATCCTGTTTATGTACGTTGGTATAGCATCGTATTGTATATCGTTGCGCTTTCATTGCTCATCCTGTTTTTGATAAGGTGGCGTATGCGCCGGCTTTTGGCGGAGAAGATGCGTCTGGAGCATATCGTGGAAGAACGGACCTCGCAAATACGTAATCAGAAGGACGAGATTGAAGAAAAATCCAAAAAGCTGGAGATTGCCCTCGATGATTTAAGCAAAGCTCAATACCAGCTTATCCGTCAAGAGAAGATGGCTACGGTGGGTACGTTGACTAAAGGGCTTGTAGACCGTATTCTGAACCCGATGAATTATGTGAACAATTTCTCGCACATGAGCATCGGGCTGGTAAAAGACATCAAGGATAACCTGGACGATGACCAGGAGAATATGACTTCGGACATTTACGAAGATTCCGTTGACGCACTTGATATGCTGAATACAAACCTGAAGAAGATTGAAGAGCATGGATTGAACACGACGCGTATATTGAAAGCAATGGAGGAAATGCTGAAAGACCGGAGTGTGAATCCGACGCTGATTAATCTGGCATCGATTTGCCGTAAGAATATAGAGATGCTTCATGCGTATTATGCTGAAGATATAGCCGAGTGTCATATCCGGATAGAATCACCGGATAAGGAGGCGATGGTTGTAGCGGAAGTGGATGCAGAACAGTTCAGCAAGGTCGTGATGAGTATGCTGGCAAATAGCATGTATGCGCTTCGGAAAAAACGTCAGCAAGGTAAGGCTTTCGAACCCTTGATACGGTTGCGGGTTTTCATTGATGCCGATTCAAGCCAGGCGAAAGTAAGTATTTATGATAATGGTGTTGGCATTGAGTCCTCTATTATAGACAAGGTATTTGATCCGTTCTTTACCACGAAAACTACGGCAGAAGCGGTGGGGGTAGGTATGTATCTTAGCCGGGAAATCATACTCAATCATGGCGGGGACATAACTATACAATCGGTTAAGAATGAATATACCGAATTTGTTATTTCTGTACCTGTCCACCATCCGGAAAATGGGAAAAAGAATGATGCGGATGAGAAAGGGGAAGAGAATAATTAAGAAAACAAAAAGATTAACTCAAAAATCTCAAGATATGGAAACGATAGAACAATTGAAGCGGCAGGTAGAAAGTTTGCAAGACCAGTTAAGGCAGCAGGAAAAAATGGCTACATTGGGTTTGCTTACGGCAGGAATCGTACACGAGATACGTAATCCGTTGAACTTTGTCATCAATTTCAGCAAGCTTTCTGGAGACTTGATAAAAGATTTGGAAGAAGATATCGAAGCCAATACGGCAGATATTGACGGGGATGACGTAGAGGATATCCGGGATATAATGGAAAGCCTGAAAGAGAACCTGCAAAAGATAAAGGAACATGGCGACCGGGCTATCAGCATCATTCAGAATATATTATTGTATTCGCGTGGGAAAGAAGATGAGTTTATTCCGACGGATGTATGCAAGCTGGTAAAGGAATATGTATGGCTTTCGTATCATGCGATGCGGGCAAATCTGAAGAATTTTAATATCTCTATTTTGGAAGATTATGGAAAGGATATTCCGATGATGTCTGTAGTGCCTCAGGATTTAAGCCGTGCCGTACTGAATGTGATGAACAATGCTTGTTATGCTGTGTGGGATAAGGCGCAGAACGGGGATGCCGACTATAAGCCGACGGTCTCGGTCAAGGTGGAACGGCAGGCGGAAGAGTTGGTTATCTCAATCACCGATAATGGGGTAGGGATGAGCCCTGAAGTGAAACAACGGCTGTTCGAGACTTTCTTTACGACCAAGCCTACAGGGCAAGGTACGGGGCTGGGAATGTTTATCACCCGTAGTATCATTGAGGAGAAACATCACGGACGCATTGAGTTTGATTCAGAAGAAGGCCGGTTTACTACATTTTCATTAATAATACCGATTAAAGCATGAGAAAATGGATTGTTACTTTCTTTTTGCTGGCGGCATCCATGGCATGGGCGCAAGACGATAGTGAGCTGCGCCAGATTTATATGCAGGCAGAAGAAGAATATACCATAGGACATTTTGATGCTTCCATTCGTTTGTTGAATGAGAATATCGCAGGGTTTGACGGGGCATTGAAGACCAGTGCCTACCGCTTGCTTTCGTTGTGCTATTTAGGAAAAGACCATGTACAGGATGCTGAAAAGTATGCTTCTCTCCTTTTGAAAGAAGACCCGTATTATAGCACATCCATTCATGACCCCTTGCGCTTTGCAGATATGATAGAACGTCTGAAACGAGGTGAAGAGACAACTATTACTACAGCATCTCAGCAAGCGGAATCCATAGAAGAAGCTCCGGTACCGGTTACATTGATAACGGAAGAGATGATTAAAGCGATAGGTGCACGTACGTTAAAGGATGTACTTTTAGCGTATGTCCCAGGTATAACTTCTGTTGAAAGTTCCAATGAAGTAAATGTAGCAATGCATGGCGTATATTCTGGAGGTCAGGAAAAAATATTGATTATGTTGAATGGGCAACGTATGAATGCGCGTGTAACGAATAAAGCTGCTCCTGATTATAGTATAAGTTTGGAAAAAGTGAAACAAATAGAGGTCTTAAGAGGACCTGCTTCTTCTCTTTATGGAAATGTGGCACTTATGGCTGTTGTGAATTTGATTACAAAAGATGGATCGGAAATAAATGGAGTTGAGGCTTCTGTAGGATTCGGTAATTTTAAACAGAAAAAGGGAAGTATATTGTTTGGAACACGTTTTATAAATATGGATTTTATGGCATGGGGAACTATTTATGCTTCAGATGGACAAAAACGTTTTGTGGCAGCAGAGAAATCCGTGGGGCCTAATCCACATGACGGATATGCGTGGACGGAGGCTTATAATCGTTTGCCATCTTATGATTTTGGCTTTAATTTTAAATGGTGGAAACTTTCATTGAGTTTTAATCAGCGTTATGGGAAAAAAGTTCCTGTTTATGCTGATGTGTATACTTCAATGGGCTCACTTTATGATTATAATAAATATCGTGTAATAGATGGAGAGGGACCAGGACATGGTATGTCTTTTACTCATGCAGGGCTTTTATATTCAGACAAATTTAATAATTGTTCATTTAATATTGAGGCTTATTTTGATTTAAATAAAAGCAATCTTTATTCTATTATTGGAGATGAAGTTGAAGGTAATGCAACAGATGGTTCTGTATATTATTCAGCTTTGCAAATTATGAAATGGTCAGAGTTCTCTATAGGTGGCACTGCCACACTTAATTATAGTTATCCGCAGATAGGGCATTTAGGGAAAGGTAATATTTTAGCTGGTTTACAAATGGAATATATGCGTTTATATGGAACGGAGGGCTTATTAGGTTCAGATTATACTAATATTACGACGTATTGGCCAACGGATGCGTTTCGTTTAGGGGGAGAATCTACTTATTCTCCTTTTATACAGTTAAAACATTATTTTAATGAAAAGTTGATTTTGAATTCAGGTGTTCGTTATGATATTAAGCGTAGAGTAAATAAGAAAATGAAAAGTTCTATATCTCCTCGCGTCTCTTTTATTTATTTACCGAATAAGAAAATTAATTTGAAATTGAATTATGGACGTTCGTTTGTGGATGCTCCTTATTTCTATAGATATAATCAATCTCCTTCATATCAAGGTCCTGAAGATATGGAACCTGAATATATGGAAGCAATTCAGGTAAGTTTTAATTATCAGCCAATTCCTGGATTAAGTTATAATGGGGTACTTTTTTATAATAATTTAGAAGGCTTAATTTATCGAGATAATGCGGCAAAAAGTGATGAACCTCATTATATAAATGGAGGTAAATTGAAAGTTTTTGGTATTGAGAATGTATTAGAATATCAGCGTCCTCGTTTTAGAGCTAATTTTAATATGACCTATCAATCAGCGTTGAGTGGGGAAAATTATAATTTATCAGGGCATCAAATTTATAATGTTCCAAATTGGTTTATGAATGCAACGTTAAGTGGAAATTTAGTTCATAAAACCGATCATAAGTTTTGGCTTTATGCTAATGGAAGATTAATCGGTAAACAGTTATCTCCTATTGATAATATTCAAATAGGAGGTAATACTGTTGTAGATATGAATTATCAATTACCTATTGTTTTTACAATGAATTTGGGCGCACGTTATTATTTTCATAATGTTGAATTAGAATTAACTACTTATAATCTGTTTGACAAAACATATTATCAAGGAGGAAGCACTTTGGTTCCTTACATTCAACAAGGATTTAGTATATTAGGAACGGTACGATATATTTTAAAGAAAAAAAAATAAGTGGAGGTGTTTATGAAATTGCAGTTGAATCGTTATCAAGATAATTTATGGAGATATGCAAATTTATTTCCTGAAGATTATTATAATTTAGGTTGGAGTGCTCGTTTATCGGCAAATTTGAGGATTGATTTATTTGCTAAAGCTTTTAATTATGTAGTTCATACAGTAGAACTTATGCATAGTGTTTTATTGGGTGATGCAAAGTCTGGTTTTTATTTTGAAGAAACAGATGAAAATCAATCTGTATTTGAGGTGATTTCTTGTTCCTTTGACGAGTGTCAGCAAGATATGGAACGTTTTACAAAACGACCGTTTGATTTGTCTCATGAATGGCCAATTCGTGCGCGTTTGTATCATCTTTCGGATGATTCTTTTATTCTTTTGATTGTTTTTCATCATATCTGTATTGATGGAGTGACAGGTTTAGATTTTTTTTCAATGTTGGAGTCTGTTTATAATCAATTGGATGCAGATGGAAATTATCCGAATTTGGAAATACCTTCATGGGAAGATTCGATTCATCGAATGGAAAATGGACAACGTGCTTTAAGTCTTATAGATTTAAATAATTGGCGAAAGACATTGAGTAATGAACCATTAGAGTTATTTTTCCCAGATGTAAATAATTCAACATCTTATACAGTCAATTTTGAGATGTTTGAATTAGGGGAATCATTAATGTCTCGAATTAATCATATAGCTCGTCAAAATGGTGTAACTGCTTTTATTGTCATCTTGGCAGCTTGGATGATTGTTTTGAGTAGATTTACAGGTCGTAAAGGGATTTTTGTTGAAAATTCCATTAATATGCGTACTACAAAATCAAAAAATCTTGTTGGTTTTTTTGTGAATAATATTCCTCTGTCTGTTGATTTTTCTAATTTGGTTATGGTGAAAGATGTATTTTCTGTATTGGCACAGCAGTGGAAAACTTTGAGGACGTTGCGACATTATACGTGGCCTGAATTACTATCTTTTTTAAAAAGGGAAAATCCGTTAAATGATTTAGGTCGAGTAAATGTTGGCATTAATTTTGCAGGTTGGAGTAATTCCTTTAATCTTTCTTTATCTAATGTTGATTGTCGTTTTTTTCGTCGTCTGGATCATAGTTCTTCTTTAGATCTTTTTTTGGATGTTGAACCAACAAAAACTGGCTTCTCTCGGATTAATTATCATCCTATCTTTTCCATTGAACAAATTCAAATGCTAATAGAGTCATTGCGTACTGTTTTAGAAGTGTTTGTTTCGGATATCGAAAGACCTTTATCTTCTATTTCAATGATGCCTGAAGAAAAACAGAAGCAAATAATGCAATCGTATGAAAATAAATTAGATTCTTTGCCTTCCGTTAAAGAGTCTATTAATGACAGATTTGAGCGGCTAGCAGCATTAAATCCTAATAAGATAGCTATTGTCTATGATGGAAGTAAAATGACCTATCTGACGTTATCTATTCAAGTAAATCGAAACGCTAATTGTTTACGTTTGGTGTACCAATCTCATTTCCATTATGAATTGCCCTTGGGCGAACCGATAGGTATTTATACAAATAATAAATGTCTGGCTATAATCTGGATGCTAAGTATTTTAAAAGCGGGAGGTGCTTATGTTATTTTAGATAGTTCTTATCCATTGGAAAGAATCGCTTTCTTGGTACAAGATTATGGAATACATTGTGTTTTAACCGATGATAAATGTGCGATTGGGGAAAAATTGCCTAAGGATCTTTTTTATATAGATATTTATAATACAGAAAAAGCAGAGAATAATTGTCCTAGAATACATCCATCTTCATTGGCTTATATAATTTCGACTTCGGGAACTACAGGACACCCTAAAGGGGTTCCAATTCGTCATGAACAAGTATTGGAGTTGGTTCAATCAGGCGTTTTTGTTTCAGATGCAGATCAATGTGTTTTACAGTTTGCTAGTCTTTGTTTTGATGCTTCTGTATGGGAGATTTTTTTCACACTTTTACATGGCTCAACATTGGTTATTGCAACAGAGGAACAAAGGCTTGACATGAATAAACTTCAAGATTTATTGATAGAACAGCAAGTTACCATTGCTCTATTTCCTCCTGCTATTTTGCCGAATTTTCCTCATATTGCAATTCCATCTTTGAAGAAAATATGGGTGGCGGGTGAAACTGCTTCGAGAAAGGAAATCGATTATTGGCAGACTCAATGCTCTGTTTTTAATGGTTATGGGCCAACTGAAACTACTGTATGCGCATCTGCATGTCAGTTTGATTTGGAAACTCCTTCTAATGACATTGGTTTGCCTTTACCTGCCGTAACTTGTTATGTGTTGGATGAAAATCAAAATATGGTGCCGGATTTCGTTTGTGGAGAACTTTATATAGGCGGTCCGCAAGTTGCTTCTGGTTATATAAATCGGCCTGAGCAGAATTCTGTTAAATTTATTCCCAATCCTTTTGCTACAGAAAAAGATTATCGTTTGAAAAGAAATCTTTTCCTGTATCGTTCAGGAGACATCGTTTCACGGCTTCCTAATGGTCATTTATTATTCCATGGGAGAACTGATTTTCAAGTAAAAATTCATGGCTTTCGCATTGAATCAGGTGAGATAGAAAGTATTTTGAATCAACATCCTATGATCCTTCAATGTGTGGTACAAGTACAGACTATATCAAATGATAAAGTTTTGGTTGCATATATTTTACCAAAAGAAGAGAGTGCAAATTTATCCGAATTAGAATTGAAGGCGTATTTGTTGGATTATCTGCCTTCTTATATGATACCAACAAAGTGGGTGTTTGTTACAGGTTTTCCTATGACTGTTAATGGAAAAATTGATTTGAAATCTTTGCCTGCTCCTTCTTTGAATGAGGAATTTGTAGAGGTGGACGTTGTAAAGGCTACATCGGTTGAAGAACGTCTTCTTGAGTCGATTGCCAGTGAAGTTCTTCGGATGAAACAAATAAGTGTTACTACAGATTTGTTTGATTTAGGACTTACTTCCATTCAAGTAATGATGATTGTTTCTGGTGCTTCTTCGTTAGGTCTGGAATTGTCGGCTTCGGCTTTTTACCGTTATCGCACAATACGTGAAATTGCCAAACATAAGGATGCTTCTATCTGTTTTTGGCATCACGAAGACAACGATAAGCCTATAGCCGTTATTGTATGTGGAGATACTTATTTCGCCCCTGATTACATTCAATTAGCTGATAAATTGTCGGATAAATATTCGGTTTTGGTGCTTGAATCATATCATGAATATCTATTAGGTAATGCAACAACAGATTGGGAACAAGTGTTGGAGGCATATCTCTCTATTATGCAAAAAGTGTTGGATGGTCGGGCACCTCAGCTTTTATCCGGTTTTTGTTTAGGAGGAGAAATGGCACTCGGTATGGCTTCTCTTCTTGAGAAACAAAGCATACGGCCTGATTTGCTGTTGATTGATAGTTTTGTTAATCGGGATAAAGGTTTGCCTATAGCAATGGATTATCCCGGAACGTCAGAAATTGTAAATGCACGGCGACAGGAGGAAACAAATAGGCTTTTACAGACGCAAAAACTCTCCTCTTATGAAGGTGATATATGTATAATATTGGCAAATCGTTTTACAACAGAGCGTATGCAACTGAATGATGAGGCACTTGTCGCTGCCCGTCGTCAGTTTGAGGAAAATCCTGTTGAATGGAAAAGGCTTTATCCTCAAAGTTCTATTGAATGGCGTAATGCTATCCATTGGGATATATTAAAGAATTTATAAGGAGTGGGATTGATATGATACAGAACGAAACAATAACCAATATCCTGACACGAGTTACGGTCAGGAGGTTTACAGACGAGCCGGTAAGCGATGAGGCGTTGCACATCTTGCTACAGGCAGCCATGGCCGCACCCAGTTCGATGAATTTTCAGCCTTGGCATTTCATCGTGGTGCGTGATGAGGCAGTCATGCAAAAACTCAAGGATTGTTTGCCTTATGCAAAGATGATAAATAAGGGATGTACGGGGATTGTGGTTTGTGGCGATGTGTCTCTTTACGAATCCATCAATAAGATGGATAAGGAAGACAACACACTTTATTGGGTGCAAGATTGTTCGGCTGCATCCGAGAATCTGTTGCTGGCAGCCCATTCTATCGGGCTGGGAGCTGTATGGACGGGAATTTATCCACTGGAAAGCCGTGTGGATAAATTGCGTGATTTGCTGTCTGTGCCTGTCCATATTGTACCTTTGAACTTGATATTGGTGGGGCATCCGGTCAACATTCCTCAACCGAAGAATAAATGGAACAAAACAAAAATACATTACGATAAATTCTGAACACTTGTATGTTGAACGAAATCTTATTCCATCATGTCGGTTATGTGGTAGCCGATATCCGTCTTTCTGCTGCTCAGTTTGCCCAATTGGGGTATGTAGCTGGAGAGATACTTTACGATGAAGGCTTGCAGGTTGAACTTTGTTACCTGACTAAGGAGGGGGCACCTCTTGTTGAGCTTGTACATCAGTTGCAGTCTGGTTCGCTTGAAGCCAGTCTGCTTCATGCCAATGGTGTTATGCCGTATCATCTGGCTTACGAAGCTTTGGGATTTGATAAAGCTTGTGAGGAGTTGCTTGCCCAAGGCTATGAACGGTTGTTTGCCCCGGTACAGGTAGGGGCATTGCAGGGCATTCGGATTTGTTATTTTCATCATCCGGATGCTGGTTATATAGAACTGATAGAGAAACGTTGAACGGTATAATGGCAATGTGGCAATTTGTTAATGTGGCAATGTGTTAATGTGGCAATTTGCTAATTTGCTAATGTGGCGATTTGCTAATTTGCTAATGTGTTAATGTGCTCTCATATTATTCATTAGCACATTAACGCTGCATTTTCATACGGTTTTGTGCGTCAGGCTCAGGAAGCGGTTTGTTACGTTGTTGAGCCGGGTGTGTTGATAATCAGTAACGCTGTTATGTGGGAATATGGTTTTTGGCATGTCACAGTACTTGGCAAAGCTTTTTCATCTATATGCATCGGTGCGCGCAAGTACATGCGGTGACGGACGCAGATAGTTGATAGTCCGTCAGATGATAGCAGACAGTTGATAATCAATGTGCGTAAATTAATCATGCCAATCAGGAGTTAAAGGGGAGTTAGAAGAAGTTATTGTCCGCCGGGCTTTGGGTATCGGTTTCAGAAGCAGGACTATTGACCTTTACCTCCTGAACGAAGTGGTAACTCCTGTGAAACATAACAGCTTTTAATTCCTGATTGGCATGCATTACATTTTTATTTCATGTGTTAAATTGAAAGTCCGGTGTTGAAAATTTGGTGGCAGATGTAGTTGTGAGCCTTCTGAGGCTTTCCCACTTGGACTGGAGGAAATGTTTTTGTGTTAATTTGATAGTCCCTCCTTTTGTTAACTGCTAAATCCTTTAACATAATGTGGTTAAAGTCGTGATGAAAAAGGCTTCAAATGCTTTAGGGAACCGAAATATTTGTTAGAAGCTGTTTTGAATTTATCGTGCGATGATTTGGAATGAGTTTTTGAGGCATTTTCGCTTCTGTGTAAGCATTCGATAAACTACAGTCATTAAATATCTATATAATGATAGCGACTGTTACTATTGGATTCATAGTGACAGTCGCTATAGTTTTGTTGAACCTGTATGTTGACGTTGTGGTTAGTTAGCGGATTCTACAGTTTGTTTGGTCAACAGGCTCTCCGGATGTTGCAGTTTCCATTTGTGCGGAAGAAGGTTAAGCAGTTCCTCATCAGCGGACTTCTTATGATACGGCATTTGGGCAATGATATCCTTCAGGTAATCCCTTGGGTTCACATCGTGTGCCTTGCAGGTGGCCAGCAGGGAACAGATTACAGACATGTTAACGGCAGCCTCGTGATTACCGCAGAAGAGATAGTTCTTGCGCCCTTATGTTGGCATTATATTTATGTTGGCATAATAGAATAAAATATTGTAAATCAATCTATAAGAAATTTTTT
>NZ_JACSPP010000037.1 GCF_014837065.1 Phocaeicola intestinalis
TTTATGGTCGCGGTAATTCATGTTGCAAAGGTACGCGTATGCGCGATATATAACAAATCTAAATTACATAAACTCTATTATGATCAGGTACTTTCTTCTTCCGAAATTTCCGAAGAAAAGAAAGCTGAGATTATTGACAAAAAACAGAAAGAGAGTCTTGAAAAATCTCGTAAAAATTATGAAGAAAATCAGCGTAAGGTAAGAGAGCAGCTTTCATTTGCGCAAAACATCGGACAACAATTTGGTGAAGCGTTTGCGGAAATGTTGACAGATTCAGAAACTTCTTTGGGCGACTTTATGAAGGAAACTCTAAAAATCATACTGGATAGTCTTCAGAAGATGATGATAGCTTATATTGCTGAAACACAAATGAAGAATATAGCTACTTTGGGACTGGTCGGGATTGTTAAAGCTGCTGCTGAAATAGCATTGATAACAGCTGCATTTCAGAGTGCAAAGGCTATAATCAGTGGATTTGAAACGGGTGGTTACACCGGTACCGGAAGACATGATGAGCCCAAAGGTATAGTCCATGCTGGTGAATTTGTCGCTAACCGTTATGCCGTGCAGAATCCGGCTGTTCGTCCGGTTCTGGACTTAATTGATCAGGCGCAACGGAACAATACCATCGGTAGCCTGACTGCAAAAGATGTTTCTGCGGTTTTATCAGGTGTTACATCAACAACAAACAATACCTACTATCAGCAAAGTGTACCTGCTGATAACGGAATGTCTGTTATTATGCTGAAGGCGGTAAAGGTTATTGATTCACTTAATAAGAGATTGGATGAACCGATCTATACATATACTCGGGCTACTGGCAAGATGGGAGTAAACGAAGCTCAAGACTTGGTGGCTCGTATGAAAAACAATGTATCAAGGAGGATTAAATTATGACCAGATTATTCATCGACGGTCAGGAGGTTGTACTTTCTGAAAATTTTGAACTCGAATTGATAACAGAGAATCCGTATTTCACTCGCAATGGAGAATATACTTATGATATAGATATCGATTTGAGAGATCCTGGTAATCGGAGAATCTATCAGAATATCAACAGGTCTGATGTCACAAAAGGACTAAAGAACCGTAAGGCGACATTAATGTCAGGAGCCCTTGAAATAATATCAGGTGTGGAGGTTGTTCTTTCGATTGAAAATTATACCGCTAAAATTCAGATCGTAGCTGGTAATTCCCAGTTGAATTACGAAGGGGGTGATACGGATATACGAAGTATGGTTCTTGATGGGATTTCAATGACTTCGCAGCAGGCTATTGATACGTTATTCGGTAAATTTCCGGAAAACAACGTCGTATATCCGCCGGTGGTTAATTACACTGAATCGGACGGAAGTTTTTCGATATTAAACAACGTAGAGGTGGGCGAAGATATATCCTTCACAGATGTAGAAAACATATCTCCTCAGTATTATCTGTTGTATGTGATAGAGAATTTGATAACGAAGTTAGGATTCACAAAGGGAATAAATGAGCTGGAGGATGATCCTGTATGGAGCAGATTATTTATCGTTAATCCATATAAGGATTCAGTACTACAAGAGCTGCTGCCTGACTGGACGATAAATGAGTTTATTGAGCAGATTGAATTATACCTTGACTGTATCATTGTTATAGATAAGGTAGATAAAAAATTCAATATAATCAGTTTAAATAAATATTTTGAAAATCAGGATATTGTTTATTTAGACGATGTTGTTGATGACAGTACCGAAAAGACATACGACGTGGATACGAATTATGCGTTTGCATATACTTATGTATCTTATGATTTACCCAGTGATGAATATTACAATTACCTGAAATTGAAAGAGGGTGTAAGAGAGAATTGTTCTACTGTTTCCAGTCCTGAGTGGGATGATTTTAAAACCAAGTATGATCAGTATTATTCCGGCCCCTATATCTTACATTCAGAAGACTATGGGCTTGATTATGTTGTTACCGATTATTCTGTTTCTGGAGAAACCAAAAAAGGTCTGATAATCGTTGACCGATTCAAGGATGCGGGTAATTTAGATTCACGGGATAAAAGTTCATTCCAGATTGTACCTGCTGAAGTCGAAAAAATAGAAATACATAGTACTACAGGTGGACGTTACCTGATTGGTCCAGCTGTAAAAAAGTTAAGAGTGGATCCTGAAAGCACTGCCATTAATGATTTGATAAATAGTTCTGGCAATAATACAGATATCCCTGACAGGCTGTATGTCGGTATTTATTATGGTATACAAAAAGCATTAAATCGAGGTCCTAATGAATACCCAGGTGAGTATTGGGATAAAATGCCAATGGGTTCGAATGATAGATATTTCATTCAAAAGCCGACTACGCTTGGCGGTGATCAGAGTATTCTTACCTTGCCCGATTATACAATTACCCTGGATGGAGATAATGGTTTGTTTAATAGAGTCTATAAGAATAAACGTGAGATAGATACTTCAGTCGAATATACTTTTCAGTTTTTGACGAATAAAGTATATGATCTAAACAGGATTTTTGTCATACGCAATAAAAAATACTACTGTAAAGAAGTACACTATAAAATAACGCCTAAAGGTATGGATAAAATAGCAGAGGGCATTTTTTATCTTGCAGATTCTGAATAGAGTTTATATGTCTGTTTATCTTGGGCATTAAGTTTGTTTCTTTTACTGGGAAAGTTATATCCTAAAAGTTTATTTGTTATTGCTAATTATATCAGTGTAAAAGGTTGAGATCTAAGTTATTCTTGGTGGTCTTATAATTGTGGATGTTACTTTTTAGAGGTGGAATAGTTTATTATCTTATGTGTTTTAGTTCTTATGTTAAATTATATAATGCAGGTAGGAGAGATATTGTTATTTATATCTAAGATATTAGACTTGCTATTGTATACTATAAAAATAATAATTACTTTTGCAATAAGAAGCACTAAAATAATAATAATAAAAAAGGAGGTATCATGTGTATAATTAAAGACGTTACTCGATTCATCGCGAATGGGGCAAAAGTTTTGCGTGATTCTTCCCGCGGTGAATACAAACAGGAATCTGAAATTATTTCCCAACTAAAAGAAGAGCTTTTTGTCGAATCTGACAAAATGGACGATAAATCCAAATTAAGACAAGATAGAAAGAATATTGAGAAAGACGTAAGAGAAGCTTGGGAAAAATTAAAACTAAGTAATGGCTAAACAACAAATTCAACAAAAAGAAACTGTCGTTGCAGGACAAGGAGGTGTGGGCCAACAGTTAGAAAGGACTTATACCGTAGATGACAACAGTTTGCCGTCTCCCCAAGAATTAGCAGCTTATAAGGAAATAGATCCTCAAATTGTTACGTTCTTGATGGAAGCTTCCGTTAAGGAGCAAGACCATCGACATAAGATGGATAAAGTAAAGTTTGATTTAGTCCGAAAATCCGAATCAAGAACAGGAAGAATGAATTGGTGGGGTATGGCATTTGCTTTTTTATCTATTGTAGTAATTGTAGCCCTTGCTGCTTATGCTTTATATTTAGATAGACCTTGGTTTGCTGGAATATTAGGAGCAGGTACATTAGTTACAGTTGCTTCAATATTTATTAACAGAGAAAAGCCTGACACAAAGAAAAAATAATCACAAACTTATCCTTTCCCAGTACTGCTAAAGAAGTACTGGAGTACTCCTTAGAAAGTACCGAGAACATAATTCAAAGGCTCTATAAAAAGCGGAAACTCAAAAAGTTTCCGCTTTTTCTTTTGTCATTTCAAAATAAATACTCATATTTGCAATGCTAATTCATTTTATTTCAGGAAATGCAGGACGATTGGCTTGCATTTATTGCAGGCATTTTTTATGTCCGCATACTTGGTAGTACCATTAAAATACTGGTATCCGTGTACCCCCGTCGCAGTGCGTTAATGCGCCTGCTAGCATTTCCTGATAGATGTGAATTAGCAGCGGGACAGGCACGGATACTTTTTTATTATTATGTTACATACATATCAGGTTTCCAATACAGCTATGCTAAACTGTTGCGGAACGTCAATCCACGAAACGGATATTTGCTCATTCAACAGCAATGCTTTAAGAGTTTATAATCCAGTAACCGGTGTCCGCCATCGCAAAGCAAGTACTACTTCTGAAATAAGGCGGAAGATCTGCAGCTATATTCTTAATACATTTCCTAATGTGCGCCGTATAAAGATTGTTGATACTGGTAAAAACTTTTCAGCTCGCGTATGGTTCAAGTCTGGTAGGACATTTTGTGAGAAAGCATATTCAATCAAGAATCTGTATGGAATACTAAATGATAAGATTAAATTTATCTCTGAACAATAAAGAGTGTTGCCCGTATGGAAATATCCGTATGGGCTTTTCTTAAAATTCTCCTTCGAAATGCTTGGTTTCTTCATGTACCGTCATATTGCTACCCTTCAGATACTTATTGGTTGTGGAGATATCCGCATGGCGCGCCTGGTCACGGGCGATGACAATACCTTCAGCATTGGCTAGGTCACGTATTCCTGAATCTTTCAGGGAATAGAATTGATAACTGTCTGGGAATCTCAGCTTTTCACGTACCTTATTAAAGTAATTTCTGTAGACTTTAGTGGTTACTTTATTTTTTGAGGGCTTGAAACCTTTACCGAATAGATAATAATTTCCCGGGTTGCTGAAAACATCAAGATCAAGCATTGCTTTAATGAGTTTGTCATTCAAACCGACCATGCCGTCTTTGCGGTTCTTGCTGATGCTCGATGCGATGAATACCTTTTGTTCCTTCAAGTAGATGTCGGACAGCTTGATGTTGGTTATTTCGTCCGGACGGATAAAGGTATAATAAGCGAACTGGCATAAGAACAAAAAGTACGGATTCTCTTTCTTGAGGTATTTCTTCAGCTTTTGTATATCGGTAGACGATAGGGCAGACCGTTTTTTTTCCTCTTCCTGTAACATGCGGATATTCTCTACCGGATTCTTGATAAGGTACTGCTTTTCCATCATCCAGCTGCAAAGTGAAGACAGCCAGGTACGATAATTGTTTCGGGTTCTGGCTGATGAATCACGGTCGAGCAGTACATAATCTAAGAAGTCAGATATAAAAGACTGGTCAATCTGATATGCATATACGATTGCTGGGATGTGCTTCGCCGTGTATTCTTCAAATACTCGCAGGCGCTTCTCGTAATCCTTCAGAGTGTTCTCTTTGATGGTACCAGCCGCATACAGTTTTTCCAGATATATATGATACCTTTGGATAATATCTACATACGGGGTGTATTGCCTTGAGTTCTCGACATCCGCCCATGGGTTCCATCCGGAACGGAGTTTGACATTAAGATTGGTGATGATTTCATTAGCTCGACGACGGCGGTCTGAAACTTTGGCGATGCCATTAAGCATATACTTTTTTCTTTTCATTTTCTGCTCCAATGGGTCATAAGAATAGAAATCAATATACCAGTTATTACCTGTGTGGAGCTTGGGTTCTGTATAAGAAATTATACAAAAAACCGATGAACTTTTTCTTTTTGAAGAGTACATTTTTTTATTACGTTTTTCGAATTCGAAAGCGTAATACGGTTTGACATTCAGAAAATTTGCGTCCCGATTTCGTCCTGGGGATAAACGAACAAAAGCTGCAACTTTTTGAGTTACAGCTTTTTATCTCGGCACGGGAAGAGAGACTCGAACTCCCGACACTCGGTTTTGGAGACCGATGCTCTACCAACTGAGCTATTCCCGTGTTTGCGGATGCAAAGGTACGACATTTTTTGATATTGCCAAATGCTTTGGCATTTTTTTTGCTTCATGGCATAAAAATACCCGCTTCACACAGCATAGACCGATATATTTCTGCCTTTTTCTCCAACTTGAGCGGATAAGCCCTGCTGGAAGAAGGCATCCGGTAAAGCCAAAGTTGGCGGTCAGCATATTCGAATTTGCTTTTTCCACCTACCGGAGGTTCTTTAATATGCAATTGTGCACATAAGGTATCTGTAGCTTTTTGCCCGGTCGTTACAATAGATTTGCATGCCGGAAGTTGTTTCAGAAGCAAGCCGATGTCCGTAGGCTCCACGATTTCCAGGTATTTGTCTGAAGCATTGCTTTTCAAACGTTTCACTGTGCAAGCCGTATCATAAAGCGCAACGCCTTTTTCTTTCAAGAAGTGTATGAGACGTTCTTTATCGAAAGCCTTTTTACCGGAAAGTACAAAATGTTCTTTATCACCGAAGAAAATCAGTCCGAAAATCCGCCACATGTCATTGTTCCAGTTCGGATAGAAGAAATCCATGCTCCAGCGCTTCTTCTGCGGAGGAAAGCTTCCCAGCATCAGCAAAGTAGCTTCTGCAGGAAGAAACGGTTCCAACGGATGATTTTCGATGAGGCTGTCCATCTTAGTTTTCTTTGGGTTTAGGTTCTTTTTTTGCCAGTACAACGATGTTGTAAACATATTCGTTCATCCAGCTTTCGCTATATCCCAGTGCATGCTGGTATTGGCGGATGTTTACACAAGTCTTTCTCACACTATCATCTTTCCAGTTGGTTTTCGTCAGGATATCGTGAATGGTCTTTTCGGTCATCGAACGCAATAATTTCTTGAACATGCCAGGCATACGGAATTTCCATTGCATCAGATTCCCCACTACCATCATCAAGTCTTGACTGAAGCCCTGAAACATAAACAGGTAGTTCTTGATATCATTCACACTCTTGCAGTGCTTTTTGACAGATGTATCTATTTCCTTAAAAAAGAACTCATTAATGCCGTAAATATCCATCAGCATCTTTTTGCATCTGGTACGTTCTGCCACTCCCAGCTTGTTGTTCTGGGTAGGGATTTTCAATGTACGCTTGAATACTGCCATATCAGGCAGGAAATTGATATTGCTGATGCCCAGCTGCGCAGCCATAACGGCTTGGTAGTATACACGTATCAAAGTCATGAAGTCTTCTACACCTCCTACCCGTGCACCTTCTTCTTCAACTTGTTTTTTACCTAATAGTTTCGAAAATATGCTCATAATCTAATCTGTAATAAATTATTATGGGGACAAAGATAAAACAAAAAAGTGAGATAAGGGGCAGTTTATGACAAGATAGTGACAAGAAACTGCTTTGAATGTCTTTCTCTTCCCGATGTATTCGTTTTCGTGTGTGCTTTGGGCGATAAATTCAAAACAGTTTCTAGAAAGTTATCAACTATCAGGTCTTATATAAGCATAGGATACTTCGTTATTTCACGATTTTCACCAGCAGCGTCTTGCCGGCAGATTTTCCTTTCATATCGTATGATTCCGATTTTACCAGACCTATTCCCTCGGCATACCATTCAGTCACCCGGTGCGTGGTGCTTTTCAACACTACTTTGGTACGTTTCAAGTAAGTAATCTTTATACAGTCGAATTTCCCAGCCGTAGTACTGATTTGCTCCTCTCCCATATAAGCAGCTCCCGAAATCGTAATTTCATTTTTCAGCATCTTCACAATAAGTGCATACGAGCGGTCGGGCATACTTTCTCCTCCCTCGGCATGTTCCTTCAGCACAAACGAGTTGTCGCCTTTATACTTCAATTCTTCACGCATGGCAGTACGTGCCGCCGTATCATACTTATCCGGATCCGAATCCGAATCAATATAAGGTCCATACACCAGATCTTCGGCACACACAGTCTGGTTGCCATCATAACTCCAGTCGAAACGCGTATAGCTGGTATTGTTCTTCAACTTGTTGGTTACAATCTTATTGATATAACAGGCAGTTACCTTACCATCGTTTCTCCCGACAAACGACACGGTAGCAGTCTCATTCGAAACACTTTGTCCCGCTTCATCGTAATTGACATAATGAAGTTCCGTTCCCTCTACCGTACAAAAATATTGTGCATGCAGGCTGAAACAAGCCAACACCGCACAAACAAACAAAAGCATCTTTTTCATGTTACGTTCCTTTTTTTCTAATTACGCCACAAACTTACAAATTTCTTTTCAGCAAATGCAAGCATATACCTGATTTTCTCTATCTTTGTGCCCAACATTCAATCATAAAATACGAAAAACATGGGTTTATTATCAGCAATCTTCGGCAACGGAAAGCCCGAAGAAAACCAACAGGAAAAACAGACACAAAAGAATTTCGAGATTTTAAAATACGATGGCATACGGGCACACAACATGAACCAACTGGCTTACGCCGCCAAATGCCTGGAACAGGCGTCTGCCCTGCGTGACGATGCTGAAACACTCCAGTACCTTGCCGACACGTATGTAAAACTCCAGCGTACCGATGATGCCCGGACAACTTTGGACAAACTGACCGGACTGGAACCGGACAACATACAGGGATATCTGTTCCTTGCCAACGTATGCTTTGCACAAGAAGACTATGACGGTATGGACAAAGCCTGCCAAAAAGCCATCAAGCTGGACGAAAGCAATGCCCATGCCTACTATTTGGCAGCCAGGGCAGCCCACGGACTTCACAACGATTTGCAAGCTATCGTAATGGCTACCAAAGCCATCACACAAGACGAAAGCTTTCTTTCTGCCTACTTGCTCCGTGCCGAAGTGCTTTGGAGCATGAAACAGGCGAAAGAAACACTGGAAGACCTCGATTATATCCTGAATGCAAATCCGGAAGAAGAAGATGCCTTGCTGCTGAAAAGTACCGTCAAAGCCACATTAGGAGAAACCGACGAAGCATATCGGTGTCTGGAGCTGGTCATGGAAACCAATCCTTTCAACGAAAAAGCTTACCTGCTGAAAGGAGAACTGCTCTGTGGGCAGAAAGCATACGGCAAAGCCATCGAACTGTATACCGAAGCCTTGGAACTGATGCCCCAGAACGCTACATTCTACCAGGAACGCGGACGTGTCCGGTTACTGGAAGGAGACAAGAATGGCTCCATCGAAGACTTGAAAAAAGCCATCGAACTGAACCCCGAAAGCGAATCCCAAATAAACGGAACGTTTGATAACCAAGACACCCTTTCCGGCACCCCAAATCCTGCAAGTATTTACTGACTGGAATGCATCTGTGTCCGTTGCCTTACGAAGATAAATACACCGGCCTACGGACATAGATGCACAAAGCTACGTACATACGGTTTCCTGAAAAACGGTTTCCAATATTCTATCAGGGTCTTAACACTCCCGCTTCTTCAACAAAAAGAGAGGCAAATAAAAGAAAATGCCTGCAACAGACATTATCAATCCACCTATTGTACCCGCCGCCAAAGAAAACCAGAAACTTTCCTTCTCACCTATCATAAAAGGAATAAAACCCAGTACGGTCGAAGTCACCGTCAGAAATATCGGAACAACCTTCACATTCCATGCCTTGGTGTATGCCTCAACCTTTCCCAAATAAGGGTAACGCCTCCGGATAGCATTATACTCGTTCAGAATATAAATGCTGGCATTGACCGTAATACCACACAGAAGTACAAAAGCAGCGAAACCACCTTGGTCGAACGTGAGTTCGAACAGATAAAAAGTCAGAAACACCCCGATATATGAAATAGGAATCACACCGATAATGGCAAGTGGCTGCTTCAGCGAATCGAACAGGATAGCCGAAATAAAGAAAATAATGCCAATCACAATAAGCAACAGCCCGTACTGACCCTGGCTATCGTTATGCCAATACCATATATCACTCTTGTTCTCGATGCTATACCCCATCGGGAGAGCAGCCTTCATGACCTCAACATCCTTTGCCAAGATTTTCTGCCCTTGCTGGTGTGCACCGATGTATTCGAATTGCAGACACAATACATACTGCTGGTTCTCTTTCACAATCTTCTTCGACACTTGCTCTTTGCTCACCTTGGCAAAATCGGATAATTTATACTGTCTGCCTCCGAATATAAAAGGTACTTCCATCAGCCCCCATACATCATATTCACCGCTCTGTACCGAAGACAACGAAAGCCGTTCGCTCTGATTATCGTACACAATATTCCCCACACGCTGACCCGACATGAATATCGGCTGCAAAATAGCAAAAAGAGTGCTTGCCGTAAGGTTTTCCTTTGCCATCTTCTCCTTGTCGAACTGCAAGACATACTCGTCATAGTCATCCTTCCAATACGAGAATTCAGCATTGACCTGCACTTCCTTGATACGCCTGTGAGACAGCAACAAACGCTTCATCTCTTCCGCCCAATAAGAAAGTTCGTCATAATTATACCCGTACATCTCCACCTGAAAACTTCCTGCCGTCTCACGCACATCATTCGAAAAGCCCTGGTCTTGCAATCCATACACATTCCAGCTTCCGCCTCCCAACGTAAGAGCCTTACTGATAATGTTCGACTTCAACACATAGGGAAAGCCACTGTGCTCATATTCTTTTTTGAAAAATATCTCGATACCGGCATGACGGGCATCATAGACAGAAGTTTGAAACTGCCTGATTTCCCGAAATTCACTCAGATAAGTTTCCATTTGCTTTATCAGCACATTCATCTGTTCCAGCGTACTGCCATTAGGAAGTGTGGCTGTTACCGAAAGCACCACTTCTTCATCGCGGTTGCCGAAATAACTTCCGTTGTACACCTTTTCCACAAACAGCCGCAACGTACCTCCCAGCCATTTGTCGATCACCGGTTTTATTTCTTCCCTATAAACAGGACGGTCAAACACCTTATTATATAAAGTGGCCCATCCACCTTTCTGTTCTGCATGCTCTATCTTTTCGGGAAGCAGAAATACCGGAAGTCCGAACGCCCATACCAGTACGGCATATGCAATAGCCTTACGCCTGCACAATGCCTTTACCATCCATTTATAACCACGTGTAAAATAAACCACCCCCCGCTTGATACGCGACGAACGCCTAAAGACCGAAGTCCTGCGCAAGCGGATGCGTTCTATCAATGCCGGGACAAAGAACAGTGCCACAAACAATGATACAGCCAGATTAATAATAACTACAGCTGCAAAATCTTGCAGGTTCAAGCGTATCTTCTCGTCCATGAAAAAGATAATGACCAATGCTCCGATAGTAGTCAACGTCGCTGCCAGGATGGACATAAACGCTTTCAGGTTCCGACGGTGCAGGATATGGTCGGTCATCACAATGGTATTATCTATCAACAGGTTCAGCGAAATGGTGATACCGGCAAGCGAATAAAGCTGAATATCTACTCCGCAGATGTAGTAAAAGATAAAAGCAATAGCCATATTGACAGCCAGACTGGCTACTATCAAAAACAAATAACGCAGATTCAGGGTAATGACTGCCACAAACAACAACAGGATAAGCACAGTTATTGTTGTACGGAAGTAATTTGTATTCAGTTCCTTGCTAATGTATTCCGTAGCATCGTAACTGACATGCACCTCGTACCCCGGAGGCATATTCTGCTGTATCTGCCTCATGGCATCCCTTACCTGGGCTGCCACCCGAAGCTGATTTGCCGTTTCCTCTGCAGTAATGGAAAGATAAATAGAATTAAGCCCGTTGATACGGAAATAGCCGGTAGGTTCTTCCTCTGTATGTGTCACTTTCACCAGTTTGTCCAGCGAAATCAATTTTCCTTCTGACGTACGTAAACTGATATCGGCAGGCCGGAAGCCTTCCCGTCCTTCAGACGAAGTGCGTACCACCCTAATCCATTCATCCCCCACATCTACCTGGCAGATGCCCAAGAATTCATTGTCATAATATTCCTGGATAGCCTGTCCTATATCTCCTACCGACAGACCAAGATAGCCCAACTGGCTGTTATCGTATGTCAGCCTCCACTCCATGGGGGTAGCACCGCTCAACTCTATCTTATAAATATCTTTAATGGCAGAAAGCAACGGTTTGATATAATTTTCCCCATAATTCTGAATCAGAATCGGGGTAGCCGGTGCATTGAGTGTATAAGTCATGAAAGGCCTTGTCGAGCGGTCGTCCGAACGTTGAGTAGAAATCAAAGGATAACTCACTCCTTCGGGCAATTGCGACCAGACCTGACGGATCACGGTAGAGACTTCAAAGCGTACGATATCCACTTCGCTATGCTTGTCTATCTCAATGCGCAGGCTGCCATATCCATTATCGGAAGTGGAACGGATTTTCCGTACACCTTCTATCCGCGACAAGGCTCCCTCCAGCCGGCTGGTAACTTCTGCTTCGATTACTCTTGCCGAATTGCCTGGCATAGAGAATGAAACCGTCAGTGCCGGAAGTTCATGCGAAGGCGAAAGTTTCACCGGTAGCAAAGGCACCAGCGAAAGTCCCACAATAGCCAGACAGATAAAACTGACTATCAGAGTAAAGGAAGAAGCTGTTTTACGAGATTTCTGTTTCATTGACGGATTCTATTTTTAAAATCAAAACGGTCAGACAAAGAAAAGCCAGTTTCAAAATCATGCAAAGTCAGCTTCCTTATTTTATAATAGCTCAGCCAATAATTCTGCAAAGCCTGAATATAATTCTTCTGCGCTTCCTGCTGCCTGTTCAAGGCAAGGGTCAGACTGTTTACATCACTCTTCCCGATAATAAAACGCTGCCGGGTCTGCTCGTATGCCAGTTCTGCCAGGTCCAAAGCCTCCTCTGCACCTTCTATCAGGTCTTGCTGCACGTTAAAGTCGCTCACGGTCATCACCACATCTTCTTCCAGACTGATTTCTTCCTGCCTTGCCGCAATCTTTACAACGTTCAGATTGTTCTTTGCCATGTTATATTTTCCTTTCCTCACCCCCCAGTCTATCAAAGGGATAGAGACACTGATTGACACCAGGTCTTGCTGCAACAGATTCTTATAAGCAGAACGGATATTATCCGACACCTGATTGAACCCGACACTAGCATTGAAACTGGCACTAAAGCGCGATTCTTTTTTCGTACGGTCTACATCACGCTCCGCTTCCAGTACATTCTGCCGCTGCTCCAGATAAGTCGGATTATTCTCCTTGGCTTTCTGCAAAGCCTCATCCGCCAACACTTCCAGGTGGCGCGGACGTCCCGGCAAGTCCAATTCAATGGTTGTATTCTTATCCATATTCAAGAAAGTAGCCAATGCCGACATCGCCCTTTTCAGTGCAATCCGTGCATTGGTCAATGTATTCTGCGCATTCACTTTATCCAGTTTCAATGTCAGCAGGTCTGCCTGCGAGATAGAAGCAATCTTCTGGCGCTGCATTCCGATGTCACACAATGTATCTGCCGTAACCAGATTATCCTCTGCCAGCTTATAGTCAGCCTGTGCCATCGCCAGACTGAAGAAATAATTGACCGCCTCTTCCGCCACCTCTTCTGTATGATAGATGAACTGCTTTTTCACCTTTTCAAATTTCAACGGTTCTATCTTGCGGTCCCACCGGAAAGCATTATATCCCAATAATTCCTGCTGATACCCGATACGAAAAGGAACAGTAGAGAACTGAGTCGATTTCGTATCACCAAAATTACGCATAAAGTCCAGTTGGGTATCTATATAGAATGTACCTCCCAGCCAGTCGAAATTCTGTGCCAGGCTCAATCCAGCCGTTGCACTGAACATCTGCTGTTCACGGTAAACATCCATATCCTCATTCGAGTCATAGCGTTGGGTAATGTAACGGTAATATTGTGCCGGCGTCAGGTTCAAGGTCAGACTGGGCAAACGGTTCGCTTTAAAAGTACGGTATTCCCAGTAACCGGACAAATACATGTTCTGATAACGGAAAGCCGACAACGAGCTGTCATTCGCCAATTCTATCGTTTCCTGCAAATCCAGTTTCACGGTGTGTTGCGCCAACAGCGGCATACAGCTCAGTGCCAGTACCAGGCATATACTAAGATTTCTGCGTTTCATGTTTTCTATAGATTAACCAATATATTAATGGAATAATAAACAAGCTGATAATGGTTCCCAAGGTCATCGCCCCTATCATGGCGATGGAAAGCGGACGTTGCAGTTCCGAACCCATATCGGAAGTAAACAGCAGCGGCACCATGGCAAAGATAGTGGTCAGCGTAGTCATGACAATTGCCCGCAAACGCTTTCTTCCTCCTGTATGGATAGCTTCAGTAAGTGGCATACCGGTTTTTCTCAGTTCGTTGATGGTATCCAGTTTCAAGATAGAGTCGTTTATCACAATACCGCTTGAAATGACAATACCGATAGCCGACATCAGATTCAGCGTATCTCCACACAGCCACAGGCAAAGCAAGGCAAAAGCAATATCCATCGGGATTTCCGCCAATACAATAAGGGGTTGCAAGAAACTTTCGAACTGGGCACACAAGATGAAGTACATCAGCAAGACCGATATGCACAGTATCACCATCAGTTCCCCCATCATCCGCTGGTTCGAAAAGAAACTGCCCGAAAAGTCCACATCCCATTTCCCCGACCGTGCCACCACATCACGTATGCCGGCTATCAGTCCAGGTGCATTGTCCACATCATAAAAACGTAGCGGAATATATTCACCGTTGCTCCCTGCTGTAATGCTTTTCAAGTCTTCAGCCGGTTGTACCGACAGCAGTTCCTTCAACGGGACATAAGCCTGTTCCTCTCCTTCTTGGGGCACATTTTCCACCAGCGTTTCCGCCAGCACCCGTTCAAGTGTACGTTCGTTTCCTGCCACACTGATAGGCAAATACTGCTGGTAAGAACGCAAGACAGATACTTCGTTTTCCTTAAATGCAGTCCGCAACGTGCGTACCACTTCATCGTAATCCACCCGATAAAGCAACAGGCGGTTACGGTCTATTACCAGATTCAGTTGGTTGCGGAAAGCAATAACCTCCGGATATACTCCGGTCTCCTCGGCTATCTGCCTCTCCAGTTCTTTCAGTTCGGCAGGTTGTGGACTCACAGCCTTATTCTTCGACCGGACCTGTGCCACCACATCGGCTTCTCCCGTTACAAATAGTTTTTCAAAGATAGTCATTGGAGGCGAATAAGTGACTGTGGCTTCCGGATAATGCGCCCCGAACCATTTTTTCAGATGCTGCTCTAACGGCAAAATGTCCGAAGGTTTTTCCGTCTTGAAATAAAGTTCGGCCTCACCTGCCGATAAGGCATCATCCGTATTCAGCACATAATCCTGCATACCCACATACGCCGTATGTTCGACGGCAATGCCATCAGTGTGTTTCAGCAGTTCATCCACCCTCCGGTTATTTTCCTCCACATGAATATTCTCGTTCCATGCCACTTTCACTATCATTTCGTTCTGGTCTATTTCAGGCATCCGCTCTTTATCCAACACCCCGAACAAAACCACGCATAGCGGAAGGGTAGCCACAGCCACACACAAACTGATACGCTTATGCGAAAATACCCAGTTGATGCCCGCATCGTATCCGCGCTCCAGCCAGTCATTCTTCAGTTTATCCCGAAAATCAAAATTAATCCACCGGTACCTGCGCATTCCCAAACGGAAAAACAAGACATATAGAACCGGCAATAGCATGATGCCTGTAAAGTAAGATACTCCCAACCCAGCCGTAATGGAAAACGCCTGGTCGGTAAAGATGGCACCGGCTATACCGCTCATGAATATCAATGGCACAAATACTGCTACCGTAGTCAGCGAAGAACTCAGCATCGGTGTAATCATCTCACTGGTGCCTATTACCGCCGACCGTTTCAGCGAATAGCCCCGTTCACGGTACTGCGACACGTTTTCGGTCACGATAATTGCATTGTCTATCATCATGCCCACCGCCATAATCAGTCCCGACAGCGATATGACGTTCAGCGAAACCTTGCAGAGATAGAAGAAGAAAAATGTGATTACCACCGATACCACCATCGTAATGCCGATAATCAACGGCGAACGCACATCGCCGATAAAGAACACTGCCACGATAAAGATAAACAGGAAACCCAGGGTAAAATTCTGCTGCAAGTTCGAAATGGTATAATCCAACAGTTCTGTCTGGTTGCGTGTAATAGAAAATTCTATATCGGGATACAATGCGGCAAACCGTTCGGTAGTCCGCTGCAGTTCCGCCTTCAGGTTATCCATGTTCTCTTCCGATTGCTTGATGATGGCAAATGTCACTGCCCGCTTTCCTCCAGCCAATGAACGTCCTGTCTCATGCTGTGTCACCAGGCTTACCTTACACAGGTCTTTCAGCTGCATGATGCGTCCTCCCTTGTTCAGATAGATGTTCTCTACATCCTCTGGAGTACGCAGAAAAGAAGCGATACGGATGTTATACTCGTAATATCCGTCACGCACCAGCATGCTGCCCGGCTCTGCGTTGTTGGCTTCCAGTGTCCGTTCCAAATCATCTATACCGATGCCCAAACTGTTCATTTTTTCCCTATCGGGCACTATCTGCAACACCCTTTTAGGCACCCCGGTCATGTCTGCCATGGCTATCTGGGGCAATTGTTCGATACGCCTCCTCACCACGTTTTCTGCCAGTTCTGACAGGTTCAGGAATGCTTGTTCATCTGTATGCTGGTAAGGCTTGTCCTTTTTCAGCGTCATGTTCAGGTAAAACACCGGTATATCCGTTACACTAGCCTTGATGGCTTTAGGACGTTCGGCATCTTTAGGCAAGCTGTTCATTGCCGCATCTATTTTCTCGTTTACTTCAATAAAAGCAAGGTCAGTATTGGTTCCGAACTCGAATGTCAGATGAATGACACCCGAACCGTCGCGTGTCTCGCTTCTCATTTCATCCAGCCCCGACACCTGCAGCAAGGCACGCCGCACAGGAGCCACCATTGTATTCTCCATTTCCCGTGCCGACATATTATCCGAAGCCATCCGTACCGTAATCTGCGGAATGTCAATATCGGGCAACAGCGATACAGGGAGCGACCAGTAAGTAACCAGCCCTATGATAAAACAAGCGGTAAACGCCATCAATACGGCTATAGGCCGTTGTATTAAAAACTTAACCATCTTTTTTATTTACGATTTTTCTATTTACAATTTACCATTCAGCCATTTACGGTTTTGATAATTAAATCGTACTTCGTAAATCGGAAAATAGTAAGAAGCTGTTTTGAATTTCTCCAAAAAGTTTTTCTTGGCTTGATGTATCCGTTTTCGTGTGTGCTTTGGGCGATTTTTTGGTCTTTTTCGCTCCTGTTCTTCGTCAGATAGCCCGCTATCTTCCTCATCACAGAAGCGAAAATGCCTCAAAAACTCATCCCAAATCATCGCACGATAAATTCAAAACAGCTTCTAAATCTCCGCATGTTACTCCACTACTTTCACCGGCGTTTCGTGTGCCAGGTTCACATTGCCCGCCGTAATGACCGTTACGCCTTCTTCCATTCCCTCACCCGTCACGGTATATTCCGACAGGTTTTCCAGTCCGGTCTGCACATAGTTCCACATGGCCTTTCCGTCTTTCAGGGTAAACACCACCTGCTTGCCCGAACGCAACACCACGGCAGTCTTCGGTATCACCAATTGTCCGGGCACCGAACGCTTCACGCTCACCCTTGCGTTCATCCCGTCGAACAGCTTGCCTTTCCCGTCCACCTGTGCTTTCACTTTCACCATCCCGTTTTCGTCTACCGACGGATTAATCTCCGCAATACGTCCCTGCAAGCTGCCGGAAGCTACCGTATAGGGCATCACTTCCACCCGGTCGCCCGCTTTTACCAACGGCAGCTCGCTCTCCAGCACCGTAAACGCCACTTCCATATCGGTTGTCGAAAGAATGCGGCAGAAAGGTTTCCCACTTTCCGGCATGTTGTATTCCTTGCCATCCAGGTCGGCAACGATGCCGTCAAACGGTACCGTCAGCGTAGCTTGCTCCAGTTCGCGCTTTGCCAGTTCATAGGCAGCCTTGCTCTGTCCGTATCCGCTTTTGGTGGCAGCTAATTTTTTCACCTCTTCAGGCACGGCTTCCATCCGGTCGGGAGCATATCCTTGCCCTATCAGCACATCCTGCATTTCCAGCCGGGCTTGCTCCAACGTATATTCCGCCTGTGTCAGTTTGTTTTGCAGGGCAAACAAGTCCAGTTCGGCTATCTTTTGTCCTTTCTTTACCCGGTCGCCATTCTTCACATAAATGCGGGCTACCGGTTCGGTCGTAGTCCGAAACTGCAAGGCGGCATACCGCTTCGCCTCCACTTTCCCGTTACTCACCAGTTCGTGCTCGAAAGCCTGTTTCTTCAAGGTCATTACACTTACCTCTGCCACTTGGGCAGGAAGTACTGTTGCCACCCCTTCCTTTTCAGAGGCATCTTTGTTCTCTTCGCTGCACCCGCTCCATATTCCCGCGGCAAGCAGCAGCATCACATATCCGTAGCGTGCGTTCATTTTTATTTATCTTCTATTAATTTACTCCATTCCCGTTTTGCGGTCTAAGGCCGATGCAATATTACACCAAAAAATATGATTATTATCATTCTTTGCCGCAAATATTCTTTTCCCGTCGGCAGATACTGTAAACAAGTTTATTTTATCCGCAACATTAAACCGCGACAATAAATTTCCTTCCCAATCCCACACCTGAAAACAAGTCACATCCGAAGCTTCATTATCGGGAGCATATTTTACGAAAATAAAATCCGCTGTATACGAACATCCCCAGTAATACATACCCTCCCTACGAAAGAACTTATCCGGATCGGATATTTTTTCCCCTACACTACATTCAACTAACAAATTACCGTCAAAATCAAAAAAACGGACATACGGAAACTTGCTATAAAAAAATGCAATGCGTTCTTTATCCGCATTCACCGCCACATTTACTGCCCGATACTGAAAAGCTTGTATCATATCAGCTTCCGGCTCGTCCTCTTGAAAAGGAGAATCAGGCATATCAGACACATCACCGCTTGTCGTATCATACAGGCTCCACCCTCCTTGTCTTTTACCAGGTTGAATCAAGACTTTTCCGTTCTTCAAAGGATACAAATTCTGACAGACATCTTTTTCCCATTCAAGTTGCTTGCGCCCATCTATTTTCAATCCGCCTTCAACATCTACCACAGTAACAAGCGGAACACCTAATCCTATAGCATAAAAACGATGACTGTCAAGAGGCCGTATCCACCTGAAAGGAAGCATGTCATTGGAACCTCCGCCATAAATCAAACCGCTATACCGGTATTCCAAACCGTGAACGTCAAAGACATCAAACAACGTATCTTTATGAAGATTGGATATAATCAGGTAATCCGGAAGAGCAACCATCCCTGTAGCGTTCAGCAAAACACCGCTATCTACACTGTCCATTTCAAACACCTGCACATCAGCCGGCAAAGCGACGCAAATGCCTTTGCTTGGCGACTTCGAACAAGCCGCCAAACAAAGTATGCTTATTATAAATAAAAATACCTTCATCCTTGTCAAGGTTTATAGCTACCTCTCCTTTATTTTTTAGGTTTAACATCGGGTGGAAGATGAATGGACTCTCCACAGTTTAATCCATCTTCTCCCTTCTTATCTTCTCATTTTCGGAAGATACATTTTTCATGCATTTCCCGTTGGCGTCCCCCTGGCGCAAACCATACCGCATCGCCTCACCAGGAACAACACTCATAATTCAATCTGTTTTTCTTCCAATATTTTCCGGGTCTCTTCCTTCATCTGCCTTACCGCCGTCGAAGGCACCTTCGGTTCTTTCGTCAGTACCACCCGCGCCGTTTCACGCAACTTGTCGGGCTGGTAGTTGTCGCGGTACGAAAAGAGTTTCACCATCAGGTAATGCGGATAAATGCGCGACGGCACCCGGTCTGCCGCCTGTCGGTAATACCACTCGGCACTGTCGAAACGGTACATCGCCGACTCGTTCTTCCCTATCAGGTTCAGTATCATCGGGTCGCCGCTCACCTTCAAAGCTTCTAGCAAGACAGCGGTCGACTCGTCCCACTGCCCGGTTTTATGCAGCGAGCGGGCATACTCGAAAAGGAAACGGGGATTCCAGTCCATGTTATGATACGTATAGTACGACTTTTCATACAAATCACCATACGCCTCCGCCGCACGCTCATACAATCCGGCATTGTACAACACCTGGCATTGCTCCCACGAACGGTACAGCTCCGCCACATACTTCTTGTCACCATATTTTATAAAAGAGACCACACATCCCGAAGCAATCAAAAGAACAGCAATCCAATACCACCCGTCTTGCCATCGCAGCACGACCGATATACCGGAAAGCACCAGCAATGCCAGCACCGCCACCATCGACGGATACTGCAGCGGATAAGACGCGAACGCAAAGATAAGGAAAGCCAGCAACGCCCCGTACAACCCATAGTTAAAGTTCTCATACAAACGGTTCAGGCAGCAACCTATTATCAGGCATGCTCCTACCAGCACCGGAATGCCCCAAGCCAATGCCACCTGCAAGTATTCGTTGAATACGTATTCGGGCGCGTCCGCCACCCGTGCTTCGGTCTCCGTATAATCTCCCTTGGCAAAGTAATCTTCTTGCGCCTGCCCGTAAACCGCAGGCACCCCGTTCCATCCGTTCCCTGACAACGGATGTTCCTGCAGTGCAGTCGCCGCCACCTTCCACATCAGCACACGTCCGTCCGCCGAATCTTTTTTCAAGTAGTAAAGCCCTGCTCCCGCTCCTACAAGGATAAGTACCGCCACAATCCCTATCACCCATTTCAACGGCTTTTCATACCGCGGATAATATTCGTCTATCTTCCATACATTCCAAAGGTAATACATACACCCTGTCGAGACAAGTGCGGCAATCCATGCCGTGCGGCTCATCCCTGCAGGCAGCACAAGCACGATGGAAATCATCGCGACAAGGGCTACCGGCTTGTGAATATCCCGGTAAGTACGGCTTATATACTCGGAGTAGGCCAACGGAAACACCATGGCAAGGAAGCCCGAATAAGGTCCGGGATTAGCAAACGACCCGGTCACGGCGAAACGGGCATGATTGGAAGGAAGCCAGCCCCATAGCTGGGCCAATCCCCACACGGCTTCCACTATCCCATACAGCATGAGTGCCAACGCTGCCATGTCGCCCACGTAGTCATAAAGCAACTCGCGGCCTTTCTTTACCAGCATACAAATAAAATACAACGCCAGCACAACTGCCCAGCAACCATACATCCATTGCCAGGCTTCTTCTTGCGTTCCCATCGGCATATCGCCCGCGTTCATCAGCTGCACACTGAGCGACATCGCTACCACCACAAAAACAATAACCTCTGCCGCCTTGTCTTTCAAAATCATATATCCATCCATTCCTTATCTTTTTAATTCCGTCATCCTGTCCGGATTACAAACCTAAAGATTTCATGACAACCGGACAAATATCTTATATAAATTCAACATAAAATCTTATTTCAGGTTCCGTTTAGATTGAGTTTAGGTTCTATTTATATTCCGTTTATTTTTCTCCTTGTTACATCATTCATGCAATGATATGCCCAAACCGTTCTCACCCGTACACAAATGTTACATACAGGCTATTTTTCACTCGATACACTTCCATACCCGCCTCCAGTCTACCGAACCCGTGTATGGATCGACCGATTTCCATATCCGCGTAGCCTTGCCCACGATGTAACATTCGGGCAACAAGCCCCAGTAACGCGAATCTTGCGAGTTAAAACAATTGTCACCGCCCATAAAATAATAATTCTCGCGGAAACGGTAACCCGTTATCCGTCTGCCTTCCAAATAGAAGCCATCGTCCTTTTGCACCAACTTTCCCCGCTGTTCCCATTCTATCAGGTTCCTGTAAAACAGGTAATGGTTCCGGTTCATTTCTATCGAATCGCCACGGGCTGGAACATACAACGGACCGAAATCCTTTACCGTCCAGCCCAGCAACGAATCGTATGGAAACGTGTAATAAGAACGGTTACGCACCATCTCCTCCCTGCCCGATTTTTTGGACAACAGCCGTGAAAGCCGTTCCTGTGCATCCGTGTTCCCTACCGGAGCATCTATCCCGCGCACACGGTAACGTCCATCCCTTATCTCCACCGTATCGCCAGGCCCGCCAATACAACGCTTCACGTAATACAGCAGCACGTCAAAACCGATGCTGTCCCAACGTTCGGGGTAAGGGAAATTGAATACCAGCACTTCCCCACGGCGGAACTCTTCCAAGCCGGGCAATCTCCGTATCTCAAACGGGCGGTGTTCAGCCGCATCCCATACATTGAATATACGCGCCCCTTTCAGCGGTTTGTTCACCAGCACATAGTCGCCCGGACGCAACACAGGCACCATCGAATCGGAAGGGATGGAAAACGAGGCAAACAGGAACACCTGACCTGCGATGCGCAACACAATCCATACCGCATACAGGCATACCGACCACATCACTACCGTATATACCCTGCCTAACCACTTCTTGAAGTTTATCCGTATCCGTTTCATTGTCAATTATCAATCGTCCATTGTCAATTACCAGAATATCTGCATCCCGTCGCGGTACTCGAAAATACGTTCGTCCTGGCCACGCGTATGGTTGCGCAGGTACAGCAGGCTGCCAGCAGGAACACGGTATGCCAGCGAGTCGGATACGGCAGTCATTACACCAGCCGAACGCCACTCGCCGACGCAATAGAACAGTTCGTAACGGTCGCCCCGATGGATGTAGTCGTCACGGTTGCGCGGCGTATAGACGATACTCCTTATTATATAAGGCTTCCCAAGGTCGAGTCCCGTCCAGCCACCGTCTGCTTCCGGATAGTCGAAAGAGGTATAGGGGTCGCCGTCGAAAGCATTCGTATATTCGTGCCCGCTGTTGTCACCCGGCGTGCCGATTACTTTTCCCCTCAACGGCAAGCTATCCGGCTGCACACCGTAAAAGGCTATTTCAGCCACATCGCAATGGCTGCCCGCCTTACCCCGGTAGCGCACATAGCGGTAGGGCTTGCGGTGGTCTGTCTGTACCTTAGTAAATAAACGGTAAGGGCGGTCCTTTACTACAAAAAGTGTATCGGCATGGCGGAAGCAGCTGTCATTGCTGCCTTCGAACACGCCCCCTATCATGCGACCGCTCACACCGTCCAGGTAAAGCGGAAACTTATGGAATACCGTCACCGGCTCTTCCCGCTCTCCGGGAGAAAGGAAACGTATTTCTCCCGTAGGACGCTCCAGTACAAAAGGGTCGGAACGCATCTGCAGCCTCCTTTCGGCATACGAGGCAAGCCGGAACACCATCTGTCCCTCCACATCGCAGAACCATGCTTCGCCGTCCGTTACACGGCACCATGCCAAAGGAGTCCAGTCCATCCGGCACGAAGCGCACAGGTACAACAGTTCGTCTTCCTGTACAGGCGGATAAATCCGGTCTTCCGCTATCCGAACAGTGTGGTTCTGTTTGCCGGCATATACAGCGGTCACGTCCTCCATGCAAGGATAACGGAAAGCAGGATGCAGGTCTTCAGGTGCCGTGCGGAGCGAATCTGTCATCTGCCGGTTCAGGCTGAACGTGGAACGGTACACTTTCCCTTTCGGATCCCAATACGCATCTGGATTGGCTCCGTCAGTCATGTTGTCGAGCAAAGTAAAATAATACCCACGTCCCTCCTTGTCGAACATCACGTTCCAGCTGTGAGGGGCGTTGCGGTTGCCGCGCATCAGCATGATGTCTTTGGCACACGGAAGCCCCACCGCCCTGTATACATACAGCAACAGGTCGGTAAACTCCTTGCAGCTGCCCGAACGCCATTCCACCGTCTTCGGCCCGATATGCGGACTGGGTTCGAACTGTCCGGTAAAATGTATCGGAGCCTTGCGCAGCGAGTCGAACAACGCTTCCGACACAAAGCGCGGGTCTTCCGCTTCGGGCAGCTTCCGTATGCTGTCCAGCAGTGGGTTATACCGTTCGTAAATCTCTTTCCGCCACGGTACAAGCCGTTCGTCACCCACCCGGTAAGGCAGGATGTATTCGCAGAACAGGCTGAACGGTACATTCTTTCCCCAAGGCTGCTCACGCCACACCTTGAATGCCCACTCGATGTTCTCTATCAGGTACTCGGGCGAGATGCCCACGTCACTTGTCTGCCGCAGGCTGGAAACGTCCAGCCTGCCGTAAGCGCGGCTGACCGAGTCTATCACTTCCTCCGGCGAATACTTTCCGGTGGAGTGCAGTTCGTACAGTTTCAGCTGCGCGTCCATCGAGGGGACATCGTTGGTAGCGTGGTAAGGCAGGTTCGCTATCAGAAACCGTGCCGCACGGTATTTCAACGAATCGTCCTTACAGTGGTCAAGCACACGTTTCAGTTCCGGGTTCTCCGCCAATACATCGTCCACATCGGGAACAAAAGTCTTCTGCCTGGCGCAGCCACAGAGCAGGAGGAGCGACATCAAAGGGATAAACAAAGGTTTCATCGGTTCGGGATTTTTCATCGGAAAATTTGAAAAGCAAGGAAAACAAATCAATTGGTTCTTATTTTCAGCAGTTTTTCAGGTCCACCAAAAACAAGGCAACCGTCTTTCATGGCAACCAGAGCACCTAAAGAATCCAACGTATCCTTATCAACCTTAAACAATTTAGAGGATGAAAAGTCATCATGGCTGAACCGCAACACATAAAAATCTTCCTTACAGAAAAAAGAAACAGCCACATTGTCTCCATCCGAAAGCATGTTGGTGGAATAAATCTTTCCATCAGCTGCGATACTGCGCATCAAATCCAGCGGGTTCTCCTTGGTCATTCCCGAAAAGTCTGGCCACAAACCATGAAAATCCAGTTCGCAAAACACTTCGGCATGTCCGCCATAACATTTATAAATCCTCGGTTCTACAGCAGGCAAGTACAGGATGGTATCATTCGATACACCTACAAACACATTGTAGCTGGCAAACGTCACGTTTTCCACTTCGGAAGGAACCGGCAAGACCGCTTTCCTGTTGCCTCCTTCCACATAAACCAGCTTGTCCTTATTCGGGCCATACGCCACATTGCCACGGTCATACCATACACCGCCACCGGCACCGGACTCACAGAAGAAATGGTTCGCCTGAACCTCGGCATCGTCTTTATAGAGAAATGACAAGTTACGGTCCAAATAAATCCGCTGGGAGGTGGAATAGGTATCAAGGAGCACGACTCCTGAAGGTACGACATTGAAATCTACAATCCCGACAAATTCATCCGGGCCGTTTCCTCTCTTGGTATACGAATTTACAAGCACGCCTTCGGAATCATACATGTAAAGGCCGGGGTCTTTCCAAGAGTCCAGAATCAGTATCGAATCTCCCATCCACTCAACCTTGTTTATGTTACCGGGGAAATGGTTTGACAGGGAATCGTTCAGCATAAGTACGTTTATAGATGATGCCGCCTCCTTTAGCGGCAGGGCATCATCAAGATTCACTCGAATCATACTGGCTTCCACATCTGACTTTTTTTCTGTGCACGACACCATCATTAATGACATAATCATGCTGAACATACTAATTTTTAATAACTTCATATTTCATACAAATTTGTCGTTTCAACTTATCAAATGGAAAGAGAACATATACTTTCATTCTCTTTCCATCCCACTTTTTTAATACAATTCACCTATATAGTTCATGAATTGACTATCGTTTATTCATTCTTTAACGTAAACAGCAAAAGCATATTGCCATATCGTTCTTCTTCACCTTCCGACATATCATCCATCTCTTCATACGAACAAGAACCAATCAGGGTATCCCCTATCTGCCAACGGGGAAAGAAAGGGATTTTCCCATTGCTATCCACCACCATGCCAGTCTTCTGCACAGCCATGTCCGGTGAAGAACAAGCGTAATACCTTTTATCAGCATACAGAAAACTGTTTATCAGAGACGAACCGACCTTGAAAAATTCACAGGGCATGACATCCAATGCCCCTACGGCACCTGCCTGTGTTGCATCCCCCTGATAATTGGCATCCCCATAATCATAAGACACATAAGGAGACAAAAGGTGTGCGGCTGCATCCCAACGGTAAACCGTACGCCCGGAAGGCAAGACACAATATACATCGTCCTCCCCAGATTTCGAAAACAGCTTTGAACCAGTAAATCCGCTGTTCGACACTTCCGAAGCACCAAAAGAATCTACTATCTTGCCTGAATCGTTCACATAAACCACCTGACGCAACGTATCAGACACTGCCAGGTTATAGCACAGGAAACCATCGGACACCCGTACGAAATCCAAGGCAGGAAAACCAAGCCAGACCTTACGTTCAGCCTCCAACTCCTTATTATATACATACACCGAAAGCCCACCCATATCGAGCATATAAAGGCGGCATGAGTCTGAAGAAAGGGCTACCGGCTGTATGTACTCCAACGGACCGTTGCCACGCTGGCATATTTCCCGCTCCAAACGTCCTGTACGTCTGTCAAACTTCGCCATAGACAAAGTCACCTCATCCAGCACATACACCGAATTTCCGATGCCTGCAACATCTTTCACATTTGCCACATAGCCGGACGAATCCGAACGCAACGCCAGCACTTCCGTCCGGAACAACTCATTCAGTTCTTGCTTCTGTCCGGAAAAGTCCGTCACCTCAATCGTACGGACATCCGTTTCCTGATGGCTAGTATCTTTACAAGCCACCAGACAGAACAATACTCCTACATAAAACAGATTCCGTAACATAACGATTCTTTCACATTCATAATCTACGCCAATCAGGTATTAAAAGAGGTATTTCATTCAAACACCTATTTTAACTACAGCAATAGGAACAACCATGGGAATGATATACGCCTTTACCTATCGGACTCCAATAACTTGTCGCAGTACACTTCCCTGTTGAATTGCCATACTTATCAAAACATCTGATATGCATTGAACTATACCCTCCTTCTTCCATTGGATCTTCAATCATCGCCAACGCTTCCACATTGGCAAGAGCCAAGTCAGACATCACTTCTTTATCTTGAGCTTGGTAAGCCATTACTCCGGCGACTACAGCCAAAGCGGCTGCAAACGTGATTTTCAATATATTCTTTTTCATCTTTTGCTAATTTTTTATGTTATTGTTGTTTTTCATTGATACCTGCGAAGCCGCAAATCACCGATTTGCGAATCTTCTGTTTTCTTCTTAACTTTGCAACGGGTCAATTCTCCTTTCTATTTTAGGGTTTGACTGGAGTGGGAACATACAGGTTGTCTTCCAAATACACGCTGTATCGTTTCCACTCTACAATTATACATCCAAGCACTCACTTCAACCTGTATTTGATAATTATCGGATTATCATCTTCTTTTATGCTATTAATCTTGTCCAAATTATCTGCATCCAACAAGTGTTTGTCTATATACCTGTCTATTTCGTACGGATGCATAATTGAATAAAGCTGCTTGCCGTTTAAATGTAAGCAAAAATTAAGACTGGGGTTCTGCTTGTTCGAATGCAATATAATCCGCCCTGACATCCTGTCGTATATAACAGTTTCCCTGCCGCCATTCCTCATTATATAAAAATACAGATACGAATCATCCATCATTTTAATGACCGGAACAGGGTAATCGGAACGGAGAAGATAATCATTTATTTTCTCCATATTTTGAACGGTTTTCTTCAAGCTCTTTTCACTGGTCTTTTTGTCCGACACATCGCCAAAACGTTCTTCCATTTCCTCTTTCCGTACATCTTTTCCACCAAACGAATAGGTGATATATTTATTCAATTGCCGGTTCTCACCAATATTGTATATCGTATAATCCAAACACAAGGGCAAGAAATACAACCGGTCATTCATCTGTACAAAAGGGTTATAATTCATAGTCAACGTACAGACAAAATCATCAATATAAACTTCGGTTGAAGCTATCTCTTGCCTGGAATAATCACAAAAACAAATTACGGCATCTTTCTCTCCAAGCATGGTTGGCAATAAAATATACGAAATGTCATCTAATGGATAAAAACGTGAAAACGTATGGATATTCCCATTTTTCAAATCCTTCTTACCTTGAAATTGGAAGGACAAGTCATACGCATATATAATACCGAACGGATTCAGGATTTCGATGTGCTTGGTATAAGGGTTGTAAACAGCGTCTGTCAATATGGTATATTCATTCGGCCCATTTCCTCTACATGCTTTTGAATTGGAAATGTACCTGCCGTCCGCTGAAAATAAATATACTGTCTGTTTTTTATCTATAATAAGATAAACGCCTATTTCATCGTAAAACGCTATTTTATGAAATTGGTCAATAAGACAAGTGCTGTCTGTTTCAAGCGGCACCACTTCAATAGCGTCAACGAAAGCATTCATCGGTAAATCCTCATTGTCAAGATAATCTATATCAGTAACATCACGGTCGTCGGACGCCTTTTCCACACACGAGAAAAACATTACTGAAAATACGGTTATCAAAAACAGGTTTACTATCTTCATAAAAACAAGCATTTATACTTTTTGTTCTAATATTATTAGTGGTGCGATAAAAACCACCTCACTGTAGTTAAATGATTAATTTTTAATCAAATATAAGCGTTCATTGATTTTTTGATTTGAAAATGATTTATTAGTCCTGTAGTTTCAACACATCAGGATTATGAATCAAGGTAAGTTTGTATTTTCCCAAGTTGTCGAGTATATACCGCGTTATCAGTTTGATAAACTCGTAAAGCAATATAAAGGAGATTGGCATACCAAAAATCTCAGCAGTTACAATCACCTCCTTCATCTGCTTTTCGGACAGTTGACAGGATGTGATTCTCTGAGGGATATTTGTCTATGCCTCGAAGCCCATAACAAGACGCTTTATCATCTCGGTTTTCGTAAGGCCGTGAGCCATACCTCACTTTCTCGTGCAAACGAAAGTAGGGATTATCGCATTTTTGAAGGGCTGGGTCTTTATTTGATTGCCACGGTCAGACCGATGTACTCAAATATCCAATTGTCTCAAATTACCATTGATAACGTGATATATGCGCTTGATTCCACGACCATATCAACCAGTATAAAGCTTGCAACGTGGGCTTTGGGGAAATACAGCAAAGGAGCTGTCAAGATGCACACCCTGTTGGATTTGAGAGGTGGCATACCTGCTAATATCCATATCACGGACGGCAAGTGGCATGACAGCAACGAACTTGATGCACTGACACCGGAGCCTTATGCTTTCTACGTGATGGATAAGGCCTATGTTGACTTTAAAGCGCTTTTCAGATTTCATCAGGCTCAGGCATTTTGGGTATCACGTCCAAAAGAGAACATGAAATTCGAGACTGTCGAGCAGATGGATATTTCCGATGTCAAGTCTGGCGTACTGGAAGATTCCCGTATAAGGGTAACGGGATATAACTCAAGCAAGCTGTATCCCGAAGACATGAGATTTGTCCGCGTCTATGACCCTGACAATGACACTATTGTGGACTTTATATCCAATAACTTTGAAGTCAGTGCCTTGGAAATATCCAACCTGTACCGCCATCGATGGGATATAGAGGTATTCTTCAAGTGGATTAAACAGAACATTACCGTAAAGACTCTATGGGGATATTCGGAAAATGCTGTCAAAATCCATCTTTGGGCTGCCATCATATCGTATCTGACACTAGCAAGAATAAAGGTTGCCTGCAACAGCCCATATTCAATCACCGAGGTAGCTACCCTGATTAGAATATCCGCGTTGGAAAGAACAGACCTGCGGTCGTTGATAACCAAGCTAGACTCATCAATCATTTCAAACCAAAATGTCAAAGAACTCTCGTTATTTGATGATATTTAAAACTAATGCGATTTTATCGCACCAGTAGTATTATCATCTATTGAAAAACGAAGCAATTCTGTTTCACCTTTCTCCGCTATGGCATAAATGATTTTATCCTGATCATCCACACAAAAATTCTTTATTGGATAATCCAATTCAAACTTGAAATCTGGCTTGCCATCCCATTTGATACGATAAATGCTATTCCCTTGAAAAGCTTCCAGTTTTGAATCAGCGAAACTTTTTCCGGAATATAACAAATATATGTAAGAGTCTGTTGCATAAGCCGCTAAAAAAGCCTGTTTACAATGGGCACTTACCGGTGCAGAAAATTCATTTTCATTCTCCTCCGGCCTATATTCCGGATATCCTCCTGCAAAATGATAGGTTTCTTCTATCTTGACACTATCAACCGAATAAATGGAAAATATAGGTGCTGACCGGACTGCATAAACTAATTTATCCAACGAAGGATTCATACATAAAGTACCTTGATAGGCCATGCCACGCAAACGGTTGGATATGGAACGTTCTTGTTGGTCTCGATAAGGATATTCTCCCCAATAGGCAACCGCGCCATGCGGGTCGGTCAAGGTTAACATATTGTTATCATAAAAGCCCATCCCTACAAAAGAATTAAAACGGGTAGCATATACTTTAGTGCTAAGCAAACTGTCTTTCTTCACTAAAGAATATTCTTCAATCCCTCTTTTTATATCATGCAGATTGACTTGAACCAATTCATGCTTAAAACAATCATAAATCCCCAGCAAAGAATCCGAAGGCATTCTGGCTAAAGAAAATACTTGCAAGAATTCATTTCCCCCCTGACCTTTCCGGCCAAATGACCATATTCTGCCGTCTTCATGACGCAAATCAATCATTGTAAAAAGAGAATCTGCTATATTATCATAAATCACAAGATTTGAATCCACACAATGCATCAAAAAAGGCTGCCCTAACATAAGCCTTTCCGTAAACAATTGCCGACCTTTTAATTGTTTTACAACAAATGACTTATCAAACTCTTGCATCGACACATCATCTTGCTGCTGACAAGCAGTGATTAAAAATATTTCAACAACTAATGCTACTATTACAAATCTTAATTTAACCATAATTTTCATCTTTTAATTAAGGGACTTTCTGCAAACTTGCTCGTTCTATAGAAAGTCCCACTATTCACTACATCCTATGAATAATGAATGTAACGATCACCTATACAACCGCCCCAACCCCAAAATTTACAAAAATCAAGGGTTTGCGTAAAACAACCACTACAATCATTCCCTACTTCATAAGAAGCCAAAGCTTCCACATTATCCAATGCTATGTCTGACAAAAAAACACGTTGCGACATAAATGATTGATAAATGCCAAATCCACCACAAATAAACATTATCAATCCAATAATAATCACTTTATACTTTCTACTGTCCATAACTTTTAAAAATATTGACGATAACCAGTCAAGAAAAAGCCACCTGAATATGCTACACACATTCGAAAATCCGAAGCACAAAATGGACCTACAATAATTTCTCCCTGTGCCAATGCTTCTACATTACTCAAAGACAAATCAGACAACTTTTCTTTGTTTTGTGCATTATAAGACAAAAATCCAACAGTCGCAACAAAAGCTATTGAAAAGGACATTTTTAATACAAACTTTTTCATATACATCATTATTTTATATCATTATACATATTGATAATAATTATCGCCTATACAGCCACCCCAACCCCAAAATTTACAAAATTCAAGAGTTGTGGTATAACAACCATTACAATCACCTCCCGATTCATTACTAGCCAACGCTTCCACATTATCCAGTGTTAAGTCGGACAATGTTTCCGCTTTCTGCGAATGACTATAAGCAGTATAACCTGCTGCTACGGCTACTGCCGCAATAAAAGTCAGTTTTACTACTTTCTTTATCATAATGATTTTATTTTTTACGTTCTGTTTTTATTTTTCTAAACTCTCAACCTGCGAAGCCGCAAATCACCGATTTGCGAATCTCCTGTTTTCTTCTTAACTTTGCAACGGTTTAACCTCCTTTCTATTTTAGGGTTTGACTGGAGTGGAGACATACAGGTTTCCTTGCACGAACTCCGTTCCGTTTCCACTCCTTTTATATAAAATCTCTTTATCTTTTGCACAAATAGCAATAATTATATTGTAGGGGCGTATCGCATACGCCCTGAAAACATACACGTGGATTACTGGACGCATTCAGGCGTATGCGATACGCCCCTACAACGAATGGAAGAAACCCAATTGTCAATTGTCCATTGTCAATTATCAATTGCTTACCGCTTCTCCCGTTACAATAATGCGCAACGGAGCGTCCGCCGCGTTGCAATACACGTCTACCGTCTTGCGGAAATGACCAGCCTCATCCGCCTCGTAAATGATAAGCAAAGTGGTTTCCTCGCCCGGACGCAAAGGACGCTGGCTGTACTCCACACGCGTGCAACCGCAAGAAGTATCCACCCCGTGTATCACCAAAGGAGCATCACCCGTGTTTCTCAGCGTCACCTTCCGCTCTTTCTTCTCCCCCATCGGGAAAGAACAGAACTGCACTTCACGCTCGCTTAACGAAGCAACGGTCTGCACCGTTTCTGCCGAAGCGGAACGCTTGCCGCCGATAATGTTCAGGTAAAGTTCCTTCACCTGCGGATTATGGACGGGATTGCCGATGGCTACCACCCGGTTGTCCTTATCGAGCAGGAAAGTCTGCAGAGCCATCTCCGAAGGGAAACGGTTCACGCGGTTGAAAGCATCCTCACGGTCGAAACACACCGGATAAGTAAAAGCATCACGGCGAGTCAGATAGGTTAACTCGCGTGCATCTTTCGGATGGAAAAAGAATACATAAGACAGCTTTTCCTTTCCGAACAACGAATCGGTCTCCTCTATCAACTGTTTCCACTTGGGCAGCTGCAGCTTGCAGCTGGCACAACCCAGGGAATCGACATACGTCACAATGCGGTAAGGAGCAGCCTGCCAGCGGAAATCTACCGTGTCCCTGCCTTGTACCGTAAACACCGCTTGCGCAGGAAAGGCGATTTCCTTCCCGTCCCATTCCTGCACCAGACGCGTCAGGCGTTCTTTATCGGATTCCTGGCAGGCTGCCTGCAGACACATCATCAGCAACAAAAAAGCAATCTGCTTCATAAATTAATGTTTCCACAGGGAATAAAAATCAACCATATATACCTTATCATCCGTATAAGGGCAAACTACACTACCTGACCCCTGACAATCCGAACCGTTTTCCCAATTTTCTTCAACGGCTAAAGCCTCTACATTCTCAAATAACAAGTCGCTTGATGTTTCAGACTTTCCTTGGCTTTGCCAAAAGAAACCCATACCTGCACAGCAAACAACCACTGCGCTCAAAATCACTTTTTTCATTGTTTTGCTTTCCATCATTTAACAGTTTAGAATTACATTACGTTTTTTTTAATTCGGCGCAAAGATGGGAAAAACTGCAGAAAGAAGGAAAAATGCAATCTAAAATTTACATGAAATTTTACATACAATTCATTTACAAACACTTACAAAACACATTCGGATGATTTTCAGATTAATTTTAGGTAGAAAAAATAGTATATCATCATGCTGTTACCTCTTTTTTTACTAATTTTGCAGACACATTCTAACCCTACAATCATGGACAAGCTGAAAAAGAAATACATATTAATTCTCGCACTGACTATCATCTGCACAGTTGCAACAGGAGGATGCATCTATTTCAACCTATGTACCGCCAATCAGAAGATTGCACAAAAAGCAGACCATGCCTTGTTGTCAGCCTTATATACAGACTTTTACCAACGGCTTCTTGCTGGAGGAATACATACAAACCAGACCAAAAATGTTCCGAAAAAAAGAATTAAGACCTATCGGACCATGACCGAAAGAGGAGACACAACGTATGTCTTCGAAGACAGCATAGACATTGACACTGCCAAATTCATTATCAAGCAACACCACATGGCATACTACAAGCCTATCCATCCTGACAAGTTAAACGACTTGTTTCAAGACGAACTCGCCAAGAATGACATCGGAGGAGAATCAGGCATTGTATATATCTACAAAGGAAAAGCGACTTACAGCAACAACGACTCGATATCACCCTCAAAAGCCACTTATTGTACACCACTACAATACATCGATTATCCGCCTTCCATACAAATCCAAGCATGGGCAGATTATGGCATACTTTCTGTATGGAATCATCTCAACGCATTTCTGTCCCTACTGATTGCCTTATGCCTGATTGGCATTGCAGCATTGGGAAGGTGGTTTTATAAATTGCACAAAGCGTGTAAGATAAAAGCCAAGCTCAACAGCCGCATACAATGCGATGAAATCAAACAAACCTGCACCATCGAAGGAACAGTCTACTCATTGGTCCCGCAAGACTTGAAACTGCTGAAAATGTTTATACAGGCAGAAAACCAGTATCTCTCGCGGGAAACAATCAAGCAGGCTTTTTGGAAAAACAGCTCCTATGAAAGTGCAAATTCCAATCTCAACACGCATATCAACAGATTGCGCCAAATACTCAAACTACACGAAGGCTATGACCTGATTACCCATAAAGGGAAAGGGTACACCTTGGTAATGCCTGAGTGATGCGGCTTCCCCTAAAAACAAAAACAGAGACACAAAGGCACAGAATTTTTGTTTTCTGTGTCATTTGTGTTCCCAATGGACCATACCCTCAATCTAACCGGTAACGGAACAAACCATTATCGGTATTGACATCGGTAGCCCAAAGAAGATGACGTGCCTCGTCGACATAAATGCCCGACAAAGGACGGTCGAACACATAACGCCGCAACAAGTTGCCTTCGCGGCTGAACACCCGTAGGGATGTGCCTCCCTGCTTACCCATGCCTGCCGACTGTGCTATCTCCTTGAACGTGGTACCGTCGTAAAGCGCATAGATGCAACTGTCGGTAACCTGCACGTCCCAATATCCCATACAGCCGGAAGGGATGCCATAGCCCTCAGGAGTCACCTGAAAGACCGGCTCACCATCCGTACCTACCACATGGGCTTCGGCACGCATCCCGCTACCCACCGCATACGTATCGAGCACATCACCCAACTGGGTGACCGCAACCACACGCTTGCCAGCACGGTCGATGGCAAGAAACGAACGCCATGCCTGTGCCACGGCAGGAGCATTTTTGTGCAACGTAGCGGTATCACTCAAAGAAATCATCGCTGCCTTCCGCAAAAGATGCCCGTCGTAACCGGCTATGCAGAAACGTGCTTCGCCCAAATAGTCAGGTATCAGCAAGGTAGAATCGGGCAAGGGCAAAAAGTCTAACGGCATAGGCACATCCTCGGTAAAGGCAATCACCCGGCGCAAACGCGGCACGGAACGGGCATCCAATCCCTCGTATACGGCAAGCTTACGTCCGCTCATATCCAATACGCCCAAGCTGTTCTTATCAATGAACCGCGCCATACTGGCAGATACGATTTCTTCAGGACCTTCGCCTTTCGGTGCAAAGGAAGCGATAAAATGGAAACCGGGATAAGTGAAGAGATGGCAAAAGCAGCTGTCGGCATTCAAATCGAAAATAACGGCTACACTGTCTTCTACACAAACACGGTAGGGATATTGCATCCATACACTCTCTGTCAGGGCTACCTGTTCCCCTTTCAAGCTGTCGGCAGGCACCGGTTCGCCCCCTGCCTTGCCTGCCTGGGTACAGCCGGTAAACATGCCTGCAAGTACCAGCCATAAACTTAATGCATAAACTATTCTTTTCATTACAATAAAATTAATGTCAATCCGGAATCAATATCGTTTCCACTCCTTATTTCACAAACGACACCGGGAAGACAGTTCATCATAAAGACGTACCTGAGCCACCTCTTCCCTGTCTGTCCGCAAAGATACATATATTTATCCATAAACATCCAATAAAATACATACATCTATGCACTCATGCAAATACGAAACCGGCAAAAAGGCTATGACCCATTATCCATAAAGGAAAAGGATATACTTAGAGGCTGTTTCAGAAACTGTTTTGAATTTCTCCGATAAGTTTGTTTCAGCAGATGCGAATCAATGTATGATTAAAAGGCTCAGTATCTGTCTCAGGCTGTCTTACTTTTACGTTCTCCATATCAAAACCGTACGGTTTCCATATCGAAAACGTACGGTTTCCAATTGGAGAACGTACGGTTTTGATATGGAAACCATAAAAGGATGCTCTCTGGATTGATAATACAACCCGATTAGAGACTTAAACTTTGCGTGGTATGAAATTGTGCATGGTATCATATCAAAATTCTCTGTCCTTTCTGTAATCGAGGTAGTATCATCTGTAATTCATTTACAAAAGAATGGGAAGAATGTTGTAATTTTGCACCCGAAGAAAAACAACCAAATAACAAATATACTATGCAGCTGATTAAAGACAAAGAATTCGGGGGCGAACGCCCGCTGTTCGCCTCGCACGACCTTCACTTGGATAACGTGACCATCCGCGAAGGAGAATCGGGCATCAAAGAGTGCAGCAACATCGTAGCAACCAATTGCCGTTTCGAGGGGAATTATCCGTTCTGGCACGTACACGGCTTTACCATTGACAATTGTTACTTTGCCGTAGGCGGACGCTCGGCATTGTGGTATTCCGACCATTTAATCATGAAAGATACCGTAATCGACGCCCCGAAAATGTTCCGTGAAATGAACGACATTGAGATAGAAAACGTACAGATGAACGATGCCGACGAAGTGTTCTGGCGGTGCAACCGCATCCGCGTGAAGAACCTCCGCCTGCACGACGGTACCTATCCGTTCATGTTCAGCAACGATATTTATGTGGACGGGCTGGAAAGCGACAGCAAGTATGTATTCCAATACGTGAAAAACGTGGAAATCCATAACGCGAAGATTACGACGAAGGACGCTTTCTGGGAAGTGGAGAACGTAACGATTTACGATTCGGAACTGAACGGTGAGTATCTGGGCTGGCACTCGAAGAACCTGCGCCTGGTTAATTGCCACATCTCCGGCGAACAGCCTTTGTGTTATGCCGAAGATCTGGTGCTGGAGAACTGTACTTTCGACCCGTCCTGCGACCGCGCCTTCGAATATTCTACCCTGAACGCCGACATCCGCGGGGCGATCACCAACATCAAGAACCCGATGTCAGGACGCATCATAGCAGACAGTATCGGCTCCATCACACTGGATGAAAACATCAAAGCTCCAGCCGATTGCGTGATAGAAACAAGGTAATGAAGAATTTTCACCACAGATTACACAGATTGATAAAATCATGTCCTCCGTATAATGGAATAATTATTTTTTTAGAAGCTGTTTTGAATTTATCGTGCGATGATTTGGGATGAGTTTTTGTAGAGACGCAAAATCTTGCGTCTTTACTATGGGAAGATAGCGGGCTATCTGACGAAGAACAGAAGCGGAAAGGACCAAAAAATCGCCCAAAGCACACACGAAAACGAACACATCAAGCCAAGAAAAACTTTTTGGAGAAATTCAAAACAGCTTCTTAATCTGCGTAATCTGTGGTGAAAAATGAGAATCGCGTTTTTTATTTCAGCTTATCGTATTCCTCGTCCGTAACAGGTTCCAGCCATTCATTGGAAGTGTTTTCTCCGGGAACTTCGAAAGCGAGGTGTGCAAACCAACTGTCGGCTGCCGCTCCATGCCAGTGTTTTACATTCGCCGGGATGTGTATCACATCGCCCGGAAGCATCTGTACGGCAGGCTTTCCTTCTTCCTGATACCAGCCGCGTCCGGCTACACAAACCAACATCTGACCACCTCCCTTCGTGGCATGATGAATGTGCCAGTTGTTACGGCAGCGCGGCTCGAAGGTCACATTCGAGAAAGGAACTTGTTCACCCGATACACGGGCAAGATAACTGTTTCCGATAAAATACTGTGCGTATGCCGTATTGGGCTCGCCGATAGGGAAAATCATTTCGCGCTGGAAAGCTGCCTTTCCGTTATCGTCCGCCACATCTTCCGCCCATACGTCTTTCGCCAGACGGAAAGCCCCCCATGCATTGGGCCATCCGGCATAGAAAGCCACGTGGGTCAACAGTTCGGAAATCTCGGTACGGGTCACGCCGTTGCTCTTGGCAAACTGCAAATGATGTGTAAGTGAAGAGTCGATAATGCCTTTTCCTACCAGTGTAGCAATTGTAATCATGCTGCGGTCGTGCGGACTCAGCCCGGGACGGTTCCATACTTCGCCGAAAAGGACGTCATCGTTCACCTTTGCAAATTCGGGGGCAAATTCTCCCAACTGCACACGTCCGGCAGTCTGTGTAATCTTTTCTTGTGCCATAGTCATTTGAATATTAGTTGTTGATACAAGCATCCCCAAAAGGATGACTTTCCTGATGTTCAGTTGAATAGATTTCATAGGAGTCAAGATTTTTATGATTATTACTTGATACAAAAATACCCCCTTTCCCCGATATACCGCCTAACCAAATCACAGATGATTGTACCAGATTTACAGAAATCTATGGAATATTCAAAAAATTGCATGAACGTTTTTTACTTTTATTACTTTGCCGGGTCTTATAAGCAGAACGTCCGCTCAAACGAGCTTACGAACGGGAACGGACAACATGAATGTATAACTTAAAACATTGAACAGTATGAGACTAACTAGAAAACTGGGAATGGCGATAATGGCAATAATGGCATTGACTGCAAGTTCCTGCGTCACATTGCATAGACACCGCCCCCAAAGAAAAGCGTAAAGAAGCAATGGAAAAGCTGATAACAGACATTGCGGCTGTGCTGACTTCCGACCAGCAGGTGCTTTACAAACAACTGCAAGAGGAAGCCGCAGCCGAAAGAAAAAAACATACGCGCAAAAACTGAGTGATTGCCACCTCTGGACGCTGACATTGCCTTGGCTGGACGGAGGAAAATCG
>NZ_JACSPP010000038.1 GCF_014837065.1 Phocaeicola intestinalis
GAAAACCTTTAATAAAATAAAAAAATTCTCTGGATATTTGGATTACAACATAGAAGAAGCTGTTTTGAATTTATCGTCCAAAGCACACACGAAAACGGATACATCAAGCCAAGAAAAACTTTTTGGAGAAATTCAAAACAGCTTCTTAGTCGTTTGGAGAGGGATATTCCGTAAATAGTCATCTCTTGATAATTTATGAGCCTGTTTAAAAAAGTAACAGGCTCTATATTTTAGCGAGATATTGTTGGGTAGAGCAGTATCTCGCTGTCTTTTTCAATGAGTTTCAAATTCTTGTGAAAGTTTTATGAATGTCCTGTAATTTGTCAATCCGGCTAAGTTGAAAATGCAGTAGTACTGCGTTTGCTGATGCAGTATATATCCGTAGGCGAATGCAGTATATATTCAACCGCAGTTGCAGTATATATTCAACCGCGGATGCAGTATATATTCATTTTTCAGAGGTATATATTGGCTGTTTGCGGGCATTTATTAAAAGTTTTCTTGTTTTGATGTATTCACACTTCATCCAGTGGTTTGAGCTTGGGATGTTTTAATTGCTTGAACTGGGTGGGCGAAAGTCCGGTGACGGAACGGAACTGAGAACTGAGATGGGCTGAACTGGAATAATGTAGCTTGTCTGCTATTTCGCTGATAGATAATTCATCGTACACTAAAAGCTCTTTAACACGTTCTATTTTTTGAGCAATGTAGTATTTTTCGATGGTAATGCCGTTGGTTTCGGTGAACAGCTTGCTGAGTGAGCTATAATCACGGTGGCATTGACGGCTGATGTAGTCGGACAGGTTCTGCTGTTCTGGGAGGTCATCATGGTGTACGTATTGAATGACGGCGGTGCGTACTTGTTCGATGATGCGTGTACGCTTGTCGTCAATCCATTCGAATCCGCAGTCTGTCAATTCCTTGCGAATGATGCCGGCTGTTTCCTTTGGTAGCGGCTGCGCAAGTATGACCGTACCCAGTTCGATGCTGGAAGGCTCGAAGCCGTGCTTTTGGAAAATCTGGTTCACGATGATGATGCACCGGCGGCACACCATATTTTTGATATGGATGGTAGTATGGCAGTTCATAGAAACTTATGGTGTGTTGGTGTCACTGGCTATTCTTTTGGCTTTTGCTCTGTCAGGCTTCCCTGTTTCTGTCAATGGAAGTTTGTCGGTGAGTATGATTTGCTTTGGTACCCAGTAAGCTGGTAAATATTGGAAAGCCTTGTCGAACTTTTTTTGTTCGTTGTCTGGCAGAGATGTGCCAGAGGCTTGTACAAGTAGCACGATGCGTTCGCCGAACTTGACATCGGGTACCGAGGTTACCATGAATGGTAGTGGAAGCAAAGGTTGCAGGATTGCTTCTATCTGTTCGATTTGTACTTTTACTCCTCCCGTGTTGATGGTATTGTCTTTCCTGCCGATGACACGGAATTGTCCGGATGCGTTAAATACAACAATGTCGTTGGTCGTGAGTCGTTCCGGACAGACCCAAGGAGCATCAATAACCAATGTTCCTTCGTCTGACTGGGAAAGTGTGACGTTTTCGAGTGGGGTGTACCATTCCGAAGCTCCTTTGCCGTTCAGTTTTCGTAGTGCGATATGTGAAAGGGTTTCTGTCATGCCATATGTGCTCCATATATTATTGGGAAAGGTTTGCAGGGCTTGCACGATAGTTGGGTCTATGGCTCCTCCGCCGATGATGAGTTGGTCGACAGCCTTCATCCGTTCGCATTCTTCAGGAACTTGCAATGAATTGAATACTTGCATTGGAATCAGGGCGGCAAATGTCGGGTGAATATCCAGCTGTTGGAAAGGATGTCCGCAGGGAGTGATTGGAATCAGGTCAAGACCGGCCACCAAGGCACGTACCACGACCATTTTTCCGGCAATGTATTTCAGTGGCATGCAAAGCAGGGCTGTGTCACCATGGTGGAGCCGGAGGAACGAAACCGTCAGCATTGCACTTTTCATCATGCGTCGTTTTTCCACATAGAGTTTTTTGGGGGTGCCGGTGGAGCCAGATGTGTGTACGCTGACCGTATCTTCATCGTTGAACCATTCGGTTAGAAAATCGGCCAGTGATGCCAGAAAATTGTCGCTTTCCGCAGGTTTGCGGAAAAGGATTTGCAGCCGGCTGAAGCAACCGGCTGTGGCTCGTGCATCATCGGCAGTATAGGTTTTCCCGTTGATGGTTATGGTTTGTCGGGATATTTCTGTATTGAAGTCATTCATGAATTATATATTTTTTCGTTTCCTTGCCAATTGAAGTATGCATTCCAGTCCGGCTCAGGTTGTTCGGGCAAATACCAGAGACAGTCACCTTTGATGCGAAGTGGGTAGGGAATGTTGTCTGTGAATAGCATGCCTGTGCCCAGTCCTTGCGGTATTTGAGGATGCATGGTAGCACACCATTGCGCAATACTATTCAGTCCGACATTTGATTCGAGTGCTGAAGTTACCCACGAACCGATTCCTCTTTCTTGTGCCAATCGTATCCATTCTTCCGAGCCGTTCATGCCTCCATGCAGTGACGGCTTTAGGATGATGTATTGCGGGCGGATTTGGTCAAGCAGTTCGGCCTTTTGTTCTGGAAGGTTTATACCGATTAATTCTTCATCAAGTGCTATTGGTATGGGAGTGTTCTGGCATAGCTTCGCCAGTGTGTCCCATTGTCCGGCACGGATGGGCTGTTCGATGGAATGCAAGTGGAAATGGCTGAGCTGTTCCAGTTTGGCTGGAGCTTCATCAGGCGAAAAGGCACCGTTGGCATCTACCCGCAGTTCGATTTCTTCGGGTGAGAAGTAACGGCGGATGTGAGCCAACAGTTCCAGTTCTTGTTCGAAATCAATAGCCCCGATTTTTACCTTGATGCATCGGAATCCTGCATGCATTTTTTCTTCGATACGATGATACATCTCATTGAAGTTTCCCATCCAGATGAGTCCATTGATGGGAATACCTTCTTTACCTTTAGTAAAAGGAGTGTCCCAGAACTGCAGACAGCCTGCTTGTAAGTGGCGGAATGCGGTTTCCAGTCCGAACAGCATGGACGGATAAGTGCGCAGAGCCTCGTAGTCGATGATGCCGTGCTCGGCCGTTTGCAGGCAATGGCAGGTCAGTACGTCCTCATAATCGGGTATGTCATCACAACTCAGTGCTGGCAGTGGAGCACATTCTCCGATGCCGTATTTACCGGTCTCTGAATCTTTCAATATCAGGTACCAGACGTTACGGGTGCGGTACACACCGCGTGAAGTCCCGGCAGGTTGTTTGAAATGCAAAGTGCGGGGGATGATTTTTATGGTGTACATAAGCGAGGTGTTTTAATAATTATGGCAGTTTCGGGTATTTAGACCAGTCGGGTTTGCGCTTTTCCAAGAAGGCCTTTCCTCCTTCCTGCGCTTCCTCGGTCATATAGTAAAGCATTGTCGCGTCGCCGGCCAGTTCCTGAATGCCGGATTGTCCGTCGAGTTCGGCATTCAGTCCTGCTTTTATCATCCGAATGGCAAGTGGGCTGTGCTGCATGATGGTTTCTGCCCATTCCACCACCTCGTCTTCCAGACGGTCGAATGGTACGACTTTGTTGACTAATCCCATTTCCAATGCTTCTTGAGCTGAATACTGGCGGCAGAGGAACCATATTTCGCGCGCTTTCTTTTGTCCGACCACACGTGCCAGATAAGAAGAGCCGAATCCGGCATCGAAACTACCTACGCGTGGACCGGTTTGTCCGAAGATTGCGTTTTCGGAGGCAATGCTCAAGTCGCATACTACGTGGAGCACATGTCCGCCTCCAATGGCGTATCCGTTTACCATGGCAATGACAGGTTTCGGGATGGAGCGGATTTGCTTCTGTACGTCAAGGATATTCAGACGGGGTACTCCATCGCTGCCTACATAACCTCCGTGTCCTTTCACGTGCATGTCGCCACCCGAGCAAAATGCTTTATCACCAGCTCCGGTAAGTACGACTACGCGGATGTCGGAGCATTCGCGGCAGTAGACCAATGCATTACTGATTTCGTTGGTCGTATCAGGAGTAAATGCATTGCGATATCTGGGGCGATTGATAGTGATTTTTGCGATGCCGTTGTAGAAGTCGAAAAGAATATCGTTGTATTCCTTGATGGTTTTCCATTCTCTTTGTGCCATAATTCGTATGTTTTATTGTTTCAGTTTGTGATAATATGCTTTTAATAAATCTGTATCGCGGGTCTTGTCGGTAAATACTTCCAGTAACAGTGGGTGAGGAGTGGGGTTAGGTTGTGTAAATACGTCTAATGCAGTCTGCAACTCGGTATCGTTGTGGGTGCATAAGTAATCGAATCCCCTGTCTTCTGCCCATGCTTTGCCGGATGCATGGTGTGTGCCGATGACAAAGTGGTGTGTGTGCTCGTCCAAGGAAAGCCCAGGCAGGGCGTGGAAGATTTCGCCTCCTTCGTTGTTCAGCAATAAGATGCGCACGTTGTTCCGGTAGTTCGGATTCCACAAGGCATTCATATCGTAAAAGAAACTTAGGTCGCCTATCAGGATAAAGTTCAGCTGGTTTGAAACACTAGCGTATCCGATTGCCGTTGATAAAGAACCTTCGATACCGTTTACACCCCGATTCGACTGTACTTCTACGCCTGTGGGCAAATCGAACAGTTGGGCGTAACGCACTGTCGAGCTGTTGGCTAAATGGAGTGTGCAAGGGTTAGGAAGCCTGCGGATAACCTCGCCGATGGCTTTCATTTGCGAATAGGCGAAAATGGCGTGACCGAGGTTCTGTACTTTTGCTCTCCACGTCTGCGGATAATCAGAGCCGGGAAGGTTTTGTAGCTGTACCACTTGTTGCCAGAATGCGTGCGGTTCTATTTCGATAACCGTGCTGAGCGAGCCGAACAGGTCGACTATATTTCCGTCAGCACTTATGTGCCAATGCTCCATAGGCGGATGCTGACGTAAGAATTTTTTCAGACGCTTCGAGATGATATGCCCTCCATAGGTAATCAGTAATTCGGGACACATAGTTTCTTGTGCGCTGTTATCCATTGAATAGAGCAGTTGGTCGATATGTGTGATGGCCTGTTCGGGCAGGGTGGGATTGTTGATGTTTTCGACAATCCAAGCGAAATGCTTATATAATGTGGTATATTGTTCGGGGGTAAATGTTTGTCGACGGTTCATCTGTCCTGCCACCACCATACGTCTGGTGTATTGCCGGAGACGGTCGGCAAGCTGATTGTTCCAACCCTGATAGCGGGAAATGACACGCACATCAGGCAATTGAGTAACGGGAAACTGGAAGAATGGTTCGCTGACAGGCACGTTGATATGAACCGGTCCTTTGCCGTGATGGCAGGTTTCCAGTAAAGCTTCGTTGATGAGGCGGTTGCAGAACCATTCGTCTTCATCTGTCTGAATATCGGGTAGGTTGACCGATTTCTTAACCAGCGTGCCGAATACTCCAGGTTGAGGCAAGGTTTGTCCGTCCATTTGTCCAATCCAAGCAGCTGGACGATCGGCGGAGATTACCACCAAAGGTACTTGCTGGTAATAAGCTTCAGATATTGCTGGATGCAGGTTGAGCAAAGCACTTCCGGATGTGCAGCATACGGCAACGGTCGTATTGTCGTGAAGTGCCAGGCCAATGGCAAAGAAGCCGGCACTTCGTTCGTCGGTCATTGGGTAACATACAAAATCGGGGATGTGGGCGAATGTTTGTACCAGCGGGATGTCTCGGCTTCCCGGGCAAAGTACAATTCTTCGGATGCCATGTGCACGAAGCAAGGCAGCTAGCTGTAATATATTTTTCTTATGAGTATACATGCTTTTTATTTTGTCAAATAGCTTTTTGTGCGCTTTCCTACAACTGTTTTTTTATGCAAATTATATGTGCGGTTGCAGATTTATACGTACGTTCGTATTTATTATTAAATGCATGTCCACCAACAGCCAATACATACCCCTGAAACAATGAATATATACTGCAACTGCGGTTGAATATATACTGCATCCGCCTACGGATATATACTTTATCGGCAAATGTAGTGTTACTGCGTTTGCAATTCAGTGGCTTGGCTAATTGCGGATATTCATTATTATTAATAATATTATTAATGTGCAGATGTGTTTAAAACCCGATTTGTTATGATATCCAATAGCCTGTTTTTATTCATCTTCTTCTCTTTTATTATAGTATACTTAGCATGGTATTTAATTTTTGTCGTGTTTCTTCCCATTCAGACTCTAGCGTGGATGAGGATAGGATACCTCCTCCGGCATATAGCGTACTTCTTTTACCTTCAATATTCATACAGCGCAGATTGACGTAAAGTGAAGTGTCTTCTTCCGGGTCAAGCCAACCGATAATTCCGGCATAATAACGTCGGTCGTATCCTTCGTTTTCGTTGATGAATTCGTATGTTTCGTTTTTAGGGAGTCCACATACTGCCGGTGTCGGATGTAGTTCGTACAAGATATTTCCTACTTGTGAGGCATCTTTCAGAATGAAATTGAAATCAGTTTTTAAATGCACCAGTTGACCAGCCCGTGCTGGATAAGGACCTTTTTCAGTGATTTTATTTCCAAACTGTTTTATGGTACGACGTATGTAGTCACTAACAAAAGCTTGTTCGCGTATATTCTTATCACTCCAGTCGGTCGGTATGACATCTCCTTGCATGGGCATAGTGCCAGCAAGGGAGACTGTATGCCATTGGGTACCATGTCCGCTAAGGATGATTTCCGGAGTACTTCCTAGCCAGGTACCAGTTTCAGGGGTATGGCAAAGGGAAATCATCATGCGTGGATAATTATTGCAAGCATTGATAAAAGAGGTGAGAGGCGAAAAGCCGTCAGGCAATTCCAGAAAAGTACGGCGTGACAATACCAGTTTTTGGAACTGCTTTTGCTGTAAGGGAGCAATGAATCGTTCGAATGCTTGACGATAATTTTCCCATTCTTTATCTGAAGCTTCCTGGGTGATGAAAGATGCTGTTTTAGAAAACGGCAATTCGGTCTGGGTAGGAATGAGGTCTGTTCGATCCTGCACCAAACGGGTTAATGTTTCGCTGATAGCTTCCCAATCATGTTCAACATGAGTTGGGCGAATCAAAACAATGGGATGTTGCTCTGTACGGCGGAAAGGAGCCAACAGAAAACCGCGTTGTCCGTTCAAATCAGTCAGGCTGTCAATGATTTGTGTGTTTCCGCTTTCTTGCAATACCAATATAGGCATATCAGTCCACGGTTGACGGTAGAGGGCAAAGTTTACCGTGCTTCGTGTCAGGTTGTCTATCAGTTTGTGTATGTAAATGGAAGGTTGGTTCATGGCCGTTTCTTTATGATAAGATTGACAACACGTGCGGTAGACACCAGTTTGCCCTCGGGAGTGATGATGTCCACGTTCCATACATGCTGTGTGCGTCCCCGGTGTACAATGTTCGCATGAGCTTCCACGTAACGTCCTTCTCCTACGGGAGTCATGCTTACATGGTTGGCGCTGACCTGTATGCCTACCGGCTCTTCGTCTTCAGCGCACAAGTGTATCGAACCATATCCGCTGACGATTTCAGCGAAAGCCAGTGATGCTCCTCCGTTCAGTATGTCGACAGGGGTGCAAGGACGTGCTGTATTGTCGTTTACGGGCATGGTTGCTTTTACATGTCCGTCTTTCATTTCCACCAGTTTGATGCCTAAGAATCTTCCTATGGATTCTTTTAGTTCGTATGGTTTGCCAGGTTCTATTTGCATATTCTTCCTGTATTTTTAATTAATAACCATGCAAAGGTACATTTATTTTGTGGTATTTTCTATCTTTCGATTCAAATTCTGATGTATTTTTGCATCCGATTTAATAAGATGTTGTTATGGAAATGCAAAAACTAAAAGGACACGGAGCGATGCTTTGTGCCAATACCATGTGGGGGCTGATGTCGCCACTGGCAAAACTTGTTATGTTGGGTGGACTGGTTACACCGTTGGTCGTGACAGACTTGCGCGTGTTTGGCGCGATGGTATTGTTTTGGATTGTTTCATTTTTTCGCAAACCGGAGCATGTGGGACATAAGGATTTGGCAAAGCTGTTTGTGGCTTCGTTGCTTGCCATTGTGTTCAATCAAGGATGTTTCATCTTCGGGGTAGGGCTTACTTCGCCTGCCGATGCTTCCATTATCACTACCAGCATGCCGCTGTGGGCGATGGTGCTTGCTGCTATTTTTCTGAAAGAGCCGATTACAGGGAAAAAGGTGCTGGGTATTGCTTTCGGTGCTACAGGAGCGTTGTTGCTAATCATGGGCAGTTCACATGCAGGGACGTCTTCAACTGTATCGGGCGACAAGAGCATCTGGGGTGATTTGCTGGTATTGATGGCACAGTTGAGTTATGCATTATATTTGGTGCTGTTCAAGAATTTCGTAGGCAAGTATTCGGTTTTCACGCTGATGAAATGGATGTTTACGTATGCTTTCATCTGTCTGCTTCCGTTTTCGTACAATGATTTGCTTGCCGCGGGCTGGGCTGGGCTGAGCTTGATGGAAATCGGTTCGCTTGCCTTCATCGTGGTAGGGAGTACATTCTTATGTTACATCCTGGTGGTAGTGGGACAGAAGAACCTGCGTCCTACAGTGGCAGGCATGTACAATTATGTACAGCCTGTTGTAGCATGCATCGTGGCAATTTGCTGGGGAATGGATTCTTTCAACTGGGTAAAAGGAGTTTCCATCTTATTGATATTCGGCGGTGTCTATTTGGTGACAATGAGCCGTTCGCGTGCCGAGCTGGAGGCTCATGAGGCGTCAGTGAAGGGTACGGAAGACAACCGCTGATATATCGGCTATCACTCTCTCAGTAGCTTCGAAACTTAGCTTGGAATGCTTCACGAATACGACAAGGGTATATCTTTTGCCGTTGGGAAGCAGGATGAAACCGGCATCGTTGATTCCTATCCATTCGCCTTGTTCGTTTTGGTCGGAGGTGCCGGTTTTATGTCCGATACGTGTTTCGGTGCCTTGTAAAGGGAAGGGCAGACGTGCCTTTCCTGTCTGGCAGTCAAGTAAGGTTTCGCGGATAAAGTGGGTATATGAGGTATCAATCGGCAAAGTTTCGGCAGCCAATCTGTCCATCAGCCGGGCGGTAGAGAGTGGTGTGCTCCAGTTATTATAACATAGAGCCAGATTTTTGTGCATGTCGTCTTCGGTGGCTGTAACGGCGAACTGGTCGCATCCGATAGTGCGGAGATACTTGTCTGTTTCTTCCGTACCGCCTATGTAGTCGAACAGAATGTCGCAGGCATTGTTATCGCTCAACTGGAGGGTATAAGTGAGCAATTCGCTGATTGGCAAACTGATGTTCCCTTCCGGATAACGGTCGCGCAACGGGCTGTAAGTATCGGGTCGTAAGTCTTCTTTGCGGATGAAGACAGAGGTAGAAAGGGGCAGGTGGTGCTTGTCCAGGTAATGTGCCACGGCGAGTGCCTGATGGTATTTCATTACGCTCATTAGCGGATAGCGGTCATCGTTGTTTATTGTTATGGTGTCTTTTCCATCGATAATGAGTGCTACACCCACGTGTGCATCTGTGTTTGCTGTGATTTGTTGGATTTGTTCTTGCAGTGGATGAGTGGCTTGCGAGGATAATGTGCAAAAGGTATAGAGTATAATAAAAAGGAGTAGTTTCATTATTTGTAAAGTTCGAATTTGGGTGAAAATTTTGTCAGTTGCTTTCTTTTTGCAGTATCTTCAACAGGTTCTTCCGTGAAGTACGTACTCCGGCAGGTAAAAAGTCTGGTTCCATCATTTCCAGTGTCGTACGTAATTCTGTTCGTAATTCCGGAAAATGTTTACACTGTTCATAGGTCAGTTTCATGCACAGAGATTTGATACTGATGGCTGTTTGGGGACTAAGCATCTGCGAGAAACAGAAATCAAGGAAATCAGTGCGGAGGTTTTCGGGAGGAAAGGGTTGTCGCAGCAGCAACGTCAGCAGTAGACGGCGTTTTGTATTGCTGGCAGTATGCAGTGTTTCGTTTATTAGTTCATTCTGTTTGTCATACAGCCATTCGTTATTATGTAAATCGAAGTGTGTAAATATCCATGCAGCATTTTCGGCTATCCGTTTATTGTTGTCGAACAAGAGACGGTAAAGTGTAAGTTTTGCTGCATTGCCATCTGTACCTTGGGTGGCATGGCAGATTTCCAGGATATCATTTTCATGAATTTTGCCGGAAAGCCTTTGCCGGAGGATGGTTAAGGTGTAATTCATATACTTTTTTTTATGATAACAGGTGAAAGGGCAGTACTCAGTACGACAAGTATCCATAAATTACCTGTCATCGGATTGTATGCCGATACCAATTCATGGAAAGTTTGTCCGGTACTTGTTCCGAATATAAATTCGAAAGTGATAGTCAAGACCGTCCATAGGCAAGCAATGGCATAACGTTCTTTTTGATTCAATATGCCAACGCGAGGTAATAGTAGCCATGTCAAGAGAATGATAAGTCCGCTTAACAGAACACCGCTTACGGGCAAGGCCCATTGATGCAACAAGGGATGCAGGCAATACTGCCGTACATCACCATTGAGAATGGCGGCAGGAATGAAGCAAAGCCAAACAAGCAATGATCTTAAAATTCTCATATAGAGGTCTTTATAGTTCTTTTTTCATTACATAGTTTATCATTTCCAACCGTTTGGCACGTTTCTTTTGGCTTTTTTCCACACTATAGCCTTGTTTTTCAAAAAAAGGACGTGCCGTAATGCTGACTTCTGACGTGATTTGTGTTATACCGAAACGGCATGCATAGGCTTCTATTTCTGACAGGAGCTGGGATGCTATGCCTTTTCTTTGCCAATCCTTGTGAACAAACATTGAGTGCAGATAGCCATCAGCCCGAATAGAAGCGAAGCCAATGATACGTCCTTCACTATCTAATGCTGCAAGGAAATAGAGTGTGGATAGCAGATTTTTCCAGTGGATTGTACTGTCACCGCATGATGCCCAGTCTTCTATTTCTGCAGGTGTGTAATTCTGAATGTTTACGGCCTGTATTGTAGAGCGGAACAGATTGCGCAGTTCGTCTATGTCGTTTATCGTGACTGTTCGGGTTGGGTAAGTTGTTTTCATGCATTCAACTATATAGGATAATGTTTGAGGATGTCTGGCTGATAAAGTGTATCGGTTCCTGACTGTGTAAAGATAAATAATTATCCGAAACAGGCTCGTCGTTTCCGAGGTTTCCCTGTTTGGAAAGACAAGTCTGTTTCAAGTTTAATGGTTGGGGTATCAATATTTGATTCCTGTACCTTGGTTTATTATTTGGACTGGCTTTTTTCGTCAGTTGCGTTTTGTTGCATTTCGTCTTCTCCCCAGTGGGTCTCGGCTTCACGTTTTTCACGCTCAATGACTTCTTGAGCTTTGCGCGGATAAAGAATCAGGCGGAGTGAATGGTCATAGGTCATGTAGCTCCACATCCAGTTGAGCAGGACATTGATTTTGTTTCGTACTCCTAAGATGGAACGCAGGTGGACTACCAGCCACAAGAACCAGGCTATCCAACCTTGGGTCTTCAGGGAACTGAATTCGGCTACAGCCTTGTTGCGGCCTACGGTAGCCATGCTTCCCAGGTTGCGGTAATGGAAAGGCTTCATGGCTTTTCCTTTCTGCAGGCGAATCAGGTTTTCAGCCAGCAGGCTTCCTTGTTGGATGGCTACTTGTGCAAGTTGCGGATGTCCGTAAGGATAGTCCTTGTCGCCGTTCATGATACATTGGTCGCCGATGCAGAATATGTTGTCGAAACCGTCAACTTTATTATATTGATTTACTTTGATGCGTCCTCCGCGTCCGATGGAACTGGATGGCATATTGCCGATAGCATTGGCACGTACACCACTTACCCAAATGAAAGTACGGGTAGGTATTTGTGTCCCATCTTCCAGAATAACCTTGTGGTCGCGGTAGTCCAGCACTTTTTTGTCCAGCCATACGTTGATGCCCATTTCACGCAAGAATTCTGCCGATTTTTGCGAAGATACGGGAGCCATACCCGACAGCAGGCGGCTTCCTGCCTCTATCAAATAGATTTGCAGCAGGTTTTCGTTCATGTCCGGATAGTCTTTCGGAAGCACATACCGTTTCATTTCAGCCAATGCTCCGGCTATTTCCACACCGGTAGCTCCTCCACCGACAATAACGATATTCAACAATTCTCTGCGTTCTTGTTCGGTAGCGCAAGTCACGCTTCGTTCAAAGTTGCCCAGTAGGGCATTGCGTAATCCCATTGCTTCTTGTAGAGTCTTCATCGGAATGGCCTCTTTTTCAATGTTCTGGTTCCCGAAGAAGTTGGAAGTGGTTCCAGCTGCCAGAATCAAGTAATCGTATTCTACTTTACCGATGGAAGTCTGCAGGATGTTCTTTTCAGGAAAAATCAGACGGGCTTCCGCCATACGGTAATTTACATGAGATTTTTTCCCGAATATTTTCCGGAAAGGAAACGAGATAGAACTCGGCTCAATGCCGGCAGATGCCACCTGGTAAATGAGTGGCGGAAACTGGTGATAATTGTTTTTGTCAATCAGGATTACCTGGAAATTGGATTTAGACAACTTGTCTGCTAGTTTGAGGCCTCCAAATCCTCCTCCTACAATGACAACTCTCTTTTTACCTTTTTCTCTTTCAATGTTGAAACTCATATCATTTTGTTTTTGTGTAAAGCTGGTGCAAAGTTACAACTTTATCAGGATTTAAACATATGTTTGGCGGTAAATTAGAGAAAAATTTCTGTAATTCGTATACAATCCGGTATTTGATATTTCATTACTTTTGCATTTGTAGAACAAAATATAGGTAAACTTATGGAATTGGAAGACTTTTTGGCTTATGTAAAGACCGGTAAAGCATTGGCAACGGAAGAAATCGGCCGCTTTATGGATGAAATGAGTGACGAAGCGCGTAAAGTGACCTTTCGTCTGAATGCAGCTTATCATACGCCTGACGAAGTACGGGCATTATTATCCGAGCTGTTTGGAAAACCTGTCGATCCGACTTTACGGGTATTTCCTCCTTTTTATACTGATTTCGGGAAAAATATAACTATCGGCAAACATGTGTTTATCAATGCCTGTTGCCATTTTCAGGATCATGGTGGCGTAACGTTGGGCGATGGATGTCAGATAGGGCATAATGTGGTATTTGCTACACTGAATCATGGCATTGCTCCGACAGACAGGAAAAACACTTATCCTGCCTCTATCGTGTTGGGTAAGAATGTGTGGGTAGGTTCGAATGCCACGATTTTGCAGGGGGTGACTATCGGTGACAATGCGGTCGTGGCTGCCGGTGCAGTGGTGACCAAGGATGTACCAGCCAATACTATTGTTGGTGGAGTGCCGGCGAAAGTGATTCGCAGGATAGACTGATAAATTTATGTAAAATAGGTAGTATTATCTGTAAACAGGATACAAGGATATGGATGGAACTGCCTATCTTTGTAACTGAAAAAACAACTGAAGACAATGAAATACAATTTCGATGAATTAACCGACCGCCGTCATACCGGTTCATATAAGTGGGATTCGGCTGTTGGAGAGGATGTGCTTCCAATGTGGGTGGCTGATATGGATTTCCAGACGGTTCCAGTTATTATCGAAGCATTGCAAAAGCGGGTGGCGCACGGTATTTTCGGCTATACAAAGGTGCCTGATACATATTACGAAGCCATTATCCGTTGGTTTTCCAGGCAACATGGATGGAGCATTGACCGTGAATGGATACAATATACCATCGGGGTCGTTCCAGCATTGTCTGCCATTATCAAGGCAATGACTTGTCCGGGAGATAAAGTCGTGGTACAGACACCTGTATACAATTGTTTCTTTTCTTCCATTCGCAACAATGGGTGTGAAATCGTGACAAGTCCTTTGTTGCGTGAAGGAGATACATACCGTGTTGATTATGCCGACTTGGAAGAAAAGGTTTCCGACCCGAAGGTTAAACTTTTTCTGTTATGTAATCCGCATAATCCTGCCGGGCGGGTATGGACACCCGAAGAGTTGCGCTGTATGGGAGAGATCTGCTTCCGTCACGATGTGTTTGTTGTGGCTGACGAAATACATTGCGAACTGGTCATGCCGGGATATGTCTATACGCCTTTCGCGTCATTGGGCGAGAAATTCCTGCAACATTCGGCTACCTGCATATCTCCCAGTAAGGCATTCAATCTGGCTGGTTTGCAAATTGCCAACATTGTATTGTGGAGTGAAGAGCTTCGTAAGAAAGTAGACCGTGCTATCAATATTAATGAGGTATGTGATGTAAATCCGTTCGGAGTAGCGGCGTTGATAGCTGCCTATAGTGAAGAAGGAGCTGAATGGTTGAAACAGTTGAATGCATACATTGCAGGCAATTATCAGTATATGCAGCATTTCTGTAACGAGCGTCTTCCACAGTTCCCGTTGATAAAACTGGAAGGGACGTATTTAGCATGGATGGATTGCTCAGTGCTTGCACTGAATGCAGAAGAAATAGAAACGCAGTTGTTGGACGAGGAAAAGCTGTGGCTCAATGCCGGTACGATGTACGGAGAATCGGGTGAAGGCTTTATGCGTTGGAACTTGGCTTGTCCGCGCAGCAGGGTAGAAGAAGGGTTGCGGCGTTTTAGCTGTTTTGTAGAAAAGAAGTTGAAGAAAGACTGAAAATGGATGTCCATATTCAGCTATACCATGCCTACAGAAAACGAAGATAACTTCATAAGCCATTTCAGATAACTGCAATGGCAAAGTAAGTATATATTCATTTGGCACATCATTATGGGAGGCTGATTACGGACATTCTAAACCTGAATATTTATTTAATTATTAAAATTAAAGTGTTATGGAATCTCTAGTAAAACTTTATTCGTTATCGTATTCGAATTCGAAGACGTATCTTGCGGCTTTGCTTTTCGTGGCAGGCAATATTGCTTTGCCTCAGCTTTTTCATTTGGCTCCACAAGGAGGAATGACGTGGTTGCCGATTTATTTCTTTACCTTGGTAGGGGCATATAAATATGGATGGAAGGTAGGTTTGCTTACCGCTATCGCTTCGCCATTGATTAATTCGGCATTGTTCGGTATGCCTGCTCTTGCGGTACTTCCTGCCATTTTGCTGAAATCTGTCTTGCTGGCTGTAGGTGCCGGATTCATGGCTCATCGTTTCCAGAAAGTATCGGTTCTGGCTCTATTGGCTGTAGTTTTATTCTATCAGGTGGTAGGTACGTTAGGCGAATGGGCATTCTTTGCCGATGGCTTTTATGCTGCCGTTCAGGATTTCCGTATAGGTATTCCGGGCATGTTGTTGCAAGTATTCGGAGGTTATGCTTTCATCCGTTATCTGATTCAGAAGTGATTTTTAATAATGTGCAAATATGAAAATGTGCTAATGTAATAATGAGTTAGTGTGCTAATTCATTTTCACATTGGCACATTTTCATATTATTACATTAGCACATTAATTACCCTTTCCGTTGGTAGGCAATACGTGGTGTACCATTGGATACATAAATAATGCCACAACGAACAAAACCGTGCTTTTCCAACAGATGTTGCATCACTTTATTGTCGGCATGAGTGTCGGCACGTAGTTGGGATGCACGGGCGGTACACCAGTCAAGGCAGGCGGAAAAGATACCTTTTTCGCTGCCATCGGATGCCAGACGATGGATGACATAGTAAGGTTCGTCATTCAGCCACTTCCCGTTTTCGATATGTGCATAGTTGGGGTCCGGACTGGGAACAAAACAGAAAGTACCGACAAGGACATTCTCTTCGTTTTCACAAACATAACAATTACCTTGGTTGATTTCTTCAGCAACCAGTTCACGTTGCGGATATCCGTTTATCCATTGGTTGGGATTTCCGGTACTCGTCATAAAGTGCCTGGCTGTATCAAATATTTTCATCAGGCGGTCTATATCGGTAAAGATGGCGGGGCGTATGGTCTGTATCATATTGTAAAGTGGCTTTAGTAAAATACAAAAAAGGTGAAACAAAACTGATGCTCCACCTTTTTTGTTGGTATGTAATAAATAAGCTTTAACGTCCTTTACTTGAACTCAATAATTAGCGATTGATTTGCTGGTATGATAAGATTTTTAGTGAAATCCACTTTTTTACCGGAAGTGAGGATTGTTCCTCCTTTAGAATCGCGAGTTAAAGCATTGTAGTGTTGGCACGGCAGAACTTGCTCTTTGTTAGTACTATTCAAGATAATCATTTCTGTTTTGCCTTCACTGGTACGGGCGTACACGTAGATTCCTTGTTCGGGAATGTGATACTTTACAGTTTTGTTTTCTGACATATTCTTGTTTAGTTTTAGTTTTGCACTCCAAAGGTAGAGTTTTCATTCTAAACAAGCGGAAAGAAAAGGGTTAAAATTGCAGGTTTTATGCGGTTTTTATGATATAAATCAAGTTTTTGACAAGGTGACGAGGTCTCAGTTGACAAGGTGGACAAGATTTTAAATAGTTTTTCGAATGGAATGTTTTCTAAAGCCTTGTCTCCTTGTCAACTGATACTTCGTTACTTCATTTATATTAAGAATCCCAGCAAGATACCTGCCGCTACGGCAGAACCGATGACGCCGGCTACGTTCGGACCCATGGCGTGCATCAGCAGGTAATTGGTCGGGTCGTATTCTGCGCCTACGATTTGCGAGATGCGTGCCGAGTCGGGCACGGCAGATACGCCGGCATTTCCGATAAGCGGATTAATCTTGTTGTCTTTCTTCAATACCAGGTTGAATATCTTGACGAAGAGCACTCCCGATGCGGTGGCTATCACGAAGGACAAGGCACCCAGCCCGAAAATCTTCAGTGAATCCCAGGTGATGAATTCCGAAGCCTGCGTAGAGGCACCTACGGTCAGTCCCAGCAAGATGGTGATGGTATCAATCAGCGGTCCGCGTGCAGTTTCTGCCAGACGGCGTGTCACGCCGCTTTCCTTCAGCAGGTTGCCGAAGAAGAGCATGCCCAGCAGGGGAAGACCCGAAGGCACCAGGAAGCAGGTCAGCAGCAGACCCATAATCGGGAACAGGACCTTTTCGGTATGCGACACGGCACGCGGGGCTTTCATGCGGATGAGACGCTCTTTCTTGGTGGTGAGCAGGCGCATGATGGGCGGTTGGATAACCGGCACCAGTGCCATGTAGGAGTAGGCAGACACGGCGATGGCTCCCATCAGGTTGGGCGCCAGCTTCGATGAAAGGAAGATGGCAGTGGGGCCGTCTGCGCCACCGATGATGCCGATAGCGGCTGCCTGCATGGGGTCGAATCCCCATTCGAGGGCAATCATGTAGGCACCGAAGATACCGAATTGGGCTGCCGCCCCGATAAGCATCAGCTTCGGATTGGAAATCAGTGCCGAGAAGTCGGTCATGGCGCCGATGCCGAGGAAAATGAGCGGCGGATACCAGCCCGATGTCACGCCTTGGTATAAGATGTTGAGTACCGAACCCTGTTCGTAGATGCCGACTTGCAGTCCGGCTTCCATATTGAACGGAATGTTGCCTATCAGCATACCGAATCCGATAGGAATCAGCAGCATCGGCTCGAATTCCTTTGCCACGGCAAGATAAATGAAGAATATACCGACGGCTATCATGATGAAATGCTGGTAAGTGGCATTGTAGAAGCCGGTATACGTCCAGAAATCCGCCAGGTTGCTCTGTAAGAAATTGATGAATTCTCCCATAGTTATTCGATGATTATAAGGTCTGTACCTTCAAGAATAGATTCTCCTTTGCTCACGTTGATGGCAGTCACTTTGCCGTCGCGGTCCGACTTGATGTCGTTTTCCATTTTCATGGCTTCCAGTATCAGCAGGGTCTGTCCGCGTTTCACCGTGTCGCCTTCCTTTACCTTGATATCGAGGATGACTCCGGGCAGCGGAGATTTTATGCCCGACTTGCCTTGCGACACTGTGGGGCGGGTTACGGCAGGAGGAGGAGCGGCAGGCGTGGTGGAAGCCGTGCGGATGACCGGCTTGATTTTCGGGGTTGCAGGCTTCTCCAGTTCTACGGTGTAGGGCGTACCGTTTACTTCTACGTGTACGTTGTTTTCTTCGATGTCTCCTACGGTCACTTTGTATAAGTTTCCGTTGATTTTGTATCTATATTCTTTCATGGTTATCTATTCGTTAGAGGGTTATTTCTTGTGAGGATTTTCGCGCAGTGTATAAATCTTCGAGCTCCACGGCGAGTAGCTCCGTTTCACACGGCTGATGGTCAGGATGGTTTCTTCCACGTCGTGGTCGCTTCCCTGCGCTTCATGCAGCGCCATGGCAATGGCGGCTATCACGTCGCCCGGCGCTTCGCCCAGCCGGCGTTCCTTGGCTTCCTGCTTGTCGGTGATGTTGTGTGCCTTCATGGCGTTGCGCTTGCGCAGCTTGACGGCGATTTTCCCGATAATCCGGAAGCTGACGTACAGCAGGATAAGCCCGATGAAGACTACGCTCATGGCGGTGATGGTCATGCCGAATCCTGCCGAGTCGTGCTGTTCGAACTTGTCCATCTTCGGGTTCCCTTCCAGCGTCTGGTTGTTCGTGCTGGGAGTGACGTATTTGGTTTCGCTGTCGTCTTTTACTTCCCATTCGTCCGAGCCGTCGCTGACCCTTGCGTACGATTGGTCTGTCTTCAAGACACCGGCAGGAACGACCACTTCATCCAACAGTTTCCGTCCAGAATCGTATAATCCTACCCAGTTGTCTTTGGTTTTACTTAATACGAAATTGGTATGGAAAGTGCCTCGGCGCGGTGCTCCGTCTGCCCAAAAGAGGGCGTGCTGGCGGGGGCTGATGGCGGTCAGGACATCGCCTTTCGGAATGAAATAAGAAACCGTGTCGCCCGGTTCGCTGCTCACTTTCAGGTAGCATCCGGCCAGGTTGACACTATTATAAGATGTGTTGAATATTTCCACCCATCCGCTATGTACGCCATAATCGTCCTGAAAGTTTTCCTGATTGTCTACCAGCACTTCGTTGATGACGATTTTACTCTTGGCTTCCGGCGTGGTGCACGAACAGAATGCTCCTAGCAGGGCGGATGCGAAAAATATTCCGGCTATATATTTATTCATAATTAAACGCGTTTTTTTGAGTTTTTAAGTTCTTAAGTTCTTGGGTTTGTAAGTTCTTGAGTCTTTAAGTTTTTAAGTTTGTAAGTTGAGAAACTCAAAAACTTAAAAGCTCAAAAACTTATAAACTCATTTACAAAGGAATGTTCCCGTGTTTCTTTGCCGGATTGGTTTGTTTTTTGGTCTGCAATTGTTGCAGGGCGCGGATGATGCGGAAGCGGGTGTTACGCGGTTCTATCACATCATCAATGTAGCCATACTTCGCCGCATTATACGGGTTGGCGAACAGCTTGGTGTATTCGGCTTCCTTTTCCGCCATGAACGCTTTCGGGTCGGCTGCTTCCTTGGCTTCTTTGGCATAGAGCACTTCTACGGCTCCGGCTCCACCCATTACGGCGATTTCGGCAGTAGGCCATGCATAGTTCATGTCGCCACGCAACTGCTTGCAACTCATCACGATGTGCGAACCTCCATACGACTTGCGCAGGGTGACGGTTACTTTAGGCACTGTGGCTTCGCCGTATGCATACAACAGCTTGGCACCGTGCAGGATGACGGCATTGTATTCTTGCCCCGTTCCCGGAAGGAATCCCGGAACGTCGACCAACGATACGATAGGAATATTGAAAGCGTCGCAGAAGCGGACGAAACGGGCGCCTTTGCGGGAAGAATTGCAGTCTAATACACCTGCCAGGAACTTTGGCTGGTTGGCTACGATACCTACCGACTGTCCGTTGAAGCGGGCGAAACCGATGATGATGTTCTTTGCGAAGTCTGGTTGTACTTCCAGAAACTCGCCGTTGTCAACGATGGCACCGATTACCTCATACATATCATACGGCTTGTTGGGGCTGTCGGGGACGATTTCATTCAGTGAATCTTCCAACCGGTCTATCGGGTCGGTACAATCCATATAAGGTGGTTCTTCAAGGTTGTTTTGCGGAATGTAGCTCAAGAGTTTGCGGATTAAGGCTAACCCTTCTTCTTCGGTAGCGGCGGTAAAGTGGGTCACTCCCGAGCGGGTAGAGTGCACGCTTGCTCCTCCCAGGTTTTCTTGTGTCACGTCTTCACCGGTAACGGTCTTTACTACTTTCGGTCCGGTGAGGAACATATACGAAGTGCCTTCCATCATTAAGGTGAAGTCGGTCAGGGCCGGAGAGTAAACGGCTCCTCCCGCACAGGGACCGAAAATGCCGGAGATTTGCGGAATCACGCCCGATGCCAGGATGTTGCGCTGGAATATCTCGGCATATCCTGCCAGCGCGTTGATACCTTCCTGGATACGTGCGCCGCCCGAGTCGTTCAGTCCGATAACGGGTGCGCCCATCTTCATCGCCATGTCCATCACCTTGCAAATCTTTTGCGACATGGTTTCCGACAAAGAGCCGGCGGATACGGTAAAGTCTTGTGCAAAGACGTATACCAGTCTTCCCTCAATGGTTCCATAGCCTGTTACGACCCCGTCGCCCAAGTATTGCTTTTTCTCCATGCCGAAGTTGGTACAACGGTGTTTTACAAACATATCCATTTCTTCAAAACTGCCTTCGTCAAGTAGCATGGAGATGCGTTCGCGTGCTGTATATTTCCCTTTTGCGTGTTGTTTCTCAATCGCTTTCTCGCCGCCTCCCAAACGGGCTTGGGCACGCAGCTCGATCAGTTCTTTTACTTTTTCAAGTTGGTTACTCATGGCATTAAGTTTTAGTGTTTGATTTTAGTTGTCTAGGAGCTAGGTTTTAAATTGTTTTACTGATGTATTCAGAACCTAGTCGCCTAGTACCTAGTCAACTAGTACCTATAATATTATTTTTCACACAATTCAGTCAGTACACCCATCGTCGATTTCGGATGCAGGAAAGCAATCTGCAGGTTTTCCGCCCCTTTGCGAGGTGCCTTGTCAATCAGTCGTATGCCCGCTCCTTCGGCTTCTGCCAAGGCGTTGGCCACTCCGTCTTCGATGGCGAATGCAAGGTGATGGATGCCCATGCCTCGCTTTTCAATAAAACTGGCGATGGTACTGTCGGGACTAGTCGGTTCCAACAATTCGATTTTGGTGTCTCCGCATTTCAAGAAAGCGGTCTTTACTTTTTGGTCTTCTACAGTCTCTATGTTGTAGCAGGTCAGTCCGAGAACTTTTTCGTAATACGGAAGGGCTTCTTCGATGCTTTTTACAGCAATGCCCAAGTGTTCGATGTGGGAAATTTTCATAAATGTTGTTTTTTATAAAGTATTAAATTCTTTAATTTATTCGCATTGATTGCACAAAGAAAAGAAAAATGTGCTGAAAAACGAAATCTTTCTTCGATTTATTTTCAGAAAAGATGCATGTCTGGTTTTTCTCACGGCATACAGATGGTGATATTTACTTGACAGGCATTGTTCCTTTCAATTCGATGCGGCTGCGTCCTTCTCCTTTTTTTATGACACGGATTTGTACATTGATTCTTTCATCTAACTCTTCACGATGCGATATGATGCCGACACGTCGCCCGTTTTGTCCTGCAATTTCCTGTAGTCGTTCAAGGGTAGACATGACAGAGTCTAAACTTTTTTCATCAAGTGTGCCGAAGCCCTCATCAATAAACAGAATGTCTATATTCATGTCCGGACGGTTCAACGACGAGAGTGCTAGCGATAATGCCAATGAAATCATGAAGCGTTCGCCTCCCGAAAGCACTGTTACGCTGCGCACTTGGTTTTTGTTGTAACAGTCTAAGACTAAAATGGAAAGCTGTTCGTTTTCTTCGCTGCATGTCAGCTTGTAACGGTCGGTAATCTGTGCGAGATAGATGTTTGCATTGTTGAGTAACGGCCGCAGGATATAGGATTGTACGAGTGTGCGGAAACGAGTTCCTCCAAAGCGGGAATTTAGCCGGTCCCATTTTGTAAAATTCTTTTTTACAGCTTCCAGTCTTGCTGTTATCTTTTTGAAGTTATCTTCGTTGCGTTTGTCTTCTTCCAGTTTACTGCAGATAGTTGCCTGTTCACTTACAAGCTGGTCACGGGTAAGTGCAAGTATGTTTTTTTCTTCCTGTAGCAGTGTAAGGTCTGGGATATCTTGTCCTTCACAGATACCTAGCTTTTCCATAGCTTCAGTTTGTTGCCTTTGCATTGTGGCAATGGCATCACGTCGTGAGGTGATACTTGCCTGGAGGTCATTGATACGTTGGCGTGCCTCTGGTATTTCTTTTTCTTTTCCAACGAGGGCAATAAGATCAGATTCGGCTGTGCCTGATGTCTTGTAATATATACCCAGTGTGGTTTCGCAAGCTGTGATAATGGCAGTACACTCACACGTGTCTTTGGCTATTGTATTAATTTCAATATAAAGCCTGGTCCATTCATCATTGATGTCACTGCATGGATAAGTAGCAGGAGAGGCTGAAGTGTCCCATCCGGCATGTAAATGGAGGATTTTGTCTCTTGTGTTTCCGATGGAGACTGCTGTAGCCTTTGCTGTTTGTAATTGTTGTGCAGCTGTATCAAACTTTTTTTTCATATCTGCGTATTCGTTAGCATCACGGCAAAGAATATTTTTGGTGCTGTAGGTGTCTTGTTGCCAACCGGGCATCCAGTTTGCCAATATTGCGTTCAAGTCAGTGAAGAGGTTGATTGCGGTCCGTTCTCCAGCTTTCTTTTGTTCGTGTAATTGATGTATATGTTGCTCGTTGGCATAAAAATCTTTGTCTGCCTGGACTTTGGCTTTATCGGCTGTTGTTTTTTGGATTTCAAGCTTCTTCTTCTCATTCAGCAACAGATTAATCTTGTTTTGTAATTCTTCGGCATCTTTTTGTTGCAGTTTGAGTTGGTGGAGGATCTGTCCGATTTCGTTTATGGCTATGTTGACCTGTTGTGCTATGGGTTTCGTTATATCCAGACCCGATTGTTTTGCCACGGTCAGTGCCTGTTTTTTGGTAGCATCGGCTTTATTCTTTTGCTCAGCCAGTATGTGTCTTTGGGTTTCGAGCATGCCAGATGCTGTGTTGTATCTTTTTTTTGCTTCATCATATGCTGTGGTAGCTTTCAACAGGTTTTCCTCTGTAATGTTTTTCTCTTTTTCAAGAGGGGTAAGCACGGCTTTGAAGTCTTCGTCAAGATATATGTGATTGATGTGTTGTCCACACAAGGGACAGATGTCTGCCTGCTCAGCAATGAGACGTTTGCGTAACGTGACAAGGTGTTCTTCCAGACTGGTTTGCATGGTGTGGAGCAGGTTATTGGCTTTTTCGTCTTTTTCTTTAGCAGCCAGATAGGCTTCTTCGGCTTTTTGGACTGCTTGATGGAAAATAGTCAGTTTTTCGGTTTGTCCTTTAATTTCTTTATCAAGTTTTTCCAGATTGTTTGTATCAGTCTCCATGTTCTGTAGGGTTTGCTGAAGCTGTTTCAACCTGGTATTTCTCATGTTTGCCTGTTCAAGGTTTTGGTTTATCAAAACCGGGTTCAGCATTTCACGCTGTTTGCTTAAGGTCTCTATGTTTTTTTGTATGTCAGCTATTGCGTTATCTGTATTTGCTGCTGCCTGTGCGGTCTTTTCTACAATGTTTTTTAAGGTCGTTGTCCGGGCGGTTTCAGTTTCTATCTGTCTGGCGATGGTTTGTATTTCTTTGTTGGTGTCTTCATATTGTCGTATCTTTTGAATGATTTCTCCGGTTTTGCTATACACTTCTTCTTGACTTTGATGTGCCGTTATCCATTGGTGTAACTTTTCGGTTTTGTCGGATAGTTGGGACATGTCATGGTTGCGTTGGGCAAAATCGGCGGAAAGTCGGTTGAACATTTGTTGGCACATGGGTTCTTGGGAAAACGATTGTTCCCTTTTGACTTTTGCTTCTTGCATTTTGACGAGTGTCTGGCGTTGGGCAGTGGTGTTGTCCCAGTTTTTGACCAGTTTCATGTCTGCTTTGTATTCTTCCCCTTGTAAGCGTTTTTGCAGTTGCTCCAGTTCTTCTTGAGCTAACGTTTGGTTTTTGCGGCATTGATTGATGGTATTGACTAAAGTGAGTTGCTGTTCGTTTAGTCGGATTTTTGTTTCCAGTGTCTGTTTTTGAGTGTTTATATTGGATTGTTCGGCAAGCAGTTTTTCTTTTTCTTCTTTGTCTAAAATATGTGTTTTTTCTGTTTCATATTCAGTTTGAGTTTGCTTGTAGATAGCCTGGGCTTTGTCGAAGAGGTTTTTGATAGCGGCACCGTATTTTGAGAAACGTTCGGTATTTGTCAGTTGTTCCAAGATGGCTTCACGTTCGGATTTGTTACCGGTAAGGAATGTTGCGAATTGTCCTTGTGCCAGCATGGCCATGCGTCCGAATTGTTCGAAGGTAAGTCCTACTGCCTGTAAAATGGTGTTGGCTACTTCTGTATTGCCGGATATCCAGTCGTTGTCTCCTTTTTTAACTTCCCATTTAGGCTGTCGATGCTTCAGCTGTTTACGGCTTCGCTGCATGCCAAGGGAAAGCCGTGCATGGTAGTTCATTCCATCGTTTCCTTCGAATATCACTTCGCTGTAACATTCTTCACGTTCGGATATTCCTAAGCGGGTATATTGCTCGATGCTGGCTACCCGCAGGGTTTCTCCTTCGGCATTGACATAATCATTTCTCATAGCGTTGGCCACTCCGTCTATGCGGGGAGTTTTCTTGTATAAAGCCATTGAGATACAATCCAGTATTACAGTTTTTCCGGCACCGGTATCTCCGCTGATAAGAAAAAGCGGGGCGGTTTCGCCACTTATGGCATCACGTAACCCGTTTTCAAAATCAATGTCACCTTTCTCTATGGAAGCAATGTTCCTGATATGTAGTTCTTTTATTTTCATGATTAATTGATTATCAAGTTTTTAGTCTTATATGGGGTATGCATTTGCTGGCAATGAATGATTTACAGACTTCGGAATCTGCTGTTTAAGCGGTTAATTCTGTATTGTTTTTTTGCGCGAAGCATTGCTTTCTTCTGCCATGCGTTTTACTTCCGCTTCTATTTCGACAAATGCCTGACGTACTTCATCCATGTCGAGTTCTGGATATTGTTGTTTGGTTTTTTCTATAAAGAGAACCGGATTTGTCATCTGTTGTATTTCGGCTACTTCAAATTTGGGTTTGGTTGCCTCGACAGTGTTGTTTTCTGAAGTTCCTGTCCATTTTATTTTCGGATTGTAGCGCAATTCACCGTTATAAGCATCGGTGATGGTGTAGACCATTTGATTGAAATCTGAAGGTAACGATGTTGCATAATCCATTTGCAAGCGGATGTATCCTCTTCCACCTTTTTCGGCAAATTGTTTGATGCCGTTCAGTGCTTCTTCGGCACTGGCAAATGCAGTTTCATTGGCAGGTAAAAGATAGAAATGACGTAATTCGTTGATGCGTAATTGCCGTATACGTACATTGCCTCCATGACTTTTTATTTCTATGACACTGACGGTGTGAGGATAGTTTTCATCGCTACTTACGTGCAGGGCACTGCCTGCATAGCGTATGACAGGGGCAGGGTAGGTTACGTCTGTCTGCTGGTTGTCATCTCTGTGTCCGATGGTTTGCGGTCTATGTATGTGTCCAAGTGCCAGGTAGTCGTATCCTGTGCCTAAGCTGGCAATTTCTTGGGTACGTATGTGCCCGATATCGAAGTCGTGTCCTGTCATATCACTTCCTTTGACAGTAAGATGTCCTGTCATGATAACTGGCTTCCCTTCAGTATTTTCCGCTTTTACATAGTCCAGCAGTGATTGAATCATGGAGGTACGTTCGCCAGTCATATAAGGTAATGCAATAATGTACCCGTTCGGCAGACTGATTATGAAATTTTTTTGCCATTCGTCTGCCGATGTAAAATCGGCAGGTGGCGGTGTTCCTATAAGGTGTGTATTAGCCAGCTTCCATATCTCATGATTAGATTGGATGCGGGAGGCTGAATCGTGATTGCCTGCGACGATGACCAGATGCATGGTAGGGGAGGCTTGGTGTAAGCGTACAAAACGGTCGGTAAATGATTTCCAGACGGCAGCCGAAGGTTGTTGGATATCGAATACATCCCCACTTACGATTAAGGCGTCGGGCTGTTCTTCTTGGCACCATCGTTCCAATTGTGAGAAAAAGCAATCGTGCTCATCGTTCCGTTCATAATTTTGATAAATGATTTGTCCCAAGTGCAAATCGGCAGTATGAAGTATTTTCATGCTTGTAATTATAGGTTTCTAAAGGCAAGTTATCAAAAATAGTTGGAATATGCAAGAAAAAACGAGAATATGCAATTGGGGGTCTTTTAATTTCCCAAGCACCTGCTTCTGCTTTCTAAGAAGCTGTTTTGAATTTCTCCAAAAAGTTTTTCTTGGCTTGATGTATCCGTTTTCGTGTGTGCTTTGGGCGATTTTTTGGTCCTTTTCGCTCCTGTTCTTCGTCAGATAGCCCGCTATCTTCCTCATCACAGAAGCGAAAAATGCCTCAAAAACTCATCCCAAATCATCGCACGATAAATCCAAAACAGCTTCTAAACTATATTCTTTCTCAGCAGTAGATAACTTCATCTGATGTAAGATTAAGAATCTTACAGCGGATGGACTATATGTTTGTCTTAAAATGCATGTCCGACAACAACCAATATATACCCCTGAAAAATGAATATATACTGCATCCGCGATTGAATATATACTGCATTCGTGATTGAATATATACTGCATTCGTGATTGAATATATACTGCATTCGCCTACGGATATATACTTCATCGGCAAATGCAGTACTACTGCGTTTCCGACTCGGACGGATTGGCTAATGGCGGCCATTCATATTTCCTTAGAAGAAGCTGTTTTGAATTTCTTCAAAAAGTTTTTCTATTCATTTTCGTGTGTGCTTTGGGTGATTTTTTGATCCTTCCCGTTTCTGTTCTTCGTCAGATAGCCCGCTATCTTCCTCATCACAGAAGCAGAAATGCTTCAAAAACTCATTCCAAATCATCGCACGATAGATTCAAAACGGTTTCTTAAAGTATTTGTTCTATTTGCTTGAGTTCTTCGGAACTGAATGCTGTATTCTTCAAGCACATTAGATTGTCTTGCAATTGCTGTACGGAACTGGCACCGATAATGACCGAAGTAACCAGGTCATCTTTCAGTAACCAGGCTAGTGCCATTTCAGCCAGTGTTTGTCCACGTGAAGCTGCGATTTTGTCTAAAGCTTTTATTTTGCCGATTGTTTCAGGGGTAAGGGACTCTTTCTTTAAGAAACCGCCTCGTGCGATGCGTGAGTCGGTGGGGATACCATTCAGGTAGCGGTTTGTCAACAGTCCTTGAGCAAGTGGTGAGAAAGCGATAAATCCGCTGCCAGCCTGTCGTGCTTGGTCGAGTATGCCTTCTTGTTCTACTTTACGGTCGAACATATTGTATCTTCCTTGATATAACAGGCAGTGTATGTGCTGCGATTGTAGGTAGTTGTAGGCTTCTTCTGCCTTGTCTTTCGGGTATTTAGAGATACCTACGTAGAGTGCTTTGCCTTGGTGTATGATGTCTACCAATGTTTGTAAGGTCTCTTCCAAAGGTGTTTCCGGGTCATAACGGTGGCTGTAGAAAATATCTACATATTCCAGATGCATCCGTTTTAAGCTTTGGTCGAGGCTGGCTATAAGATGTTTGCGTGAGTTCCAGGTTCCGTAAGGACCTTGCCACATGTCGTGTCCGGCTTTTGTTGAGATAAACAGTTCATCGCGGTAAGGTGCCATTGATTTTTGCATGATTTGCCCGAATGTTTCTTCTGCCGAGCCTGCTGAGGGACCGTAGTTGTTTGCTAGGTCGAAATGTGTGATTCCATGGTCGAAAGCATAATGGACGATGTTTTTACAAGTCGAAAAGATATCTATGTCTCCGAAGTTGTGCCACATTCCCAGTGATATTTCCGGCAGGAGAATGCCACTTTTTCCTGCACGCCGGTATTTCATGCCACATTCATAACGGTTTTTGTCTGCTGCGTAAACATAATTATTCATAGAGTCGTTTTTTTTAAGATTATATGTAAAAATGAATGAGTATCCGATTCAGCCATTTCCATCTGATTCTGAACCATCGGCGTGTACTGATTTGCCTGCCACCGAAGCGGAGAATGAAGTCACGGTATGTATATTTTTTGAAAGGAATGCCAGCTTCGATGAATTCGAAATGTCTGTATCCGTGTTGGCGTGAATAAGTCATGGCTTTCCATACAGCCAAGATGCCTGGATAGAGTAGGGGATAGCTTTTCCGCATTCCGGCAGAGAATAGTAAGTAAGCAGTGTCTTGCGAAAAGAGGCAGACAGAGCCGCCGATGATTTTGTTTTTGTAGCGAATGACGAATATTTGTCCCAGTTTATCTCGGGTAGGATGTTCTAGCAGGGAAATAAAGAAACGGAGGTCGGGTAGGAAACGGTGAATTTTCGAAGCATAGTATTTTCTCAGCATGGCAAAGAACTCTTCAAGGTCTTTGCGGTTGTTTACTACATCCATTTGGGCTCCGTTTTTCAGTCCGCGTGCGATCTGGCGCTTGCGGGACGGGCTGGCCCATTTGTCTAATGCAGTGTGATGAATGGAATTGCGTACCCGCAACCAGCGTACAGGGAAATATCCGTTCTGGCGGAAGTATTTGTAACCGAAAAGCGATTGTTCCAAATTACGGAATTCTAGAAAGAACGAATCGTCTTGAAAACGTACCGTAAGGTAAGAAAGAAATTTGCCGAAAATGGTCTCGTCTTTCACAGCCGAGTGGAAATATTCGCCTGTCCCGTAAGCATACGTTTTGTTGCATAGTCCGGTAATCCGTGCGTTACGCCGGGTAATGCAGAGTAGTTTGCCTACTGCTTTATTACCTTCCCAAGCTACTAGCAGTACCGGACGGTAACCGGGAGTTTGTTCTAATATCTGGAACAACTCGGTAGAATGAAAAACATTGGTTCCTGGAAGGTCCGGGATGTCTTTCGACTGTTCGTATATATTCACTTGGATAGCCATGATATTGCAAAGATAAACTTTTTTTAGGTAACAACGGGCTTCGGGGCAAAGGATTTTGCTTCTGTGATATCAAGCCAACCTGTTATTCGTATCCCGGATTCTGTTTCATGGCTTTGTTCATACCAAGTATTTTTTGTGGAATGGGGAATACGGTGGTAAAACCGCTTGTTTCGTTTTCCACCTGAGGGCGAAAACTGTAAGGACGGGTGAAAGTACCGAAACGGATCATGTCTTGACGGCGCCAGCCTTCCCATGCCAATTCCAATTGTCTTTCAGCCAGCAGGTTCTCAAGGGTAGCAGTTCGTGGCGATGCACCTGCCCGGTTACGTATTTCATTCAGTTCGGCATTGCCGTCTTCTCCGTTGCGTACTTTGGCTTCGCTTTGCATCAGCAACACGTCGGCATAGCGGAACAGGACAATGTCGTTGTTGATTAGTTTTCCGTCCTTTAGCGCGGTTTTGTCTACTTCGTATTTTTTCATCCTGGCTCCGGCGGTTTGTTCGTATGCGGTTCCAGACAGGTCAAGACTGACTTGCCAAGGTTCGTAGACCAAAGGTGTCTGTTCGTCATCCAGCAATATCGGATTCCCGTCAAGGTCTTTTACCGGACCGGCAAAATAGCAGAAATCGAAGCGGGGATCTGTATCAGGGGTATCGTATCCGAATGTTTCCAACACTTCGAGGGTAGCACTCGAACCGTTTTCGCCACCTAAGCCATACGCTTTGGCATGGTTGTAATGGCGTGAGCGGAACAGATAGATGAACTGGTTGGTATATAGTGTCTTGTCCATCGGTATGACAAAAATGTTTTCTTGCGATGATTCGTTGAAAATAGCGAAGTTGAGTGTGTAGTCTGCTTCCAGTCTGTATCCGGCCGAGGTAATCTGCCTGCAATAATATTGTACGGTTTCCCATGCGTTCAGCCGGTTGCCATCTATGTCGAAGAATAATTGTTTGCCGTCTGGCTTGTCGGAGTCTGTCCAGAGGTCATCGGCATAGATTTCTGCATTCAATGCCAGTTTGGCCAGCAAGAAGTATGCTACTGGCTGTGTGATTCTTCCGTAATAGATGCCTGGTTGGTTACTGCGTTCTTTACTTAAGAAAGGAACTGCATCTTGCAGTTCATCGAAGATGAAACGGAATGTTTGACTTCGCTTTTGTTGTTCGATGTCGCTGACATGTAGGTCGGAAGATAAGAGCAGGGGAATATTACCGAACAGGTCCATGGTATAATAATAGAACATGGCTCTCAGTGCCCGTACTTCTGCAGCATAGATACGGGTGTCTTCATCTGGATGTTTTTCTGCGTACGATTGGATTTTCTTCAGCGACTTGTTGCACAAAATGATGACTCCGTACAAGTATTCCCATGTGTCGTGTATCGCATCGTTGTTCACTCCCCACCGGTGCAGGTAAAGTCCTTGCCAGAATCCTCCATCGAACCAGTCGGCACCCCGTGTGGGCATAATGGCTTCATCGGTTGTGAAAGTATTCAGGTCGTATACGCCACGTCCGGTTCCTTGCAGTCCCTGACTGTCGTTGTATCCGCCGATATGGTTATAGAGCGACAAGACGCCGTTTTGGAATAACTCTTGTAACGTTTCGTAAGCGGTGTCTTCGTCAAGGCTGTCGCGTGGGTCTTCTTCCAGAAACTTGCTGCACGAAGGCATTCCCAACAAGAGGGAAAGCAACAAAAAAATAAAGGTATACTGTCTTTTCATAAGGCTCGTAATTAGAAGTTAAGACTAAGACTGATTGTGTATGTGCGCGAAAGCGGATAGGTACGTTTGTCGTCTACCCCTAGCGTGTTGTCCGCTAAACTGGAGTTAATTAATGGAGTCAGTCCCGAATAGCTGCTGATGGTTCCCAAATTGTTGACAGTGCCTGCCAGGCGTACTCCTTTTAGGAAACGGGTATGTTTCAGAGGGATGGTCCATCCGATAGTCAGGTAATCGAAGTTGACATAATCGCCTTTTTCCAACCAGTAATCGGTAGCGGTCTGGTCTTTTATCATTTGTTTGGGGGCTTTTTCCAGCACATTGTAATCAGGCAGGCTGTTCATGTTCATATACGAGAGGGATGTCCCGTTGTATATTTTATGTCCGAATGCTCCGTTTATCTGTAAGGAAATGTCTATATTTTTGTAGCGGAAACTGATGTTCGAACCCAATAGCGTTTTCGGAATGGCTTGTCCGGCTATGTAGCGGTCTTCGCCATCTTCCAGGTTTACCCCGCCACCGTTCAGGTCGGCAATCTGATAAGTATATCCTCCTTTTCCGTCTGCTGCAAGTCCTTCGCAATGTGGTAAGTAAAATACGCCCAAAGGTTGTCCTACAATCTGATACACGATGTTGTTGTATCCTCCGTGTGTGCCAGCACCGTTTAATCCGGCGATGGCGGTGTATTCGGAAGCCGAGACGTATTCTCCGTTATGCATGCCGCTTAACGAGAGGAGTTTATTTTGTTGGAAAGTAATGTTTGCGTTGATGTTCAGTTCCATGTCTTGTGTTTTCAGTGGTGTGATGCCTATGGATATTTCTGTTCCGCTGTTCCGCATGGAACCCAGATTTGCCAGTAAGGTGTTGTGGGCAAAGGGAGGTACGCTTACATTATAGGAATAAAGCATGTCTGTGGTTTTCGAGTTGTAGTAATTGACCGAAAGCAGGAGCCGATTGCCGTATAATCCCACATCGAATCCTGCATTGAACGTGCGTTTCACTTCCCATTTTAAGTTGGGGTTGATGTTCCGGAGGTTTTCGTATGTGACCAATGGGGCATTGCCAGTAGGTGTTATTCCGTTAGGACGGACTAATGCCATGGTGGTATACGAATCGATACCTGCCTGATTGCCTGCAAGCCCGTATCCCATACGTATTTTCAGGTTGTCTATGTAGCGGAAACGTTTCATGAATGCTTCTTCCGAAATGTTCCATGCAATGGATGCCGAAGGGAAAAATCCCCATTTATGGTTTTTACCGAATTTGGATGAAGCGTCTGTACGTGCATTCAGGGTCAGTACGTAACGGTTGTCGAATGTATAGTTCACGCGTCCCAAGAATGAAACCAGATGCGGTTCTTCGAAATATGAACCGGTGCCTTCCCATGGTCGGAGTGCTCCGCCTTGCAGGTTATCGAATCCGGTTTCATCGGAAGAAAAGTTAGTCACGGTTGTATAAAATCCTTTATAAATATCTTTCTCCAGTTCGCCCAGTGCCAGTGCGTCAAAGAAATGCACTCCTTTGTGTTTGCGGTAGGTAAGCATCAGATTTCCCAAAAGTGATTCAGACTTTCGGTCGCCTCGGTAAGCCTGCCCATGTGCCCATACACTGGTAGGAAGATATTGCGAGTCTTCGCTGTCACTGTATGTGTACGAACCGAACAGAACCAGCTTCAGGTCTTTCAACAGGTGGAAGGTCAGGCGGGCGTGGGCACTAAAATATGATGTGGCATTCTGGTTGTTCACTTCCATCCACGCCAAGGGGTTTGTTATCTGGCTGGCTGTGGTTATCTGGTCCCATCCTCCTGTCTCAGGATTTTTGTGGTTGGGGTAGGTAGGGTTGAACGTTGCTGCCGAGTAGAATGTCTTTTGATAATCGAACAAGGTGCGGTTACGCTTTACTGAGCCGAACAGTCCCAGTTCGCAATCAATGAAGCCATCCAGTAACTTCTGGTTCATATTCATGTTCGAGGTGAATAGTTTCATATTTTCGTGTCGGACAACTCCTTCACGGTTCTGGAAGCCTAGTGAGACACGATAGTTCGATGTTTCACCTCCTCCATAAAATGCGATGTTATGATTTTGTTGCAATCCGGTTTGTTCTATTTCCTTTTGGAAGTCTGTGTCATAACCTTTGTCCAGGAAGTGCAGACCGTTTTCGGTTGCCACTCTTCGATATTCTGTTCCTGAAAGCATGTCCAAGTGGCGGTAGACGTGGGCTATGCCGAAGCTTCCGCTGTAATTTATCCGTGTTTTCCCTGCCGTCCCTTTTTTAGTGACAATATTGATGACTCCCGAAGCTCCCCGAGAACCATATTGGGCAGTTTCTGATGCATCTTTCAGGATGGTGAAACTTTCGATGTCGGCTGGGTAAATGGATGTCAGCATCGTTAAGTCACCCAGTACACCATCGACAATGATTAGCGGGTCGTTTCCGCTAGTCAGTGAAGTGGTGCCCCGCATACGTACAGATTCCAGTGCAGCCATACCGTTGCTGCTTTTCAGAATGGTAAGTCCTGCTACTCGTCCTTGGATGGCTTCTAAAGGGTTGGTGATTTGTTCTTTATTCATCTGTTGTTCGGTAATCCGTTCTACCGAACCTGAAAGGTTTATCAGGCTGCCTTGTGCATATCCGATGTTCAATACAGAATCGGGAATCGATTCCGTATGTTGTTTTTTTTCTTGTGCCGACAAGGGTTGCAGGCAAAAAGAAGAGACGATAATACATGTTGTCAAAAAGTGTTTTTCTTTTTTCATAAGCGTCTAAGGAACATGGTTTATGCAAATATATGTAATATTATCGACAATTCCTATTATTATGGATACAGATTATAAGTTTTCGGATATTGTCCCAAATTGTCCCAAATATGTGCTTGAGCCAGGACATAGACGATTTATATGCTGGTTGTGTTGGTTTTTAGAAAGAGCTGTTTCTCATAAGGGTATTTCAATAAAAAGAGGGTGTGCCGGAATTTGATACACCCTCTTTTTTCACAAACAAATTTTGTCTTAGAAGCTGTTTTGAATTTATCGTGCGATGATTTGGGATGAGTTTTTGAGGCATTTTCGTTTCTGTGATGAGGAAGATAGCGGGCTATCTGACGAAGAACAGAAGCGGAAAGGACCAAAAAATCGCCCAAAGCACACACGAAAACGAACACATCAAGCCAAGAAAAACTTTTTGGAGAAATTCAAAACAGCTTCTTACTATAACTTCTAACCGGAGTGCTGGCTCTTGTGAAACATAATTGCTTGCAACTCCTGATTAGCGCCTGCTGATTATTTCTTATAATCTTTTACAATAGCATCGGTAATCCAGTTGGCTAAAGCTTGACGGTTATCGGGAATAACCAGACGTTTTTGGTCTTGTGCGTTTTGGATATTTCCCAATTCCAGAAAGACAGCGTAAGGAATAGTATTACGCAATACAAACAAATCACGTGCACTTACCGTCCCCTCAAAGCCACGATTGGGTTGATGACGATCGTATTTTGCCTTGAACGTTTTGTGCAACTGAGTAGCAAGTCGTTTTCCATATTTACTTTGGGGGGCATGATAAAAATATACATCGGTCTGCTTGCCACGGCTCCTGCTGTCAACATGAATGAATATCGCTCGTTTGTATTTGCTTTTATCCTTGCGGTAAAGTCGGTTGATGGCGTCGCAACGTTGTTGTAACCGTGCTACCTGCTTTAGTGGAATGGGTCTTCCCATACATGTTTCACGCTTGCTATTTTTCAGGATCGTTGTGTTGCGGATGCCGTCTTTGGCATCCTGGATGATGAAATGCACTTTTGCGCCCCGTTTTAGTAATTCGCGTCCCAGCCGTAAAATGATGTCATAAGCATACTCGTCTTCATGCAGTTCCTTGCCTTGATACTTACCGATGCATCCCGGATCAGGTCCTCCGTGTCCGCTTACCAAATAAAAGGTAGCTCCCTTCAAACTGTTGGACGTAACTTGATAAGTGGCATTAGCTTTTCCGAACAAGGGCTCGCGCCGGGTATTTTTCTTTTGGGCATAAGCAGGTGCGAGCAACAGCAGGCACAATGCTACAAGTGTCAGTCGCAAACGGTTCATTTCAGCAATTCATCTATTTTATTGCACAATGACGCAAACTCGTCTTCGTTGTAGAGGCGGGTCATCAACACAATCTTGCCCGTCTGGTCAATCAGCACGTTACGGGTAATGCCAGCACTACGCTCTGCGTAAAGCGCAAAAATATTGGCATCCGGATCAAGCCCCATTGGATAAGTTACTTGGGTCTGTTCCACGAAAGCTTTCACTTTATCTAGCGGTTCGTCTCGGTCAATGCCATACAGTGCGAATGTGTCGTTGTCCTTGTGCTTCTGCCAGATGTCACGCTCAATGAAAGGCATTTCCTTGCGGCATACGCCGCACCAACTTGCAGTGAACTGAAGCATCACCACTTTGCCGCGTAAATCAGAAAGTTTTACTTGGCTGCCGTCAGTGAGCATCATTTCAAAATCGGGTGCTACATCTCCTACCTTTACTATATATCCATTGGAATCGGGCATAGGTTGCTGCGCGTGTAAAGCTGGAACTATTCTCAGCATAAGGATACAGCCTAAAAGCATCGATAAAAACAGTTTTTTCATACACATTATCTTTAGTCACTAGGCAAAGATAATGCAAAAAAGCGAGACACCGAGCAAATCAGGGAAATATAATGAAGAATAATCACGGTTTTTTTCTCTTTTGTAACCAAGTAATGCAAGTAATGAACGTTGTTTGGGATTGTTAGTATTAGCTTGGTTCGTCTCATATCGTGTGCACATCGTGTCACAATGGATACAACGGCATCTTCTATATCTATCGAAAAGGATTCCGAGAATGATGGTTATCTCGTTGAATTTGTTCGTCAGACAGCCTGCTATCTTTTTCATAAAATCAGAAAAACGTCCACGAAAATAATTCTCAATACATGATTGAGAAGCTGTTTTGAATTTATCGTGCGATGATTTGGGATGAGTTTTTGAGGCATTTTCGCTTCTGTGATGAGGAA
>NZ_JACSPP010000039.1 GCF_014837065.1 Phocaeicola intestinalis
TCGCCCAAAGCACACACGAAAACGGATACATCAAGCCAAGAAAAACTTTTTGGAGAAATTCAAAACAGCTTCTAAGTGTAGTAAACAAAATTGGTTAGCGAAACTGTTATTATCTTCTTGCTTCAACGCAGATAGCTTCGTTTGGTAAGATTAATAATCTTCCGCTTGTAAGATTAATAATCTTGCAGCCTGAAGATTATTAATCTTACAGCGGATGAGCCTATCTGCGTTTACCGTTGCACCTATATCCGTGGTTCAACTGAAACATAATAACTCTTTCGGCGTGGATAAGTTGGTGCATCCGGGCGTATGCGATACGCCCCTACATTGGCTGTTTGCGGACATCCATTAAAAAAATAAAGAATGGCAAGAAGTATTGCCATTCTTTATTTTGCGACAGCCTCGCTTTTATTACGTCAAAAAGCGAATTTATGCTTCAGCCGGAGCTTCGGTAGCAGGTGCTTCTTCAGCCGGAGTTTCTTCTGCGGTAGCAGCTTCAGCTTCTGCCTTAGCGGCAGCTTCAGCAGCTTTCTTTTCAGCTACTTTCTTAGCAATTTCTTCATTGATTTTCTTTTCTGCTTCCAGACGTTCTTTAACGGCTGCTTGTTTGGTTTCTTCTGCTTTAGCCTTTATTGCGGCCAAATTAGCTTGTTTGTTTTCTTTCCAAGCGCTGAAGCGAGCCTGTGCTGTAGCTTCATCGAATGCGCCTTTTGCAACACCACCCTGCAAGTGTTTCATCATATAAACACCTTCGCGAGACAAGATGTTACGTACAGTGTCTGTAGGTTGTGCACCTACTTTTACCCAATACAATGCACGGTCGAAATTCAAATCTACTGTGGCAGGATTGGTATTGGGGTTGTATGTACCAACTTTTTCAATAAATCTACCATCACGTGGTGCTCTTGAGTCTGCAATAACAATTGAATAAAACGCATATCCTTTGCGTCCGTTTCTTTGCAATCTGATTTTTGTTGCCATCTTTAAATATAAAGTTTAGTAAATAATAAAATGATTTGAATTATACTAATAACTCGTATTAGCGACTGCAAAGGTAATGCTTTTTATTTGATTGGCAAAGCATTGGTTCAGATTTTAAAAAACTGTTGTGGATTTCTTCAAAAAGTTTTCACGCCTTGATGCATTTGTCTTCACTATTCTTGGGGATTTGCCGGATGTCTTCAAGATTCCTACAACATCCGTATCTATTTTTGCCGGAAAAACGGTATCAATATGATTCGGATATGTTTTATTTTAGTCTTTTCCTTTTGTATCCTTACGGCAGGAGGGCAGCAAATGTCTCATGATTTGTCTTATTATGCAGAAGCTGCACGGAATTACAGCCCCTTGCTCCACGATTACCGCAACCAACTGCAAATAGAGCAGGCGGAACTCCGGCGGCTGAAGGCGCTGTACACCCGTTCACGGCTGGAGCTGAACGGGGATTACCTGTTCGTACCCGTCCTGACCAAAGACGGGGGACAAACCTCTTTCCGGTGGAACGCACAGGACGCCACGGATTATTACGGCTACGACTTGGGCGAGAGTAGCGGGCACCTGTATGCCGGAGCCACGTGGACACAGCCGCTCTTGGGACATTCGTCTTACAAAGTGGCACAGGAACAATCCCGCATCAATATGGATATGGCTCGCAACCACATCCGCTTGGAAGAGAACCAACTGGAACGCGCGGTGACGGAACAGTACCGGTTGGACAGCCTGAATACGGCGGCATCGCTGCGCTCTTTCAACTTGCAGTACAAGCCGCGGCTGGACCTGTTTGTGGACGGAGGCATGCAGACGGGCAGTTTCTCGCAATGGTACAGGCATTTCGGCTGGAGCGCAGGACTGACATTTACGTGGACGCTCTTCGACGGCAGGCAAAAGCGTTGGAAGGAGCGTCAGGCGGAACTGCAGCAGCAAAGCATACGCATCTACTGGGACCATGTCGAATACCAACGCAGCATGAGGCTCCGCCAATGCCTGTCGGAGTTGGAGAAATATGACCGGAGAGACAAGGCTCTGACGGAGCAACTCGCCGGATACGAGCGTGTCCTGTCCGATTACGCGCGGGAGGTGGAAGCTGGGCAGGTGTCCGTGCTGGATTACCTGACCGTGCTCCGCAACAAGATACAGACGGAACGGGATGCCCTGCTGATGCGCACGAACCGGCAGCTTGTCATTGCCGCCTACAATTACTGGAACCACTAAACACAACTTGGATATGAAAGCAACTCTTTCGATTCATCAACTCTACGCCAAGCCCATCCTCTTCGTGGCGGGTCTGCCCCTGCTGCTGGTAGTGCTTCCGGCGCTGATGCGGAGGATTTACCGGTGAATGGTGGGGCTTGGTGTTTGCCAAGCTTGCTGATTTTTCATACCTTCGCAAACAAACTTCCAAAATTTAGATATGATTACCGAAAAAGATGCTATTGATTTAATCATGCTTGCCGAAGAATTGGAGATAAATGTTTTCATTGACGGCGGCTGGGGTGTAGATGCATTGTTAGGCGAACAAACGAGAGAACATCAAGACATTGACTTGTTTGTGGAAGAAAGGCAGGCTGTGCGTTTCATTCATGCTTTACATCAACAGGGATTCAAGGAACGGACAGAAACATATTCCACTCCGCAGCACATCGTTTTCGCAGATGCGGATGGGCGGACGGTGGACTTGCATTTGTTTACATATACTTCGGAACGGAAGATTGTTTTTGAAGGAGCAATTTATCCGGCGGACACGTTCAATGGAGAAGGCTGTATCGGCAGAAAGAAAGTGTCGTGTATTCCTCCCCAGGCACAGGTCGCTTTCCACACAGGATATGTTTTTGATGAAAACGATATTAAAGATGTGCTTGCCTTGTGCTACCATTTCCATATTCCTATCCCTGAAGAATACAAGCCTTATGCTAAGTAATCCGCCCCCATCCGAAGCTCCGACAAATCTTACAGGAAAAAGTACTATTCCCGGCAGAGGCTTTTCTGCTTTCTTCAAAATTCCTACAAAATCCGCTCCTACCTTTGCGTAGATACAATAACTTTGCAACCGACTTAAAAACAGGAAAGCGATTATGTGGAAATACTATGCACTGCTGTCCGCCCTCTTTGCCGCGCTGACCGCCATCTTCGCCAAGGTGGGCGTGAAGGACATTAATTCAGATTTGGCTACGGCTATCCGCACCACCGTCATCCTGCTGCTGACGTGGGGCATCGTGCTGTTTGGGCAACATGTAAGCGAGATAAGGGAGATACCGCGTCATGCCTGGCTCTTCCTTGTGCTGAGCGGCGTGGCGACGGGTGTCGTGGCTCTTCTACTTCAAGGCGTTGCAGACGGGCGACGTGTCGCGCGTGGCGCCGATAGACAAGCTGAGCGTGGTCATCACCATCTGCCTGTCATTCCTGTTTCTGAAGGAACCGGTCAGCCTGCGGGTGGTGGCGGGCGCGCTGCTGATTACGGGCGGAAGCATCATCATGTTAATCAAGTAAGCGCAGGTCAGATGCTGTTGGTTATCCGTTCTTTTACCTTACTCCATGCATTCGTATGGAAGAGGCAACAACGGTCCATTGTCTGATACATCTCTTTAAAACGGCTTGCCGGAATCACAAAACTCAGCACATTGCTTTCTACATAAGGGCGCACGGAAGGGTCGAGCAGACCTATAAACGTACGACGGCCGCCTGTTCTGTTTTCTTTTACGGCTTGGGCTACAACTGATGAACAGCCTGAGCCGAAAATGCAGGAGACAGCATCATCGGCGTTATTGTCGAAGAATGCCCAAGTTGCCAGTCCTGACAGCATGTCGGGAGTAGCAAAAAACAAAATCCCTTCCATGGGTTCAAAACTCTCTACGCGGTCAATCCGTATGAAATTAAGATACTTTTTAGCAGCCGGCCGTATATCAAGCCGTTCAATGCACGTTATCACATCTTCCGGAGAAGCCTTGTAGCGTTCTTTATGTGACACAAAGCCGGGCACATGCTCAGGCATCGGCGCAAAGGCGGTATAGAGCTTGCCTCCGCCACAACCGATGGTCTCGGCATTCAGGCTAAGCCCTTTCCCTTTTCTCGCGGCATCCATTCCCTTAAAGAGACAACCGTTTATCTTATCTGTATCTGCCACCGGTTCGTTATCATAATAGAACAGAAGCGGAAGTTCCGCCGTTTCACCAAAAGCCTGGCGGTATTTGCTGATGAATGTCTGAGTATCCATATCTTTTTCAGTATAAGTAGTTTTGTGGGTAAATATAGTGAAAAATTCGATTCTTCTTCAATATATCTTCACATTTCCCTATTACCTTTGCTTCCATGTTTATTCATCAAACGCAATGAAACTGCTGATAATCGAAGACGAAAGGGAGCTGTCGGCCCTTCATCGGTAACGTGGGCAAGGCGGTGTCGAAGGCAGGGATGGCAGAGTATCCCAGCGGCGACATGGCGGATATGCTGGACAATCACGACTTCGTCTACACGCACATCAAGAACTTGAAGGCGAAGCTGGCGGAGGTGGGTGTGAGGGATTGCGTCAAGAATGTGTATCGCGGTGTTGCTGCTTGCCAAGATAGACAACCGCCAGTACGAACAGATGGAAACCATCAGTTTGGGCGATTTTCTCGACAGACTGCTGCCTTCATTGGAATGCCTTATGGGAAACATCGTTCTCCGCAAAGATTTCCAGACTTCACTGATGATACGTGCCAACCGCACCCTTCTGGAAAGTCTCGTGAATAATCTTGTGGTGAATGCTGTCCGCCATAACCGTCCGAATGGGGACATCACTCTTGTTCTGACCGGCAGGCAGCTTATCGTATCGAACACTTCCGATGAGCCGGAATTGGACGCCCGGCAGGTATTCAATCGCTTCTACCGCCCGTCAGAAAAAACAAAAGGTAATGGATTAGGACTGGCGATAGTGAAAGCGGTTTGCGAATACCATGGATGGAAAGTGAACTACTGGTATGAAAATAACAGGCATTGTTTTGCGGTGAATTTTTAGTTCCTATGTTTGTAAAATGTGCTAGCAAAATAGCATAAAGCCAAGAGAAACTGTTTTGAATTTCTCCAAAAAGTTTTTCTTGTCTTGATGTGTTCGTTTCGTGTGTGCTTTGGGCGATTTATTTGGCAAAGCCTGTCCTATTGCGTTTTCATGAGAACATGTTGATAAATGTCAACATTCATTTTATTGACATTTGGCTTCGCTTTGGCTTGTGGTCTATAGGGTTATAAATAATTTTGCTTCCTGTTGAACGGGTACTTTCTTCTGTTCCAGTCGAGGGAAACGTGCCGTGTTCCAAATGATAAAATACCGGAGCCAAAATACTGTCGGCTGGTGTGCCGAACTCTCCTAAATTGGCAGTTAAGTCTTCAGATGAAACATAATCAGGTTGCAGCCCATCAGTATAATAATCGTAAAAGTTTTCCGAGTTGGCTGTATACGAGGTGGTTAACCAGAATTCCAGTTGTGGGTAAGCTTCATTGGTAAACAAGCTCTGTGCCACATTTTTTCCAAAGGTGGCAGTACCTACTTGTAATAGCTTATCACCTAAATATGGGCGCAAGGTATTGATAACAATTTCGGATGCCGAGGCTGTATTAGAGGTGGTGATGACGTACAGGTGGTCATAATTCAGATTGGTTACCCCTTGCAGCAGGCTGGCATCAAAAGTATAGGTCTGTGTCTGAGGATCAGTCTTGTCATTAAATACCATTGTAAGCCACGGTTGTCCCATTGCACCTTGTGGGGCAAGGATGGTACTAAGCAATTGGGCGGTGGATACATAGCCACCCGGATTGTAGCGAAGGTCGAGGATGATGTCGGATGGTGACTGGGCGGCAGCTTCGTTGAAGGCTGCTTTCAGTGATTCTTCGTCGTCCGTTTCAAATCCATTGTAGAGGATATAAAAAGCTTTTTTGCTTCCGGCGGTTATGGTCTTATAGGTAAATACGCTGGGTTGTTCGATGATTCGGGGAGCAGGCATGTCAACGTAGGATGTATCCGGCTGTCCATCTACTTCTGTAGCTACCCGGTAGCGGCAGGAGCTGCTGGGACGCTGGAAGAAAGATTCGAAGTTACTTGTATTCAAAGCCCGGTCGTTCACGCTTACCACCCAGTCGTTGCGTTTCAGTCCCACTTCAGAAGCTGGAGAATCAGGATACACATATAATATATGTACTACATAGTCACCATTGGTATTGCGTATCAATGAGCCTTCCAATCCGAAAGTGGGGTAAGCACTTTGTACACGTGAAACATTTACCGAATCAATGTGGGAAAACACGCTTCCATTTTTCTGGTCCTGTGAAGAAACAACCGACTGGAGAAATGTTTCGGGCTTATCGAAGAAGTTCAGTCCTTCTTCGGTGGGAAGGTCTTCGTAAAACAGGTAATGTTGTTGCATGGTTTCGTACATCCACGTTTTTGGCCCGATGAGGGCATAATATTCCCCCGAGCGGTCTTGTCCGCACGATGCAAGGAATAAGGCAGATGCAAGCATGCATAGCGCATGGATGTGGAATAGGCTTCTTTTCATGATGCAGGCTTTTATTTCATGGTAAACGAGTTTTGTCCGATCATATTGCCGTCGGCAAAGATATAGACCGTATAGGTACCTGCAGGAAGGTATTCTTCCACGTCCCAATAGACGGTAACGCTTTGTTCTTCTCCGGTATATTCAATATACTTTTTAATGGAGTAAGTAATTTCACGGTCTTCGTAGGCAAAGGTGGTATTGCCTTTCGAGAGGATGTCATTGTCGGGCTTGGCAATGCGGACGTAAATTGTTTTGTTGCCCGTTTCGGCAGTGATGTTCTTTACGATGGTGAACGAGATAGCAATTTTTTTCACGTCTTTTACCTTTCGTGCTTTCTTGCCACGTTTATTCATCGGTAGTGCAGAGATGTTGGTGGCATCCAGTTGGGCTGCTAGCGATACCTTTTCGTTCAGGTTTTTCTTTTCTTGCGAGAGGGTATTGATTTGCGCTGTGGCAGCTGAGTATTTGCTTTTCACTTCCTGATTTTCTTCCATCAGTGCAGCGTTGAGCCGGTTGAGCGAGTCAATTTGGATAACATAGGTACGCAGCACGGCACGTACGGTTTTCAATTCTTTCTTCAACCGCAATATTTCGGCAGCATTGGTTGTCTTCACCTGCCGCAGTTCTTCCAATAACCGTTGGGTCTTCAACTTTTCACTTTCCAGTTTTTCACGAAGCGAATCGTTGTTGATTTGCACCTGAAGTTCATCGTATTGTGTAGCAAACGCGCTATATTCATTTTCCATTTCTTGTTTTTCTACGGCAAACACTTCGGCCATTTCCTTATTTTTCCGGTATTCGTTCACGGCAAGGAAAGAAACGCCTGCAACAATGACAATCAATAGAATAATCGCTCCAACTAATTTTTTATTTTTTTCCATAGACTCTTGAGTTTGGGCGCAAAATTACAACATTTTGCACAGATGTAGTCTTTTGGGCTGATAAAAAACTATAATGGGGATGAGTTCATGCGTTTTAAGTTTTTAAGTTTTTAAGTTTTTAAGTTTTTGAGTTTTTAAGTTTTTGGGTTTGTTTGCTGATTCTGCCTTACTGGTTATTGGGAATAGCTCTTAAAAACTCATCCTACATCATCACACAAAACTCAAAACAGACTTTTAAAGGCCTGCCAACTTGGCTGGAACACCTTCATCTCCTGCTTCCCAATGCAAAAGGGGAAGTCCGTTATACTCGCCTTGCTGCTTGTCTACCCAGGCATTTAAGGCATCCAAAAGGGTTTCGCCCGTATCGGTAACGGTGAAATCAGTATCGTAAGTATAGATGGTGCTTTTGTCTTTGATGTTGGTGAAATTCTTGTAAACAGGATCGGAGGTGCATGTTACCGGGTAATAACAATATTGAAATATCGTTTTTGTTGTTGCAACTCTATGACTAAAATAACCAAATTCCGTATTGCCCACATACATTAAATCCCCTGCATAACAATTAAGAAGGCAGTTTTCGTCATTTCCACTACGATGAAAAATTCCTCCAGTTTGCGATGCTTTGTTAAAATGACACGCGTATACATAGCTATTGAGTATTTGGGAATAATTATAGTTACATAATCCCCCTGCACTATATAATGTTCCCTCAAAATTGACATTATATGATGAGCAGTTGGCAATAATGCCATAATTTTCACTTACTAATCCTCCAGCGTAACCCAATGTCCAGTCCTTGATACTACATGACTTTACATGACATCCGGTAATAATCCCTTCATTCAAACCTACCATCATTCCTTCAAAATAAGGCTCATTAGAAATCTGAGGATTGGTATAGGAACAGTTTTCTAAAGTCAAATTCTTTACAATTCCTCGCTCGCCTATGTATCCGAATAGTCCCTGATGTTTAGTGTCCTCCGGAGTAATCAAACGTAGATTGGAAAGCGAATGCCCTTGACCGTCAAAACATTTATTAAAAGATTTGCTTTTACCAAATTCTGTCGACTTACAGCCTATCGGCTGCACTTGCTCACTTTGCTCTTCTGTGAACTCAATGTCCGCACAAAGGAAATAGGTCATGACGCCATCTACTTCATGTCCGAAATCGTCCAGCGTGTAGCCTTCGTATTCCATCCCGTTTATCAGATGGGAGAATGCGATAAATTCTTCTGCGGTGTAGATGCCGGTTTCTTTTTCTTTGGAAATAAGCCGGTAGGTATATTGGTGTCCCGAAATGAAAGATTGTGTCGGAGTGGTGAGCTGTAGTTCACCTTCGGGGGTGACAAGCCTGATGTCGACAGAAACATTGTCGGCAGGAGGTATGAAAAGTGTATATATACGGTCAGTTCGTTTTTCGAAAGAAACGGTAGGTGCCGGAGTTTCTGCAAATGTGAATGTTCGGGTGTGAGGCTCTATGCTTGCCAGTCGGACGGATGGAGTAAAACGGATGTTTTGCATCTGTGTATGGATTGATTCATCTGTCTCAAAAGTGATTTTGGCAAAGAGATGTTCGAATTGCAGTTCAACTGGTTTGCCGTAGGGTGTTTCTTGAGCTGCATATAAGATGTCTTTCAGATTTCCTTCCGTATCGTAAAGTTCTTGTTGGGTTGATGCGAATGCCGGATAGTAGACGACAACCGATGCATCATTTCCACTTTTATCCCAGTACAATGGAGTCTCAGGATGCCATTCCCCATCTTGATAAGTCAGGGCGATATTGTTGGCGTTTATTCCTCCCTGACAGAAAAGGGAGGCTTTGTCGCCTGCGGTGAAGATATTTTTTCCTTCATTGTTCCGGGTCATCCCTTCCAATTGGTTTCCTTGGATGGAGACTGTTATAAGTGAGTTGTCCATAAGTTGTTCTTCCTGGCATCCGACAAGCAGGCAAGCAAGGAGGATGATATATAGCTGTTTCATGGCATTCGGTATATTGTTGTTTTTAAAATATAACGCAAGAGCATTATTTTGTTTACCCCCGTTCCCTGTTTTTTACCAGCTGATTATGCGAATCGGGAGTTGACAACGGATTCTTGTGATGCTATCACAGGACACAGACTACACAAGGATACACAGAAGAACAGGTCAATAATCAATATGCTGATGTGAAAATAAATTAGCACATTGCCCTATTATTCATCCGTTATAGTAGAACAAAATTGGTTTGCGAAAAATTCTTGATGTATTGTCATCTAAGGGAACGAACGTGAAGGATCTCGTAGACATCCACGTGGGCGCATCCGAGATGCTTCACTACGTTACCAATGACGAATTTACAATTTGTCATAATCGAATGGATTTTCCGCAGGAAATAGGCACTCAGCATGACAAATGATTTTTCGCATTTTATTTCTGATTGACTATAAAAGGGAGTTGGAAGAAATTATTGTCCGCAGGTGGGTTGGAAGTTTGGCGGTCAGTACATTTGTATCGGTTTCAGAGGCAGGAATATTGCTCTGGAAAGTAAGATATACTTCAACTGCGAATGAATATATACTTCAACTGCGAATGAATATATACTTCAACTGCGAATGAATATATACTTCAACCGCGAATGAATATATACTTCAACTGCGAATGAATATATACTTCAACTGCAGATGAAGATATACTGCAATCAGATGGGGATATTTTAGGGGCAGGAGGACATTGCTTTGGGATAATCGAATGTTATTTTGATGCGCCTTCGGAATGTGTCCACTTATCCATGTGGATGTATTCAGGGCGTATGCGATACGCCCCTACAGCAAAAAACGCTGCTTACCTTCACAGGCGAGCAGCGCAGCTACAATACAAAATACAAATACAACTAAACGAGATATTATTATAAAACGTCCTGTTTTATACAATTCCTTGTGCCATCATGGCGTGTGCCACTTTCATGAATCCGGCAATGTTGGCACCTTTTACATAATTGATGTAACCGTCAGGCTCGGTGCCGTACTTCACACATTGTTCGTGGATGTTGTGCATAATCTGATGCAACTTGTCATCTACTTCCTGTGCGGTCCAGCTGATGTGCATGGCGTTCTGGCTCATTTCGAGTCCCGAGGTCGCTACACCTCCTGCATTGACGGCTTTTCCCGGTGCATACATCACCTTGTTTTCGATGAATGCATCGATGGCTTCGGGTGTGCAACCCATGTTGGAAATTTCTCCGACACAAAGAACGGAATTTTTTATCAAATTACAAGCGTCTTCGCCATTTAATTCGTTCTGAGTGGCGCAAGGAAGTGCGATATCTACCTTTACTTCCCACGGACGGCGTCCCGGATAGAAGGTTGCGCCCGGATATTTTTCGGCATAGGGTGCTACCACATCGTTTCCCGAAGCGCGGAGTTCGAGCATGTAGTCTATCTTTTCACCGCTTACTCCGTCGGGGTCGTAAATATATCCGTCGGGACCGGAAAGGGTGACTACCTTAGCTCCTAACTGGTTGGCTTTCGTTACGGCTCCCCATGCTACGTTGCCGAAACCTGATACGGCGATGGTTTTGCCCTTGATGTCGATGCCTTTCTTGTCGAGCATGTGTTTTACGAAGTACAGTCCGCCGAAACCTGTGGCTTCGGGACGGATAAGTGAACCGCCATATTCAAGTCCTTTGCCTGTAAAGGTGCCGGTAAATTCGTGTGTCAGTTTCTTGTACATGCCGAACATGTATCCAACCTCGCGTCCGCCTACGCCGATGTCGCCGGCAGGCACATCCATGTCGGGACCCAGATGGTGGTAAAGCTCCAGCATAAAGGCTTGGCAGAAGCGCATGATCTCGGCTTCGCTCTTGCCGCGCGGTGAGAAGTCGGAACCGCCTTTGGCGCCACCCATGGGCAAGGTAGTAAGGGCGTTTTTGAATGTTTGTTCGAATCCTAAGAATTTCAGGATAGACAGGTTGACTGATGCGTGGAAACGGATGCCGCCTTTGTAAGGACCGATGGCATTGTTGAATTGGACGCGATAGCCCAGGTTGACTTGCACTTTGCCTTTGTCGTCTACCCACGGCACACGGAATGTGATGATGCGGTCGGGTTCTACCAGCCGCTCGATGAGCGATACCTTTTCGAACTCGGGATGCTGGTTGTAAATATCTTCGATAGAAATCAATACCTCTTTTACGGCTTGCAAATACTCAGATTCACCGGGATGCTTGGCCTCCAGCGATGACATGATTCGGTTGATGTCCATAACTATTTATCTTTAAGGTCTGACAAAATGAAATGTTTCTTTATGCAAAGGTAGGATTTTAAACGGATAAATCAAATAATTCTGTATGAATTTATCTGTAAAAACTGATAAAAAGTTAAAAGCCGTATGGCAGGTCATTGGCGGCAGGTAAAGTTTGTACGCCGATAAGTTGCATAAATCAAGAGAAATCCCGAAATTTGTTTGAGAAATCAAGCTTAAATCCGATAGCTATGCTCAATAAGTTAAAATTAAACCAACTCTATTTCAAGGATACCCAGTTTGTCAACCTGATGACGAAACGTATCTTTAATGTACTTCTGGTTGCCAATCCGTATGATGCTTTCATGCTGGAAGACGACGGGCGCATCGATGAGAAAATCTTTATCGAGTATATGAACCTGAGCCTTCGTTATCCGCCGCGTTTCACGCAGGTGTCTACCGAGGAAGATGCCTGGAAGCAGTTGGAAAACACCCGTTTCGAGCTGGTCATCTGTATGCCCGGCACCGATAATAGTGATACGTTTGACATCGGCAGGCAAATCAAGGAGAAATATCCGCATATTCCGCTGGTGGTCCTGACCCCGTTCTCGCACGGCATCCGCGAGCGGATGGAGCACGAAGACCTGAGTGTCTTTGAATACGTGTTCTGCTGGCTGGGGAATACCGACCTGCTGGTGTCTATCATCAAGCTGATAGAGGACAAGATGAATCTGGAGCATGATGTCAAGGAGGTGGGTGTGCAGATGATTCTGCTGGTAGAAGACTCCATACGGTTTTATTCGTCGGTATTGCCTAACCTTTACAAGTTTGTGTTGCGCCAAAGCCAGGAGTTTGCAACGGAGGCGCTGAACGAGCACCAGCGTACCTTGCGCATGCGCGGGCGTCCTAAGATTGTATTGGCACGCACTTATGAGGAGGCGTTTGACCTTTATACCCGTTATCAGAACAATACCTTGGGGATTGTTTCCGATGCGCGTTTCCCTCGAGAAGGGAAGATTGATCCGCAGGCAGGCATCCGCTTTCTTACCGAGGTGCGTAGCCGGAGTCCGTTTATCCCTTTGATTTTGCAATCGTCGGAAGCTTCGAACCGGGAGTTTGCCACCCACATTCATGCCCAGTTTGTCGACAAGAATTCCAAGAAGATGAATCTGGACTTGCGGCAGGCTGTGTCTGAGCATTTCGGCTTCGGTGATTTTGTGTTCCGTGACCCGAAGACCAAGGAGGAAGTGGCGCGGGTGCATAACTTGAAAGATTTGCAGAACGCCATTTTCTCTATCCCCGCCGACTCGCTGCTGTATCATATCGGGCGTAATCACGTGTCCCGCTGGTTGTATTCGCGTGCTATATTTCCCGTGGCAGAGTTTCTGAAGCAGATTACGTGGGAGTCGTTGCAAGACATTGATGCCCACCGGCAGATTATCTTCGAAGCCATTGTGAAATACCGTAAGATGAAAAACCAGGGTGTCGTAGCGGTATTCCAGCGCGACAGGTTCGACCGCTATTCGCACTTTGCCCGCATCGGTGACGGTTCGTTGGGAGGAAAGGGGCGCGGACTTGCCTTTATCGACAACATGGTAAAGCGTCATCCCGAGTTTGAAGAGTTTGAGAATGCCACGATAGCCATTCCGAAGACGGTGGTGCTCTGTACGGATATATTCGACGAGTTTATGGAAACCAACCAGCTCTACCAGATAGCCCTGAGCGAAGCGGATGACGAAGTGATATTGCGTGCCTTTCTGCGTGCGAAGCTGCCCGATAACCTGGTAGAGGACTTTTTCGCTTTCTTCGATGTGGTGAAGGCGCCGATAGCCATCCGTTCGTCCAGCTTGCTGGAAGACTCGCACTATCAGCCTTTTGCCGGTATCTATTCTACTTATATGATTCCGTATATGGATGACAAGTACGAACGCCTGCGGATGCTGAGCGATGCGATAAAAGGTGTATATGCTTCGGTGTTCTATAAAGACAGCAAGGCGTATATGCAGGCTACCAGCAACGTTATCGACGAGGAAAAGATGGCAGTAATCCTGCAGGAGGTAGTGGGTACGCAATACGGCGACCGTTACTATCCTGCCATATCGGGAGTGGCACGTTCGGTCAATTATTATCCTATCAATGACGAACTTGCCGAAGAAGGTACTGTCAGCCTGGCATTGGGCTTGGGCAAATACATCGTCGACGGCGGATTGACCCTGCGTGTGTGTCCGTATCACCCTGATAAGGTGTTGCAGACCAGTGAACTGGAGATGGCGCTTCGCGAGACACAGACCCGCTTTTATGCCCTTGACCTGAAGAACCTGGGACACGACTTTTCGCTGGATGACGGGTTCAATCTCTTGAAGCTGCCGGTGAAGGAAGCCGAGGCAGACGGTTCGCTGACATACATCGCTTCTACTTACGACCCTTATGATATGGTTATCCGCGACGGTATTTATCCCGGCGGGCGCAAGGTGATTACCTTTGCCAATATTCTTCAGCACGATGTGTTTCCTTTGGCACGTATTCTTCAGCTGGTACAGAAGTATGGTCAGGGTGAAATGCGCCGTCCGGTAGAGATTGAGTTTGCCGTTAACCTGAACGCCCAAGAGAAGTCCGGCACTTTTTATTTGCTTCAAATCCGTCCGATGGTGGATATGAAAGCCGATTTCAACGAAGACCTGGAAGCCATCCCCGCAGAGCGTTTGTTGCTGAAAAGCGAGAATGCGTTGGGGCAGGGTGTGATAGATGATATGCAAGATGTGATTTATGTGAAGACGGAAGGTTATTCGGCTTCGAACAACCAGCTGATAGCCTATGATATCGAGAAACTGAACCGGCGTTTCCTTGACGAAGGCAAGCACTATGTCCTGGTAGGTCCGGGCAGGTGGGGAAGCAGTGATACCTGGCTGGGTATTCCTGTGAAGTGGCCCAATATTTCGGCGGCACGTATTATCGTTGAGGCTGGTCTCACCAATTACCGTGTCGACCCTAGCCAGGGTACGCATTTCTTCCAGAACCTCACGTCATTCGGGGTAGGCTATTTTACCATCAATGCTTATTGCGGCGACGGGGTGTTCAATCAGGAATTGCTGGATGCCATGCCTGCTGTGGAAGAGACGAAATTTATCCGTTGGGTGCATTTCGACAAGCCGCTTACGGCAAAGATGAACGGGAAGAAGAAGCTGGGAGTGGTGGAATTGCCGGAATGAGTAACCTGTTTATTATATAACTATTCACTACAGAGGCCACAGAGTGTCACAGAAGAATAGGTCAATAAACAATATGCTAATGTGAAAATAAATTAGCACATTGCCCTATTATTCATTGACACATTAAATCTGTGTCCTCTGTGGTGAGAATCATCGCACGATAAATTCAAAACAGTTCCTAAAAGAAAAGGTTGCTTCCTTTTACAGAAAGCAACCTTTTTTCGAGCCTCTTGTCGGATTCGAACCAACGACCCCGAGATTACAAATCACGTGCTCTGGCCAACTGAGCTAAAGAGGCAGGTGGGTAAGCTTACCATATCGCGCCGCTACAACCAACTACCTTTGCTGCGATCAAGCCCTGGAGGATTCGAAGGGAGCTGGCCGTATGGGACTTACCCGTATTTCAAAAAACTTGCAATCCCTGAACTATCGGCGCGATATTTCTTGATTGCGGGTGCAAAGGTAGGTATTTTTTCTGAATATGCAATACGTCTTCTGAAAAAAATGCAGAAAAAAATGAAGAGACGTCATTTTTCATGCTTTTATTACGCTGAATAAGTACAAAAAACGTACTTTTGTACGCAAATAAAGTTATCCGTTACGGAGGGTATACTCTTTTAATCTATTTAAAGTAAAGAAAATGACACCAGACAGACCAATCGGTATTCAAGAGCATGCAATGAGATTCGGAACCTATATGGGAATCTTTTGGATTATCAAATTCATTTTTCTTCCATTAGGGTTTAAAATTCCCTTGCTGCAACTCCTTTTTATATTGGGTACGCTGTTTGTCCCCATATTGGGATACTTGTATGCACGCAAATTCCGGAATACATATTGCAACGGAACCATTCCGTTTTTCCGTGCTTTCATCTTTACCGTATGCATGTATGTCTTTGCGGCCATGCTGGCGGCGGTAGGGCACTATCTTTACTTCCGGTTTATCGACCAAGGATTCTTGTTTGACATGTACAGGCAACAGCTGAACGAGGCAAAGGCTATGCTTCAAGGTGAACTGGCAACTTCCATAGACCAGCTTATGCTTGCTTTTGATACGATAGCTTCCCTGAGTCCCATTCAACTCACTTTTCAACTCATTACGCAGAATGTATTCTATGGCATTTTGCTTGCCTTGCCTACAGGCTTGTTAGTTATGAAATATAAAAAATAAAAATCAGTATTATGGACATATCAGTAGTCATCCCTTTATATAATGAAGCCGAGTCGTTGCCCGAACTGCATGCATGGATAAAACGGGTAATGGATGCCAATCATTTTTCGTATGAAATCATCTTCGTCAATGACGGAAGCACCGACCGCTCGTGGAATGTCATTGAGGAACTGGGCAAAAGCAATCCGGAGGTGAAAGGCATCAAGTTCCGCCGTAATTACGGGAAGTCGCCCGCCCTGTACTGCGGATTCGAACGGGCAGAAGGCGATGTGGTCATTACCATGGATGCCGACCTGCAAGACAGTCCCGACGAAATTCCGGAACTGTATCGGATGATTACGGAGGACGGGTATGACCTGGTTTCGGGCTGGAAACAGAAACGCTATGACCCGCTCTCGAAAACCATACCCACCAAGCTTTTCAATGCAACGGCACGGGCGGTGTCGGGCATACACAACCTGCACGATTTCAACTGCGGGCTGAAGGCATACCGGCGTGAAGTGGTGAAGAACATCGAAGTGTATGGCGAAATGCACCGGTATATCCCGTACCTGGCAAAAAATGCAGGATTTGCCAGAATCGGTGAAAAGGTGGTGCATCATCAGGCACGTAAGTACGGAAAGACCAAATTCGGGCTGAACCGCTTTGTAAACGGTTACCTCGACCTGCTTACGTTATGGTTTCTTTCCACTTTCGGGGTGAAGCCGATGCACATCTTCGGCTTTCTGGGTTCTATTATGTTTTTGTTGGGATTCATATCGGTGGCTGTTATCGGATTCAACAAGCTGCACGACATGTATTGCGGAAATCCGTACCGGCTGGTGACCGAAAGCCCGTACTTCTACCTGGCGCTGACCACGATGGTTATCGGCACGCAATTGTTCCTTGCCGGATTCATCGGCGAACTGATAGCCCGCAACGCTCCCGAACGAAACAAGTATCAAATCGAAAAAGAACTGTAACGATGAAAAGACTACCGGTCATATTCTGCATATTGGCGTTAGCAGGACTGTTGGTTCCAGGCTGTGAAGTGGAAAACTGCCCGCCCAACGCCTTGTCGTACCTGCATTTTTCGCTGGTAGACCAAAACGGACGGACATTCAATACTTCTGACACCATCACTATCGTAGGTCAGACCACTTCTTCTGATACACTTGTATCTGACACGCTTATCAATCAGGAGGCGGCGGCAAGCAGCTTCAGCCTTCCTTTGAGCTACGATGCCTACACCCAGTTTGTCTTTATCTATCACGCGCTGGATGTCGGTTATGTGGGACGCGACACCATCCGGATTGACCACCGGAACATCCCGTATTTCACCAACCTGGATTGCGGAAGCATGATGTTCTACGAAATCACCGGCACGGCGCACACCCACCACAGGCTCGACTCTATCACCATCACTAACCCGAATATCGACAACAATGAGAAAGAAAATATCCGCATCTATTTCACTGTTTCTGGTGTTGAGCAGTAGCCTTCTCTTTCTGTTCCCTGCCCCGTCATGGGCACAAAAGAAAGACAAGGAGCAGCTAAAGGCCGACTACAAGGCTTCCCCGTTCTATCAGGGAAGTTCTATCGGCGTGGAAATAGCCGGCATAGGCGGCTACCTGCTGGGAGGAGACATCATGAGCAGCGAAATTTTATTGCAAAGTAACCTGAAGAACCGTTTTTTGCCTACCCTCGAAATAGGCTACGGGAAAACCGATGTCGTCAATGATGCCAACGACATGCACTACAAGACATCGGCGCCTTATTTCCGGATAGGCATGGACTATAACGTGTTCTACCTGAAGCCTTACCTGCCCGGTTATCTGTATGTGGGCCTGCGTTACGGCATGAGTTCGTTCACCTACGACGTGAGCGGACCTGACATGACTGACCCCAATTATGGAGGGACTACGGTGCCTTTTTCGTATTCGGGCATGAAAAGCAAGGCAAGCTGGCTGGAAGGTGTAGTAGGCATCAAGGTAAGGATTTACAAACGTTTCCACATGGGATGGGCGGTGCGCTACAAGATGCGCATGAGCATCGACAATCACGAGAACTCGGTCCCCTGGTACGTGCCCGGCTTTGGCAAGAACGCCAGCAGCAGCTTCAACCTGACGTATAACTTGATTTATAATCTTCCGTTTTAAGGGAACAAGGTGACAAGGAGACAAGGTGACAAGGTCTTGAATAGTTAACCAAAGTATCTGAAACCTCGTCACCTTGTTAACTCGTCACCTTGTCAACTAATTAATAACTGACACAAATGGGTATATTCGCAATTCTTTTGCTTGCCGTGAGCCTCGCCATCGATTGCTTCACGGTGTCCGTCACCAGCGGCATCATATTACGGCGCATCCGGTGGAATACGTTTCTGACGATGGCGTTCTTTTTCGGCTTCTTCCAGGCTTTAATGCCTTTGCTGGGCTGGCTTGGGGCAAGCCATTTCAGCCACCTCATCGAGGCTTACGACCATTGGGTAGCCTTCGGGCTGCTCGCTTTTTTAGGCATCCGCATGATACGCGAGCATTTCAAGGACAGCGAAGAACACAGCTTCGACCCTACCCGGCTGAAGGTCATCATCACCCTTGCCATTGCTACCAGCATTGATGCACTGGCGGTGGGCATCTCGTTTGCCTTCACCGGATTCAAGGAGCTACAGAGCCTGCTTCTTCCGCTCGTTGCCATCGGGCTTGCCTCGTTCGTCCTCTCGCTGGCAGGAAGCCTTATCGGCATCTTTTTCGGGAAACGCTTCAACTTGCGGATGGAATTGTTCGGCGGGCTGGTATTGATAGGCATCGGCGTAAAGATACTTTGCGAACACTTACTCTCCAGGTAACGAGTTAACAAGGTACCAAGTGACAAGGTTTTTAGATACCATTGGCAAAACTATCTGAGAACCTCGTCAACTCGTCAACTTGTTACCTCGTCACCTATAAACAGATATAAAAACAATAGAAAACATGAAGAAAAAAAACGGACTGAAATGGCAAATCCCTTTCCTGCTGCTGCTCGTCGTGGGTACCGTATGGATATTGCGCAAGCAGGCACCTTACCAGACCGACCAGGGGCTGGTGTTCGGTACGATGTATAAAATCACTTACCAGTCGAAAGAGAACCTGAAAGCCGAGATAGAAGCCGAGCTGCAACGGGTAGACCGTTCGCTTTCGCCTTTCAACAAGGCATCGGTCATTACGCGCATCAACGACAATACGGATATGCAGACCGACTCCCTGTTCGACTATGTGTACCGCCTTGCCCGGCAGGTATCGGAAGAGACACACGGCGCGTTCGACATTACCGTTGCTCCGCTGGTGAATGCCTGGGGATTCGGGTTCAAGAATGCATCGCAAGTAGATTCGGCTACCATCGACAGCTTGCGCCAATTCGTCGGATACGATAAGGTGAAGCTGGAAAACGGAAGGATTGTCAAGAGCGACCCGCGCACGATGCTGGACTGCAGTGCCATTGCCAAAGGCTTCGGTGTAGACTGTGTGGCACGCCTGCTGGACCGGAAAGGCATACGCAACTATATGGTAGACATCGGGGGAGAACTGGTGATGAAAGGTGAAAACGCACAGATGAAACCCTGGCGCATCGGCATCAACAAGCCCATAGACGACTCGCTGGCAGTGAACCAGGAGTTGCAGACCGTATTGCAGGTGAGCGGCGTAGGGCTTGCCACTTCGGGCAACTACCGCAACTTCTATTACAAGGACGGCAAGAAATACGCCCATACCATCGACCCGCGTACAGGCTACCCGATACAGCACAACATCCTCTCGGCTACGGTCATCGCCGACAACTGTGCCAAGGCAGATGCTTACGCCACCGCCTTCATGGTATTGGGGCTGGATTCTGCCAAAGCCGTCTGCCATGCCCATCCCGAGCTGGACGCATACTTTATCTATAGCAAAGACGACGGGAAAACGGACATCTACTACACCGAAGGGATGGAGAAGTACATCGCAAGATAAGTTATAATTAATAATTAACAATTAACAATTAATAATTAACAATTAATAATTAATAGCTGACAGTTTACATTACACTGGGAACGATGCATAAGGCTTCATCTGGCACGAAAAGATAAATTGAAACTAAAAATAATAACACAACATGAAAGAAACAGATGAAAAACCGACGGGACTGCCCGAAAACGCGTTCCGTCCACTGAAACCGGGCGAACAATACCACCCCCTGATGTCGCCCGACAAGAATTATCCTGAAGTAAATGCCTGGTCGGTGACGTGGGGCATCGCCATGGCAGTACTCTTCTCGGCAGCAGCGGCATACTTGGGGTTGAAAGTGGGGCAGGTATTCGAAGCCGCCATCCCCATCGCCATCATTGCCGTGGGAGTGTCTGGAGCCGCCAAGCGTAAAAGCGCACTGGGCGAAAACGTCATCATCCAGTCCATCGGAGCATGTTCGGGCGTTATCGTAGCCGGAGCCATCTTCACCCTTCCGGCACTTTACATCCTTCAGGACAAGTATCCGGAAATGACGGTCGACTTTTTCCAGATGTTCATCAGCTCTTTGCTGGGAGGTATCCTTGGTATCCTGTTTCTCATTCCTTTCCGCAAGTATTTCGTAAGCGAGAAGCACGGCGAATATCCTTTTCCCGAAGCCACCGCCAGCACGCAGGTGCTGATTTCGGGCGAAAAGGGAGGAAGCCAGGCGAAACCGTTGCTCTTTGCCGGACTCATCGGCGGTCTGTACGACTTTATCGTAGCTACCTTCGGGTGGTGGAACGAGAACTTCACCACCCGCGTGTGCGGCTGGGGCGAGACGATTGCCGACAAGGCGAAGCTGGTGCTTAAAATCAATACCGGAGCAGCGGTCTTGGGGCTGGGGTATATCGTAGGGTTGAAATATGCCGCCATTATCTGCGCCGGCTCGCTCGCAGTATGGATTATCATCGTACCGGGCATCGCAATGCTGTGGGGCGACCAGGTATTGAACGCCTGGAATCCGGCTATCACGCAGACCGTAGGCTCGATGTCGCCCGAAACCATCTTTGCCGAATATGCCAAGAGTATCGGCATCGGAGGCATCGCCATGGCGGGCATTATCGGCATCGTGCGCTCGTGGAGCATCATCAAGAGTGCCGTAGGGCTTGCCGCCAAAGAGATGAAAGGCAAGAAGGCAGATGCCGGCGTGGTGCGCACACAGAAAGACTTGTCGATGAAAATCATCGCCATCGGGTCGATTGTCACCATTATCCTTGTGGCGCTGTTCTTCTATTTCGATGTGATGCAAGGCAATTTGCTGCACACCATTGTAGCAATCATCCTCGTGGCAGGCATCTCGTTCCTGTTTACCACGGTAGCCGCCAATGCCATTGCCATCGTGGGCACCAATCCCGTGTCGGGCATGACGCTGATGACCCTGATTCTGGCATCGGTGGTGATGGTTGCCGTAGGGCTGAAAGGTGCTACGGGCATGGTTGCGGCATTGGTTATGGGAGGCGTGGTATGTACTGCCCTCTCGATGGCAGGCGGCTTCATTACCGACCTGAAAATCGGCTATTGGCTGGGAAGCACGCCCGCCAAGCAACAGACGTGGAAATTCCTGGGCACACTGGTATCGGCTGCTACCGTAGGCGGTGTTATCATGATACTGAACAAGACCTACGGATTCTCTTCGGGTGCACTTGCCGCACCGCAAGCCAATGCCATGGCTGCCGTCATCGACCCGCTGATGAACGGTGTGTCGGCTCCGTGGCTGCTTTATGGCATCGGTGCCGCACTGGCATTGGTGCTGACTTATTTCAAAGTCCCGGCACTTGCCTTTGCCTTAGGTATGTTTATCCCCTTGGAGCTGAACCTGCCGCTTATTGTAGGCGGTGCCATCAACTGGTACGTCACCACCCGTAGCAAGGACGAAGCGGTCAATGCGGCGCGTGGAGAAAAGGGCACTTTACTGGCTTCGGGCTTCATAGCCGGCGGTGCACTGATGGGTGTGATAAGTGCCGCGATGCGTTTCGGAGGCATTAATCTGGTGAACGAAGTGTGGCTGGAAAACCCGATGAGCCAAGTAGTATCGCTCATTGCATACGCACTCCTTATTATATATTTAGTAAAAGCGAGTATGAAAATAAATAAAGTTGACTAGTTGACGAGGTACGAGGTGACTAGGTTTTGAATAGTTTTACTTATGCTATCTAAGGCCTAGTACCTCGTCCCTGGTCACCTGGTACCTAATAAAAAATAAAACACCATGAAAAAGTTAGCATTAATGAGTTTACTCTTTGTTTCTACGCTGCTTGCGGCGCAGGAACCTGTCAAAATCAAGTTGTGGCAAAACGGCGCGCCCAATGACAACGGCATGACCAGCCAAGTGGAAAAAGGTCCGCTCTATGTAGCAGAACCGACCATCGAAGTCTATCCCGCTAAAGAAAGCAACGGACTTGCCATCGTGATGTGCCCGGGAGGTGGATACAGTCATCTCGCCATGAACCACGAAGGGCATGATATGGCAAACTGGTTCAACAGCCAAGGCATTACATACGCCGTACTGACCTACCGTATGCCTAACGGAAACAATGAAGTCCCCCTGAGCGATGCCCAACAGGCACTCCGCATCATGCGCCAGCATGCAAAAGAATGGAACATCCAAAAGCTGGGCATCATGGGCGCTTCGGCAGGCGGACATCTGGCAAGCACCGCCGCAACCCATTTTACAGACGCAGAGACACGTCCCGACTTCCAGATTCTGTTCTATCCAGTCATTACGATGGATCCTGCTTACACCCACATGGGTTCGCACGACAACCTATTAGGAAAGAATCCTTCAAAAGAACTCGAACAAAAGTACTCGAACGAACTGCAAGTCACACCCGAAACTCCTCAGGCATTCATCATGCACAGCAGCGATGACGGTGCCGTACCCGTAGCCAACAGCGTGAACTATTATACGGCACTGGTGAAAAACGGTGTCTCGGCAAGCCTGCACACCTATCCCGTCGGCGGACACGGCTGGGGATTCCGCGACAGCTTCCTTTACAAACGCCAATGGACCGGTGAGCTGGAGAAATGGCTGCGTGAGCTCGACCGCTAAACATACAGAAGCTGGCTGGAAGGAAAATTCTCTTTCCGCCAGCTGTTTTTTCGGTACTTTTCTGTAATTTTGCAGGCGATTTACTTACTTTACAATTTTAACAACTTAACATAGCAAAAATGGGTGGTTTTTTCGGAACAGTCTCTATGGCTGAATGTGTGACCGATTTGTTTTACGGTACGGATTACAATTCGCACTTGGGAACCAAACGTGCAGGGATGGCTACTTACGATGAAACATCGGGTTTCGCAAGGTCGATTCATAGTATAGACAATTCGTACTTCCGTACCAAATTCGAGTCGGAGTTATCAAAGTTTAAGGGCAAATCGGGTATCGGCGTTATCAGTGATACCGACCCACAACCCATTATGATTAATTCACATCTGGGACGGTTTGCGATAGTGACGGTTGCCAAAATCAATAATATCTCCGAACTGGAGAAAGAATTGCTGGATGCCAATATGCACTTTGCCGAAATGAGTATGGGGAAAACCAACCCTACCGAGCTGGTGGCATTGCTCATCGTGCAAGGAAAAAATTTCGTCGAGGGCATCGAAAACGTATATGCTAAGGTGAAAGGCTCGTGCTCGATGCTGCTTCTTACCGAGGATGGTATCATCGCCGCCCGTGACCGGCTGGGACGGACGCCCATCATCATCGGAAAGAAAGAGGGCGCGTATGCCGTGACCAGTGAGTCGTGCAGCCTGCCTAACCTTGATTTCGAGATAACCGGCTACGTGGGACCGGGCGAGATAGTCCGTGTGCGTGCCGGAGGCGTAGAGCAGCTGCGCAAGCCCAACGAGGAGATGCAGGTATGCTCCTTCCTGTGGGTGTATTACGGCTTCCCCGTGTCGTGCTACGAGGGGCGCAACGTAGAAGAAGTGCGCTTCAAGAGCGGTTACGAGATGGGACGTACCGATGAGTCGGAAGTGGACTGCGCCTGCGGCATTCCCGATTCGGGTGTAGGCATGGCGTTGGGCTATGCCGAGGGCAAAGGCGTACCTTATCACCGTGGCATTGCCAAGTACACTCCTACCTGGCCGCGCAGCTTCACACCCAGTAATCAGGAGATGCGCTCGCTGGTGGCAAAAATGAAACTCATCCCCAACCGTGCCATGCTGCAAGGCAAACGGGTGTTGTTCTGCGATGACTCCATCGTGCGTGGCACCCAGTTGCGCGACAACGTGAAAATCCTCTACGACTATGGTGCCAAGGAAATCCACATGCGTATCGCCTGCCCGCCGCTGATTTACGGCTGTCCGTTCATCGCCTTTACCTCGTCGAAGAGCGACATGGAACTGATTACTCGCCGCATTATCGAAGAGATAGAGGGTGACGGTAATGCGAAATTAGACCGCTATGCCACTACCGGCTCACCCGAGTACAATGAACTGGTAGAACGTATCCGTGCGCGATTTGGTCTCACATCGTTGAAATTCAATACGCTGGAGACGCTGATAAACGCCATAGGCTTGCCTAAGTGCAAGGTCTGCACGCATTGCTTCGACGGTTCGAGTCGCTTCTGATTTCCCTTTTCTCACCAATTGGCAATGGATAATTGACCATTATTCTAAGCCGGAGTAGTTGTCAATTGTCTGTTGTCATTGTCATTACCGTTGTGATGCAACTATAATGGATACGGGGGACATATATATGCACACACGGACGGATATAGTTGCATATTTCCGAGTGGCTATAATTACCTGCCAAATCTGCGTTAATCTGCGAAAATCTGTGTTTTCAGAGCTTGTCGTATATCATTGATTACTTATCGACGGATCAGAACGCTTCTGTCATGTTGAAGTAGAACAGGTTCTGGCGGTTGATGAAGTTGCGCCCGAAGTCGAGGCGGACGTTCATGCGCGGCTGCACTTCGATGCGCAGGCCCAAGCCGGCGTTGGGCAACACGCCTTCTATCTTCACCGGATTAGGACCCATGAATCCGGCTCCTCCCCAGGCTACGAAGCCCAAGTGGTGGACGATGCGCTTCAGCCAGTTGCTGCGGTCGGTGTTGAACATCTGGCGGTATTCCACCAGTGCCACGTGGCCGCTCTTGTCGCGGTATTGCCCCATGTAGTATCCGCGCAGGTCGAACGGCGTACCGCTCAGCACGTATTTGTTCAGTGGAATGTTGTTGCCGAATACGTTCTTGGTCTGTACCGTCCAGGCGAGTACTTTCCGTTCGCCTACCGACTTGTATTGGCGGTAATCCAGCTCGAAGCGGTAGAAATCGTTGTCACTTCCCAGCCATTTCTGGTACAGCAGTCCACGGATGTCGAAGTACAGCCCTCGGTAAGGGTTGGCAGGGATGTCACGCGTGTCGTAGGTGACGAGGAAGCCGATGCCCGAGCTGAAGTTCTTGTAGCCCGATTCGGTACCTCCGGCGCGCACGTAATCTGCTTGGTGTGCCAGATGTTTTGCCGGACTGCTTATCTTGTCGTAGTTCAGGTCGATTTGCGGGCCGATAAACCAGTCGGTCTCCTTGATGCGGAACAGAAACCAGGGGTTTATCTGCACACCGCTGTAGCGGTATTGGCTGGTACTGTCACTCCGTTCGTAATTTTTGTTGGTAGAATAGCCCACGCCGTAGAAGTTCTCTTGCGTGTTTTTGTAAGTGAATTGTCCGAAGATGCGGAAGCGGTCGTTCTTGAAAAACAGTTGGGGCTTTACTTGGATATTCAGTCCGCCTTTGAAGATGAATGCCATGGCAAAGGGGAGTACTGAGCGGCGCATGGTAGTGTCTTTGGGATTCATGCGGAACGTCATCAGTGCACTTCCGCCTACCAGAAATCCGAAGTCGGGGCTGAAGCTGGGTCCTCCCAATATATTGTAATGGAAGTTTCGTCGTGCTACCTTCTGGCGGTGCAGTTCTTTCTTGCTCAGAGTCATTGGCGGGGAAAGCGTGTCGGCAGGAAGCCGGAGGGTGTCCGTCTCTTGGGCAAAGCCGAGCGATGCCGTCAAGCACAGGATGCAGAGTGTAATCAGTTTTTTCATATTCAAAATGTTATCAGTCGCAAAGGTATAAAAACTTGGGCACTTGGAGGCTTAAAATTAGAAGAACTTAATTAAGTTTGTGGTCTTGTATGGCTTTTTAATGGTCTCGGTATAGCTTTTTAACTTCGTATGTTTGGCGGTATGCCGGCTATTTTCTACTTTTACATCACTAATCATTGCTAAAAATTTAACTTAAAAGATTATGACAGTAATAGAACGTTTTTTGAAGTACGTTTCTTTCGACACTCAGTCGGACGAGAATGCCGGTGTGACACCCAGCACTCCCGGACAGATGGTGTTCGCCAAATATTTGCAATCGGAATTGGAAGCATTAGGGCTGGAGGAAATCTCACTCGATGAGAACGGTTACCTTTTTGCTACCCTTCCGGCTAATGTGGACCGTGATATCCCTACCATTGGTTTCATCGCTCACATGGATACCAGTCCCGATATGTCGGGTGCGGATGTACGTCCGCGCATTGTGGCCGATTACCAAGGTCAGGATATACCCTTGTGTGAGGAAGAAGGTATCGTGTTGTCACCCGGACAGTTTCCCGAATTGCTCGACCATATAGGCGAGGACTTGATAGTGACTGACGGGCGAACCCTGCTGGGAGCCGATGATAAGGCAGGCATTGCCGAAATCGTAGGGGCAATGGCTTATCTGAAGGAGCATCCCGAAATCAAGCATGGAAAAATCCGCATCGGTTTCAATCCTGACGAGGAAATCGGACTGGGAGCGCACAAGTTCGATGTGGAGAAGTTCGGATGCAAATGGGCATACACGATGGACGGAGGCGAAGTGGGCGAGCTGGAGTTTGAGAATTTCAATGCGGCTTCGGCAAAGGTGCAGGTAAAAGGTCTGAACGTGCATCCTGGATATGCCAAAGGCAAGATGGTCAATTCGTTGCTGGTAGCAAACGAGTTCGTGTCCTTGCTCCCTGATGCCGAAACTCCTGCCACGACCGAAGGCTACGAAGGTTTCTTCCACCTGATAGGTATGGAAGGAGAGGTGGAACATACTACGGTTTCGTACATTATCCGCGACCATGACCGTGTGAAATTTGAGGCACGCAAGGCGCTGATGAAAGTGTGTGCCGACAAGCTGAACGAAAAATACGGAGCGGGTACGGTAACGGTAGAGGTGAAAGACCAATACTACAACATGCGCCAGCAGGTAGAGCCGCTGATGCACATCATTGATATCGCTTTTGCTGCCATGCAGGAGGCAGGTGTGGAGCCGAAAGTGAAAGCTATCCGCGGAGGTACGGATGGTGCCCAGCTCTCGTTTAAAGGCCTGCCCTGTCCAAACCTCTTTGCCGGCGGCTTGAACTTCCACGGGCGTTACGAGTTTGTGCCCATACAGTCTATAGAGAAAGCCATGAAGGTGGTAGTGAAGATTGCCGAGCTTACCGCTAGGCGGTATTGATTTTGTTAATTATGCGAATCAGGAGTATAACTATGTTTAACTCCTGATTTGTTGATAAAAAAATCGGTTAATCTGTGGTGATGACCTTAATAATAAACCTTAACATGAAAAACAGATGAAAACAACTCCATTTACAGAGAAACACATCGCGCTTGGCGCAAAGATGCACGAATTTGCGGGCTACAATATGCCTATCGAATATTCTGGAATCATTGACGAACATCTTACGGTGTGCAACGCCGTGGGCGTGTTCGACGTCTCACACATGGGCGAATTTTGGGTGAAAGGTCCTTATGCGCTCCAGTTTATCCAAGATATTACTTCGAACAATGCGGCTGTGCTCACGCCGGGTAAGGTACAATATACGTGCTTTCCCAATGAAACCGGGGGGATCGTCGATGACTTGCTGGTGTATTGCTATGAGCCGGAAAAGTATATGCTGGTGGTAAATGCCGCCAACATCGGGAAAGACTGGGACTGGTGTGTATCGCACAACCGTGCCGGTGCTGAACTGGAAAACGCTTCCGACCGTATGGCACAACTTGCCATACAGGGACCGAAAGCTTTGTCTGTGTTGCAGAAACTGACCTCGGTAAATCTGGCAGAGATACCCTATTATCATTTCTGTGTGGGCGATTTTGCCGGAGTACCGCAAGTGATTCTCTCGAATACTGGCTATACCGGAGCCGGAGGCTTCGAACTTTATTTCTATCCGCAAGATGCGATACACATTTGGGACGCTATTTTCGAGGCTGGAGCCGAGTTCGGCATCAAGCCTGCCGGATTGGGCGCACGCGACACATTGCGCTTAGAGATGGGTTTCTGTCTGTACGGCAATGACATCGATGATACCACATCGCCCCTCGAAGCCGGACTGGGGTGGATTACAAAGTTTGTAGAAAGCAAGGATTTCCCCAATCGTGCAGCACTCGAAAAGCAGAAAGCCGAAGGTGTTGCCCGCAAGCTGGTAGGTTTTGAGATGGTAGACCGCGGCATCCCGCGCCACGGCTATAAGTTGGCGGATGCCGATGGAAATGAAATCGGACATGTCACTTCGGGCACCATGTCGCCTACTCGCAAGATAGGTATCGGTTTGGGCTATGTACAAACCGCTTTCTCGAAACCCGGTACGGAAATCTATCTGGACAACCGCGGGCGGAAGCTGAAAGCACAAGTCGTGAAGCCGCCTTTCCGCAAGTGATGTTTTCACCGCAGAGAATGTATAATTACTGTTTTTCGATTTACGAAGTAAACTAAGAAACTGTTTTGAATTTCTCCAAAAAGTTTTTCTCGTCTTGATGTTTCCGTTTTCGTGTGTGCTTTGGGCGATTTTTTGGTCCTTTCCGCTTCTGTTCTTCGTCAGATAGCCTGCTATCTTCCCATAGTAAAGACGCAAGATTTTGTGTCTCTACAAAAACTCATCCCCAATCATCGCACGATAAATTCAAAACAGTTTTTAATTTGTGCATTTGTTCAAGTATGCCTTTTGATGAACATAAGTGAGTGGACCGTTTCACATAAGTGACTTGGGTGTTTCACATAAGTAAGTCAGTCGTATCACTTATGTTCGTTGATACCGCATATGGTATAGTATGGCTTGTTTATTTTCTTCTCCTGAATTCAGCGCAGACGATAGCTGTGGCTATGGCTACATTCAGTGATTCGCTGGTGGCTCTTTCAGGCGGATAGTTTGGGATGAACAAGCGGTGGTTGATAACTTCGGCTATGTCCGGGCTGATGCCATTGCCCTCGTTGCCCATTATGATGATGCCTTTGCTATCTAAAGCTTCTTCGTATATGTTATTTCCGTTTAGGAATGTACCGAAGAGGGGAACGTCTGCCTTGGCCTGTTCTGTGATAAATGCGGCCAGGTCACAGTAATGGAATTTTACGCGTGCGATGGCTCCCATCGTAGCCTGTACGGTTTTGGGGTTATAGATGTCAGCCGTGCCTCGCGAGCAGAATATGTGTTCGATGCCGAACCAGTCGGCCACCCGTGCTATTGTTCCTACATTTCCGGGATCTTGAACATCGTCCAGTGCCAGGCAGAGTGAGTGTCTGGCTGCATCTGCTTCTACTTTATGTGGCAGTTGTTCGAAGATAGCCAGTACTTCCTGAGGGGTTTTCTGCAGGCTGATACGAGATAGTTCATCTCTCTTTACCACAATGATTTCGGAAGCTTGGATGTAGGGGTGTTGGTTCAGCCATTCGTCGGTGCCTACTATCAGCCGGCATGTAAAATGCCCCAGCAGGTCGCCTACCAGTTTCGGTCCTTCGGCGATGAAGGCTTGTTCTTCTTTCCGGTTCTTTTTCTGTTCCAGCGAGTGGATGTATTTGATTTTGTTTTTGCTGAGCATACGTTTTCGTTTAAAATGACACCTGTCAGGAATCACAAGGGGAGTCAGAAAAGGTGGTATTGTTCACATTTTGGGTTGGAAGTTAGCAGCCGATACTTGTATGCTTGTTTCATAAAGCTGAATCACGGGCTTTTAACTACCGGGCATAGTGATAATTCTTGCGAAGCATGACCACTTTAACTCCTGATTCGCACAAATAACAAATATTTACGGGCAAAGCTAAGAAGATATTTTCAATAAATCCCTATCTTTGCGGATAAATTTGCATTCCCTCTGAGTAGTATATGAAAAAAAAGGTTCTGATAAACGTATTCCTGATGCTTGCTGTTATGTTGCTGGCAGGCTGTTCAGTGAGCAAGTTTATTCCAGAGGGGAGCTATTTGTTGCATGATGTTAAAATAGAGTCGGATAATAAAGAGATTAAGTCGTCGCAGATGAATCTTTATGTCCGTCAGACCTCTAATGCCAAATGGTTCAGTATTGTCAAGCTTCCCATGTATATTTATAGTGCTTCAGGGCTGGATTCTACAAAATGGCTGAATCGTTTTTGGCGCAAGATAGGTGAGGCTCCCGTCATATATGACCGTGAGGCTGCTCGGGAAACCCGTGAGGAAATGGAAAAAGCCGTACAGAATATGGGATATATGGGAGCTACTGTAGATATGGACGAGGTGCCTTCGGGCAACCGGATGAAAGTGTATTATTCGATTCATTCGGGACAACCGTACGTTGTAGAGCGTCTGACTTATGACATTTCCGATTCGAAAATAGCCGCTTATCTGGCAGAAGATTCTACTCATACCCGTCTGTACGAGGGAATGCGTTTCGATGTAAACGTACTGGATGAGGAGCGTCAGCGTATTACCCAATACTTGCAGGACCGTGGGTATTATCGTTTCAATAAAGATTTCATAACTTATCAGGCGGATACGATGCTGAATACGCATCGGGTAGGTTTGACAATGAGATTATTGCCTTACCGCCGTACAAAGGATGATGCGCCTCAACCCCATAGGCAGTACACATTGCGTAATGTGCGTTATGTGCTGGGGGTAGATTTTGCAGAATTGTCAGAGGATGCTTTGCGCGGGCTCGATTCGATATCTTCCGGTGGAGTCGGGCTTTTTTATAAAGACAGACCTTTTTTACGTCCGCGGGTCGTAACCGATTATAATCATTTACATCCGGGGGATTTGTATTGCAGCCGTAATGTACAGGACACTTATTCTTCGCTGGCGAGGCTGTCAGTATTGAAATATTCCAATATCCGTTTCGATGAAGTACGGTTGCCCGGCGATTCTGCCCGTGTGGATGCATATATCTTTTTGTCTAAGAACAAAAACAAAGCCCTTTCATTCGAAATAGAAGGTACCAATTCGGCTGGTGATTTAGGAGCAGCCGCTTCGGCTTCATTTATCCACCGCAACTTGTTTAAAGGCTCGGAAACGTTTACCTTGAAATTGCGTGGTGCGTACGAAGCGGTAAGCGGACTGGAGGGGTATGCCAACAGCAATTATGTGGAGTATGGCGTGGAGAGCAGCATCAATTTCCCCGAATTTATGTTTCCTTTTTTGTCATCCGACTTCAAACGGCGTGTCCGGGCAACCTCAGAGGTCAGTGTGAAGTTCAATTCACAGGTACGTCCGGAGTTCGAACGGACGTTGGCTTCTGCTGCTTGGAGTTACCGGTGGTCGCGTAGGGGAAAAGCTACGCACCGGTTTGATGTGCTCGACATCAACTATGTTTACATGCCTTACATTTCCGGTGCTTTCAATGATTATCTTGACCGTATGGACCAGGTCAATCCTTTGTTGCGGCATAGTTATGAAGACCTTTTTATCGTGCGGATGGGGTATACTTATACATACAACAGTGCAGGAGGAAATGCGATGAAGGCTGCCAAGAGCAATTCGTATTCCATCCGTTTCAATATTGAAGAGTCGGGCAATCTGCTTTATGGATTTTCGCGTCTGGTGCATAAGAAACCGAAATACGGCGATGCTTATCAGCTGGCAAACATCGATTTTGCCCAGTATGTGAAGATGGATATCGATTTTGCGAAGAATTTTGTGATAGACGACCGGAACTCGTTGGTATTTCATGCTGGGTTGGGCATAGCTTGCCCGTATGGCAATTCGAGAAGCCTGCCTTTCGAAAAGCTTTATTTCTCGGGTGGAGCCAATAGTGTGCGTGGCTGGAGAGTGCGTACGCTGGGACCCGGTTCGTACCGGGGAGACGGGAATACCATCGATTATGTCAATCATACAGGTGATATCAAGCTTGACCTTAACATCGAGTATCGTACCTATTTGTTCTGGAAATTGAACGGTGCGGCATTTATCGATGCCGGTAATGTGTGGAATATTCGTACCCAAGGCACACAGACCGAAGGCGTTTTCAAGTTCAACCGTTTTTATAAGCAATTGGCAGTAGCATATGGTTTGGGCATTCGTTTTGACCTCGATTTTCTAATCCTGCGTTTCGACGGTGGTATGAAAGCCATCAATCCGATGTATACGGGCAAAGACCGTTATCCGATTGTTTCACCTGATTTCAAGCGTGATTTTGCTTTCCACTTTGCTGTAGGCTATCCCTTCTGATTAGTTTAATTCAATTATAAAGACAAGATGAAAGATTCTAACAATTTGTATACGAAAGAAGAAATTCAGGAACTGGAACATTGGTTCGATAGCAAGGAGCTTCCTAAGAGTTTGCAATTGGACAAGGCTACATATATCCCAGACCTGAAAGAAACATTGCACAGGTTGTTTCTGCAAGCAGACCAATGCTACGAAAATCCGAAGATGCAAGGTTGTATTTATCTGCTAGAACGCATCAAGGCAAAGCTGGAGGAATGAAGAATCCCATGTGGCGAAGCGATTCTTCATTCTTCATTTAAAAAAGTTCATCATTCCTCAAACTTCTGCTTGCGTAGAGTTTCTTTCAGCACTTTCGACATTGCCTCGTTTCCTTCTTTCGTGTAGCGGATGTCGGTGAAAATCTGTGCCAGCGTTTCGGTATGGTTGATTTCCACGAAATGCTTGTTCTCGGGCAGTGACTCCTTGTAGGCATAGATACGGTCGATGTCCTCGGGCGAATAGTCATGATATTGCTCTTCGTGAACGATGCCTTCCAAAGGCAGACGGTCGGTCTGGGGAGGACATTCATCGGGATAGCCCACGGTGATGGTAGCAAGCGGAATGACCCGTTCGGGCAGGTTCAGGACTTCGATGATTTGGTCGGGATTATAAATCGTGGTGCCCAGGAAACAGGTGCCCAGTCCGGCGGCTTCGGCAAGTGTGCAGAAGTTTTGTGTAAGCATGATAGCATCGATGCTGGCATTCATGAACGAGAGCAGGTTGTCGTAGCCTGGTTCTGCCTTGCGTTGGCGACACCACTTCACAAAGCGGTTGAAGTCGGCGCAGAAGGTCAGCACCACGGGAGCCTCTGCCAGCATTGGCTGGTGGAAATGTGCGGGTGCCAGCCGTTCTTTCATTGCCGGGTCACGTGTGATAATGACGCTATACAACTGCATGTTACCCATTGTTGGGGCACGGAAAGCTTCTTCCAGCAATCCGTTTAGCAAGTCGGCAGGAATGTCCTGTTGCTTATACTTGCGTATCGTACGTCTGTTTTTGATAGAATCCATAATTTGTTTTTGGTTTTTGGTTTGAGCAAAGGTAATATAAAATGAGCAAATAAACAATGTGCCAATGTGCTAATGTGTTAATGTGTTAATGTGCTAATGTGCTAATGTGTTAATGTGCTAATGTGTTAATGTGTTAATGTGCTAATGTGCCAATGTTCGTTACGCCGGATTTTGATAATGTTTACTGCGGTTTAATGTACCTCGAATTCGGATAATTTGATGCCATAGCCCATTTCGGGCCATTCTACGTAGATGTCTTGGTCATCTGTATGCCTCACTATCAACACTTGTTGCGTAGGGTTGATTTTTTGAAGAAAGTCGTATGCCTCTATGGGCAATTGGTACGTGCGGCTGTCCCCATTGTGCCTGATGAAGAGCTTCAGGCAAGTCCGGCTGATGCTGACATCTTCCAGCTGGTAGGTGTCTTTCAGGTCAATTCTGCCTGCAAACAACGCTTTGGCTTGTTCGAAGATGGAATTTCCTTGTTCTTTATCCCATTTGTTCATGATTCTTGTCCACACTTTTTCTTCTTTGTCTTTCGCTTTTTCCAGATTTATCTGTTTCATGGCTTCAGGAAGCCCGAATAGATTACCTGTTGCAGGATTGGCTTCCAGATAGAGTGTATGCGTTTCTTCATCATATCCGTAGGCATAAAAACACCATTCTCTATGTGCTCCAGTTCCCCGGCAAGCTTGAAGGATGAGCGGGTCGTCTTCTTTATCTACCGACCAAAAGCAAAACACCAATGCGTCTTTCAGTACGAATGTGCAGATGTCTTTTCCTGCTTCCAGGCACAATACGATGTAGCACCCGTTTGTGGCACGCCCGAAACTATGCTCTACCAGTACCCATACTTGGCTGCCTTGTAGGTAAGGGTGCCCGGGTATGCGCCAAAAGCTTTTTGCATCCCAACCGAATAACATCATGCTTTGACTGGCATAGCTGCTGAAATCCGCTTCCGTATAGCGTCGGAACAAGATGGTACAGTTTTCGATGATTTTCCACAAGTTCGATGCTTTTGTCAGTTCTTTCAGATTGAAAGAAATTTCATGCGCGTCCGTCCTTTCCGGGTACCAGTAGGATAACATACTGTCCAATTCGTCTATCAGCAGGCAGAAAGTGCGTTGGGGGTTTTCCTTATAAGGGTCGATATTTCGGCATCGTATATAAATCACCGTCACGATGCCCCAATACACATCCGGTTCGTCCGCTTTCAGGTCTTTCAGTATCGGGGCGGTTTCTTGCTGGAATTCCGGAGAACAAGCTTCGTAATCATCATCGGTCAGCATGAGCAGCAAGTATCGAAGCCACTTCGGATGTTTCCGGTCCATTTCGGGCAGAATCAAGTCGCTGAAATAAGCGGCCCCTTCAAAGATACGCGCTAAGTTATACAAGTGCCTTTCCGTGAGGCAGTGCTCTTCCAGGAGCTTGTCCCACACGTCGTCCACCGTACTGTCTTTCGTTTCATCCCTCATAATCCGATAAAGGGTCGCCTTGTTGCTTTCGTATTCCAAGTCTTTGGCGAGTGCGGAAGCCGAAGGCGCGAAAGCCCGGTTTTCGATGAGGCATTGCAATATCTTTCGTTTCTCGTTCATATCCGTATCAATTTAAGCCGGTTTTGATACAAAACGCCGGCACCTGCCGAAATCCGTCCTTATATAATATAAGGAGTAAACGGGAAAACCGTAATTTTGTATCAATCCCTTACTGTCCAACTCTTCAAATGCACATCAATTCCTACGTAAATATTTTGTCCTTCAAAATTTAATGTGTTACTTTG
>NZ_JACSPP010000003.1 GCF_014837065.1 Phocaeicola intestinalis
AAATTTCAGAGCATAATATGAACAATAACAAGGGCGTTTGATACTGCTTTTTTAGGAACGTAGAACTGGACACACTAATTAATAATCTTGCAGCCTGAAGATTAATAATCTTACAGCAGATGAACCTATATGTGTCGGCGCATCTATCTGTGGGACTTTTTCCAGAATCAGACAATCTTATTCGAAAGTATACAACTCTGAAGGCAGCGTGCGCTTTAGTGCGCAAAGTTGTATATCGCGTCCTGCTACGATGCCTTGTTCGCGCAAGGCAAGTTCTACGGTCTTGTATGCAAGTTCCGGATGGTTGTTGTCTTTGCTTAGATGGCAAAGCCAAAGTACCTTCAGGTGGGGAGGAAAGTGCTCGGCAATAAACTGGGCTGCCTCACGGTTGCTCATGTGTCCGTTTGGCCCGGCGATACGTGCTTTCAGATAAGGGGGATAAGGTCCCATCTGCAGCATGGCATCATCGTAATTGGCTTCCAGAATCAGGTAATCGGCACGTTCGATGTATGAAGCAGCTGTAGGGGTAATGTGGCCCATATCGGTAAGAAAGGCGAAAGTCTTGTCGCCTGTTTCTATGCAATAACCCACATTGTCTGTACCGTCATGAGGCACCTCGAAGCAGGTTATGGTGAAATCATCCAGGCTGATAGTTTTTTCTTTTTCTATCAGACGGATGCAGTCTGCCGAAAGTTTTTCGGTCATGCAGTAGCTGCGCTCCATACCTTTGTGGATAGCCTGTGTGGCATAGACGGGGATATTATACCGTTTGGCAAGGTTGCCTACAGCTTTTATATGGTCGGCATGGTCATGTGTGATAAAGATGGCGTGGATACACTGCATGTCAATGTTGTAATCCTTGAATATTTTCTTTACAGTGCGGATGCCTACTCCGGCATCTATTAATATACTGCATGTCTCGGTGGCAAGATAATAACAGTTTCCGCTGCTTCCGCTACCTAAGCTCATAAATTGTACCTTCATGTTCTTTCTGTCTTTTTGTTTTTAGGAGCGGACAAAGATACGAAAAAGAAAGAAGCCCGCCAAATAGCGGGCTTTCTCATGCAAAATCTGATTTATGAAGAACGATTAGAAATTGAAATAATTCTTTGCGTTGTTATAGCAAATATCTTCTACCATTTGCTGGATGCGCGGCATTTCTGATTCCGGGAGTTCTCCGTTTTCAACATCATTGCCTAACAAATTACATAATGTGCGGCGGAAGTATTCATGACGCGGATAAGACAGGAATGAACGCGAGTCTGTAAGCATACCTACAAAGCGGCTCAACAAGCCCAGCAGTGAAAGCGCGTTCATCTGCTTTTCCATACCGTCTTTCTGATCGAGGAACCACCAGCCCGAACCGAACTGAATCTTGCCCGGTACCGAACCGTCCTGGAAGTTGCCCAGCATGGTAGCAACGACTTCATTCGCGCATGGATTCAGGTTGTACAGGATGGTTTTAGTCAGTTTGCCTTCAGAGTTCAAACGGTCGAGGAATTTCGACATTGATTTGGCTGTGTTGAATTCACCGATAGAGTCAAAACCGGTATCCGGTCCCAATAACTTGAACATCTTGCTGTTGTTGTCGCGGATAGCTCCGTAGTGATATTGTTGTGCCCAACCGGTTTCCCAGTCCATTTCGGCAAAGATAACCAACATAGCCGACTTGAACTTCAGGATTTCTTCTTTCGTCAATTCCGTGCCGCCGTATACTTTATTGAATATCGCACGGATTTCAGCGTCGGTATAGTCTTCTGCATAGAATTCTTCGATTCCGTGGTCAGACAATCTACATCCTTGTTCTGCAAAGAATGCGTGACGTTTGCGCAAAGCGTCAATCATGTCATCGAACGAAGAAATGTTTACGCCGCTTACTTCCGCCAGTTTTTCGATGTAAGCACGATAGTTGGCTGCAGATTCTACAGCCATGGCCTTATCGGGACGCCAAGCCGGAAGCATCTTGATTTCGAAGCCGCTTTCGCGTGTTGCGATATGATATTCCAAAGAATCTACAGGGTCGTCTGTCGTACATACTGTCTCTACGTGGTAGCGGCGCATCAAGTTGCGTGCAGAGTATTCAGGAGTAGCCAATTTGGCATTACATTCTTCGAATATTTCACGTGCGGTAGAGGGGTTCAGGATTTTATCGATACCGAAAGCGGTTTTCAGTTCCAGATGAGTCCAATGATACAAGGGGTTACGGAATGTGTAAGGAACAGTTTCTGCCCACTTTTCGAATTTTTCCCAATCTGTGGTGTCTTTTCCGGTACAATAGCGTTCGTCTACACCGTTGCTACGCATAGCACGCCATTTATAGTGGTCACCGCCCAGCCAGATTTCTGTGATTGACTTGAATTGATAATCATCGGCTACCATTTTCGGAATCAAATGGCAATGGTAATCGATAATAGGCATCTTGGCAGCGTGGTTGTGGTATAATTCCTGTGCAGTTTCTGTTTTCAACAGGAAATTTTCGTCCATAAATTTTTTCATATAAGTTTTCTTTTTGGTTTATGTTTTTTGTTAGGTATTTTCACTTTTTCTAATTGCTGGAACGATTTTTTATGCTGAACAACACAAATATCGTTTTATTCTCCGTTATCGAACACGAAAATAGAAATTTTATTTGGAATAACAAAATATTTCGTATATTTGCAGCGAATATTTAGTAAAATTAATCACTTCGTTGATGGGTAGGTTATGTGCTGGATAAATATTTTTTACCATTTGTGAAGGTGATTTGAACTTGAATATGTATTGTATGCAACAGTAAACCTAAAAATAAATACAAAGTATGAGACCGTTAAACAAAGAAAATGCGAACAAGCCTGTTCGTCCTGAAAGAATCATTCAATTTGGTGAAGGTAACTTTTTACGTGCGTTTGTCGACTGGATTGTTTATAATATGGACCAGAAGACAGATTTCAATAGCAGTGTAGTCATTGTGCAGCCTTTGGGTAAAGGTATGATTGATACGCTGAACAATCAAGACTGTTTGTATCACGTTAATTTGCAGGGACTTGATAAAGGTCAGGTGGTGAATAGCCTGACATTGATTGATGTAGTAAGCCGTGCATTGAATCCATACAGTCAATTTGACGAGTTTATGAAACTTGCCGAGCAGCCTGAGATGCGTTTTGTGATTTCGAATACTACCGAAGCAGGTATTGCTTTCGACCCTTCGTGCAAACTGGATGATGCTCCTGCTGCTTCTTATCCGGGTAAACTGACCCAATTGCTGTATCATCGTTTTAAGACATTCAATGGTGATATGTCAAAAGGTTTGATTATTTTCCCTTGCGAATTGATTTTCTTGAACGGGCATAAGCTGAAAGAAACCATTTATCAGTATATTGAATTGTGGAATTTGGGCGAGGATTTCAAGAATTGGTTCGAAAAAGCCTGCGGTGTATATGCTACTTTGGTAGACCGTATCGTTCCGGGATTCCCGCGCAAGGAAATTGATGCTATCAAAGAAAAACTGCAATATGATGATAACATGGTGGTACAGGGTGAAATTTTCCATTTGTGGGTAATCGAGGCACCGCAAGAAGTGGCAAAAGAATTCCCTGCAGACAAGGCAGGTCTGAATGTCTTGTTCGTTCCGTCTGAAGCTCCGTATCATGAAAGAAAAGTTACGTTGCTGAACGGTCCGCATACCGTATTGTCGCCGGTTGCATATCTGTCGGGAGTAAATATCGTCCGCGACGCTTGCCAGCATCCGGTTATCGGCAAGTTCATCCACAAGGTGATGTTTGACGAACTGATGGAAACCTTGAATTTGCCGAAGGCTGAATTGGAACAATTCGCTCATGATGTACTGGAACGCTTCAACAATCCGTTCGTTGACCATCAAGTAACCTCTATCATGCTGAACTCATTCCCGAAATACCAGACTCGTGACCTGCCTGGCTTGAAGGTATATTTGGAACGTAAGGGTGAACTTCCGAAAGGCTTGGTATTGGGACTGGCTGCTATCATTACTTATTATAAAGGCGGCGTACGCGAAGACGGTGCTGAAATCGTTCCGAATGATGCTCCGGAAATCATGGATTTGCTGAAACAATTGTGGGCTACAGGCGATACGCAGAAGATTGCAGAAGGCGTATTGGCGGCACAGTCTATTTGGGGCGAAGATTTGAATCAGATTCCGGGATTGACCGCAGCCGTAAAAGCTGATTTGGACAGCATTCAGGAAAAAGGTATGTTGGAAACTGTGAAGTCGATTCTGTAATAGTGCCTTAACTTAATTGTTAGAAATTCCATGTGGGGGAGGGAAGTGATTTTTACTTCCCTTCTTTTTTATGGGTCCAAGTTTCTTAATTTCCTCTACCTTCTTCATGTTCGGCAACAATGGACCAGCGGACTGGAATTATGAATAAACGGATGTGGAATATCGCAGTCTTTAGGCTGTTGGATAAAATGTTTGTGTTTTCCGGTATTCATTAGGAGAGTGTCCTGTATGCTTTTTGAAAACCCGGTTAAAATGCTGTGAATATTGAAACCCTAGTTCGTAGGCTATTTGAGTAATGGTTTTGTCCGAACCTAAAAGCAGATCCTTGGCGGTGTCAATGATTTTATTCTGGATGTATTCTTGTGGCGTTTTGCCTGTTTCTTTTTTTATGAGGTCTCCAAAATAATTGGGCGATAGGAATACTCTCTCTGCAAAGTATCTCACTGTGGGAATACCTTCTACTTGGGTCTTTCCGTTGTGGAAATAGTCATCCAGCAACGATTCAAAACGTGTCAGGACATCCTTGTTGACTTCTTTCCGAGTTTCGAACTGTCGGTTGTAGAAACGCATACAATAATCCAGTAGTAGTTGTATATTTCTGGTTATCAGTCTTTTGCTTAGTTTGTCTATCGGGTGCATCAATTCTGCTTTTATGTTTGTCAGGCAGTCAAGGATGGTGTTTTGTTCTTCATCCGAGAGGTGTAATGCTTCGTACGAACTATATGCAAAGAATGAATATGATTTGATTTCTTGCCCCAGTGATGTGCCTTTTATCAGATCAGGGTGGAACAAGAGGCCTTTAGCCTTGGGCTTTACTCCTTTCTGAAGTTCTGTTTCTGCAACTTGTCCAGGTGCGAAACTGACAATGGTTCCGTCTTGATAATCGTAAGTTTGCTTGCCATAGCGGATATCTCCACATCGGGTATCTTTTAGAAACAAGGCATATATTCCATAATTGATGGTGAAATGAGTAGGAAAGTATGTTGCTTCGTCCAGGTCGATGACATTTACCAGCGGATGGAGCGATTCTAACCCGAATAGTTGATTGTACGTTTCTACCGAATCCATTTTGATAAAATCTTCTTTCATATGCGTGTATATTTTACGTAGCAAAAATACATATTTTGTGGAAAAATGCTATGCTTGATGGAATAGAATCTGTAATTAAGGTACAAATCTCCGTAATTTTTCTCCATAAGAATCAGGCTCTTGCTGCAGATTTTGCTGTGATTGTGTGTGTAAAGCATCGGAAATATCTGAAGTTTTTGGTATTATGGCTTCCGGATATGAGAAAAAAACAGCCAGTTACGCGATATTGAGTGCTTTTTTTACTAATTTTGCAATTCGAACGAAATCTTGGAGAATAATCAAACAAAAGACATATCTATGGCAAAAGAACTGAAAGAACTGACCAAAAGAAGCGAGAATTATTCGCAATGGTACAATGATTTGGTAGTAAAAGCAGACCTGGCAGAGCAGTCGCCCGTGCGTGGCTGTATGGTAATCAAACCTTATGGGTACGCCATCTGGGAAAAAATGCAGCACCAGCTGGATACAATGTTTAAGGAAACGGGACATGTGAATGCTTACTTCCCGTTACTTATTCCAAAATCATACTTGAGCCGTGAGGCAGAACATGTGGAAGGGTTCGCTAAAGAATGTGCGGTGGTCACTCATTATCGCCTGAAGAATGCCGAGGATGGTTCGGGTGTCATTGTCGACCCGGCAGCTAAACTGGAAGAAGAACTGATAATCCGTCCTACTTCGGAAACCATTATTTGGAGTACCTACAAAAACTGGATTAATTCGTATCGTGACTTGCCTATCCTTTGCAATCAGTGGGCAAATGTAGTGCGCTGGGAAATGCGCACACGTCTTTTCCTGCGTACAGCCGAGTTTCTGTGGCAAGAAGGACATACGGCGCATGCTACCCGTGAGGAAGCCGAAGCCGAAGCACAGAAGATGTTGCACGTGTATGGTGATTTTGCTGAAAAATACATGGCAGTGCCGGTCATTAAAGGAGTGAAGAGTGCCAACGAACGTTTTGCCGGAGCATTGGATACTTATACCATTGAAGGACTGATGCAGGACGGTAAGGCTTTGCAGTGTGGTACATCCCATTTCCTGGGACAAAATTTTGCTAAGGCATTCAATGTGCAATTCGTCGATAAGAACAATAAGCTTGATTACGTATGGGCTACTTCATGGGGAGTGTCTACCCGTTTGATGGGGGCACTTATCATGACTCATTCGGATGATAATGGTTTGGTTCTTCCTCCACATCTGGCGCCGATTCAGGTGGTCATTGTTCCTATTTACAAGAACGATGAGCAGCTGAAACAGATTGATGCGAAAGTGGAAGGTATTGTCACGAAACTCCGTAATATGGGTGTTACCGTGAAATATGATAATGCCGATAATAAGCGTCCGGGATTTAAGTTTGCCGATTACGAGCTGAAGGGTGTTCCCGTACGTTTGGCAATGGGTGGCAGAGACCTTGAAAACAATACCATTGAACTGATGCGCCGCGATACGTTGGAAAAGGAGACCCGCTCATGCGACGGTATTGAGGAATACGTAAAGAATCTGTTGGAAGAAATTCAGGAGAATATCTACCAGAAAGCCTTGAAATACCGCAATGAACACATTGTGAAAGTGGATACTTACGAACAGTTCAAGGAACAGATCGAAAAGGGCGGATTCATCCTTGCACACTGGGATGGTACGACTGAAACTGAAGAACGTATCAAGGAAGAGACGAAAGCAACCATCCGTTGCATCCCGTTCGAAGCAGACGAGGAAAGTCTGACACCGGGCGTCGATATGGTAACAGGTAAACCTTCGGTACGCCGCGTATTGTTTGCACGTGCTTATTGATTATTTTTCTTCCTGAGGATTGGAGTTTTGCTTTGCAGGATTCCAATCCTGATTGGAAACAGGGAAAGGAGTATTAGAAGTTGGCTGATAGTGAGAACATGTTTTTGTCTTGTATCAGTTTAGAGATATTGTATAAAAAACAGTGTCGGCAGAGTTAATGTTTTATCTCTAGCTGACACTGTTTTTATTTTTATGGAGCTGGTTGCTGCAATGCTAACCTGATCCAATGTTGCTTGCGAATCAGATAAAATTGATTATTGATTCGCCTTATGGTTAAATTATTTGAACGAATTATTTGTCGATGTTAATGCCTTTATTACGCAAAGTTAACGCCATCAGACGAACGTAATCGGCATACTGCTTGTCATTTAATGTCTTTTTCATCAACTTCAAATTTCCATAAACCGCATTACGGACTTTCTGGTCAGTATCTTTAGACGATCTGTTCGCTAACTTCATTTGTTCCTGAAAGTAATCGCAGATATCTGCAACTTCTTCATTCTGTGCTGAAGTTAATTTCAAATACTTATTCAGTTTAGCCTTGTTAATAGATCCATCCCATTTGGCAACAACAGTTGAATCATTTACACCGTTAGCAAATACTGATGCAGAAAACGCTAAAGCAGCTACTAATGTTAATCCAAACTTTTTCATAATACCTAAATTTTAAATGTTACCTAAAAACTTGTTACCTTAAAACAATTACGTTATCTTTTTAAATCTAGTTTAGCTCGAGCTTTATCTTTTTACCACTGCAAAGATAAGAATGTGTTGAATAACATAAAAGCAATATTGGAGAAAATCACAAATAAAGGTGTCATTTATTGATGTAAATCAATATCAATATAGCAAAATGTATGTTTTTGAAATGGAATTGTAATATTCTAAATGTGTTATCTGAAAAAGAAGCAACCTTTTGTAAGATTAATGTTGCCATAAACAATAGTTCGTTAAAATGATAAGTTTTCTTTAGATGAATGTCTGCCATTCAGCCAATGCATCATCTACGAAAACGAAGATATACTTCATAAGCCATTCCAGTTAACTGCTACAGCCTGAAATGTCAAATAAGTATATCTTCATTTAAAGCACATTATTAAAAACATTCGTTTCCTTTAGTTTTTTATTCTTGTGCACTCTTTTTCATTCGCAGTTCGTAGAGGTCGCTGCGACGGTCGCGTAGGTTGCGCACACTTCCGTAGGTGTGAAGCTCGTTCAGCAGGTCAAGGTCGACATCCGATACCAGAATCATCTCGGTATTCGGAGTAGCCTCGGCACGTTTGCCATCGGTCGGAAAAGCGAAGTCGCATGGCGTGAATACACCCGACTGGGCATATTGGATATCCATGTTATGCACGCGGGGCAGATTACCGACACTTCCAGCTATCACCACGAAACATTCATTCTCGATGGCACGCGCCTGGGCACAGACACGTACACGTGAATATCCGTTCTGTGTATCGGTGAGGAAAGGCACGAAAAGGATTTGCATCCCTTGGTCTGCCATCAGTCGGGAGAGTTCGGGGAATTCGACGTCGTAGCAAATCAGTACGCCGATTTTTGCACAGTCGGTATCGAAGGTACGTACCATACGTCCACCACTCAAGCCCCAGCTCTTTACCTCATCGGGGGTGACATGGACTTTTTCATACATTTCGTAAGTTCCGTCACGGCGGCAGAGGAATCCTACGTTGTACAGGCTTCCGTCATCTTTTACGTAAGGCATGCTTCCGGTGATGATGTTGATGTTGTAGCTGATGGCAAGCTCAACGAAGCGGTCACGTACTTCTTCGGTGTATTGCGCCAGGGCGCGGATGGATTGTGCCTCACCCATATCGTTAAATTTAGCCATCAACGGAGCATTGAAATATTCGGGGAAAAGTACAAAATCGCTCTTATAGCCCGAAACGGCATCCACGAAAAACTCTACCTGTTCGAATACATCATCAAGAGTCTTGTATGAACGCATCTGCCATTGCACCAGGCCTACGCGCACGGTAGTTTTTTTGTCTACATACGAGTCGGTAGGTGGTTGATAGTAAATGTTGTCCCATTGAAGGAGTGTGGCGCAATGACGCGATTCCTCGTCGTTGGGCAAGTAGTTGCGCATCACACGGCGCACGTGGAAGTCGTTCGATAACTGGAAGGTGAGTACAGGGTCATAAATCTCGCGCAGGCGTACTTTTTCGATGTACTCTTTCGGGCGCATCGTGTCGGCATACTTGTGATAGTTTGGAATGCGTCCGCCAAACATAATTGCTTTCAGATTCAACTTTTCGCACAGTTCTTTTCGGTAGTCATACATGCGTCGTGCCAGGCGAAGACCTCTGTATTCGGGGTGGATAAACACTTCGATGCCATAGAGGATGTTCCCTTTCGGGTTATGGGTATTGAAAGTTTCATTGCCAGTTACTTTGGCATAGGTATGGTCGCCTTTCACCATGTCATAGTCAACGATAATGGAGAGCGCACAGCCTACAATCTTGTCGTCTGCCACGGTCACGATTTGCCCTTCCGGAAAAATGGCAATCAACTTCTTTATCTGAGCGCGTGTCCAAAATACGTCCCGGTCGGCGTACACGCGTGTGAATGATTGTGCCAACTGGTCATAATCTTCCATCCGCAAGTTGCGGATTTCTACTTTGTTGATTTTATGTGTCTGTTCCATAATGGTTATAATTATTAATGTGGCAAAGTGGGTTGGTATACAACATTACTCGTATATTTCCACCTTGTCGTTAGTATATCTTTATCCGTTTCTAGTCAAATAAAGCCGGTGGGTGATACATGCCGGAAGTTCTTCCTGGTAGTGTGTCACCATAATTAAAGTTTTGCCTTGGCGTTGGCAAAACGCCTCGATGATGTCTTTCACCATCCGGCGGTTGAACAAGTCGAGTCCGTGAAGTGGCTCGTCTAATATCAATAACTCGGGATCTTTCACAAAAGCGCGTGCCAGTAATACGAGGCGTTGTTCACCACTGGAAAGTTGTAAGAAACTGCGGTCTTTCAAGGCGAGGATACCGAAGATGTCCATCCACCATTCACACATGGCACGGTCGGCGTCACTCCGCTTTTTGTATAGCCCGATGGAGTCGTGCAGGCCGCTTGCCACGATGTCGACAGCTGGTAGGTTTTTCAAATAGGCGCGGTGCATTTCAGGGCTGACGTACCCGATGTGCCGTTTGATTTCCCAAATACTTTCTCCGCTTCCGCGCTTCCGTCCGAAGAGGGAGATGTCACATGCATAGCTTTGCGGATTATCGGCACATACCAGACTGAGTAGGGTAGACTTGCCTGATCCGTTGTCGCCGCTTAAGGCCCACCGTTCGCCGCAGCGCACAGACCAGTCGAGGTCTTTCAGTATAGTGCGGTTTCCGTAACGGATGCTCACCTTGTTCAGGTCAACGATGTGGTCACTGTGATATAAACCTTCGGCATATGGCAGATTCAGGATGCGTGCGCGTTTTTCCTCAGACAATACACGAGCTGGGATTTCAGGATGCGAAGCCAAGTATTCAGAAAGTGTGATTTTCTTTCCGCACACTCTGTTGGATACAGGCACCACGTGGGTGATGAATGCAGGAATATCATCCGACTTCGAAAGCACAAGGATGACTTGTAGGTGGGTTACCTCGGTGAGGCGTTTCAACAAGACATGCAGCAAGTCGCGCGTCTTGGCGTCTAGGCCAATGAACGGATTGTCCATAATCAGCACCCTAGGATGACTCAGCAAGGTCTTGGTGAGTTGGAACTTACGGAGTTCGCCACTTGAAAGAAGGATAATATGCTTGTCGAGCATCGCCTTGATGCCGAACAAGTCAAACAAGTTTTGTTTTAACGTTTCATCCTTACACTCGGGGAGCAAGTCGCGTACAACAGGCGTGTCGTCCAGGTCGTGTGCATTCCAGCGTTGTTGGTAATAATATGTAGCATCGGAGTCACCATACGAGTCGCGGAAGGTGATATACTTGATGTTATCGGACACCATTTTCGATGCAGAAGGCGAGAAGTCATATTTCACTTCGTTCATTAGCAAGGGATAACGTCCGGTTAGGGTGTCAACCAGCAGGCTCTTTCCTCCACCGTTGGGTCCGACGATGGCGATGTGTTCACCTTCGTTGAATTGCAGGTTCACTGGTTCTTTCATCCGGTATGCCGGATGGCGGGTTATGCCGTTTTCGATGGTAATGATATGTTGCATTGTTTTTTATATTATAATTGAACACAAAGACGCAAATACGCAGAGTTGTTATTGTTAAAGCAAAGTTTCCTGTTTTTAGAGAAGCAGAGCATGTGAAGAGATAATTCTCGGCAAATCTCTGTGGGTTTGGTTTTTCCTAAAAAGGAGTTCTTCGCGATTTTGTGTCTTAATGTTCCTGTTTCCATAAATCATTGGTGTATTATCGTGGCTGAGCGAGGAGCTACTTGGAGTTGGTTCCCCGTTATTGTGCCAAGTCCCAGTACCAAATCAACTTTTCCATTCTGGCATACCACCCAATACTTTCCTTCTGGGATATTCACTTTTACGGCTTCTGTACGTGCATTGAGCACTACTATTGTGTTGAGCCAAGCGTCTCCACATGGGTTCCCTTTCAGGCGGAAAGCCACAACGCTAGAGGCAGGTACGGGGATAAATTCTAAATGTTCTCTTATCAAAGCAGCATCTCCCATGCGGAAGGCTGGATGCCCCTTGCGCATGGCTATCAGCCCTCGGTAATAATCGAATACGTCACGATGCAATGCCTTGTCATTCCAGCGGATGGCATTTACTTCATCTGGCAGGTTATACGGGTTAGGTTTCCCTTGTCTTGTGCGCAAGAATTCATCTCCCGCGAACAAGAACGGCACTCCTTGTGAGGTAAGGAGGGCAGTAGCCGCCAGTTTTTGCAGCGAACCTAGTTCCTGCACTGAAGCTCCTGGAAGTGTTGCTTTCAAACGGTCGGTGAGGCACAAGTCATCATGGCAACTGACATAGCTGATGAATTGCAGTGGAGAACCCGTACATGAGTCATTGGGAGTCAAGGGATATGTGCCTCCCGATATGCCGAAACGTACGCCTTGTTCGTGGTTTGGTCTGCCAATCAGGAAAGCCCCTTTCTTGTCATTTCCGAACGGCCCGCGCAAACTATCGCGGAATTCGTCGCGGAAGACTGCTATTCCGGGCATTTTGTTCACGTTCTCTTTCATGGCGAGCAGGTCGGGCGAAAGGCTTGGAACTGATGCCGCCCATCCCTCGCCGCAGATGAAGATGGCAGGGTCAATACGGTCAAGTGCATGACGTACGGCACGCATTGTCTCTGCATCGTGTAAGCCCATCAAGTCGAAACGAAATCCGTCGATGTGGTACTCTTTTGCCCAATAACAGACTGATTCCACAATAAAGCGGCGCATCATCGCCCGTTCGCTGGCAGTTTCGTTTCCGCATCCCGATCCATTAGCAAAATTTCCTTTCGCATCCTTGCGATAGAAATATCCTGGGACAGTACGTTCAAACACACTTCCTTGAACAGTAAACGTATGATTATATACTACGTCCATAATTACACGGATACCCGCATTGTGTAAAGCCTGTATCATCTGTTTAAACTCGCGGATACGCACTTGGGGATTATAAGGGTCTGTAGCATACGAGCCTTCAGGCACGTTGTAATTCTTCGGGTCATATCCCCAGTTGTATTGGGTACGTTCGGGATGGCTTTCGTCGATGGAAGCAAAGTCAAACACAGGCATCAGCTGTACATGCGTTACCCCTAGCTCTTTCAGATGTGCAAGTCCTGTATGTTCTCCCATCCATGTATGTGTAGTATCTTCTGTCAAGGCAAGGTATTTACCCCGGTATTTCATGCCTCCTGTGCTATCCGTGGTAAAATCGCGTAAGTGCATTTCGTAAATGATGGCATCTTGCAAGCTTTTTGCTGTCGGACGGCGATCGTTCTCCCAATCGGTGGGGTCGGTTTCTTTCATATCGATAATGGCTGCCCGGTTTCCGTTTACGCCCACTGCCTTTGCCCATAGTCCTGGTGTGTCACCTTGCCACACATCGTTTATCCGCACATTAAAAGTATAGAAACAGCCTTTTAAATCGCCCTCTACCGATGTTCTCCACATACCGTCTTCGGCCGGCTCCATGTCAACCATTCGTTTTGCAGACCCTCCTTGTCCGGTTTCATACACTAGCACTTTTACTTGTTGGGCGGTAGGTGCCCACAAGGCGAAACTGGTATGCAAAGGGGTATATGTCATTTCTTCCCACTTCCCTTCGTATACCGGATACTCATCGTAGGAAGCATACGAAACAGAATGTGGCTGGCAAGCGAAAATCATTGTAGTTAACATTCCCATCAACAATATTGTTTTTATATTCATTGTCTGTATATTTATTACTCATCACAGATGGTGCAAATATTAAAACTTCTATGTGCTGCTGTGGTGAACAAGCTTACATCATTTCACGATCTTCTCCGGATGTTTCCGAAGATAGTCTTTCCATCCCGAATAGGCATCGGGAAGTGCCGGACGCCCCATCTGTAAGTAATGGCAATAGGCGGCGCCCAGTGCATCGGTGGCATCCATAAAGGGACCCATTTCTGAGTCGGGGATGTGGAGCATCCGTTTCAGCATATTTGCTACCTGCTCTTTGCTGGCCTGTCCGTTTCCCGTTATCGCCATCTTGATTTTCAAAGGTGCATATTCGGTTACGGGGATATCACGGCACAAAGCTGCCACTATCGCTACTCCTTGCGCACGTCCCAGCTTCAGCATAGACTGGACGTTTTTTCCGAAGAATGGGGCTTCAATGGCAAGTTCATCGGGCAGGTACGAAGCGATGATGCCCTGCACGCGCTGGTAGATATGTTTCAGTTTCAGATAAGGGTCACCGCATTTGCGAAGGTCGATGACTCCCAGTGTTATCACTTCAGGCTTAATGCCGGTCACTTTCAAGACACCATAGCCCATAATGTTCGTGCCCGGATCGATGCCCAGAATAATCTTTTCCCTTACAGGCTGTATCACGCGATGACCTCCATCAAGGTAGGAAAACCTATCACCTTGTCTTTAAACGTTCTTTTTAGTTCCTCATTCAGGTGTGCTCCCACCTGCGTGTGCCAGCGGTGCAGTGCGGCACTGTCTTCCACTTCCCATTGCAAAGAGAAGCACTCGCTGTCCTGCTCCTTATGGCTCAGGATGCGCAAGATGCGCGGGTTGCTCAACTCTCCCGATTTTTCTGCCTCGGGAATATAACATTCGTGAAGCCAGATGACGAAATTGCGTGCGTCAGCCATCTCCACGTGAAAGGTCGTATTGTAAATCAACATAATTTTTGAGCTTTAAATTACCCTGCAAATTTAGATATAAATCTCGATTTATAGGCTAGAGTGAGAAGAAAAAAGTCAAGCCTTCATGGTTCTTTCATTTAAAGTCGTGTAAAAGGTCTTGTTTTGGCATAAGTGAAGATATGGCTTATTTTCTTTGATTTTCAAAGTTTTTCGGTAATGTGACTGATGAAGCCATGTCCGAAAGGATTCTTCATTCATTGGCGGTTCTATCATGAACAGATTATTTTTAGCACCGGTATTGTCGCATCTACAGTAAGAAGCTGTTTTGAATTTCTCCAAAAAGTTTTTCTTGGCTTGATGTATCTGTTTTCGTGTGTGCTTTGGGCGATTTTTTGGTCCTTTTCGCTCCTGTTCTTCGTCAGATAGCCCGCTATCTTCCTCATCACAGAAGCGAAAATGCCTCAAAAACTCATCCCAAATCATCGCACGATAAATTCAAAACAGCTTCTAAAGTGGCTCTGGAGGGACTGATATGCATCGGAAAAAGCAAGCATAAAAAAAGGGAATCTTCCCAGATTCCCAATCTTCATTAACCTTAAATCTAATACCATGAAAAACACAATGCAAAGATATATATATTATGTTATTCAACATACATATATAAGAAAAATCGCATGTTATTTAACATATATTTAAATATTAATGAGATTTTGAGGGGGTAAAATTTGCTTTTCTTTAAAATTACTACAATCTTTGCACAATAAACAAACAGACAGGCAAAAGACGAAGAAACTATTTTAAGGAATTAATTACTAAATAAAGTCTAACTAAAACCTTATTTTATATGGAGAGTAATAGCAATCGCATCCTAAGATACAACAGTATCATCCAGGCTTTTGTGATAATGGGGGACTTATGCCTATGTAATGGATTGTTTTATGCTTTTTATTATTGGGCCAACATGATGGACAAGCCTGTTTTGTTTAATTCCAGTTTACCCCAGATTCTTATAGTAATGTCGCTTTGCTATTTATTATGCACAATGCGTGGAGGGGTTATATTACATCGACAAAAGGTACATTCGTATCAAATTGTCGCACGTGTATTTCGTAATGTATTCTATTTTACCATTGTAAGTGGTTTTTTATTAACGGTAGGTATGCATTTTAATGTCATATCATTATTTTATGCAGCTTATCTGTCTGCCTTATTCCTTATTATAAGTATATACAGGCTTATGTTCCGCACATGCCTGAAAATTTACCGGAACAACAAAAAAAACATACACTATGTAGTTTTGGTGGGAAGTACTCCAAACAATATCGAGTTATACCATGAATTGACCGATGACCCGGCAAGTGGTTATGGGGTTGTGGGATATTTTGATGATGAACCAAATCCTAACATGGATAATGAACATTGCACTTATCTAGGCAAGCCGGAAGAAGTGGAACACTATCTTTCTGCTCATCCTTATATTCATTATCTTTTCTGTTGTCTTCCATCGCGAAAAGCAGATGTCATTTTGCCCATTATCAATTATTGCGAGAATAATGTGGTACATTTTTACAGCGTTCCTAATCTTCGCAACTATCTACATAACCGGGTATATTTCAATATGATGGGTAATGTGCCTTACCTCAGTTTGCGCCCAGACCCTTTAAGCCGTCCGGAAAACAAGTTCTTGAAACGTGCTTTCGATATTGCATTTTCACTCTTGTTCTTATGTACTTTCTTTCCTATCATTTTTATCATTGTGGCTATCGTTACCAAATTAACCATGCCTGGTCCGATATTTTTCCGCCAAAAACGTAATGGACTGAACGATAAGGAATTTTATTGCATCAAGTTCCGCTCTATGAAGGTCAACAAAGATGCTGATACCGTACAAGCTACTAAAAATGATCCGCGTAAAACAAGATGGGGGGATATTATGCGTAAAACCAATATAGACGAATTGCCTCAATTTATCAACGTATTACTAGGTGACATGAGTATAGTCGGACCACGTCCCCATATGCTGAAACATACACAAGAATATTCTAAATTGATTAATAAATATATGGTACGTCATTTTGTTAAGCCAGGCATAACAGGCTGGAGCCAAGTGACGGGATATCGGGGGGAAACCAAAGAATTAAAAGATATGGAAGGACGTATCTTAGGTGATATCTGGTATATTGAGCACTGGAGTTTCGGGTTGGATTTATATATCATCTACCGCACAGTCCGTAATGCCATTCATGGTGAAAAAAATGCTTATTGATAAAATCAAGATACGGTACTATCAGGGCCGACGCATTTGATTTCTGCAAAACACTGCCCTTGGGATATACGTTTTGGGGTATCCAAAGGCAGGCTTTGGAGGACAAGCGGTGTAATGCTGCTGTAGATGATAATCTGTATAATTTAGATGCGTTTGCCCTGAATGTATTATGTAAAATACAAGATACAATGTTGTTTTCTGTGGACTTTTAGTTGTAAAAAAAAGTCCCACAAATCATTGATTTATGGGACCTTATTCACTTCTGTCCAGTAGTTACAGCGGAAGCTGGGGGATTCGAACCCCCGGTACGGTAACCCGTACGGCAGTTTAGCAAACTGCTGGTTTCAGCCACTCACCCAAACTTCCAATATAATTTAGGTTGGTAGCGCATACGGGAATCGAACCCGTGTTTCAGCCGTGAGAGGGCCGCGTCCTAGGCCACTAGACGAAAGCGCCATCTGAACTTTTGTAGCAATTGCCGGACCGGTTTGTCCTTTCATTGCTACTGAAAAGAATGACATTCTTCTTAACAAGCCTTTAATAGGTTTTGATTAAATTGAAAATCTTTCTTTTTCTTTTCCGGCTGCAAAGGTATGGCTTTTCTTTGAATTGGGCAAGTTTTTAAAACTATTTTTTTCAATCTATGGTTTTCTATTTTATGAATGTCCTTATTTTCTATTTTCATACTATGCGCGGTATGGATTTGTGCGTTTTGCTGATGTCGTTGCAGGACACATTCACATGCTGACACTCTCAAACGAACATAAGTGATAGGACTGACTTACTTATGTGAAACGCATAACTTACTTATGTGAAACGGCTAACTCACTTATGTTCATTAAAAGGCATGCTTGAAATCAGTTTTTTAGAAGCTGTTTTGAATTTATCGTGCGATGATTTGGGGTGAGTTTTTGAGGCATTTTCGCTTCTGTGATGAGGAAGATAGCGGGCTATCTGACGAAGAACAGGAGCGAAAAGGACCAAAAAATCGCCCAAAGCACACACGAAAACGGATACATCAAGCCAAGAAAAACTTTTTGGAGAAATTCAAAACAGCTTCTTATTTTCTTGTTTCACAATTTGTAAAGTCATAATCTTTCCGTATATTTGTTTCATTGTTTTTTATTTGGAGTATATATGATAAAATGAAGCGAATATGAATGTCAAAGTTCGATTGATAGTGATGAACTTCCTGCAATTTGCTGTGTGGGGGGCTTACTTGACTTCGATGGGGACGTATCTGGCAGGAATTGGGCTGGGAGGTCACATCGGGATATTTTATGCTATGCAAGGTATCGTTTCCTTGTTCATGCCGGCGATTTTGGGTATCATAGCCGACCGTTGGGTGCCTGCCCAGCGGCTTTTGGGGCTGAGTCATTTGCTGGCTGCTCTGTTTATGGCGGGTGCAGGTTATTATGGCTTGACGGCAGGCGACCAGGTTTCGTTTCCTGTTCTGTTTGCTTTTTATTCGATGAGTGTGGCATTTTATATGCCTACATTGGCATTGTCGAATTCAGTAGCTTATTCCGCCCTTGACCGCGCAGGGCTGGATACTATCAAGGCTTTTCCACCCATTCGTACGTGTGGCACGATTGGCTTCATTTGTTCTATGTGGCTGGTGGATTTGTGGGGATTCCAATCCAATTATATGCAGTTCTTTGTTTGTGCTGGTTGGGGTGTTCTGCTTGCTGTTTATGCCAACACACTTCCTGCTTGTCCGGTAAATCGTGGCGGTGGAGGTACGAAATCATTGGCTGAGGCATTGGGGTTGAAAGCTTTCCTGTTGTTCCGCCGGCGCAAGATGGCTGTTTTTTTTATATTTTCCATGTTGCTGGGAGTTTCTTTGCAGATTACCAATGGTTTTGCCAATCCGTATATTACGAGTTTCAGTGCTATTCCTGAGTATGCTGATACGTTTGGCGTTCAGCATGCCAATTTACTTATTTCCTTGTCGCAGATTAGCGAGACGTGCTGTATCCTGCTGATACCTTTTTTCCTGAGTCGTTTCGGCATCAAGAAGGTAATGCTTATCGCAATGGTGGCGTGGGTATTGCGCTTTGGCTTGTTCGGTTTTGGAAATCCGGGTGAAGGTGTGTGGATGTTTATCCTTTCGATGATTGTGTATGGTGTGGCTTTTGACTTTTTCAATGTGTCTGGCTCTTTGTTTGTCGACAAAGAAACGGATGTGGATGTGCGTTCCAGCGCGCAGGGGCTGTTCATTATCATGACCAATGGCTTGGGAGCTACCATCGGTACGCTGAGTGCGCAGGCGGTGGTCAATCGTTTTGTCGACTTCAACAGTTCGCTTCCTCAGGTAGAAGGATGGAGCCGTGCTTGGTTTGTTTTTGCTGCATACGCATTGGTGGTGGCAGTCTTGTTTGCCATCGTCTTTAAATATAAACACGTGAAGGAATGAAAGAGGTTGAACTGAAGATTCTGGATATGTCATCGGTCTTGAAACCGTCAGATTCGTTTGCGTTGGTTTTGGAAGAAGTTGGGGGAGAGGAACGGAAACTGGCATTGATTATCGGGGCGGTTGAAGCGCAGGGCATCAAAATGGCGGAAATGCACTATAGGCCGCCACGTCCGTTTACGCACGACTTGTTGTTGAATGTGATGGCAGTTGGTCGTCTGCAATGTCTGAAAGGGGTTATTTATCAAGTGAAGAATGGAATATATTCCACCTATTTATATATAAGGAGAGCCGATGGGGAAGTGGATGTAGTAGATGCGCGTACGTCGGATGCCATTGTGTTGTCATTGCGGGCAGGTTTCCCGCTTTATGTATACGAAGATATTTTGGAAAAAGAACATTTGCGCAATATTTCTTCGGACGGTTCCAGCTATACGATGTCAATCAACTCGGTAGATATTGATATGCTGAAAAGGGCGATGGATGAGGCGGTTCAGTGTGAAGATTATGAACGCGCGTCGCAATTGCGGGATGAAATCCGCAAACGGGAAAATGAAGAAAACAATAAAAACTAATACAGGGAGGGATTATGCATACATTTTATACGCCTGACATAAGGACTAAAGCGGAGTTGCCCGAAGAAGAGGCGGCTCATTGTCTGCGTGTGCTGCGGCTTACCGTGGGAGATGAAGTCTTGTTGACCGATGGAAAGGGGTTTTTCTACAAGGCTTTGATAGATGGCATTGCCGGGAAGCGGTGCCGTGTAAAGGTTATTGAAACCATTGCTCAGGAACCGCTTTGGACAGGACATTTGCATCTTGCCATGGCTCCTACGAAGAACATAGACCGTACGGAGTGGTTTGTGGAGAAGGCTACCGAGATTGGTTTTGATGAACTGACATTTTTGAATTGCCGTTTTTCGGAACGTAAAGTGGTGAAGAATGAGCGTATTGAGAAAATTGTGATATCCGCAGTCAAGCAGTCGCTAAAAGCACGGAAACCCTTGGTGAATGGAATGGTAGATTTTGCCAAGTTCGTGTGTAAGGACTTTCCGGGGCAAAAATTCATAGCTCATTGTTATGAGGGAGAAAAGCCTTTGTTAAGGAACGTGCTGAATCCGGAAGCTGGAGCAGTGGTACTGGTGGGGCCTGAAGGTGACTTTAGTCCGGAAGAAGTAAAGCTGGCGGAATCTTTCGGCTTCCAGCCGGTAAGCCTGGGAAAGTCAAGGCTGCGGACGGAGACGGCGGCATTGGTATCGGTGCATTTGATGAACTTGGCACATGTGAATGAATAAATAATAAAATGAATGTCTGCAAACAGCCAATATGTACCCCTGAAAAATGAATATATACTGCATGTGCGAATGAATATATACTTCATCTGCGATTGAATATATACTTCATCCGCCTATGGATATATACTTCATCTGCCAATGCAGTACTATTGCGTTTTCAACTTAGTTAGATGGGGGTAGATGCGGATATTAATAATAAATTTTTTAATATATAAATGTTATGATACAGAAGAAGACAATAAGTGTCTGGATGGCCTGTTGGACGATGCTTGTGGGGATGATGGTGTCTTGTACAGGCGGAAATGAATATGAATCTGCTTTGCCCGAAGACGCTGCTTTGGTGATATCCGTCAATCCCGTGTCTATTGTCGATAAAAGCGGATTGTCGGGAGAAACAGGAAAAAACGCTGTGCAAAGGCTGGGAGATGCATTGAAAAGTGGTATGCAAGGCTCCGGGCAATTAATAGACAAGATAATTGAAAACCCTTCGGAAAGTGGTATTGATTTTCGCAGGAATCTTTATTTTTTTATGGAATCGCAATCTATTTCGGCCGGGATGTTGGCACGTGTGTCTGACGAGGGGAAGCTGGAAGAGTTATTCAAGGCTTTGAGCAAGCAACAGATTTGTTCAATGCCGACGGAAGAGAATGGTTGTTCGTGGACGGTTATGGGAAATGTGCTTGCGGCCTACACGTCAGATGCATTACTGTTGCTGGCCGACCCTAATGGAGGTGCACCGCAAGATCTGTTGCATACTGCTTCGATGTTGTTGCGCCAAGGCGAGAAAGAAGGTTATCGTGCCACTTCGGATTTTGCGAGGATGAAGAGTGGGAATGGAGATGTCATAGCTTTGGGAACGCTTGATTTGATTCCCGGACGTTACGTGACTCCGATGATGATGGGTATTTCCGGTGACATGAAGATGAAGGATGTGAAATGTATGGCGGAGGTTACTTTTGGAGAAGGGAAGATGACCGTTGACTTTACTGACCTGACAACGGATCCTGTGATGAAGCAGATGAAAGACAGGCAAATGCAAGTGTTCGGGAAGGTGACGGGCAAGTATTTGGATTTTTTCCCTGCCAATACGGGTTTCTGGTTATCGGTGAATGTGGATGGAAAGAAGGCGTATGAAATGTTGAAAGAGCATCCAGTGTTCAATAACCAGTTGGAAAATTCGATGATGCCTGTCGATTTTGAGGCCATATTCAGTGCATTGAAAGGAGATATGGCAATTGCGGGTGATTTGCTGGCGAATAAGTTTATTGCGTATGCTGATGTGACAGATAATGGCTTTCTTCAGACATTCGAGGACTTGAAGCCTTTGCTCTTGCTGACAGGCGGGCAGATGAAACTGATAAACCGTGGAACTTCTGCATACGAATTTTGGATGATGGATGGCAGTATGCTTGGCATGCGTCCTGGAAGTTTGTCTTTCTGGTTTGGGGTCTCTGACGGAAAGTTTTATTTTACCAATGATTCCCGGTTGGTAGATGCATCTGTGGAAGGACTCTCTTTGCGTGATTGCCCGTGGGGGAAGGAAGTGAAGGGAAAACGTTGTTTTTATGCAATGAACCTTGCTGCGTTGCTGGAAACTGGGCAATCATTTCCAGACCGTCCTGAAATGCAGGCGCTCAGGTTTGTGAAGGGGTTGGATTACCTTGTCATTGAATCGGTTGATGCGGAAAAGTCACGGATGGAACTGGTAATGAAAGACAAGAAGCAAAATATTCTCCGTGTGCTGTTGAGTTCGATAAATTAAAGTGTGATTCATGCGTTCGGGACGGTATTTGTCAGAGCAATGGGTATCGTTCCCGAATGGAAGAATAAAGAATGGAAGACAATGGAAACAATAGAGTTGCAACAAACGTTGCCGGAAGTATTTGCCGGCAAGGATATGGTTATCTCAGATGTATGGCATCGGCAGATAACCTTTCAAAAAGGGAAGATTTATCTGCTGGAGGCAGCTTCGGGTACAGGTAAATCTTCTCTTTGTAGTTTTATTTATGGGTATCGGAAAGATTATCAGGGTATCATTACTTTTGACGGGCGTAATGTGCGCAGTTTTTCGGTGCGTGAATGGGTGGATTTGCGAAAACGTTCGTTGAGTATGCTTTTTCAGGAAATGAGGTTGTTCGGAGAATTGAGCGCAATCGAGAATATCCGGTTGAAGAATGCATTGACCCGCTATGCTTCGCGGAAACAGGTTGACGAGTGGCTTTTGCGTTTGGGGATTGATGGAAAAAAAGAGCAAAAGGTAAGCCGCATGTCATTCGGGCAGCAGCAACGTGTGGCGTTTGTTCGTGCCTTGTGCCAACCGTTTGACTTTATTTTCTTGGATGAACCAATCAGTCACCTTGACGATGGAAACAGCAAAGTGATGGCAGATATACTTTGTGAAGAAATCGGTAAACGTGGTGCAGGGGCGGTGGTGACGTCCATTGGTAAACATTTGCCTTTGGAATACGATAGGGTGTTGTCATTGTAGTTTAATCATAAAATGTTCATTATAAAAATATGATTTGGAAGTTATTGAAGCAGCATATCAGCCTTTCTCAATTACTGGGTTTTTCATTGGCAAACGTGTGTGGAATGGTAATCGTGTTGCTTGCTGTACAGTTTTATCGGGATGTTTTGCCTATGTTCACTCAGGAAAACAGTTTTTTGAAAGGTGACTATATCATTATAAGTAAGAAAGTAAGTACGTTAGGTACAATTGTAGGCAAGCAGACCACATTTTCAGCTGGAGATATTGCAGAGATAGAAGAACAGCCATTCGTGAAGCGTGTGGGTAGTTTTTTACCTTCTCAATTTAAAGTGATGGCTGGAATGGGGTTGCAAGGCATCAAGATGTCTACCGATTTGTTTTTTGAATCGGTTCCAGATGCGTATGTCGATGTGCAGTCGGAGGAATGGAAATTCAATCCCGAGTCGAATGTCATTCCTATCATCATTCCTCGTAATTATTTGAACTTGTATAATTTCGGGTTTGCGCAAAGTCGGAATTTGCCTCAGTTGTCTGAAGGGATTATCGGTATGGTAAATTTGGATATCCGTTTGGTCGGGAATGGGAAAACCGAGCAAATGAAAGGTCATATCGTAGGTTTTTCCAGTAGGTTGAATACAATATTGGTACCTGAATCTTTTATACGTTGGGCAAATGCACGTTTCAGCACAGGAGTTGAGGCTGAGCCTTCACGATTGATTGTTGAGGTGGGTAATCCAGCCGATGAACGCATCGTGCAGTTTGTCCAGCGCAAAGGCTATGAGATGGAAGGGAACGAACTGGAAGCTGGAAAGACAGTTTGGTTTTTGAAATTGATTGTCGGGGTGGTTTTGTCTGTCGGTTTGTTGATAAGCGTTTTGTCTTTCTATATTTTGATACTTAGTATTTATCTGTTGTTGCAGAAAAATATGCGAAAGCTGGAAACATTGTTGTTGATAGGTTATAGTCCGGCGCAGGTGGCAAGACCCTATCAAATGTTGGCTGTTGTGCTGAATCTGTCTGTGTTGTTGCTGGGCATAGCTATCGTAATAGGGATACGCGGAACTTATTTGCCTGTGATAACTTCGTTGCTTCCTGATGCGGGAAATGAAAGTCTGTTGCCGGCTTTGTTGACGGGAGCGTGTGTCTTTTTACTGGTGTCTGTCTTGAATATAGTTATGGTCCGTCGGAAGGTGGACGGGATTTGGATGCATAAAAAGTAAGTGACTTATGATTGAGCAAGTTGAATTTTCGTTGAAACCTCGAAGAAGAGGATTTCATTTGATTACTCAGGAGGTTGCAAGCCATTTGCCTGTACTTCCAGAAAAAGGTCTGTTACATTTGTTTGTAAAACATACCAGTTGTGCATTGAGCATCAATGAAAATTATGATCCTAGCGTGCGAAATGACATGGAATGTATTTATAATGATTTAGTGAAGGAAAATCAGCCTTATTACACTCATACTGATGAAGGTTCGGATGACATGCCCAGTCATGCCAAATGTAGTTTGACGGGGGTGTCACTGACTATTCCCATTACGGATGGACATATGAATTTGGGTACTTGGCAAGGTATTTATTTATGCGAGTTCAGGGATTATGGTGGGGCGCGCAGAGTGGTAGCTACGATTGTCGGATAAATTTGTCGTTCTCGCACACGATACCGTTTTCAGAACTTTTTCTGTGAATAATTGTTTAAAAAGTAAGCTGTAATGACAGTCATGTTAATATCTTGTTTCACGTTAGGTGGGAAAAGTGGTTTTTTTATAAAAAAATGTTATGTAGAATGACAGGTTTATAAGATATTTATTTAAATTTGCATAGATGATTTGGTCAAACATTGAACAATTGTAAAACTTGTTTCAGGTAACACAGAATATTGAATCCATAATAAAAAGAGTAAAGCTTATGTCAAAAATCGTTGGACACATTTCGCAGGTCATCGGTCCGGTGGTCGATGTGTACTTCAAATTGGAAGAAGGACAGGATGTGGAAAAATCCTTGCCGAAAATCCACGATGCGTTGACTATCGTTCGTAACGATGGGCGTACGCTGGTAATCGAAGTGCAGCAACATATCGGTGAGGATACCGTACGTTGCGTTGCCATGGACAGTACGGACGGATTGAAGCGTGGAATGGAAGTCGTACCTGCCGGTCATCCGATTTCTATGCCGGTAGGAAATCAGATTAAAGGACGTGTGATGAATGTCGTAGGTGATGCGATTGACGGTATGACGGAACTGGATAAAAAAGATGGTTTCCCGATTCACCGTGAGCCGCCTAAGTTCGAAGACCTGGCTACATCACAAGAAGTTCTTTTTACAGGTATTAAAGTTATCGACCTTTTGGAGCCTTATTTAAAAGGAGGTAAAATTGGTTTGTTTGGTGGTGCGGGTGTAGGAAAGACCGTGCTTATCAAAGAGTTGATTAACAACATTGCCAAGAAACACAATGGTTTCTCTGTCTTTGCCGGTGTAGGTGAACGTACGCGTGAAGGTAATGACTTGTTGAGAGAAATGATTGAATCTGGGGTTATCCGCTATGGTGATGAGTTTCTGAAGAGTATGGAAGAAGGAAATTGGGACTTGTCGAAGGTGGATTACAAGGAAGTGGAGAAGTCACAGGTATCCATGGTGTTTGGCCAGATGAATGAGCCTCCTGGTGCACGTCAGTCTGTGGCTTTGTCTGGTCTGACGCTTGCAGAGTCTTTCCGTGACCGTGAAACGGGTGAAAACGGTCCCCGTGATATCTTGTTCTTCATCGATAACATTTTCCGTTTCACTCAGGCTGGTTCTGAGGTATCTGCTTTGTTGGGACGTATGCCTTCGGCTGTGGGTTATCAGCCTACGCTGGCTACTGAAATGGGACAGATGCAGGAACGAATCACTTCTACCAAGAATGGCTCCATCACTTCTGTACAAGCGGTGTATGTGCCTGCTGATGACTTGACGGACCCGGCACCTGCTACAACTTTTACACACTTGGATGCCACAACGGTGTTGAGCCGTAAGATTACGGAGTTAGGAATATATCCGGCTGTAGACCCGTTGGATTCTACTTCACGTATCTTGGATCCGCTGATTGTGGGGAAAGAACATTATGAGACTGCCCAACGTGTAAAACAGATTCTGCAGCGTAATAAGGAATTGCAAGACATCATTTCTATTTTGGGTATGGATGAATTATCTGATGAAGATCGTCTGACCGTGAATCGTGCGCGTCGTGTACAGCGTTTCTTGTCACAGCCGTTTGCTGTTGCCGAACAGTTTACTGGTGTACCGGGTGTAATGGTTTCCATTGAAGATACGATTAAAGGTTTCAAGATGATTCTGGATGGTGAGGTAGATTACTTGCCTGAACAGGCATTCTTGAATGTGGGAACGATTGAAGATGCTATCAAGAAAGGCGAGAAATTGCTTGCGGCAGCGAAAGGATAAGGATTTTGGTTTTAAGTTTTTTGTTTTTTTATTCTATAGTGAGCTAGGCTATAGAAACTGTAAGTAAGAAACAAATAAGCTGAAGGACTGACAAACTTAAAAATGAATGACTAATGAAAGAACTTCATCTGGTTATCGCTTCACCTGAACGTACTATTTTCGAGGGAAAAGTAGATATGGCTGTTTTACCAGGAGAACTTGGAGAGTTCCAAGTGTTGGTGAATCATGCGCCGCTGATTTCATCGTTGATGGCTGGAGAAGTGAAGTATACGACTGGGACAGAATCGCAGTCCTTGCAAATTAAGGGTGGATTCGTAGAAGTCAGAGACAATCAGATATCAGTTTGCGCTGAACTCTGAAAAAGAGAGATGTAGCAAAGTTAAAGCTGTATTGGCAAAATGTATTTGAAGACCGTAAAGAAGAAATTCATAGAGGAGCTTACTGTGGCAAGCATTGTTCTTACAGCAGGAATGGGATTGATTTTTCATTTCGTTATTCCAACGTGGTACTTTGTTTGGTTTCCGATTATCCCTGTGTTCTTTTATCTGTTTGGTTTTTTATACATCTTTATGTTCGCATTCGGTTATGAATTAGGAACGGACAAGATAGCAATGACTTACCTGATATGTAAAGTGCTGAAATTGATATTAAGTGCTTTGATACTGGTTTCCTATGGATTCGTGATAAAAGAAGACGTAGTGGCTTTTGTGGCGGCTTTTGTCTTTTATTATTTTGCGTTTCTGGTTTTCGAGACCCGTTTCTTCCTTCGCTTTGAAGCGAAACTGAAATTAAGTAAACAAGTAAAAAATGAAAAGAATACGGTACATAGTATTGACGCTGCTGCTGTTGTCGGCAATTCCGACAATGACGCTGAGGGCGGAGACCGGCGGTGAAGAAGATATAGATGTGAACGAACTTATTTTCGGGCATATCGGTGATGCTTACGAGTGGCACGTGGTCACAGTAGGTGATACACATCTCACCATTCCGCTCCCAGTCATTGTGAAAAGCAATACGGGCTGGCATGTGTTTTGTTCTTCCCATCTTGCGGAAGGAAAAGAATATGAAGGTCTGTACATAGCCGAAGGAGGAGCTTATGACGGCAAGATAGTGGAGAGGAATGCTGCTGGCGAAGAGGTGAGACCCATTGACATTTCCATTACTAAAAATGTGCTAGGCTTATTCATCAACAGTGCCTTATTGGTAGTGATTATGTTAAGTTGTGCACGTTGGTATAAAAAACATGCTTTGGAACAAGGTGCCCCAAAGGGTGGGGTGGGAATGGTTGAAGCGACAGTAATGTCCATATACAATGATGTGATCAAAGGTTGTATAGGGGAGGATTACAAACGCTATGCTCCTTATTTGCTGACTGCTTTCTTCTTTGTGCTGGTGAATAATCTGATGGGATTGATTCCAATATTCCCAGGAGGTGCTACAGTGACTGGTAATATTGCTATTACTATGGTGCTGGCAATATGTACTTTCCTTTTTACCAATATTTTTGGTACAAAGGCATATTGGAAAGAGATTTTTTGGCCTGAGGTTCCTACATGGCTGAAAGTCCCCATTCCTATGATGCCGTTGATTGAATTCTTCGGTATATTCACTAAACCGTTTGCCTTGATGATTCGTCTTTTCGCCAATATGATGGCGGGGCATGCTGCTTTGTTGAGTTTGATTGCTATCATTTTCATCACAGTTAAGGCCGGTGCTGTCATCAATGGTTCGATGACGGTTGTCGCTGTGGCATTCGGTATTTTTATGAATGCACTTGAACTTTTGGTCGCATTCATCCAAGCGTATGTGTTCACGATGCTTTCGGCGGTGTTTATCGGTTTGTCGAGAGTGAAAGAACATCATGAATAAAAAGGACAATAAATTAAAAAGTATAACCAATTAAATTTTTAGAATTATGTTATTATCAGTTTTATTGCAGGCTGCTGCAGGTGTTGGCATTAGTAAATTGGGCGCTGCTATCGGCGCAGGTATCGCAGTATTGGGTGCAGGTATCGGTATCGGTAAAATCGGTGGTGCTGCCATGGAAGCTATGGCTCGTCAGCCGGAAGCATCTGGTGATTTGCGTATGAATATGATTATTGCTGCTGCTTTGGTCGAAGGTGTTGCCCTTATCGCCATTGTGGTTTGCTTGTTGACATTGTTCTTGTAAAAAAAATGTAGCTTATGGGATTATTAACTCCGGATCCGGGGCTAGTGTTTTGGATGATTATTACGTTTGGTGTCGTTTTCGTTTTGTTGGCGAAATATGGATTCCCCGTAATCATTAAGGCAGTAGAGGACCGGAAAGCATATATTGACAATTCGCTGAAAGCAGCACGTGAAGCCAATGAACAATTGGCAAACGTGAAGCTTGAGGGTGAAAAGATCTTGGCTCAGGCACGTGAAGAGCAAAACCGCATCTTGAGTGAGGCTGCCGTCACACGTGACCGCATCGTGAAAGATGCTCAAGATAAGGCTATAGTTGAAGGCCAGCGTCTGATGGCAGAAGTGAAAAAGCAGATTGAGACCGAAAAGGAAAGTGCAATCCGCGATATTCGTCGTCAAGTAGCTGTGCTTTCAGTCGAAATAGCTGAAAAGATTATGCGGAGCAAGCTTATTGATGCCAAAGAGCAAAATGCTTTGATAGACCGTATGCTGGATGAAATGCTTGAATCTTCAAAAAAATAATTAGGTTATGAATACGGGAGTTGTTTCCAGACGTTATGCAAAGGCATTGCTTGCTTATGCCAAGACGGTGAATAAGGAAGACAAAGTGTATCAGGAAATGAAAAGACTTGCTACCTATTTTGACCGTGTTGCCGATTTGCGTCATGCAGTGGAGAATCCTGTATTGGATGTCCAGACAAAGCTGAAATTATTGCATGAAGCAGCTGGCGGAGCCAATGTAAGCGACGAGCTGATGCGTTTCTTTAGTCTGGTATTAGAAGAAAAAAGAGAAAAATTCTTGCAGTTCATGACCTGGTCGTACATTGATTTGTATCGTGAGGATAAAAACATTCTCATCGGCAAGTTAATGACTGCTGTGCCATCACCCAAATTGGAAGACTACTTGAAAAAGTCTTTGTCAAAAAGTAACAATAATGCTACTATTGAATTGGATACGAAAGTGGATTCTGAACTGATTGGTGGTTATATCGTAGAGGTCGCCGGGTATCGGATGGATGCCAGTGTGGCTAATCAGTTAAAGCGTGTGAAACAGCAGTTTATAGCAAAAAACAGGAGAATCATTTAATAGAATTGAGAATTTTGAAAGGGGAGAAGCCATGAGCTTCTCCAACTTTCTATTTCTGATTCTTAATATTCAATTTATTAAGCTTATGCCAGAAAATAATAATATCAAACCCAGTGAAGTTTCGGAAGTGTTACTCCAGCAGTTGCAAGGAATAGACACTTCTCTGAAATTCGATGAAGTAGGTACCGTGCTTCAGGTGAGCGATGGCGTGGCTCGTATTTACGGATTACGTAATGCTGAAGCCAATGAATTGCTCCAGTTTGAGAACGGACTTATGGGAGTCGTGATGAATCTGGAGGAAGACAATGTCGGAGCCGTCTTGTTGGGACCTACCGATCAAGTGAAAGAAGGGATGGTCGTTAAGCGGACTAATCGTATTGCCTCTATTAATGTAGGAGAAGGTATGTTGGGACGTGTTATCGACCCGTTAGGGGTACCTTTGGACGGACGTGGTGAAATAGGAGGAGATACTTGTGAAATGCCTTTGGAACGCAAGGCACCGGGAGTAATTTTCCGTCAGCCTGTGACTGAACCGTTACAGACAGGTCTGAAAGCTATTGATGCCATGATTCCTATTGGACGTGGACAGCGTGAGTTGATTATTGGTGACCGTCAGACAGGTAAGACAGCTATTGCCATCGACACTATTATCAACCAGCGTCATAATTTCGAAGCAGGAGATCCTGTATATTGCATTTATGTGGCAGTAGGTCAGAAAGGTTCCACTGTTGCGAGCCTTGTAAATGTATTGCGCGAAAAAGGTGCGATGGATTATACGATTGTGGTAGCTGCTACTGCATCCGATCCTGCAGCCTTGCAGTATTTTGCACCATTTGCAGGTGCAGCTATCGGTGAATATTTCCGCGATACGGGCCGTCATGCGTTAGTTGTTTACGATGACTTGTCAAAGCAGGCTGTCGCTTATCGTGAAGTATCTTTGATTTTGCGCCGCCCTTCAGGCCGTGAAGCCTATCCGGGCGATATCTTCTATCTGCATTCTCGTCTGTTGGAGCGTGCGGCAAAGATTATCAGCCAGCAAGAGGTGGCAGAAACCATGAACGATTTGCCTGCAAGCCTGAAAGGGAAGGTGAAAGCGGGTGGTTCGCTTACCGCGTTGCCTATTATCGAGACACAGGCAGGCGACGTTTCGGCTTATATTCCTACCAATGTGATTTCTATTACCGATGGTCAGATATTCTTGGAAACAGACTTGTTCAACCAAGGCTTCCGACCTGCCATCAATGTGGGTATTTCTGTATCCCGTGTCGGTGGTAGCGCACAGGTCAAGAGTATGAAGAAAGTGGCAGGTACGTTGAAAATTGACCAGGCTCAGTATCGCGAACTGGAGGCATTCTCTAAATTCAGTAGTGATATGGATCCCGTTACTGCCATGGCTATCGACCGTGGCCGTAAGAACAACCAGTTGCTTATCCAGCCTCAGTATTCACCGATGCCGGTAGGCGAGCAGGTTGCCATCTTGTATTGTGGAACACACTCGTTGATGCGTGATATTCCTATTGATAAGGTTCGCGCATTTCAGGATGCGTTTCTTACTACGATGCGTGCTAATCATCAAAAAGATGTATTGGATGTGTTGGCAAGTGGAAAAATCAATGACGAGGTGACAACAATCATCGAAAAAGTAGCGGCAGACACTGTAGGACAATTTAAAGACAAATAATCATCATGGCATCACTGAAAGAAGTAAAAGGAAGAATCAATTCCATCAACGGGACGCTGAAAATCACTTCGGCGATGAAGATGGTAGCCTCTGCCAAGCTCCATAAGGCGCAAGGCGACATTGAAAATATGCTTCCTTACGAACGAAGACTGCACCATATGCTCACTAATTTTTTAAGTTCGGGACAAAGTGTGGAGTCGCCTTTCATTGTGAAACGTGATGTGAGGAAGATTGCGATTGTCGTGTTTGCATCGAATAGTAGTTTGTGTGGGGGATTCAATGCAAATGTGATTCGCCATTTGCAGGAAACGGTAGCAGAATATGCTCAGGCAGTGCGGAAGGATGATATCCTGATTTATCCGGTAGGACGTAAAGTGGCTGATGCTGTCAAGAAGATGGGATACACTCCAATGGGTGACTATCAACACATGAGTGGAAAGCCCAATTACAAAGAAGCATCCGATTTGGCAGAGGAGCTTATTGACCGTTATTTAGATGATGAAATTCAGGAGGTCATCTTGCTGTACAACCATTTTAAGTCTTCATCTTCGCAGATTCTGACCAAAGAGGCGTATTTGCCGCTTGATTTGTCTGCAGAGCAGAAAAATCAAGAAGGGGAAGACGATACGCGGAAATTCCACATGGAAGCTGATTATATTATTGAGCCTTCGGCAGAACGGGTGATGCAGGAACTATTACCCAAGGTACTGCGTCTGAAGATTTATACCGTTTTGCTTGACTCGGCTGCAGCCGAACATGCAGCACGTACGATGGCGATGCAGATTGCTACGGATAATGCCAATGACTTGCTTCAAGAGCTTACATTGCTTTATAATAAGAGCCGTCAGCAGGCAATTACCAATGAATTGCTTGATATTGTGGGTGGTACGATGGCATGATTGTTGTTGTAGGGAAGAAGGTAATTGATTCCCAACCCCGGCAAGTTAGGATTATTTTATAAGAATGGCATATGAAAATGGCGAGATCATTTCATATGCCATTTTTTTAGGGATACCTGGCGTATGGCTACTACAAGGGTTATCTTCTCCAATGAAGAGGATGATTCTTTATTTTTCCGGTATGTAGAATTTGTCATTAAATGAATGCCGCCAACAATCGATACATACCTCTGAAAAATGAATATATACTGCATCTGCGGTTGAATATATACTGCATCTGCGGTTGAATATATACTGCATCTGCGGTTGAATATATACTGCATCTGCTTATGGATATAACTTCATCGGCAAATGCAGTACTACTGCGTTTTCAATTCAGCCGGATTGGCTAAATGAGGACATTCGTTAATTGGGGAATATGAAAGGTGTAGACCAACTTATTTGCTAGGCTTAGGAGAAAGATAAGGCATTATAAAGTCTTGTACTTTTTTTGTATATGTCTGAGGATAGTCACGGTAGGAGTGTGCATGGTCTACTCCTGGCACAACCCATAAGGATTTGGGTTGAGGCTTAGCATCGTAGAGCTTGTATATCATATAGGTAGGGACGAAATCATCGTTTCCACCATGAATGAATAGCATCGGGAGGTGACATTTCTCCACTTGATTTAGTGCTGAAGCTTCGTGAAAGTTCCATCCGTTCTGAAGTTGGCATATCCAACTGGTGATATACAGCAAGGGGAATGCAGGCAGGTGAAACATTCCTTGCAGTTCTTTTTCAAACTGGTCCCATACACTGGTATAGCCACAATCTTCTACAAAACATTTAATGTAAGTCGGAAGCTCTTCGCCTGAAAGCATCATTGTTGTGGCTGCTCCCATTGAAATGCCGTGAACTACAGTACGGAGAGAATCGCCAAAAAGGTGGGGGGCTACATTTATCCATTGCATTACGTCTTTTCTGTCAAGCCACCCCATTTGGATAGCATCACCTTCTGACAAACCGGAATAGCGCAGGTCGGGCAACAATACATTGAAATCAAGCGAGTGGTTATAGAGGTATCCGATATGAAACATGCGTATGGCATTATCTGTATATCCGTGTATGATAACTGCAGTATTTGCCGTAGGTTTGGAAGAATAGGCATAGAATGCATGCAGGCGGATACCATCGGGAGCAGTGATAAAAGTATCGCGTAATGCATTGCATTGTGTCAGACTGTCTATCCAAGGCACAACTTGTGGATAAGTTTCGCGTATGTAAGTCATTGAGCCTTTTATGTCTTTCCCACGGTTAATAGGCCGTAAGGAAAAGTCAAGCATATACAAGCCTGCTCCAATGAAGATACCTGCCAATACAAGGATTCCCACTATGGCGCTGATAAGAATTTTCTTTTTTTTCACTGCACAACCTGTTTATTAGTTATTAATGGCTTGTTCTGGTAGATGCGGAAAATCATTTGTTCCAGATTTCCCATGAACCGAATGCTTGTAGCAAAAGCATTTCCAGTCCGTTTTTCACCACGGCTCCCTGATCACTTCCTTTTTTCATAAAAAGTGTCGTGTCGGGGTTGTATAAGAGGTCGTAGAGTAAGTGTCGTGAGGTAAGACATTCGTAAGGAATATCAGGACATTGGTCGGCTTGCGGATACATACCTACAGGGGTACAATTGACGATAACTTTGTATTCGTCCATTATTTCGGGAGTGATTTCCTTGTAGGTGATGGTATGGTCATCGTGTCGGTTTCGGGAAACGAATCGTGTTTCTAGCCCGAGTTGCTTCAAACCGTAGTTGATAGCTTTAGATGAACCTCCTGTACCTAAGATGAGAGCTTTTTTATGGTAGGATTCAAGTAGTGATTCTATTGACCGCGTAAAGCCGATGACGTCAGAATTGTATCCTGTCAGCCTCAGCTTGCCTTTTGTCCATTCGAACTTGATGACGTTGACCGCACCGATTTCGGCAGCTACAGGGTCTATATGGTCGAGATAAGAGATGACTTTTTCCTTGTAAGGGATAGTGACATTCAATCCGCAAAGGTCGGGATTGGTTGCTGTTACTTTGGGAAACTCGTCAATGGTGGGTATTTCGAAGTTAACATATTGTGCATCGATGTTTTCTGAGGCGAACTTCTCATTGAAGAAGTTTTTGGAAAAAGAATGTCCCAGTGGATAGCCTATCAAACCAAATTTTTTCATAGAATAAAATTTATAAAGTATTATTTAGTGGCAAAATAAAGCGTGCAGACGCCCAAAGTCAGTCTTTTGAATTTCACTTCCCGGAAACCTGCTTTGCGAAGAATTCCCTGCATTGCCTCTCCTTGTGGGAAAGCCTTGATGGAGTTGGGCAGGTAGGTATAGGCACTGTTGTCTTTCGAAAACAGTTTCCCCAGATTAGGGATAACGATTTTTGAATAGATGGAGTAAAGTTGCTTCATCGGGAACCATTCAGGTTCTGACAATTCTAGAATTACAAGATGCCCTTCGGGAACCAGTACCCGGTGCATCTCTTGCAGGCCTTTATCAAGATTCTCGAAGTTACGTATGCCGAAAGCTACGGTAATGGCATCAAAGCGGTTATCCGGAAAAGAAAGGGTCGTGCAGTCTTCTTTGGCGAAAGAAATCTGCTTGTCGAGATGCATTTGTTTTACTTTTTCGCGTCCTATGTTCATCATACCTTCCGAGATGTCGGTTCCTATTAATTCTTCGGGTTGGAGCATACGGTAGGCTTGGATGGCGAAGTCTCCTGTTCCGGTAGCTACATCCATGATGTGTTGCGGCCGGTAGGGTTTAAGCAGGCGGATGGCTTTACGCCGCCAGCTTTTGTCGATGTCCAAAGAAAGCAGGTGATTCAGTTTGTCATAAGCAGGTGCGATGTTGTCGAACATTTTTTCTACCTGTACTGCTTTTCCTTCGCTTTCGTTATAGGGCTTGATTTTCTCTTGTGGATAATGGGTCATAGGAGCTTTTTTAATGTGCTAATTGTTATAATGAACAATGTGCTAATGTGCCAATGAGTTTTTTAATGTGCTAATGAATAATGTGCTGATAGAAAAAATATTCTCTCATTAGCACATTCTCTCATTAGCACATTGTCATATTCTCACATTGTTACATTGTCACATTTTTATCATTCCATCAAATAATTCATCACGTTCTTTTCGATACGTTCGCTCAGATGGTCGGTATCGGCTTTGACAAAAGGTTCGCCGGTGATGTGCTCATAAAGTTCGATGTAACGGTCGCTGATGGACGATACTATCTCTGGAGTCATTTCGGGCACTTTTTGTCCTTCTTTGCCTTGGAAGCCATTGTCCATCAGCCATTCGCGGACAAATTCTTTCGAGAGCTGGCGTTGCGGTTCTTCGTTTTCGAAGCGTTCCTGATAGCCTTCCAGGTAGAAGTAGCGGCTTGAGTCTGGAGTGTGGATTTCATCCATCAGGTAGATTTCACCGTTGTGTTTGCCGAATTCGTATTTTGTGTCTACCAGTATCAGGCCTCTTTGGGCAGCGATTTGTGTACCACGTTCAAAGAGGGCAAGTGTATAGCGTTCCAGTATGTCATATTCTTCGGGAGTAGCTAATCCACGTGCCAGGATTTCTTCTTTTGAGATGTCTTCATCGTGCATACCCATTTCCGCCTTGGTGGTAGGGGTGATGATGGGATGAGGAAATTTTTCGTTTTCACGCATATTTTCGGGCAGACGTACGCCACAAATTTCACGTACACCGCTCTTATAGGCACGCCATGCACTTCCGCACAGATAGCCGCGCACTATCATTTCAATGGGGAATCCTTGGCACAATACGCCTACGGTTACCATGGGGTCGGGAGTAGCAAGTTTCCAGTTGGGGCAGATATCGGCGGTAGCATCCAGAAATTTGGCTGCGATTTGGTTCAGCATCTGTCCTTTATAAGGGATACCTTCGGGCAAAACCACGTCGAAAGCGGAGATGCGGTCGGTTGCCACCATAATCAGTTTCTCATCATTGATGTTGTACACATCACGTACTTTTCCGTGATATACACTTTTTTGTCCCGGAAAGTGGAAATCGGTTTTTGTCAATGCTTTGCTCATAGTTTTATATTTTATTACATTTTTAATTAGGTGACAAGTTTTCAGTGGGCAAGGTTTTCAGATAATCTTGACTGTTCAGGACCTTGTCACCTTGTTGCCTTTGTTCTCTTCTTCGAATTTTTCGTATGCCTCCACGATACGTGTCACCAGTTTATGGCGTACGATGTCTTTTTTGTTCAGCTCGATAAAGCCGATGCCCTTCACTCCTTTCAGAATCTTAAGGGCTTGTACCAGTCCCGAAGTCTGGTGTGAAGGCAAGTCTATTTGCGTCATATCACCTGTTACAATCATCTTGGTATTCATCCCCATACGTGTAAGGAACATTTTGATTTGTTGTGTGGTGGTATTCTGGGCTTCATCCAGAATTACCACTGCATCGTTCAGTGTACGTCCACGCATAAAAGCCAGCGGGGCTATCTGTATGATGTTCAGGTCCATATACTCCTTGAGCTTGGCGGCAGGAATCATATCTTGCAATGCATCATATAGCGGTTGCAGGTAAGGATCGATTTTATCTTTCATGTCACCCGGTAAGAATCCCAGTTTTTCTCCCGCTTCTACGGCCGGACGGCTCAAGACTATTTTTTTTATTTCCTTGTTTTTCAAAGCACGTACTGCCAGTGCTATAGCGGTATAGGTTTTTCCTGAACCGGCAGGACCGATGGCAAAAATCAAGTCGTTCTTGTCGAACTCTTTGACTAGCTTCAGCTGGTTGGTACTCCGCGGTGTGATGGGTTTTCCCGTTACGCTGTATACGATGGCATCCCCTGTTTTTTCTACCGCAGGTTTGTTTCCCTTGATGATATCGAGGATGGTTTCTTCGTTTAACGAATTGTATTGTGCACAATGCTTTTCCAAGTCAAGGATAGCTTCTTCGAAAGCGCACATTTCTTCTTCGTCTCCCATAATCTTGATGACATTTCCACGTGCTACGATTCGTAGTTTTGGAAACAATGCTTTAATCATCTGCATGTTGGCGTTATTGACGCCATAAAAGACAACCGGGTCAATGTCCTCCAGTACAATATGCTTTTCTATCATTCAGTCTTTGTTCGTATTTAAATTTCTGCAAATTTAATCATTCCTTTTAATCTAACGCTTCTTATCGGGCATTTTCTTTTCTTTTTTCATCGGATGTTTCGTTGAATCTCGTTATCTTTGTGCCATATTGTTTAGATTTGTGAAATCTGTACTAAAAAAAAAGAAAATGATACGAACTTTCATGCGAACAGTCCTGATAATAGGGGGCTTTTTGGTTGTGTTGGGAAGCTGTATGGAGCCTGACCGGAGTATTGTGCTGAACAATCCGCACAACATCCGTGGGGTAGTAAGTTATAAACGGAGTTTCAATGACCTGAATGATGTGCAGTTGTCTTCAGCTAAGCGTATCGGCATCCGTCCCATTGCTTCGCGTGAAGAGGCCGAAGATGAAGTCGGGTCACGTCTTACCCACATAGCTCCGTGCGGGCATTATGATATGGACTCATTGACACATTCAATTCCTTTTCTTGTTCCGAAGGCTAGTGCCTTGCTGGATACTATAGGCATGAATTTTCTTGACTCATTGGGTCGGAAGGGGTTGAATCCGAATAAAATTATTGTGACTTCGGTGTTGCGCACCAAAGATGACGTGAAGCGTTTACGTCGTACCAACGGAAATGCTTCGCTCAACTCATGTCATTTTTATGGTACTACGTTCGATATCAGTTGGAAACGATTTGCTAAAGTCGAGCATCCCGAGGGGCGTCCCATGCAGGATGTGGGTGCAGATACCTTGAAACTGGTATTGTCGGAAGTGCTTCGTGACTTACGTCAGGCAGACCGGTGTTATGTGAAGTATGAGTTGCGTCAAGGATGTTTTCACATAACGGCAAGATAAGGGAAATGGTACGTTATTTCATTTATTTAGGATATGACGGCACAGCTTATCACGGCTGGCAGGTACAACCCAATGGCATGAGTGTACAAGAAGTATTGCAAAAAGCCTTGTCTGTCTTGATGCGCCGTCCGGTGGAAGTGGTTGGAGCCGGGCGTACCGATGCCGGTGTGCATGCTCGTCTGATGGTGGCACATGTTGATTTTGATGCTCCGGTAGATATATTTCGGATGGTGGACAAGCTGAATCGCCTGCTTCCGCCTGACATTGCGGTTTACCGGATGCGTCGGGTTACAAACGAGGCTCATGCCCGTTTTGATGCCACTTATCGGCGGTATCAGTACCATATTACCACAAATAAGGATCCATTCCATCGGCATTATGCATGGCGTGTATTTCAGTCGCTTGACTTCGAGGCGATGAATCGGGCTGCATCTGTTCTTTTCGAATACACCGATTTTACGAGCTTCAGCAAGCTTCATACTGATGTGAAGACTAATAATTGCCGTATCATGCAAGCTGGTTGGGAACAGGTGGGCGAAGATGAATGGGTGTTTACTATTCAGGCAGACCGTTTCCTCCGTAATATGGTGCGTGCGGTGGTAGGTACGCTAGTCGAAGTAGGTAGGGGCAAACTTACCCTTGACGGGTTCCGTAGGGTGATAGAAGCAAAAGACCGTTGTAGTGCAGGGACTTCCGTGCCTGCACATGCTCTTTTCCTGGTTGATGTGGGCTATCCGGAACTTCTGTTTTATCCATAAACCAGATATCCCACAATACCGCTTAGTACAATCAGCAGGATGGGATTGGCCTTAAAGCGGTAGGAGGCTATGAAGACAGTTACGAAGAGGATGATGCTGACGATGATTTGCACATTGGCGGTGCCGAAGTTTTCTCCATTCATCAATACGAGGGCGGCAGCAGCAAGCAGTCCTACTACGCCCGGACGTAACCCACTAAATACGGAAGACACAGCAGGATGTTTTTGGTATTTCAGGAAGAACCGGCTGATGAGGACCATCAAGATAAACGAAGGAAGCACCACGGCACCAGTCGTGATAATAGAGCCTAAAATACCCCAAGCGTGCGAATAGCCTGCATTGACTACTGCCGTATACCCCACATAAGTAGCAGAGTTGATACCGATAGGACCAGGAGTCATTTGGCTGATGGCGATGATGTCGGTAAACTCGGGCGATGTGAGCCAGGCGTGGCGGGTCACAACTTCGCCTTGTATCATGGATATCATGGCGTACCCGCCTCCGAATCCAAAAAGTCCGATTTTGAAGAATGCGTAAAAAAGTTGCAGGAAAAGCATATGGATAATTAATAGTTAATAATTAATAATTAATAGTGAACGGTTGATGTTTGAGCCGGTGTATGCAAACTTCTAATTTTCAATGTTTAGATTTTAACCTCCCATAGATGTATCCTCCCAGTCCGCTTAGGATAATGACATAAATGGGAGAAAAACCCAAGAGCCAGATAAGAAGAGCGGAAACAATGGGAATCCACACGTTATAGCGGTTAATACGTGCCGACTTTGCCATCTTGAACGTGGGGGCAGCTATTAATGCCACTACAGCAGGGCGGATGCCCTTGAACACGTTTTCCACTGCAGGGTATTGTTTGAATTGTTGGAAGAAAAGGGCAATGGCAAGGATGACAAGGAACGAAGGGAGGATGGTGCCCAGTGCCATCCAGAAAGCTCCCCAGAACTTTCGTAACTTGTAGCCGATGAAAATGGCGATATTGACGGCAAAGATGCCGGGTACGGTTTGTGCCAGTGCCATCAGGTCGAGGAAGTCTTCGCGGGTAATCCATTTCCGTTTGTCGACTAGTTCGTCTTCGATGAGCGGCACCATGGCATATCCGCCCCCGATGGTGAACATCCCGATGCGGGTAAAGATAAGGAATGACTTGATGTAGAAATTCATGTTGTTGTTTTAATCGGTTTGTTATTCGTTTTTCTTATATACGCTGGGCGGCACGCCATAAAATTTCTTGAACGTGTCGGCGAAATATTTCGGATCGGCAAAACCCATACGGTCGGAAACTTCTGCTACAGTGTATTGCTGGCTTTTCAGCAGGGTGGCAGCTTCTTGCATACGGATATTGCGGATGAATTCGTTGGGGGCGATGCCCGTTAGTGCCTTCATCTTGTTGTAAAAACTGGTGCGGCTCATGTTCATGCTGGCGCACAGTGTGTCTACAGTCAGTTCACCTCCTAGGTTTTCCTTAATGAAAGTAGTGGCACGGCGCATGAAGTCTTCGTCCAGTCCTGATGGGAGAGGGATGTCTTCGGCAGGTGGTTCCATGTCTAATGATGCCTGCTTCAGACGCTTACGTATAAACTCACGGTTTTCCAACAGGTTATTGATATTTGCTTTCAGTACCGTCAGGTCGAAGGGCTTTACAATATGCATGTCTGCTTTGGTCTGTAGACCGCGCAGGATATCCTCCTTAGTTCCCAGGGCTGTGAGCAGAATGACTGGTATGTGGCTGGTTTCAATGTTACTTTTCAGGGTTCCACATAGCTCTTCTCCGTTCATTACGGGCATCATTACGTCGGAGATGACCAGGTCGGGCTGAAGGGTGCGTATCTTGCTGAGTGCCTCTTGTCCGTTGCCGGCTTCTTCTGTACGATAGGTGTCAGCCAGGTTTTCTGCAAGGAAAGTGCGCAGGCTGGTGTTGTCTTCTACTATTAAGATAAGAGGAGCATTGGAAGCTGCTTTCCGGACGTTCTTTTTCTGAGGAAGTGCAGGAAGAATTTCTTCTCGTTCTTCCATTGTGGCAAAGGCTTCGCCTGGGATTTCATCGGTGCGATACTGATAATGTTCGCTCCGGATGGGGAAGCTCAAGACGAAGGTGGTGCCTGCGTTTTCAGCACTTGTGAAACTTATTTTTCCTTCGTGATTACGGATGAGCCGGTAGGTGAGCAACATGCCGATACCTGAACCCGTTATCAGTTGGTTGGTAGCATTTCTGCCCCGGAACAGGAAACGGAACAGTTTCTTTTGGTCTTCTTTGGGGATGCCGATTCCGGTGTCTTTGATGCAGAGTGTCCAGCGGTTCTTGGTATATCCGGATTCTATCTGTATTTCTCCTCCGTGCGGTGTGTACTTCAAGGCGTTGCTGATGAGGTTTCTTAGGATAGAGTCTATTTTATTACGGTCTATCCATACATCCAGTTGGCTGAAAGTGGAGGTATAATGTAGGCTGATGCCTTTTTGTTCGGCGTATGCCTGAAATTGTTTCAGGTAGGTTTGCAGGTAGGTTCCCAGCTCATGTCGTGACACTACGGCTTGTGAACTGTAGTAACTTTCTTTCTGGAAGTTGATGAGATTGTCTGCAAGGTCAGAGAGGTTTTCGGTGCTTTGCAGGGCGAGGTTTAGATTCATTACTCCCTTATCGCTTAAATGTTCGTCTTTCAGGATTTCACCCAAAGGAGCCTTGATGAGGGTGAGCGGTGTACGGATATCGTGAGCGGTATGTACGAAGAAATTGATTTTCTCTTGCGATACTTGTTTCTCGTGGCGTATCATTTTGATGCGTACCAAGAGGTATGTGATGCCGATGATGATAAGGGCATAGCCCAGAAATGCCCAAAAGGTGAGCCATGCCGGACGTCCTATCAGGATACGGATAGAGCGCTCTTCTATCGGTTGGTGATTATCGGTCAGGACGGCTCGTACGTGCAGGGTATAATTGCCTGGCGAGAGGTTGGTGTATTGGATGAGTCCGTCGGGCGAGAGAGGTGACCATTCATCGTAGAATCCTTCCAGTTTCCAGCTGTATGCAATGTCGGATGAATTGTCGAAATTGATGGATGAAACGTTGAGTGAGAAAGTGTTCTGGTTATACCCCAGCTTGATTTGTGTCGTTTGGTCAAGCGGTTGGGAAAGGGGAGAATCTTTCTCTCCCGCGTGTACTGTTCGGTACATGATTTTCAAGTCTGTAAATACCAGATGGCTATAGAAATCGGAAGGTAACTGGATGTTGTCAGGCAAGACGATGGCACCTTCGTTACTTCCGAATATCATTTCCCCATTCCGGCTATGGATAGCTGCATTGGGGTTGAAGCTTGCTGCCAGCAGACCTTGCTCTTTGGTCCAGTTAGTAAATGTACCAGTGGAGAGGTTGAAAAATGCCAGTCCGTTTTCTGTGCCCAGGTAGAGATTTCCTTCACGGTCGTTCGTGATGCTGTAAATATTGTTGCTTCCCAAGCCACTGTTTTCGGTATGGTAGTGCCGGATGATTTTTCCTTGATCATCGGCAACGAACAGTCCGTTTCCGGAGGTTCCGATATAGGTATACCGGCTTTTTGGGTGCAGACAGATGGCATTGATGCAACCCATTTCGATTTCATTGTCAAGCGGACGGATTTCACCACTCTGTTTGTTGAGGACGAATACCCCGTTTATGGTACCTGCCCACATTGTCTGTTTGTCTTTTTGTACCAATGTTGTAATAGGATAGCCTATGTCATACTCGGCAGTGGCGTGCGTGTGAGGATGATGCGATTTCAGGCGGTAGAATCCTCCAGTCCATACAAGGCCTTCTTCATCGCGCAGGATGCATCGGATATATTTGTCCGGTCCTTCTTCGGGTGAGAACTTTTGTTGCTGATAAAAGGTCACTCGTCTGGCCTGCTTGTCTATTGCATAGATTCCCGACATGTATCCTCCGGTTAGGATAAGGCCGGGGCGAACTTCGCAAAGAGCTGTAAAGATGCGGTTTTCACTTTCTCCGTTGGAGCCTTTGTCGGAAGAAGTGAGATAGTTGGTCCATTGCTTCCGCTGAGTGTCAAAACAGCTTATGCCGTTGCTGGTGGCATACCAGATGTCTCCATCGGCATCTTCCAGAATGTCGTTGATACAATTGTTTGCCAAGGAATTGGCATTGTTGGGCGAGTGTACAAGCCACTGATAACTGGGATATTGTTCCGAATAGATGGTGATACCAGTAGGGTAGACCACGTTCCAAAGTCGTCTGGCGTGGTCCATGTAAATATCTTTGATGATGTTTCCATTCATCTTATTGGGGGTGCGTGGGTCTTCTTGCAGGAATGGTTCCAGGTGCAGGCGGTTCATGTCCAGGCGGTAAACGCCTTTCCCATCGGTGGCGATATAAAGTGTATCAGGGTACGTACGGTCTGGGATGATATTGTTAATGCCAATGTCTTTCATCGAATTGCCCAGTGCCGTTAGCTTTTCTTGCAGCGGATTATATACATACACCTTATCCAGCAGGCTATTGATGACAAGCTGGTGTGTAGGTTGGTGGTAATAGATATAGTCTATCAGTTGGAGGGTAGGCAGATGGATGGGATATATCTCTCGAATCTGGAAATCCTCGAACCGGATTTTGTATAATTGTAGTTCGGATGCCAGATAATATTCGGTTGCATTTGCCTGTGCAATGCCGATGATTTTGCCTTTTGCCTGTTGGGGTAACTGGTAGTGTTTACCCGAGTGGATGTCGTAAATGACAAAATGCTGGTTCACGCACATCCATATCCGGTCCGAACGGTCCATATAAAGTGCCGATATAGGGTGCTTCTTCAATTCCGGATATGCAAGATGCAGGTCGAAAGTGAGCTGGAAAGAATCTTTCAGTTCGTTGTAGCGAAAAAGGTGTCCATCTTTTCCTATTTCCCATATTGTCTGTTTGCTGTCGGTGCGTAGGAGGTTAAGGTTGGGATAGAAGTCTTGGGCTTTTCCTTGATGGAACAGGTCGTAATGTGTGAACCGTTTCCCGTCGTAACGGTCTGCCCCTTTGTGGGTAAGTATCCAGATATAATATTGTTTTCCTTGTTCGATAGAAAGTACCCTTCTGCTGCTGAGTCCGTTATCCATGCCGATGTATTTGAATATTTGGGCGTTTATAGGGAATAATGACATCAGTATCATTCCTATTAGAATAAAGAACTTGTTCAGCATAACGGAAAGGTTTATGAGTTTTGTTTTTAACGCGGATTAACGCAGATTTTCGCAGATATTCATTCGATAATCTGCGTTAATCCGCGTTAATCTGTGTCTCCTTATATATTAAAGGTATTTACTTATGTACTTCTACCCACTTACGTGCATTGACGAAGGCTTCCATCCACGGTGTGATTTGGTCTTCGTGAATGCGGTCGGCAGGATAGTAGGCATTGTTCCAGGGGAAGCAGGCACGTTCCAAGTGCGGCATCATAGCCAGATGGCGTCCGTCCTGACTGGCGATACCTGCTACGCTATAGTCTGAACCGTTCGGATTGCCCGGATATTCATCGTATGAATATTTCAATACCACGTTGTAATGGTCTTCAGGATAAGGCAACGAGAATTTTCCTTCTCCATGGGCTACCCAGATGCCTAATTTTGAGCCGCTCAACGAGCCGAACATCACGCTTCGGTTCATCGGTACGGTTACGCCCAAGAATGCCGATTCGAACTTGTGCGAGTCGTTGTGCAACATCTTGCCCTGTTTCTTGTCTTCAGGAGTAATCAGCCCTAATTCCATCATCAGCTGGCATCCGTTGCATACGCCTAACGAAAGGGTATCCTTGCGTGCATAGAAGTTATCAAGTGCCGCCTTGGCTTTCGGGTTGAAGAGGAAGGTTCCAGCCCATCCTTTTGCCGAGCCTAATACGTCGGAATTGGAGAACCCTCCGCAGAACACGATGAAATGGATGTCTTCCAGTGTTTCGCGTCCGCTTACAAGGTCGGTCATCGTTACGTCTTTTACATCGAAGCCTGCCAAGTAGAGCATATATGCCATTTCGCGTTCACCGTTGGTTCCTTTTTCACGGATGATTGCCGCCTTGATGCCGCTTGGTGTGCGTCGGTCGGGGTTCAAGCCGAATTGTGACAATTTGCCTGTAAATGACTTGTCGAATACGGTTTCGAGCGGTTGCATCTTGTAGTTCTCGAAACGTTTCTTGGCGCATCCGTTCATGCTCTGCTTGCGGTCGAGGAGGTAGGAAGTAGAGTACCATACATCACGCAAGTAGTCGATGCCGAACTGGTAAGTAGCTTCGTGAAGCGTGACAAGTATATGGCGTTCGTCGGCAGGTGTACCCAGCTTGACAAAGCCTACGCCTGCATCTTCCAGGATTTTCTTGACTTCGTGTTTGTGTTTGTCGGCTATCTGGATGACAACGCCCGGATTTTCAGCGAAGAGAATCTTCACGATGTCTTCGTGCTTGAATTTATCGAGGTTGATTTCCATACCGCCTTCGGTATTGGCGAAGCACATTTCGAGTAAGGTAGTGATAAGACCTCCAGCCGAAATGTCGTGTCCTGCCAAAATCAATCCTTTGTTCACCAGTTCCTGAATGGCAAGGAATGCATCACGGAAATAGCTGGGATTTTGTACGGTAGGAACGTCATCGCCCACTTTATTCAAGGATTGTGCAAATGCCGAACCTCCCAAGCGGAGCTGGTCGAAGCTGAAATCAATGTGGTAGAAGGTCGATTTCGGATTGTTTACCATTACCGGAGAAACAACTTTCTTGATATCCGATACTTCGCCTCCTGCAGATACGATAACTGTTCCCGGGCTGATAATCTTTTCTCCGTTCGGGTATTTTTGCGTCATCGAAAGCGAGTCTTTTCCTGTAGGCACATTGATTTGCAAGGCACAGCAGAAATCAGACAATGCTTTCACCGCCGTGTAGAGACGTGCGTCTTCACCTTCTTGCGAGCGGCAGGGCCACATCCAGTTAGCCGAAAGCGAGAGGCTGTCCATGCCGTCTGCCAAAGGTGCCCATACGATGTTGGTCAGGGCTTCGGCTACAGACAATACCGAACCGTATGCCGGATTGGCAAGACCTGCTTGCGGAGCATGTCCGAGAGCTGTGGCAATACCTTTCTCACCCCGATAGTCGAGCGCAACCACACCGCAATCGCTCAAAGGCAACTGAAGTTCGCCCTGACATTGCTGGCGCGCGATTTTACCTGTAACCGAGCGGTCTACTTTGTTGGTCAGCCAGTCCTTGCAGGCTACGGCTTCCAGTTGGAGCACACGGCGCACGTATTCGTTCAGCTTGGTTACGTCGTAGGTCACGTTTTCATAGTGGCGTTCTACAGTCTTGTCTACCATATAAGTCTTAGGAGAAGAACCGAACATCTGGTCTACCGCCAGGTCGAACGGGCGTACACCGTCGGCTTGCTCGAAGGCAAAACGATGGTCGCCCGTGGTTTCGCCTACCACATACATCGGGGCACGTTCGCGTTCGGCTATCTTTTTCACATGTTCGATAGATTCTTCTTCAATCAACAGTCCCATACGCTCTTGCGATTCGTTGGCTATGATTTCTTTTGCCGAAAGTGTTTCGTCTCCGATAGGCAGCTTGTCCATGTGAATCAATCCGCCGCAATCCTCAACCAATTCCGACAAGCAGTTTACGTGACCTGCCGAACCGTGGTCATGGATGGAAACAATCGGGTTGGTATCTTCTTCGCAGAGGGCGCGCACTACATTGTATGCGCGTTTCTGCATCTCGGCGTTGGCACGTTGTACGGCATTCAGCTCGATGCCTGATGAATAACGGCCGGTTTCTACCGACGATACCGAACCGCCTCCCAGTCCGATGCGATAGTTGTCGCCTCCTAATACTACGATTTCATCTCCTGCTTCGGGCGTTCCTTTCAGGCAATCGCGTTTTGTTCCGTAGCCCACGCCTCCGGCAAGCATAATCACCTTGTCGTATGCATATTTTTCGTTGTTTTCCTGATGCTCGAAGGTCAATACCGAACCGCAGATGAGAGGTTGCCCGAATTTGTTTCCGAAGTCGGAAGCACCGTTCGAAGCCTTAATCAGGATTTGTTCGGGAGTCTGGTACAACCATTTGCGTACGGGCAGGATGCTTTCCCATTCGCGTCCCTCATCGGTACGGGGATAAGAAGTCATATAAACCGCTGTACCTGCAATGGGCCACGAGCCTTTTCCTCCGCCCATACGGTCGCGGATTTCACCTCCGGTACCAGTAGAAGCGCCGTTGAACGGCTCTACCGTTGTGGGGAAGTTATGCGTTTCCGCCTTCAGGGAGATGACGGTCTTTATATCTTTAATGATGAAATAATCGGATGTAGAGTGGTCTTTCGGAGCGAATTGCTCTACTACGGGACCTTCGGCAAAGGCTACATTGTCTTTGTATGCCGAGATAATCTTGTTCGGGTTCTCTTTGGTAGTCTTCTTAATCATCTGGAACAAGGATGATTCCATTTCCTTTCCGTCAATGATGAACGTACCGCCGAATATTTTATGGCGGCAATGTTCCGAATTGATTTGGGCGAAACCGAACACCTCCGAGTCGGTCAGCTTGCGTCCCAGGTCTTGTTCTACTTTTTTCAGGTAGTCCATCTCTTCGCGTGAGAGTGCCAGTCCTTCCTGTTCGTTGTAAGCTTCCAGGTCATCAATGTAAATAATGGGCTGGGGTTTGATATTTACGTCAAATATCTGTTGGTTTAGCCCGTGGTACATGCGTTGCAGCATCGGGTCGTGTTCCGCGTTTTCGTCCTTTACGGAAAAATATTCTTCGATGCGGCGAATACCTGTAAGTCCCATGTTCTGGGTAATTTCTACCGCGTTCGTACTCCACGGCGTAATCATTTCCCGGCGTGGACCGATGAACCAGCCTTGTAAATTCTCTTCTTTTTCTACCGTCGCGTTTCCATACAGCCAACTCAGTTTCTTGATGTCGTCTGCATTCATTTCCTTATTGCATTGGGTAGCAATCACACTTTGATTAGGTGTTCTGAAAAATAGAATCATAGCGTCTGTTATGGTTAAAATTGATTGTTCACTAAAATTATTCTGCAAAGTTACACAATTCGTTGGAATATTATCGAATAAAAGATAGATTTATATAGATTAGAAAGGAATATTTGTGATGGATTTTCAGGCTGTTGAGATTGTATATATGAGGTGTGTTGGCAACAATTTTGATTTTTGTTTGGCAGATGAGCTTGAAAAAGTTAACTTTGCCGTGCTGAAAACTAACTTATTACATCAAGACAAAATGAATAAAATTATTTCAAAGGAACATTTTTCAGAAAAGGTGTTCAAATTAGTGGTGGAAGCACCACTTATAGCCAAGTCACGTAAGGCTGGGCATTTTGTCATCGTGCGCGTAGGAGAAAAAGGTGAACGTATGCCGCTTACCATAGCTGAGGCAGATCCGGTAAAGGGCACGATTACATTGGTGGTACAAGAGGTGGGATTATCGTCTACACGCCTGTGCGAGTTAAACGAGGGTGATTACATTACTGACGTGGTAGGACCACTTGGTAAGGCCACGCACATTGAAAACTTCGGTACGGTGGTTTGTGCTGGTGGAGGCGTGGGTGTTGCTCCAATGTTGCCTATTGTGCAGGCGTTGAAAGCTGCCGGAAACCGGGTGATTACTGTGCTTGCCGGACGTAGCAAGGAACTGATTATCCTGGAGAAGGAGATGCGTGAAAGTTCGGATGAGGTAATCATTATGACTGATGACGGTTCGTATGGGAAGAAAGGCTTGGTAACGGCTGGTGTGGAAGAAGTCATTCTGCGTGAGAAAGTGGATAAGTGTTTTGCCATCGGTCCGGCAATTATGATGAAGTTCGTTTGCCTGCTCACCAAAAAATACGATATCCCGACCGATGTGTCGCTCAATACCATTATGGTAGATGGAACAGGTATGTGCGGTGCCTGCCGTATAACTGTAGGAGGAAAGACCAAGTTTGTATGCGTAGACGGGCCGGAGTTCGATGGACATCAAGTGGATTTCGATGAAATGTTGAAGCGTATGGGGGCTTTTCGCGATATCGAACGCGAAGAAATACATAAACTCGATCCGGTAGACCCGCACGTATGTGAAGTTACAAAGTCTCAAGACGACCGTACAGCTCCATGGCGAGAAGCCCTGCGTAAGTCAATGAAACCGAAAGAACGCACCGCTATCCCTCGTGTGAAAATGAATGAGTTGGATCCCGAATACCGTTCGCATAGCCGTAAGGAGGAAGTGAATCTCGGATTGAATGAAGAACAGGCATTGACAGAGGCTAAGCGTTGTTTGGATTGTGCCAATCCTTCGTGTATGGAAGGTTGTCCGGTAGGTATCAATATTCCGGGCTTCATTAAAAATATCGAACGTGGTGAGTTTCTTGAGGCGGCTCGTGTATTGAAAAAGACCAGTGCACTGCCTGCAGTTTGTGGTCGGGTATGTCCACAGGAAAAGCAATGTGAGTCGAAGTGCATTCATCTTAAGATGGGGCACGAAGCCGTTGCTATCGGCTATTTGGAGCGTTTTGCTGCTGATTACGAGCGTGAGAGCGGACAGATTTCTACGCCCGAACTGGCTCCGAAGAATGGCGTTAAAGTAGCTGTTGTAGGCTCGGGACCTGCCGGTTTGTCGTTTGCTGGCGATATGGCTAAGATGGGTTATGATGTGACCGTGTTCGAAGCTTTGCACGAAATTGGTGGTGTATTAAAATATGGTATCCCGGAATTTCGGTTGCCGAATAAAATCGTGGATGTAGAGATAGAGAACCTTTCGAAAATGGGGGTAGAGTTTGTAAAAGACTGCATCATTGGGAAGACGGTTTCTGTAGAAGACTTGCAGGCTGAAGGTTATAAGGGTGTTTTTGTAGCATCTGGAGCCGGACTTCCCAACTTCATGAACATTCCGGGCGAGAATTCAATCAATATTATGTCATCGAATGAATATCTGACCCGCGTCAACCTGATGGATGCGGCAAGTGAGGATTCAGATACCCCTGTTACTTTTGGAAAGCGTGTCATTGTGGTGGGAGGCGGAAATACGGCAATGGATTCCGTGCGTACAGCACGCCGTCTAGGAGCTGAGCGGGCAATTATTGTTTACCGTCGGTCGGAAGCTGAAATGCCTGCCCGTATTGAAGAGGTGAAGCATGCCAAAGAAGAAGGTGTGGAGTTTATGACTCTGCACAATCCGCTTGAATATATTGCCGACGAGCAGGGGCGTGTGAAGCAAGTGGTGCTTCAGAAAATGGAGTTAGGAGAACCCGATGCTTCTGGACGCCGTAGCCCGGTGGCTATACCAGGGGCTACTGTAACGCTCGATATTGATATGGCTATTGTCAGTGTGGGCGTGTCGCCAAATCCGATAGTACCGAATTCCATTCCAGGACTGGAACTGGGACGTAAAGGTACCATTGCGGTGAACGATGACATGCAGTCTTCCATTCCTGCTATCTATGCCGGAGGTGATATCGTGCGTGGAGGTGCTACGGTGATTCTGGCAATGGGTGACGGACGTCGTGCTGCAGCCGCCATGGACAAGCAGTTGCGTGGTGCTGTCTAATGAGTGGTATAATATATTGGTATTGATTTTAGAACATTAGGAACGCAGGTTTCCGCAGATTGGAAAAGATAAATCATCTGTGTGAATCTGCGTTTTGTTGATGATTAAATATTGAAAATGAGTAAAGACAATCGTGCATCGACACCGATGCGCCGACTGCCTTCGTGGCAAGTTTCTTTGATACCTTTTGTGGTATTGACCCTGTCTCTGGTAGTGATTATAAAAATATTCGGCCCCGATGCTCTTTCGGGAGGGAGTCAGGTATGTTTGTTATTGGCTTCTGCTGTTACGGCAGCCATTTCGATGTTTGCCTATAAGAATTCGTGGGAAATTTTGGAGTTTTGCATTCTCGACAATATCCGGTCTGTTGGTACAGCTATCCTTATCTTGTTGCTTATCGGTGCGATTGCCGGCACATGGATGGTGAGTGGTATTGTTCCTGCTATGATATGTTATGGAATGCAGGTAATTTATCCGGCAATATTCTTGGCTGCAGCTTGTGCGATATGTGCGCTAGTATCGCTGATGACAGGGAGTTCGTGGACCACGATTGCCACCATTGGAGTGGCATTGATAGGCATCGGTGTGGCTTTGGGATTTGAACCGGGATGGACGGCAGGTGCTATTGTGTCGGGGGCTTATTTCGGCGATAAGGTCTCTCCGTTATCTGACACGACGGTGTTGGCTTCTTCCTCTTCGGGCACTCCTTTGTTCACTCATATTCGCTATATGATGATTACTACTATCCCTTCGCTGACGATAGCGATGGTGATTTTTCTTGTGGCGAGTCTGATGCACAAGCAGGTTGGAGCGTCACAGACTGCCGAGTTTGCTGGGGCATTGAAATCTGTTTTTAACATTACACCCTGGTTGCTGATTGTTCCGGCACTTACTGGTGTGCTTATTGTTAAGAAAGTACCTGCTGTCTTGACGCTTTTTTGTGCTGCGGTGATGGCTGCCGTAACGGGACTTGTCGCTCAGCCTCAAGCGGTATGGGCAGTAGCGAACCCCGGACTGCCTTTTACTGATTTTTCAGGTTTGTCTTTTTGGGATGCATGTAAGGGCATTACTGTTACATTTTATGGCTCGACGGCTATCCAGACCGGTAATGAGGCTATTGATGCCTTGATTTCTACACGAGGTATGACGGGGATGCTTAATACGATATTCTTGATTGTCTGTTCGGTTACTTTCGGTGGAGTACTTGCGGGAAGTGGTATGCTGAAAAGTCTGACCGAACTGTTTGCCCGTCTTGCCCATAGGGCCTTTACGTTGGTAGGAGCTACGGTTGGAACCGGATTGGTATGTAATATCGTTACGGGCGACCAGTATATTTCCATCTTGCTGACTAGCAGCCTCTATAAGAAACTTTATGAGCGAAAAGGGTATGAAAACCGTTTGCTTAGCCGGTCGGTGGAAGACTCGGCTACTGTCACATCGGTGCTTATTCCATGGAATTCTTGTGGTATGACGCAGGCGACAGTACTTAAAGTACCTACGCTGGAGTATCTTCCATATAGCTTTTTTAATATCCTTTCTCCGTTTATGTCTGTTCTGGTTGCTGCAGTAGGGTATAGAATATTCCGGAGTAAGAAGGCGAAGGCAGAAGAGGTTGATTGAAAGGGAATACGTTTCAGTGCCTCTTTTTGTCGGTTGGGAAAGATTTCTGAAGTCAGTCTTGTGTGAATGCTTTTACTTTGCATGCGTTAATCAATAAAATACAGATGATATGAAATTTTGGTTCGACACACTCCGGAGCCGGCTGCTGCTGACGTTCATCACTTATGTGCTCTACATGTTGCTTTACTTCCTGACTGACGAGGTAATGCGTGATTTCTATCTGGAGAAGCACCCGGTCTGGGATTACGTGGTGGATATTTTGACTACCTTGGTCTGCGTGTTCTTTTTCGTACAGCTTTCCATCTGTTACAGCAAGTTGATTTACAGGCGGTTCATGTCGTTGGCACACCCTTATCGCAGTCTGATTGTATTCTTCGTCAGATAGCCGTTATCTTCCTCATTACACAAACGGAAATGCCTCAAAAACTTATCCCAAATCATCGCACGATAAATTCAAAACAGTTTCTGAATTGCCTGATGAAATTTTGTAAGCATTCGAACCAATGCTTACTGACTACTGCCTTTCCGGATAGAATCATAACAAGACGCAGCCGGTTGCAGAAGCCCGCGGATATAGTTGCAGTGGCAAGCGCATATAGGTCCATCCGCTGCAAGATTATTAATTTTATACCAGACGAAGTTATCTGTGTGGAGACAAGAAGATACAGTACTCCGGCGTTTGATAGGTCTATACAATCTATAGTCACTTGTTTGTCTATGTTGTTACGGTAGTAAAAAGCTATAAACAAGTTTTTTCGGATGGCAGTAAGATGGGCAGCAAGCAATAAAAAAGAGGATAGGATGTTACTCTTTGCGAGTGTACATCCTATCCTCTTTTGGAAATTTAGGGAGTTTGTTATCTCATTTCAATTTGAGTAATTTCACCGATATACATTGTATATTGTTTAGATGCATCGACAGTTTGGTTGAGCGATTTCAATTCATTTGCAGTCATTGGTTGCGCCATCGCTTTTTTGCAAGTAATAATTATCGAAGGCTGTGTGCTTTGGTTGAAGTAGAATGAAACTTTGTAGGTCGTGTTTTGTCCCATCAATGCGTTGGCTGCGATGCGGCTTTGGTCGAATAAAATATAGGCAACATTCTTTCCCAACATTTGTCCCAGTCCACTCCAGCTTTCAGTTTGGATGTCAATGGTTTCTCCGTTTTCAGCAGTCAGAGTGATACGTCCTTGGGTAGCCAGCTCATTCAAGTTGGAAGGAAGCCGGTCTATGCTCACTGTTTTCAGTTCACCTGTAGCAGAAAGAGTGGGCTGTTGTGTAGAGAGAGTGGCAGGTTGTTGTACGTTTGCAGTTGTTTGCGTACCCAGAAGCTTTTGTCCTAAAGCATCGGTTACCTGCTGGAAGAGTTGGTCTTTCAGGTCGATGGTTTCTCTTCTGAACTTTCCACATATCGGAGCCAGTTTCGTTTGTTTCTTGTTTAAAGCCATATCGTCTGTAATCCATTCTTCTGCAGTATATTTTTCACCTCCATCACGGGCTTCGTCATACCAATAGCGGATACGTGTCATTTCAAGGTCGCAAATACCTTCTTTGGCATAAATCAGAAATTGATAGTAAATACGTGTGCGGTCGAGTGATAATGCGGAAGAAGAAAATACAATGTATTCTTCAGCTTGTACGGCGATTTCTCCAGCTTCTTCGTTGGTATAGGCTACAAAACTGTTTAGTTTTCCATCGGGTTTAAACCGGTTCGTAGCCCAGTCTAGAAGTTGATTGTAGATTTCCTGTTTCGAGAGTCCGGGTGCTTTGATTTCTTTGGTGAAAGTCACTTTCCCATCGGTCAGGGTTACGGCTCCTGCCAGGTACTTTGGATTTGAGTTGTCGTTTTTATCCTTAGCAATGCCTGTCAGAGGCAAACATATCAAAAGGATGAGCAGTAGTTTTTTCATAATGATTTATTGATTTGATTCTATTTAGAAGGACAAATATAGGAAGAAAACGAAAAAAAAGGCTGAATTTTGCTATAAATAATATGAAAAGAGAAGCGTAAGAAGCTGTTTTGAATTTCTCCAAAAAGTATTTCTTGGCTTGATGTATCCGTTTTCGTGTGTGCTTTGGGCGATTTTTTGGTTCTTTCCGCTCCTGTTCTTCGTCAGATAGCCCGCTATCTTCCTCATCACAGAAGCGAAAATGCCTCAAAAACTCATCCCAAATCATCGCACGATAAATTCAAAACAGCTTCTAAATAAAATGCGGATTAACGCAGATTGGGCAGTTAGTTATTCTATGCTGCGAAAGCCTGCGTTAATCCGCATTTTTAAAAGGTACCGGTTAGTGGACCGGCATTTTATCGATGCGTTTTTGGTGACGTCCTCCTTCAAAAGCAGTGTTGAAGAATTCGGTCATAATTTTGTCCGCCATCTCGTTGTCAATGAAACGTCCAGGCATTACCAAAACGTTGGCATCATTATGCTGGCGTGCCAAGTGGGAAATCTCCGGAATCCAGCAAAGTGCGGCACGTATGCCCTGATGTTTGTTCAGAGTCATGCTGATGCCTTCTCCGCTGCCACAGATTGCAATACCCGGATAACATTCGCCCGCTTCTACGGCAAGTGCCAACGGGTGTGCAAAGTCTGCGTAGTCGCAACTGTCGGCAGTATATGTGCCGAAGTCTTTATATTCCCAACCTTTTGCTTCGAGCCATTGCTTTACATATTGTTTCAATGCAAAGCCGGCATGGTCGGAAGCCAATCCTATCAGTTTCATATTAGAACATGGCTTTTACTTGGTTGTATACGTTTTCGGCTGTGAAGCCCAGCTTTTCGTCCAAAACCTTGTACGGAGCCGAGAAACCGAATGATTCCAATCCCCAAATCTTTCCGTCAGTGCCTACCAGTCCAAGCAGATTTACAGGCAGTCCGGCTGTCAGACCGAATTTCTTTACTCCGGCAGGAAGGACGCTGTCCTGATATTCTTTGCTTTGGCTGCGGAACAGTCCTTCCGAAGGAACAGAAACGATACGCACCTTGATGCCATCTTTACGGAGTAGTTCAGTTCCGGCTACCAAAGTAGATACTTCCGAACCTGAAGCCAGCAGGATAACATCCGGGTTTTCGTCAGAGCCGGCTACGACATAAGCGCCTTTGGCTGTCTGGGTATAATCGTTTCCTTCGGGCAAGTTGGCAATATTCTGGCGAGAGAAAATCAGTGCAGTAGGAGTGGTCGTGTTTTCCATTGCCAGCTTCCATGCCTGAGTAGTCTCTTCGCAATCTGCCGGGCGGAGAACCAACATTGAGTTGTGTCCCTTGTGGTTTTTCAGTTTCTCCATCAAGCGGATTTGTGCTTCTTGTTCTACCGGTTCATGAGTAGGTCCGTCTTCGCCTACACGGAATGCGTCGTGTGTCCAAATGAACTTCACAGGAGTTTCCATCAGGGCAGCCATACGTACAGCTGGTTTCATGTAGTCGGAGAATACAAAGAAGGTACCGCATGCGGGGATAACGCCTCCGTGCAATGCCATACCGATGCAGCAGCATGCCATGGTCAATTCTGATACACCTGCTTGGAAGAATGCGCCGCTGAAGTCGTTTTTCGTAAAGGCATGTGTCTTTTTCAAGAAACCGTCGGTCTTATCAGAGTTAGACAAGTCGGCAGATGCGCAAACCATGTTTTCTACTTGTTCTGCCAATGCGCCGAGCACAGTAGCCGAAGCACCACGTGTAGCCGAACCTGCTTTTTGCTGGATAGCGTCCCAGTTTACTTGAGGAGCTTTGCCAGAGAACCAGTATTCCATCTTGGCAGCCAGTTCCGGATTAGCCTTTGCCCATTCTGCTTTAGCCGCATAGCGTTCGCCTACGATGGCTTTCAGTTCTTCGCGGCGTTTTGCGTAAAGTTCCGCTACTTCCGGGAAGATTTGGAACGGTTGTTCCGGATTGCCACCCAAGTTCTTGACGGTATTGGTGTAAGCGTCACCTCCCAACGGCGCGCCGTGTGTAGCGCAGTTGTGTTCGTAGCTGCTGTTGTCTGCCTTACGTGCCCCCTTACCCATGATGGTCTTACCGATAATCAAGGTAGGCTGACCTGTTACGGCTTTTGCTTCGGTCAATGCGGCACGGATTTCGTCAGCGTCATTCCCATTGATTGTAATGACTTTCCAGCCCCATGCCTCGTATTTCTTGGCTACATCTTCGTCTGTTACGTCTTTACATTCGGTAGACAGCTGGATATCGTTCGAGTCGTAGAACATAATCAAGTTGTCCAGTCCCAAGTGTCCGGCGATACGTCCCGAGCCTTGTGAGATTTCTTCTTGTACACCTCCGTCTGAGATGTAAGCATAAATCGTTTGGTTCATTACATCGCCTAAACGTGCTTTCAGGAATTTAGCTGCGATGGCGGCACCTACAGCGAATGTGTGTCCTTGTCCCAGCGGGCCGGAAGTGTTTTCGATGCCTCTCATGACGTCTACTTCAGGATGTCCTGGAGTAGGGCTTCCCCATTGACGGAATTGTTGCAATTCGTCCATGGTGAATTTGCCGGTCAACGCCAGTACAGAGTACAGCATCGGCGACATGTGTCCTGGGTCAAGGAAGAAGCGGTCTCTGCCTTCCCAACGGGGATTTTCAGGGTCGTAAACTAAAAACTCCGAGAAGAGTACATTTACAAAGTCTGCACCACCCATAGCGCCACCCGGGTGTCCGGATTTAGCTTTTTCTACCATTGAAGCAGCCAAGATACGGATGTTATCGGCTGCGCGGTTCATAAGTTCTTTACTGTTTTTCATTATTGGATATATTAGTTGGATGTATTAGTTTGTTGCAAAGATAAGAAAAATCTGGAATGTACAAGCAAATTCGGAATCTAAAATTGGGGATGGAAGGGTAAGAAATGGTGGATAAAAGGATAATTTTTCTTTTCAGCGCTTATTTGCCGTTCGCAGACATACCGAAAAACGCAGGAAAAAGCCTCAAGCCATGAAGTCATCGGATGCTTTTTCCTGCGCGTTTAGAGTCTGTTTATTGGGGTTCATCAGAAACTGATAAATTCCAGTTTGGCGTAATCTGACTGGAGGACGAGGTGTTTCCCGTCGGCTTTCAAAACATCGAAGGTCGTTTCAAGTGAGTTGATGCCGAAAGGAAGCAGCCGCTCTACTGGAACATCTTCACCGCTGTCGCCGGTTGATTCACGGAAACGGAAATCTTTCATGGTTGCCTGGCTATGGTCTTCGTTCAGGTAAAAATGTCCGACGAATGTGCCGTATTTGTGCGTGCATTGCTTTTCAGCTATCTGTACAATCTGCAACTGGATGCTATAAAAGATGCGCTGGCAGTCACGGTGGACAATGCCATCGTCAAGGGTGGTAAACTGTTCCAATTTCCACATGCCTTCGATGTTTTCGTCAATAGGCTTTTTCTCGCAGGAAGCGAACAAGGCGAAGAAACACATCGCAATTAATAAATGTATGGCTTTCATATTAACAATCAAAACTTAAAAACTCACAAACTTAAAATATCTTTCCTGTTTTCCGGATTGTCAGGATACCTCCTGTAGAGTTTCCCAAATAATTTCCGCGGTCGAGTCCTACGCCTACGGTTGCGCCCCATCCTTTGGCCCATTGGGGAGTATAGCTCACTTCATAAAGCGAACTGAACTGTTTGCGTTGTTTGTCCAGCGGTGTTTGGTAGGTTCCCCAATGGCGTGCAAACGATATCAGTATGCGCCAGTTCCATTCCTCGCTTGGGTCGCCTTCGATGCCTAAATGCTGGGCACGCACGCGGTTGCTCTTGAAAGTGATTTCTCCGTCTTTATTATAAATAGGCCCCGGAAGGAAAGGATTTCCCATACCTTGTCCCCAGTGCTGCCATGCCTGATAGCAATAGTTGTTGTAATAATTATCGGATGCACTGACTTGATAACCCAGTGTTCCGGCAAATTCGTCATACAGTAGCGGGCCGGTCTGCTGTTTGGTCGACATGGTTTCCCATACAATTGCGCTTAACCAACGATTCTTCGGCAGGTCTATTTCGATGCCTAGCTGTCCGTCTTTCCACCGTCCGTATTGCCATACCATTTGCGAATGGTCATCGAAATAATGGTCTAAGTAAGCACGGAACCGCCAGTCATTCAAGTAATAGGTCAAGGCAAAATTCCAGCTTCCCAGGTGGTTGCCTTCTACGTTTACTTGATCGCCCCAAGGTGTGTCGCTTCCTCCGCTCATCGGGATGAATGCCTTAAAGAAACTTTTCAGTCCGCCGGGCATGTCTACAGAGACCGTGCTGCTTCCATCGGCATTCTTCAGCATTTGTGCTCCGGCAAACTGTGCAGCCATCAGCAGTCCCAGTTCGAACTCTACCGGAAACTTTTCACGGTTCCCGATGCGGAACATCAACGACTTGCTGTGATACAGGATATGTTTGCCCCAATTGGTCTCGGGAGCTGCGAAATCTTCCTGCCAGTTCCAGTCGGTAAACGCTCCGTAAGCAAGATGCCCCTTTAAGGCAAGCCAATTGCCCGTACCAGGGATGGTGACATATTCGGGGATGTCTATTCTGACTTGCGGAACTGGTCGGGCATTCGGTCCTTCTACCATCATGCCGCTGCTCAGTCTTTCATTTTTCGTAAGTGGGAAACCCGGGCGTTCTTTGCTTCCAATGCTGAGGCGCAGGAATTTCCATGCGATGTCGGCGTACGCTTGTTGTATAACAAAACCGGAAACTTGATCGGCGGCACCTGCCAGTTCAAGTCCTGCTTCGATGCGCCAGTGGCGGTTCAGTTTTTTTCCGTAATGTAGTCCGGCTCGGATGTAGCCACTGTTTGGTTTCTGGCTGGATAGCCCATACCGGTTGGCTGTGAACCAGAGCGGTGCATACGTACCATCCGACAGATTGCCGCTTGCTTCGATGCGGTAGGTGAGGGTGGTGTCTGTTTGTTGGGCAATAGCGGGCAATGATAGGCAACCTGCTGCCAGCCATAAAGTTAGTTTTTTCCAATTCATATTGTAATTATTGAAAATGTGATGCAAAAGTAATGATTATTTAAGACAATCCGCTCAAGTTTATCGGATATTCCTTCGGTTCAATGCTTGTTGATAACGTCGGGCATTGGCAAGGTGCTGGCTCATGGTACGGGCAAAATTGTGCGTACCCGAAAAATCTTCTTTGGCACACATGTACAGATAGTCGTGATGTGAATAGTTTAATACACTTTCCAATCCTTGTATGCTGGGAATGCGGATAGGACCAGGAGGAAGTCCTTTATATATATAGGTATTATACGGGCTGTCGGTCTCCAGATGTTTGTATAAAATGCGGCGTAATCCAAATTCCTGTAATCCGAATTTAACAGTAGGGTCTGCTTGAAGCAGCATGTTTGCTTTCAGCCGGTTAATGTACAGTCCTGCCACTATCGGTTTTTCTGCTTGGTTAGCCGTTTCTTCGTCTACGATGGATGCAAGGGTACTTACCTCAGTCGGGGTAAGTCCGATAGCTTTTGCCTGTGCTGTGCGTTTTTCATTCCAGAACCGTTGATGTTCTTTCTGCATGCGTTTTATGAAGTCTTTGCAACTGGTGTTCCAATATACTTCATAGGTGTTTGGAATAAATAGAGCAGGCAGGGTATAAGCGTTATATCCCAAACTGGCACAATATGTACTGTCTGTCAGGAGGCTGGCAATTGCGGTCGAATCCATCATCAATTGGTGTGAAATAGATTGGCATAGTTTTCCGATGGTGCGCACGCTGGGGATAGTGACCGATACAGGCGTTTGGTTTCCAGCTTGTAACGTCCGGAAGATTTGCCACGTACGTGCTTCTGGAGTAAACAGATAGGCTCCCGAGTGGATGTGGTTGGTATAATCACTTTGGAATGCCAGCAGGCGAAATCCTGTCAGCCTGCGTGCATGCAGCCTGTGTTCCAATTTATAGCATACAGAGTCTATGTTGTCATCATTGTCTATATATAAGAAAGTGGATTTTTCAATTCCCAGCGGTTGGTTCATTAGGCAGGCATATCCTGTTATGATGCCTGAGGCTAGGATTAGGAACAGGATGCTTCCTCCAATAAGCAGTCGTTTCTTTTTCATTTTAATTTAGTAGTTCAAATTTAGGGACAAAGATAATACAAAAAAGCAAGATACTGGGTAAATTACGAAAACGTAATTGAAAAATAGATGAGGAACTGTTTTTGAAAAACAGTTTTGAATTATGAATTCCGCAAACAGCCAATACATACCCTTGGAAAATGAATATATACTGCATCTGCGTTTGAATATATCTCCATCCGCCTACGGATATATACTTCATCGGCAAATGAAGTACTACTGCGTTTTCAACTCAACCGGATTGGCTAATTGCGGACATGCAGATTCATTAAATTTAAGTATGTCTTAGAAACTGTTTTGAATTTATCGCCCAACACACGCGAAACGAACACATCAAGCCCAAAAAAACTTTTTGTGGAAATTCAAAACAGTCCCTTTGTTTGTGAAAGTAATAAAATCGACTTCGTTTGTGTGAAATTGATAACAGAATGTTGCGGTTTTATTTCAAATTGAAAGGTTCTGATAAAATAAATGAAAATATGACTTCGTAGAGGGGGAGTATATGAATGAAAAGCCTTACTTTTGCATCAGACAAAAAGATGTTATATAATTGAATTTCGTTTCAAAAAGATTTGATTATATAGAAATATATGAACAAATAACAACTAATTATTGAGGTATTATGTCAACTTTAAGATTCAGGGTAGTAGAAAAGGCATTCCAGGCGAAGCCTTTTGATGTACCGGCTCCAAAGGAGCGCCCGAGTGAATATTTCGGGAAATACGTGTTCAATCGGGAAAAGATGTTTAAGTATCTTCCCAGCAAAGTGTACGAGAAGCTGGTAGATGCAATGGATAACGGCGCGACACTAGACCGCAGCATTGCCGATGCTGTAGCAGCAGGAATGAAACAGTGGGCAAGCGAATTAGGGGCTACTCACTATACACACTGGTTCCAACCGCTTACGGAAGGGACTGCAGAGAAGCACGATGCCTTTGTGGAACACGATGGCAAGGGAGGTATGATGGAAGAGTTTTCCGGAAAATTGCTGGTACAGCAGGAACCGGATGCTTCTTCGTTCCCTAATGGCGGTATCCGTAATACTTTCGAGGCGCGTGGTTATAGTGCGTGGGATCCCTCGTCGCCGGTATTTGTGGTAGACGACACCTTGTGTATCCCTACCGTGTTCATCGCTTATACGGGCGAATCGCTTGACTATAAGGCTCCGTTGTTGAAAGCACTGCGGGCAGTCAATAAGGCAGCGGTAGATGTATGCCATTATTTCGATCCGAATGTGAAGAAAGTTTCGGCATACCTGGGATGGGAGCAGGAATATTTCCTGGTAGATGAAGGCTTGTATGCCGCACGACCCGATTTATTGCTGACCGGGCGTACGTTGATGGGACACGAGGCTTCGAAGAACCAACAGCTGGAAGACCATTATTTCGGTGCCATCCCGACCCGCGTGGCTGCTTTTATGAAAGATTTGGAAATTCAGGCATTAGAACTGGGAATACCCGTCAAGACCCGTCATAATGAAGTGGCTCCCAACCAGTTTGAACTGGCACCTATCTTTGAGGAGTGCAACCTTGCCGTAGACCATAACATGCTGATTATGTCGCTGATGCGTAAAGTGGCACGTACGCATGGATTCCGTGTGCTGCTTCATGAAAAACCCTTCAAGGGAGTAAATGGTTCGGGTAAGCACAACAACTGGTCATTGGGGACTGATACAGGTGTATTGCTGATGGCACCAGGTAAGACTCCCGAGGAGAACTTGCGCTTTATAACTTTTATTGTCAACACACTGATGGCGGTGTACCGTCACAACGGTTTGCTGAAGGCCTCTATCATGAGCGCTACGAATGCCCATCGTTTGGGAGCCAACGAAGCACCTCCTGCCATTATCTCTTCTTTCCTCGGCACACAGCTTAGCAAAGTACTTGATCACATGGAGGAAAGCTCGACCGATGACTTGATAGCCCTTGGCGGCAAGCACGGCATGAAACTGGACATCCCGCAGATTCCCGAATTGCTGATTGATAATACCGACCGTAACCGTACTTCCCCCTTTGCTTTTACGGGCAACCGTTTCGAGTTCCGTGCGGTAGGCTCGGAGGCTAACTGTGCCAGCGCAATGATTGCATTGAATACTGCCGTGGCAGAGCAGCTGGTAGAGTTTAAACAAAAGGTAGACGAACTTATAGAAAAAGGTGAACCGAAAGTGTCTGCCCTCATTCAGGTTATCCGTGAATACATCAAGGCTTCGAAGCCTATCCGTTTTGACGGTAATGGCTACAGTGAAGAGTGGAAAGCGGAAGCGGCACGTCGCGGCCTGGATTGCGAAACCAGTTGTCCGGTTATTTTCGACCAGTATCTGACACCTGCTTCGGTGAAGATGTTCGAGTCGCAGGGTGTGATGACACAGAAAGAACTGGAGGCGCGTAACGAAGTGAAATGGGAAACGTATACAAAGAAGATTCAGATTGAGGCACGTGTATTAGGCGATTTGGTGATGAACCATGTGGTGCCGGTCGCCATCGAATACCAAAGCAAGCTGATAGATAATGTGTACAAGATGAAGGGACTGTTTCCAGCTGAAGAGGCAGAGAAGCTTTCTGCCGAGAACGTTGCCATCATCCGGAAGATTTCGGAGCATACGTCTTATATCAAAGAGCACGTGGATACGATGATAGAAGCGCGTAAAGTGGCAAATAAAATTGTGGACGAGCGTGAAAAGGCCGTGGCTTACCATGACACCATTGCGCCGATGCTGGAACAGATACGTTACCACATCGACAAATTGGAACTGATAGTAGACGATCAGATGTGGACGCTGCCTAAATATAGAGAGCTGTTATTCATTAGATAATATCATTAAATTTACCTCTAATTTCCTTATTGGTTGTTTGATGAAAGCGAGTCGGGGTCTCCGCGAGGAGGTTCCGGCTTTGTTCTTTAAAATTTTTGAGGCTTTGTTTTTGTCTGCATTTCAGAGGCATTGATTGAAGCATGCCTTTTGATGAACATAAGTGAGTTGGGTGTTTCACATAAGTAACTTGGGCGTTTCACATAAGTAAGTCAGTCGTATCACTTATGTTCGTTTGAGGGGGCATTTATAGTGTTGCATTTCCTTGAACCTTTCACACCGTTTCCGTAGAGATGATGAGGGTGTATCAAAATAAAAATCAACTTTCATTTTGATACACCTTCTATAATGACATCGACAAAATGCATCAATAAGTGCTGCGGAAGTATAATGTCAGTTTTTCCATCCGCCTCCTAATGCTTTGTATAGGCGGACAACGGTGATTTGCTTGTCACGTACAGCATTGCTAAGTCCGATTTGCGCATTAAGATAACCACGCTGTGCATCCAGCAGGTCCATATAGCCGATCACACCATTGATGTATTGCAGCTGAGCGAGATCGAGGGTACTTTTCGATGCTTGTTCCAAGCGGAGGCGGGTTTCATAGATTTCCTTGCTTTTGTTGAAGTCGGCAATGGCATTGTAGGCTTCTTTAAAAGCGTTGAGCACTACTTTCTCATAGGCTTGGGTAGCTCCTTCCAAAGCGGCTTTTTGTGCTTTCAGTCGGGCACGGTTCTTACCCCAACTGAAGACCGGTTGTAGTAGGTTGGCACTGAGCAGGTGCCAGGGAGATTTCAGCAGTTCGCTGAGCACATCGCTCTCGCCTCCGTAGCTGGCATTCAAGGTCAGACTGGGGAACAGGCTGGTGAAGGCAATACCTACCTCGGCATTGGCTGCTATCAGTGCCTGTTCTGCTTCGCGGATGTCGGGGCGGCGTTCCAATAGGCTGGACGGCAGCCCTACAGGCAGACTGGCTGGCAACAATACGTCTTCGGGCAATGCTGTGCGCCGGATGTGGTGTGGATAGTCGCCGGTCAGGAAAGCTATGTCGTTTTCTTTTAACGTAATCTGACGTTCAAGGTCGGGAACCAGTGTGGCTGTACGTGCCAATTCCACTTGTGCTTGCCGGAAGGCGGTTTCTGAAGTCAGTCCTCCTTCGTAGCGGATGCGTGCCAGGTGGAGACTTTCGCGTCGCGCATCTACGGTTTGGCGCACGATGGCAAGTTCATTGTCGAGGGCCACCAGTTCGAAGTAGGTTTGTGCCACTTCGGCTACCAGGCTCATTTTCAATGCCCGTTGGTTTTCTATTGACCCGATGAGGTCGGCTACGCTTTTGTCTTTTGCCCAACGCAGTTTACCCCAAAGGTCAATTTCCCAGCTCATGGTACCTTTCAGGTCGAATTCGTCGTCTTGTGAGTAGTGATTGCCACCATAGTTTTCCCGTTCACGCTCGGCGTAGACGCGCAGTCCGATTTGGGGCAGCATATCTCCGATGGCAATGCGCTTACGTGCTGCCAGTTCCTTCACCCGTGAGGCAGCTATCAGCATGTCCTTGTTGTAGGTCAGTGTTTTGCGTATCAGTGCCTGCAGGGTCGTGTCGGTATAGATTTTTTCCCAGGCGTAGTCACCTATTGAAGCGGTGTCTACGCTAAGACTGTCCAGGGTATGGGGCAGGTTCAGTTCGGGACGTGAATAATGTTTCCCTATCTGGCAACTAGCCAAGAGTGAGGTTGCCAAGATGATGCAAAGGAAATAATATGTGAGTTTTGTTACTTTCATAGGTTGCAGCAATTAATGAGTATGTTTCACTTTGAGTTTGTTTTTTGCCTTGTAAATCATCACGAAGAAGAAAGGAACCAGGAAAATACCTACTGTTACAGCCACAATCATTCCGAAGAATACGCCCGTGCCGATGGCTTGACGGCTGGCAGAACCCGGTCCGCTCGCAATGACCAGTGGCACCATGCCCAAAATAAAGGCGAGTGAGGTCATCAGGATGGGACGGAAACGTAAATGTGATGCGTGCAGCGCAGCTTCTATTACATCTTTTCCTTTGTCTACTTCGTCTTTGGCAAACTCTACAATCAGGATGGCGTTTTTGGCAGCCAGTCCGACCAGCATTACCAGGCCAATCTGGAAATACGTATCATTTTCCAATCCGCATAAGGCGACACCGGCATATGCTCCCAAAGCGGCTACCGGCAAGGAGAGCAGTACGGCGACTGGCACGCTCCAGCTTTCATACAGGGCTGCCAGGAAAAGGAAGACGAAGAGGAATACCAGTGTCAGAATCATACCGGTCTGTCCGCCTGCCTGTTTTTCCTGGTAGGAAAGTCCACTCCATTCTACTCCGATGTTGTCGGGCAGATGTTCTTTAGCCAGTTGCTCGATAAGTTCCATTGCTTGTCCTGAACTGTAACCGTGGGCGGCTGTTCCGCGGATGATGGCGGTGTTGAACATATTAAAACGTTTGATACTTCCGGGACCGGTGGTATATTCGGTATTGCCCAATGCCGTTAATGGAATCATATCGCCGGAACTTCCCCGCACGAAAAACAGGTTGATGTTGTCACGATGTTCACGGTAAGGTGCTTCAGCCTGGATGTACACACGGTAGATACGGTTGAACATATTGAAGTCGTTCACATAAAGCGATCCGGTATAAGCTTTCATTGTTGTGAAAACATCGGCCATCGGTACGCCCGACAATTTTACTTTGTCACGGTCTACGTCGAAATAAAGTTGAGGGATTTCCGCCTGCAATGAAGACGACAGTCCACTCAGCTCTTTGCGTTGCGAGGCGTAGTACATAAGCGTGTCTGCAGCAGCCACCAGATTGTCGTACGTAGCATCTCCACGGGCTTCCAGCTGCATTTCAAAACCTCCGGAGGTACCTAAGCCGGGAATGACAGGTGGTGTGGAGAGGTAAACCTTGCATTCAGGGTATTTCTTGAACTCGTTCTGCACATCTGCCATGATTTGTTCAATGGTAGTGTTGTCACGTTCTTTCCATTCTTTCAAGATGACCGTAAGCGTGGTGCGTGCCTGGCTGGTACCGACACGCGGGCTGGAACCTGCTACGCTTTGTACATATTCTACAGCAGGATCTTTCATCAGGAAGGCTACGGCACGGTTGGTAATTTCGCGGGTACGTTCCAGTGTAGTACCTTCTGGCATTTCCAGTTCGACGGTGAAATATCCCTGGTCTTCCGTTGGGAGAAAACTGGTTGGTATCAGCCGGTAGAGCACGAATATGAAAACGATGACCATACCGAATCCTGCCGTCACGCGTTTAGGGTTTTTGATGAGCCGGCTGATGCCGCCTACATATTTATGATTGCCTATGTCCAGCCATTTGTTGATAGCCCGGAACACACGGTTCTTGGGTTTGTTCGGGTCTTGTGGACGTAGAATCAGTGAGCACATCACAGGGCTGAGTGTCAGTGCCACGACGGTGGATAGCAGTACAGATACTGCAATGGTGATACTGAACTGTCGATACAATTGTCCTGAAATGCCGGAAAGGAAGCTGACTGGAACAAATACGGCAGCCAGTACCATAGAGGTGGCAATCAAGGCTCCGGTCAGACCGTCCATTGCTTTTTTGGTAGCTTCGTAAGGGCTGAGGTGTTCTTCTTCCATAATACGTTCTACGTTTTCGACTACTACGATGGCATCATCCACTACCAGTCCGATGGCCAGTACCAAACCTAGCAGAGTCAGGATGTTCAGCGAAAAGCCGAAAATGAGCATAAAGCCGAAAGTACCGATCAATGAGATAGGAACGGCTATGGTAGGAATCAGAGTCGCACGCCAACTTTGTAGCGAAAGGAACACTACCACGATGACGAGGAACAAGGCTTCGAACAGGGTCTTGTATACTTCGTGGATGGATTCGGATATATAAGATGTCATGTCGAAAGGTACTTCGTATTTCATGCCTTCCGGAAAATTCTTGCTGATTTCATCCATGGCGGCTTTCACACGTTCTGCTACTTCCATGGCGTTGGCACCTGGCAGCATGTAGACTCCTAATACGGCGGCATTGCCTCCGTTGATACCACTCTCAGTATTGTATGACTGGGCTTCGAGCGATACACGCGCCACGTCCCGCATGCGTATCAGTGAACCGTCGGGGTTGGCACGCAACACGATTTCTTCGAATTGGGCAGCACTTGACAGACGCCCTTGTGCCGTTATCGGGATAGTAATGTCGAGACCGGTAACGGGTTGTTGTCCCAATACACCGGCAGCCGATTCACGGTTCTGGTCTTTCAAGGCATTTTGTACGTCTTGTACGGTGAGACCGAAATTGGCAAGACGGGCAGGGTCCAGCCAGATTTGCATGGCATAGTAACGGCTTCCGATGTTGGATACGCGTCCTACTCCTGGTATACGGCGCAGCAGGTCGAGTACATTCAAGGTAGCAAAATTACTCAAGTAGATTTCGTCAAACTTGGGATCGCTTGAAGTCAGGCAGATAGTCATCAGCTGGCTGGCGGCTTGTTTCTCGATTTCGATACCATTCTGTACCACTTCGGCTGGCAGACGTGATTCGGCCAGTTTGATGCGGTTCTGAATTTCCACGGCAGCAAGGTCGGGGTCTGCCGAGATGTCAAAGGTGACTGTTGCCGAGAATCCTCCGGAATTGGAACTGTTCGACTCCATATAAAGCATGCCTGGTGTACCGTTCAGTTCTTGTTCTATCGGGGTTGCGACGGCTTGTGATACCGTGAGTGCGCTCGCACCCGGATAAGATGCACTGATTTTTACCACAGGTGGCGTAATTTGCGGATATTGGTCGATAGGCAGCATGGTAAGTCCGATGACACCGATGATGACTATCAATATAGAGATGACGATTGAAAAGACTGGCCGGTCGATAAAGAAACTTACTTTCATTTTGTGAATACGTTTTGGTGATTGTGCGATTTATTCATCCTTATTTTCTTCTTCTTTTTCTATCGGGGTTGTGCCTATACGCATCTTGATGCCCGGGCTCAGCTTGTGGTAACCTTCTACTACAATGTTTTCTCCCGGTATCAGTCCGCGTTCTACTACTGCATTGTTGCCAAATTCCGGTCCCAATTCGATGAAACGTTTTTCAGCTGTAGAGTCTTTGCGCATCACGTAGATATATGCACCTCCCTTTTCAATAATCAATGCTTTTTGGGGAACTACTGTGGCATTTTCGCGTACGTCGAGCAGCAGCTTTACTTTTGTAAACTGTCCGGGCAGCAATACATGTTCGGGATTGCTCATTTCTGCACGTACGGAGAATGTTCCGGTTTTGGGGTCTACCTGCGGTTCGGCGAAGTCTACCAGTCCTTTGTAAGGATATACCGTGTTGTCGGGGAGGGTGATAGTGACAGTTGGTTGCCAAGAACGGGTAGAATCTTTCTGGCCGATGATGATGTTCCGTTCCTTGCTTTTCAGGTAATCGAGTGCTGTCATGCTGAAATCCACCAATACGGTATCACTTTTTACGATGGTGGCCAGCAGAGACTTGCCTGATGTGCCGACCAAGGTACCGAGGTCGACGTGACGTTCGCTGATTTGTCCGGTTATCGGCGAACGCACTACGGTGTAGCTTAGTTCCTGTTCTGCCTGGTCAAGGTCTGCCTGGCTCATGCCTACGCTGGCTACAGCGGTTTCGTAGGCAGCCGTGGCGTTGTCAAGGTCCAATTGGCTGGCAGCCCGTTGTTCATAAAGCGGGCGGATACGGTTCAGGTCGCGCTCTGCCTTGCGTGCCGTTGCTTCGTCTTTTTTTAGTTGGGCACGTGCCTTATCCACTTTGGCTTGGTATTGGTCTTGATTGATGATGAACAGGACTTGATTGCGTTTTACTTGTGTTCCTTCCTCGAACAGCATTTGTTCCAGAAAGCCTTCCACGCGTGCGCGTACCTCTACAAATTGTTGGGCGCGTATGCGTCCGACATATTCGCCGTAAATCTCTACGTCTTGTTGTTGAGCCGGAGCTACACTGACAATAGGCGCTTCTGGTTCTGTCTTTTTCTCTCGTGTCAGGAACAGGTATATTCCTATAATTACAACGACACCGATAATGGTGTAGATGGTTTGTTTTTTCTTCAGTTTCAAATCTTTCTTTGTTAAAAAGCGTCTCATACGAATTTTAAGTTTATGGGTTAGATGCCGTAAAGGACAAACAATACTTGTGCCAAAGATACGATAAATTTTTATATATTGAGAATCAGAAAGCTAAATCCTGCATGCAAATTTGTGTCTTGGGGAATTTCTGGCGAAGATTGTGGAATTTCTCTACACTGAGATAGCGGGAACTAGGGATATTTTTCATACCTTTGCGGCCGGAATTAAATTTAGACAAAATGAATTTAGAGGAACATTTAGAAACGACTTTGAAAGCCCACGACCAGATGTTGCATCGTCGGGTAGACCTTTTGCTCCGTACCGGAAAGCTTTTGGTGGAAAGTTTGGCGGATACCAACCGGATTATGAGAAACATGAAGCGGACAGCCGCTTATCTGGGTATTCCGGAAGAGAAACTGCATATCAACATCGGATTTACGATGTTGATGGTGAATGTGAGTGATGAAAACTTTTCGTTCACCAAATTTCAGCGTATCAACGGACATGGAGTGAACATGACTGCCATTTCGGAAGTGAGCAAACTTTCCTGGAGGGCGATAGAGAACGATTATACGCTCGACCAATATGAGGAGGAGCTGGAAAAAATCCGTATCAAGAAACGGAACTATACTCCTTTGCAGACAGCTGTCGGTGCCGGATTTGCCTGTGGCGGATTCTGCATTCAGTTCGGATGCGACTGGATGGCATTCTTGTATGCTTCAATTGCAGCGATTATCGGTATGCGCGTGCGTCAGAAATGTAATGAGTCAGGTCTGAATGGCTATGTGGGTATTGCTATTGCGGCTTTTGTTGCCACTATGATTGCATGGGCTTCTACTTACCTTCCCGAAACGTGGACTAATACACCTTGGCATCCGCTGTTGGCGTGTGCTTTGTTTATCGTTCCAGGAGTTCCTTTGATAAATTTTGTGGATGATATGCTCGACAATTTTATCCAGGTGGGTATTGTGCGGGCTGTCAATACGCTTCTGATGATGGGAGCCATGGCTTTTGGTATTGCATTTGCTGTGAAATTGTGTGCCATCGACAACTTTTTCCCGACCATCAGCATGGTGCCGCACCACGAGTATTGGGAATATGCCTTGGCGGCTGCCATTTCGGCAATGGGATTCTCTATGATTTTTAACATTCAGCGTCGTTTGCTTTGGGTAGTAGCTATCGGAGGTATTTTGGCTGTTTGTACACGTAACTTTGTCAATCTTGGACCGAGTACCAACAACATCGGTCTGGACATGGGATTGGTGGTCGGTTCGTTCACCGGTGCTTTGCTGGTCAGCCTGATAGCTGTAAAGGCGGTTCACTGGTTTCATGTCCCCAATCACGTACTGACCATTCCTTCGGTTATCCCGATGATTCCGGGAGTATTGATGTATCGAATGCTTTTCGGGCTCATCAATATGAATGTGCAGAATCTTGAAGGGGTTACTCCGTTGATGAAAGCTATTGAAAGTGGAGTAAATTCGGGATTGGTTATTCTTTGCATTTCCGTGGGGGTTGCTATCCCGAATATTTTTGGTCGTAAGTATATTGCTTCGTCCAAGAACAAACATTTGGCGGAAATATTGGAAGAACGCCACAAGCGGGGAAAGTTTGTCGAATGGTAAAGCTTTTTTTGATAAAGAATGAAGTATGAAGTATGAAGAATGAAGAATTGTTTCGCCTGGAATTCTTCATTCTTCATTTTTAGAAGCTGTTTTGAATTTATCGTGCGATGATTTGGGATGAGTTTTTGAGGCATTTTCGCTTCTGTGATGAGGAAGATAGCGGGCTATCTGACGAAGAACAGGAGCGAAAAGGACCAAAAAATCGCCCAAAGCACACACGGAAACGGATACATCAAGCCAAGAAAAACTTTTTGGAGAAATTCAAAACAGCTTCTTATACTTTGAGCGGTGTGCAATTGTGCATTTTTAATGGGATACACACTGCCGGTGTCACTCCTGTTGCCAGTGTCACGCTGGATCGCCAATCCGCTTCTTCAATTACGCCGGGTTACACATCCGGCATGACAAGCAGGCTTTGGTCTTTCCGCAATATAGCTGCGCCGTTTGTAAGATTATTAATCTTACAGCGTGAAGATTAATAATCTTTCGGCATGAAGATTAATAATCTTACAAGCAAGGCAGCTATGCGGATTGGATTTTCAGACTAAACTGATGTTCTGGTTTGGCTTGGAAAAGCAACCGATGGACATAAAATGTATGGGCGTAAATCCGGCTTGACAAATATGACAAGCGACAAAAATGCACACGTTAATAAATATACCTATAAATGGGGATTGACCGATTCCCGTGGATTGTCTTACTTTGCAAACAGAAATCAATTATGAATTCATTTTTTGTTATGTGTAAACCCAAAACATATAAGCCGACCGATAAGATGAGCGACTTGATCTGTGAGAATTATGCGTTGCTGCAGGTGTTGAGCCGTTTTGGAGTATCTTTAGGATTTGGTGACAAGTCTGTTCAGGAAGTATGTGACATGAACGGGGTGGATTGTCCCACATTTCTGATTGTGGTTAATTTTCTGACAGAGGAGAACGACCGGATGCAGGACCATCTGGCACGACTTTCTGTGCCGGCATTGATGGATTATTTGCAACGTGCCCATTCGTATTTCCTCGATTTTCAGCTCCCCTCTATCCGGAAGAAGTTAATAGAAGCAATTGACTTTTCATTAAGCGACAAGGTATCGTATCTGATTCTTCAGTTCTTTGACGATTATGTGGGAGAAGTGAGGAAGCACATGGAATATGAGAATAAACAAGTCTTTACTTATGTGAGAGATTTGTTGGAAGGAAAGAAGACTGAAGAATTCAGTATCGGAGTGTTTGCCCGTCATCATGACCAAATTAATGTTAAGTTGACCGAGTTGAAAAATATTATTATCAAATACTATCCGGCCAATGGAGACAATCAATTGTTGAATGCAACATTATTTGACATATTTTGTTGTGAAGAGGATCTGGCATCGCACAATCGGGTAGAAGATTACCTGTTCGTCCCTGCTATAATGGAGTTGGAAAAGGGGGTAAAATGAAATCAGAGGAAAACATACTGGTGGCTGTAGCCGAGACTTCAGTCATTGTCCGGAGCGGGTTGGTTACAGTGCTGAAACGTTTGCCGGACCTGAATGTTCAAACTGTGGAAGTAACATCGCAAGAAGGTTTGCAACACTGTATGGAAGCGCATAGCCCGCAATTGCTGATAATAAATCCACAGTTCGAAGGCTGGTTCGATGTAGAGGCTTTCAGAGAATGTTACCAATCATTGGACATTAAATTAGTAGCTTTGTTGAGTTCGTTTGTTGATTCGAACCGTTTGAAGGGATATGATGAGAGTATCAATCTGTTCGAAGATATAGAATCATTGGAAAAGAAGATTTCGGTGTTGATGAATTTTACAGACGATGAAGATGCCGATCAGGATGCCTTGAGTCAGCGGGAGAAAGAAATTATCTGCTGTGTGGTGCGCGGAATGACCAACAAGGAAATAGCCGAGAAACTTTTCATTTCGGTACATACGGTCATTACGCACCGGCGAAACATCACCCGTAAGCTGCAGATACATTCGGCGGCAGGTCTGACAATTTATGCCATTGTCAACAAGTTGGTTGAGTTAAGCGAGGTAAAGATGAAGTTGTAATTGGACTATTGTTTGGAATGTTTCTAAAATACCTATATGTAGGTATTGTCTGAATGTCTGAAAGCCGGTATCTTTGCAGCGTTAGTCATATGAAATTACGTAAACCACAAAAGTAAAAAGTTAGTTATTAGTTGGGCACTCCCTGCGAAGTGATTCGCGGGGAGTACGCGCATATAGGGGGTAATTTTCTTTCCGATATCGGATAATTCTTTCTGCCAATAAAGATAATCAGTGTCTTTTCTTCAGATAGCTGTTGTTTGCTTTATCACAGAAGCGAAAATGCTTTAAAAACCCATTCCTAATCAGCGCATGATAAATTAAAATAGTCGATTATCAATTGAAAACTCTTATCTTTGCCATCCGAAAATACAGAACGACGAATTATGGAAAACTTCAGCGAAATGATAGCACGGGCACTCAAGCTGCCCGCGCATCGCGTAGAAAATACATTGAAACTATTGGAGGGCGGCGCCACCATCCCCTTTATCAGCCGCTACCGCAAGGAAGCCACCGGCGGAATGGACGAAGTGCAGATAGGCGAGATACAGGCGCGTAACGAGAAGTTGCGCGAGTTGGCGAAACGGAAAGAAACCGTGCTCTCTACCATTGAGGGGCAGGGAAAGCTTATCCCTGAACTCCGTGCGCGGATAGATGCCTGCTGGGATGCCACGGAACTGGAAGACATTTACCTGCCCTACAAGCCCAAGCGCAAGACACGTGCCGAAATGGCGCGCCAGAAAGGGCTGGAACCGCTGGCGGCGCTGCTTCTGATACAGCGCGAGAACCGTTTGGACGCACGTGTGCATGCCTTCGTAAAAGGCGAGGTGAAGGATGAGGAAGAGGCCTTGAAAGGGGCGCGTGACATTATCGCCGAGCAGGTGAGCGAAGACGAACGGGCACGCAGCCTGGTGCGCGGATGCTTCGCCCGGCGGGGAGTCATCGTTTCGAAGGTGGTGAAGGGAAAAGAGGCGGACGAGGCGGCGCAGAAGTACCGCGACTATTTCGATTTTTCCGAATCTTTGAAGCGTTGTTCTTCGCACCGCCTGCTTGCCTTGCGGAGAGGGGAGGCGGAAGGCATCCTGAAGGTGAGCATCACGCCCGAAGACGACGAGGAATGCATCCGGGGGCTGGAGCGCCGCTACGTGAAGGGCGGCAATGCCTGTTCGGCGCAGGTGGCAGAGGCGGTGGCGGACGCTTACAAGCGTTTGCTTAAGCCTGCTATCGAGACCGAGTTTTCCGGCACCAGCAAGGAGCGTGCCGACGAGGAAGCCATCCGCGTGTTTGCCGAAAACCTGCGCCAGCTGCTGCTTGCTCCTCCGTTGGGGCAGAAGCGGGTGATGGGCATCGACCCCGGATACCGCACGGGATGCAAGGTGGTCTGCCTCGACGCGCAAGGCGCCCTGCTCTGCAACGATACGGTCTATCCGCATCCGCCGAAATCCGAGCGGCAGGCGGCGGCACGTAAGCTGACGACGCTGGTGGAGCAATATAAGGTGGAGGCGATAGCCATCGGCAACGGCACGGCGAGCCGGGAGACGGAACAGTTTGTCAATGCGTTGCGCTTCGGGCGCGAGGTGCAAGTGTTTGTGGTAAGCGAGGATGGGGCTTCCGTTTATTCGGCTTCGAAGACCGCCCGCGAGGAATTTCCCGACTATGATGTGACGGTGCGCGGGGCTGTGTCTATCGGCAGGAGGCTGATAGACCCGCTTGCCGAACTGGTGAAAATCGATGCCAAGTCTATCGGGGTGGGACAGTACCAGCACGATGTGGACCAGACGAAGCTGAAAGCGGCGCTCGACCGCACCGTGGAGAGCTGCGTCAACCTGGTGGGCGTGAATGTCAATACGGCAAGCCGGCATCTGCTCACGTATGTGTCAGGGCTGGGTCCGGCATTGGCGCAGAACATCGTGGACTACCGTACCGCTCACGGACCTTTCCGCTCGCGGAAGGAGCTGCTGGACGTGCCCCGTATGGGTGCGAAGGCGTTCGAGCAATGTGCGGGTTTCCTCCGCATCCCGAACGCCGGCAATCCCCTCGATAATTCGGCGGTGCATCCTGAAAGCTATCCCATTGTAGAGCAGATGGCGAAAGACCTGAAATGTGCCGTCTCCGACTTGATAGCGGACAAGTCGCTCCGTGAGCGTATCCGGATGGAAGACTATGTGACAGACGAGGTAGGCATCCCCACCTTGACCGATATCCTGCACGAGCTGGAGAAGCCGGGACGCGACCCGCGCAAGCGGTTGGAGGCATTCTGTTTCGACCCTAACGTGCATACCCTTGACGACCTGTGCGAGGGCATGGAACTGCCGGGCATCGTGACCAACATCACCAACTTCGGGTGCTTCGTGGATATCGGCATCAAGGAAAAAGGGCTGGTGCACGTATCCCAGCTTGCCGACTATTTTGTGAGCGACCCCACCACCGTGGTAAGCATCCATCAGCAGGTACGTGTGCGGGTGTTGAGCGTAGACAGGGAGCGCAGGCGCATCCAACTGACAATGAAAGAAAAATGATTGATTTTTTTCACCACACGAGGACGCAGAGGAACACAGAGTTTTTTAATTTTTTCCTCTGTGTTCCTCTGCGTCCTTTGTGGTGAAATATATGACAAATAGGAATAATTATGGAAGAACAAATAGAGAACAATTGTTATTGGTTTGCTTTTTACGAAGGGCAGGTATTGATTGAGAAACGGGCCGGCGGGTGGCATATCCCCGTGGGCACAGAGCCGCCGGCAGCTATACCCGAAGGGAGTACCGTGCACGAGATAGGCGTGATGGACGGGTGTGCGGCAAAGGCATACGCCCTGGCGGTACCCATCGAAGGGGATGATGAAAGTCCCCGTCGGATGAAAGACCTGCGTGCCTCGTTCGACGTATTGCCCTGGGACGAATACCGGATGGCGGGGAAAGCCTCGGAGATACTGACGTGGGACCGCGACAGCAGGTTCTGTCCCCGTTGCGGAGCGCCTGCCGGACAGGTGGCGCCCATTGCCAAGCGGTGTCCCGTGTGCGGTATGGAAATTTATCCGCGCATATCGCCTGCCATCATCGTGCTCATCAAGCGGGGCGAAGACGAAGTGCTCTTGGTGCATGCGCGCAATTTCCGTGGCACCTTCAAGGGGCTGGTAGCGGGATTTCTCGAGCCGGGCGAAACGCTCGAAGAATGTGTGCGGCGCGAAGTGATGGAGGAAACGGGGCTTACCATCAAGAACCTGAAATACTTCGGGAGCCAGCCGTGGCCCTATCCCAGCGGCATTATGATAGGCTATTCCGCCGAGTACGAGAGCGGCACCATCAAGCTTCAGGATGAAGAGCTGAGTGCGGGAGCCTTCTACCACAAATCGTGCCTGCCCGAGATTCCCAAGAAACTGAGCATAGCCCGCCGGCTGATAGACGCTTGGCTGGAAGGAAAACTTAATGACTAAAGGGTTATGGACTAGTATTCATTGGGCGATGTGAAAAAAGTGAGGACGCTTTGCATCAGTTGGGTGCGTGCTTTTTCTTCTTGGATACATTCGAAAGGAAAGCCGAGGGCAAAGATGCGATGGTTACCTTTGTAGGCAATGGCGGCACTGGCTTCAGAACCGGCATAGAGATAGACGGAAAAAGCATCGGATACGGGTGCCAAACTTTCGGGCGAAGGAACAGCATAAATTTCGGCATTAGCTTCACGGGCTATGTGGAAATTCAGGTTGTTGCCTTGGATTTTGTTGGTGGACGAATGACGCATGCTTCCTCCATAGTTGTATTTCAAGGTGTTCTGTAGGAAAGTATCGCTGCCTAGTTGGCTTCCGGTATATGTGCCACTAAGCAGCAAATTTCCTCCAGAGTGGCAATAGTCGGTCAATGCTTGTTGCACGTGAAGGCTGAGCGGTTGGTTTTCTGCTCCACGGATAAGGTCAACGATTGGATAGTGTTGCAATTGGGTCGAACCACTTTCCAATGTCTCGTCACTGCACGATACGAATGACCAGTTGCCTGCCATTTGGATAGCTTTACCATGGATAAAGGGATAGTCAAATGTATTACCGGCGATGTATTTTCCTTCCAGTTCATTTCCGCTGTACCCTAGTCCGCCTTCAGTTTCTATTCCGATGCGGCTGCGTTCGAAACTTTGTTGGTATCCGCAGAAGGCGGTTGTGCCGATATAAGGTATGCCGGGGTCGGCTTTTAAGTCGAAACCTTGTAGCGTAGTGGTTTCGATGGTGGCAGGTGCGCTGGTACGGTGGAAACTGTTTACTATCAAGACTGTTCCTTTGCTATGTTTTGCCTTGTATGCCGACAGAATTTCGGAGGGGAAGCTTTCTCCGCCTCGATTAACTGCTGTGACGTAGAAACTGTAAATGATGCCCGGTTCTGCCTGAAATGTGTATTGGGGTTCGCGTACGTAGACTCCGTTGTCGAATCCTCCTCTTCCTATGCGGGTGTAGACAATGTAACTTTGTGCCTTGGCAGTAGGTTCGAGAGGGTCTTCTGTTGGTATCCACCGGAGAGTGAAAGTATTTTTCTTTTTTCCTTCATCGATGGCGAAATGCGTCACAGGGAGAGGTTGCACAGTATATTGTTCATCGTGCATGTCGGCAAGGTATTTCAGCAGGGTTTTGTATACGGAACGTGCTGTGGTAAACTTGAAAGCTGGTTCGTATCCTAATTTTAAGTCGGCGAAATTTTGGTGCGACAGGGTTTCCAATATGGCTGAAGGCACAGCAGGCAGCCGGGTCTCACTATAGTTACGGTTCCACAAGGAGCGTCTTGCCCACTGGATGCCGAAGCGCGAACTGATATCCCGTTGCAGTTCTGTGAGGAGCATGTCGGCAAGGTCGCGCGAGGCATAGCGTGAAATACCGCAAGCCAGCTTCCCTTCATTGAAGCGGGTGGTATAGATGCCAAGTGAGCCTACCAAGCTGTTGTCTGGCTTGAAGCCGGCATCACTGTGTAGGGCAAGACTCAGTTCGAATGGAATGCCAAGTCCTTTTTCCTGTGGGTTGTAGACGGAACTGCCGCTCAGGTAATTGAGCATAAGTGAGCGGGCATTGATATCATCGTTGTAATCGTTTTCACCTTCGCTTTTACTGTAGATGGAGTAAGGCATGCCTGCCCATTGTGCCCAATAACGTGCACCTTCCGCCCATCGTGGCATGCCGCTGGTTTGTCCTTGCCGTGCAATGTTTCCCATTCCTCCCCCGAAGCGTACGGCATCAGCACACACGACACCTTTTTGCGAACTTTCGTTGCTGAGTACCACCATGCCGTAATCGTTCATACCTTGATCGAATTCGAAGGTACCCAGATAGACCCAGGTGCCTCCACCTATACGCTGGTTTACCTTAAATTCGGTCACTCCGCCGTTATGGAATACAAGATAACGTGCGTCAGTAACGCTTTCAGGAAGAGATTGATAACTGATGTAAACGGCATACCGGCCTTTCTCGGGGATGTAGGGAATCCATTCGGCAAACGCTTTTTCAGGTTTCTTGTGAGTGGGGATAAACCGGGCTGTGCCTTCGCGGAAAGGGTTTTGTCCGTCGGTGTATGTCGTGCGTTTTTGTGCAAATCCAGGCAACGATGTTGTTTGCCATACACATTTTTTCTTGTAGTTTACTTCCAGGTATTTGCTTCTGGGGGTGGAGATGTTGTTGTCTACGATGACTTCATGAGGTTGTCTGTCGCGTTCACGAGGGGTAAATACTATGGCTCCTGCATTTTCCAACATTGGAATCAGATAAGGCACTACGATGGATTGGGTGTAGAGGTCTTCGGTAGTGCCGAACAGGCGCGGACGTTGCCAGCACCATTTGTGTGTATCGTTCTTGTAAAACTTTCCGTGGCTTTGCCAGAGTGCAATGTGTTTGCCTTCCAGACCTTGGCTGGGTCGGTAGGCTTTCGATAGGTTGCTCACCCACGGTTCGCCCCGGTATGCTGTTTTTCCGTATAGCCGTGTTTTGTCTTTCTGTTTATTGCGGAAGGCGTTCGGTACAAGGTTTTCGATAGGTTGCCCGTCGGTATATAGGGTCAGTGTGTAATAGTTTGCTGGTCCGGGCAGAAGTTGTTTCAGTTGGCGATAGATAGCCGTTGTGTTTTCTTCGGTGAAAGGTTGATAACCGAATACATCATTGGCGTAGATAGCAAGAGTTTTCTTTTGATGGTCGATAATGAAATGGTCCAGCCGGCATGTTCCGATGTCGGCGTAGTGGGTCTGGTAGTTTGCAAAGAAGTCTTCAAGCCGTTTCTCCACGTTTTTCTCCAGGCTTTGTGCCGGTGCATGGAAGAAGGAAAGGAAAAAGAAGAGAGTGAGGTATAGTTGTTTCATAGGAAATATATGTGTTTACATCCCTGTCATCCCAGTTCTCCTAACTCGAATTTTTCGGGATGTCTGCCCTTGAAATGTCTGAAATAAAGTTTGATTTCGCGCATGTCGGTTTCTATATCTCCACTGGCATAGAGATAACGTTCGGCAAAGATACATTTCCGCTGGTAGTCGATACCTACCAGGATAATTGGAATGTCTGCTCCTGCTGCGATGTAGTAAAAGCCTTTTCTCCAGTTGGGATTTGCCGAGCGTGTCCCTTCGGGGGTAATGGCCAGATGGAATTTCGTGCTTTGTTTTATTTTTTGAATCATCTGTTCAACCAGCGAGGTATGTTTATCCCGATGGACGGGTATACCGCCCATCCATCGGAATAAGATTCCCAACGGGAAAAAAAACCATTCTTTCTTCATCATAAATCCGGAATCGCGTCCGATGGCTGAAATGAACAGCTTTCCGATGAGCAAATCCCAATTGGTGGTATGTGGAGCGGCACAATAGATGCACTTGTCGAAGTCGGGGACAGATACACGCGACTTCCACCTTAATACCTTATAATAGATGAAGCGGCAGAGTGCTTGTTTCATTCCGTTTTTCCGTCTGCTAATTCGTCAATCTTGCCGATAATGGCGTTGATTCCCTCCTTAAAGTCTTCTTTCAGCTTTTTGTAGAATGGTTTGACACTTCCCGGTTCGGTGTGGCTGATACGTCCCACGATATCGTGGTACAGGCAGACGATTTCATTTAAAAGCTGGTCGTATGCCGGACGCTTTTCATCGGATGCCACAGCCATTTCCCATAAGATAAGGCTTGTTACGTGATCGGATGTGTACTTCACGAATTTCTTTAAGTCTCTTCTTTTAGCCATAATGATATTCCTTTTTAGATAAATTGAGTATTGATTGTGGGGTAAAGATAATGTTTTTGTTTGAATTTACCGCTTTCTTTGCGAAAAAATCTTTCAAAACTCTTGTCGGGTGATTTTTTATTACAGACATTTTTGTCGTTACAAAAAAAAAAACGAAATTTGCGAAGCAGAAAAAGTGAATAACTTATATACACCTTTTTAAAATATAAACAATTATGACGAAAAGTGCATTACAAATTGCAAGAGCTGCTTATCAGCCGAAATTGCCTAAAGCATTGAAAGGTGCTGTAAAGGTAGTAGAAGGAGAAGCTACCCAGTCTGTAGCCGATCAGGAGGAAATCAAGAAATTGTTCCCCAATACCTATGGTATGCCTTTGTTGAAGTTCGTAGAAGGCGAACAGAAAGAATTTGCTCCGGTAAATGTAGGTGTCATCCTTTCGGGTGGACAGGCTCCGGGCGGACACAATGTGATTTCCGGTCTGTTCGACGGTATCAAAAAGATGAATCCAGCCAACAGACTGTACGGATTTATCTTGGGTCCTGGCGGTTTGGTAGACCATAATTATAAAGAACTGACTGCCGATGTCATCGATGAATACCGTAATACAGGTGGTTTTGATATCATCGGTTCAGGACGTACAAAACTGGAAAAGGAAGATCAATTCGAAAAAGGATACGAAATCTTGAAAGAATTGGGCATTAAGGCACTGGTTATTATCGGTGGTGACGATTCGAATACGAATGCATGTGTGTTGGCCGAATATTATGCTGCCAAGAATTATGGCATTCAGGTAATTGGTTGCCCGAAGACCATCGACGGTGACTTGAAGAACGATATGATAGAGACTTCATTTGGTTTTGATACTGCCTGCAAGACTTATTCGGAAGTAATCGGTAACATCGAACGCGACTGTAATTCGGCACGCAAGTACTGGCATTTCATTAAGTTGATGGGACGTTCTGCTTCTCACATCGCATTGGAATGCGCTTTGCAGACTCAGCCGAACATTTGCTTGATATCGGAAGAGGTGGAAGCCAAGAATATGTCTTTGGATGATATCGTGACTTATATCGCCAATGCAGTAGTTGCCCGCGCTGCCGAGGGAAACAATTTCGGTACGGTGCTGGTTCCGGAAGGTTTGATCGAGTTTATCCCTGCAATGAAGAAGTTGATAGCAGAATTGAACGACTTCCTGGCTGTACATGCTGACGAGTATGCTGCTGTCGAGCCCAATAAACAACGTGAATATATCATCAGCAAACTGTCGGCAGACAATGCTGCTGTTTATGCTTCATTGCCCGAAGGCGTTGCACGCCAGTTGACGCTTGACCGTGACCCGCATGGAAACGTACAGGTTTCTTTGATTGAGACGGAAAAACTGTTATCGGAAATGGTGGGCAAGAAGTTGGCTGCCTGGAAAGCAGAAGGCAAGTTTGCTGGCAAGTTCTCTGCACAGCATCATTTCTTCGGCTATGAAGGACGTTGCGCGGCTCCTTCCAACTTTGATGCAGACTATTGCTATTCGTTGGGTTATACAGCAGCCGTATTGATTGCAAACGGAAAGACCGGATACATGTCTTCCGTACGCAATCTGACTGCTCCTGCAGAAGAATGGATTGCAGGTGGTGTGCCTATCACAATGATGATGAACATGGAACGTCGTCACGGGGAAATGAAACCTGTTATCCAGAAAGCATTGGTTAAGTTAGACGGAGCTCCGTTTAAGGCATTTGCTGCTGTACGCGATACGTGGGCAAAAGAAACGGCATACGTATATCCGGGTCCGATTCAGTATTTCGGTCCTACAGAAGTATGTGACCAGCCGACCAAGACTTTGCAGCTGGAACACCAGAAATAAGAATAAGACGAGTTAGAGATATGCCAATGTAGATAAGCGAACGGGTCGGTAGTGCTGTGAAAAGATGTTTTTGCAGGCTGTCCGGCTCGTTTTCTTTGTCTGTTTGGATACATTCCTTTTGTGAAAAGATAGGCATTTATTTTTATGGTAAAAGAACCATCTGTTACACACACAGGCTCTTCCAGTCGGACTGTGCGGACAAAGACAAAGGCTCCTTCACGGAATCCGGTTGGAACGGGTAAGAAGAGGAGACCATCCGGCAAGAAGAACCGGCCGAAGAAGAAAATTCGCTTGAGTTTGCCGGTATGGTTGAATTATGTGGTGATGGGAGGGATGGCAGCTTTGGTTGTAATCGGTTTTTATTACCTGTTTATCCGTCCGTATGCATACCGATGGAAGCCTTGTTACGGAACAAAAGCCTATGGTGTCTGTCTTCCGGCTGGATATACGGTGCATGGTTTTGATGTGTCGCATCATCAGGGGGATATCAACTGGGAGGAACTCCGAAAAACACAATATGCGCCTTTTCCTGTACGTTTTGTCTTTATGAAAGCATCAGAAGGGGGCGATTTCAGCGACACCACATTTATTCGTAATTTCAATTGTGCACGTCAGTATGGCTTTATTCGGGGAGCCTATCATTTCTTTAATCCGAAAACAGACGCAGCGCGTCAGGCTGCTTTTTTTATCCGTTCGGTCAAACTGGAACCGGGCGATTTGCCTCCGGTACTTGATATCGAAAAGGTGGGCGATGATGAAAATGCACTCAGGAAAGGGGTAAAGACATGGTTAGGGATAATAGAGCGACACTACCATGTAAAGCCCATTCTGTATGCTTCTTACAAGTTCAAGGAGCGTTACCTGAACGATTCGATATTCAATACTTATCCCTATTGGATAGCTCATTATTATGTAGATTCGGTACGTTATGAAGGTAAATGGAAATTTTGGCAACATACCGATGGCGGAAGTTTGCCTGGCATCAAGGAGCAGGTAGACCTGAATGTGTTTAACGGAACTTTGGACGAGTTGAAGCAGATGACTATTCTTCCCGATTCTGTATTTTTCAGACTTTAGGAGTTCAAGACAGTTCCTACTTATAATTAGCTACTTGAAGATACCAGGTCGTGTTTCCCCGGATGACGGTTTACACGACCAGTTTCTTAGATTCGCTTGATGAACTTTACGGCTACCCAGCGGTTTTTTTCTCGGTAATGTACGAATTCCATACCCAGACTTTCAGCTTTTTCTTGGATGGCAGGAATATCTTCTATATAAAATCCGCTCATATAGAGTTCCGACCCCGGATGCATACATGCTGTATATGCAGGCATGTCGGCAAGCAGGATGTTACGGTTGATGTTGGCTATGATGACATCAAAAGGTTTGCGTCCTTTCAGCAGTGAAGCGTCACCTAGTTCTACATGGATGTTGTTTATGTGATTCAAGGCAATGTTGTCGCGCGAATTGTTTACGCACCAGTCATCTATGTCGATGGCAGTTACCGGATTGGCTCCGCGCATACTGGCAAGGATAGCAAGAATGGATGTGCCGCATCCCATATCAAGTACCGATTTGTTTTTCAGGTCGGCATCCAGCAGTTCGGCAAGAATGGAACTGGTGGTTTCGTGGTGTCCTGTTCCAAAAGCCATTTGCGGATTGATGACAATGTCGTATTCGGCTTTTGGGTAATCCGTATGAAAGGTGCTGTGTATCACGCAACGGTTGTCTATCACGATGGGTTGGAAGAAATTCTTTTCCCATTCTTCGTTCCAGTCTTTATCTTCCGGTTCGGTAAGGGTATAGGAGAGACACACGTTGGGAATCGGGAAATCAGTCAGCACATTTTTTAATGCTTCTTCATCGAACAGCGCTTTGGGAATGTAGGCCTGCATTCCTTCTTCGCAGGGTACGAAGCTTTCGAATCCGATATCCGCTGTCAATGCCGCCAGCACATCTGTAATGGTTTCGTTGCACGGTTGTGCCTTCATTGTAACTTCAATGTATTTCATAAAAGAAAAGTATTGGTTAGTAGCAGGCAAAGGTAATATAATTTGTGTGATAGTGATAAACAGAAGAAGAGAATTTGTATCTTTGTCGCGCTTATTATCAACATCTACTTATGAAGATTCGTAATTATTTATGGGCTTTGCTCTTTTTAAGTGGAGGGAGTCTGACTGCCGTCGGCCAACAGCGGGTAGCTTTTATATCCGATGCGCATATCCAAAACATTGCAGACCATCCCGAACTGGTGCGTTCGATGGAAATGCAGGTGCAGTCCACCCGCTTGTTTAATGAAAACTATTACGCCTTGATAGCAGCACTTGATGATGTGGCAAGGAGGGGCATTACGCTGGCAGTGCTTCCCGGGGACTTGACTGATAACGGTCAATTTGTCAATCAGGAAAAAATCAGGGAGATACTCGATACTTATCATAGGCGGTACGGCATACAGTTTTTTGTGACGACGGGAAATCATGACCCAGTCCGTCCGTTCGGTATGCAAAATGAGGAGCAAGGTTTTCTCCGTGCCGACGGAAGCCGTACTACACAGGAAAACCGATGTGCAGGATATGCCGACGAGATGCACTGCTATGCAGCATTTGGATTTTATCCCCAACCCGGATATGTGTATTGGGAAACCCCTTTTACTTCCTACCGGTACGAAGATTATAATTATCAGGAAGCCTTGCGCGAAGGGGCTTTAGACCGGCGGCAATATACATTGTGCGATTCCTTGCAGGCTACGGATGCCAGTTATTTGGTCGAGCCTGTACAGGGATTGTGGTTGCTTGCCATTGACGGAGGAGTCTATCTGCCCGGTGCGGTGAAAAACGGCGTACAGACTTACCAAGGCTCCAGTGTAGGCTATAATAATGTATTGAAACATAAGGCTTTTTTGCTCCCGTGGGTACGGAAAGTGGTAGCCGAGGCGAAGCGAAGAAATAAAATTTTGGTGACTTATTCGCATTATCCGTTAGTGGATTTCAACGATGGAGCTTCCGGATTAGTACGCAAGGCTTGGGGAAGCAGGAAATTCGATTTGCATCGGGTGCCGGACGAAGAAGTGACAGAAGCCTTTCTGGAAGCCGGCATCAGGCTGCACGTGGCAGGACACATGCATGTAAATGATACGGGAGTGATGCGCGGAAAGAATGGCAAATGTTTGTACAACATTCAGGTACCTTCCATTGCTACGTGTGTCCCGGCTTATAAGATTCTTACAGCTGAAGATGCGGAACATTTCGAAGTGGAAACGGTATTGCTGGATAGTGTCCCAGGTTTCGACAGTCTGTTTGGTTTGTATGAGAAGGAATATGCTTATGACAGGCAGGCAGGTAAGTCTCCGGTATGGAGTAGGGAAGCACTGGCATCAGAAAACTATGCGGAGTTTTGTGACTGGCAGTTCCGCGACTTGGTGCGTGTGCGTTTCATACCGCAAGACCTCCCGGAGATAGTGCGTCAGAAAATGGTAACTATGAATGGAGCGCAGCTTTGGACGTATGTGACAGGCAAGGAAGCACAGACTGGATGGGGAACCGACTGGACGGGACATGATGTGATTGTCGATTTGTACCGTTTGCGTTATGCCGATAAGCTAGCCTTACGTCAGATTTCGAATAAGCGCCTGAAGGAGTACGATGAGTTGTTCAAGGCTGTGCGCAGGTCAGGTGCTGGCGATGAGTTGACAACCCGTCTGTGTGAGATAGCCGATATATTCGAATGCTTCCTGCATGGAGAGCCGAGTATCCATTTTTACATTGACTTGGATACCGACCGGATAACAGATGTGGAATAAAGGCTTCGGTTTTATTGAATTCTGCAACATCACATGTAGGGGCAGGGTCTGCCTGCCCGAAAACATTTACATGGACGCATACAGGTGGGCTAACCCCGCCCCTACATGGGATGTTTGCGGATAGCCACTCAATATAATATATTTTCCTCTTTATATTTCCTGATCTTATTATGTGGCAGTGTAATATCTGCTTACAGCCCCTCAACCGTTTCAAGGGGAAGCCCCGTAATTTGTGCTATTAAGTCAGGAGCAATGCCTGCGGCTTTCATGCCACGGGCGTTTTTAAGGCGTTCTTCCGCTTCACCTTCTGCAAAGCCTTGCTGCCGTGCATATTCTATCGTTACCAACTGGTCGCGGTAAACTTTAAGGCTTGCTTCATATTTCATGCGGTCTTCCTTGCTCATGGCGGCAATGTCCACTATCTGCTCCAGTTTCTCGAAGACAGCCTTACGTGCCTTAAAAGGCAATCTCTGTAACTTTTCCATATTCTTCAATTTGAATGTCCGCCTTTTCCCAATACGTCCCTACATGAGCTATTTGCGGATGTCATCATAGTAGAGACGATGTGCACATCGTCTAGAAATCATTTAATGAATATCCGCATTTTACCCAATTGCCATGTAGGGGCGTATCGCATACGCCCTAAAAACATCCACGTGGATTAGTTGGCGCATTCGGGCGTATGCGATACGCCCCTACATGGGATGTTTGCGGATATTCAATAATCATTTTCACATTTTGTTTCATGCAGACAAAGATAGCACTTAATTCCTAATAAAACACGCAGCGGATAAATATATTTACGCCGCATATGGCATTTGTTTCCCTGCGGCAGTTACAAAAGTTTTATATTCCATGGGCTGGAACGTACATTCCACGCCGTGGAACGTATATTCCAGCCCGTGGAATATACATTCCGCCAGCCGGAATATAAAACTTAGGTAACTGTTTGCAGAAAACCACTTGCCTGCTCGCGGATAATCAGCCTTTTCATTCATTCTTTTATTTTTTTGAAAAAAAATATATTAGCCTATTGTTGTTATAAAATAATATGTATATCTTTGTCCGCGATAAGAAATATATACAGATTTACAGACAGCCGCCTATATACCTTAATATACTATAGTCCGGCTGAGTTCCCGTTTTGATAGAGTATAAATAAAAAGAGATATGCTATGAAGCGTTTGTTATTCGTCCTTTTGTCGTGCATAGGACTCTCGGTTTCAGCGCAAAATTGGGCGGTGAAGACCAATCTATTGTACGATATGACCGCGACCATGAATTTGGGAGCGGAAGTCCGTATGTCCCCACAGTGGACATTGGATGTATCTGCCAACTGGAATCCATGGACTTTTTCTGACAATAAAAAATGGAAACAGCTATCTTTCCAGCCCGAAGCACGCTATTGGTTCTGTGAGGCATTCAACGGGCATTTTCTCGGCGCACACCTCTTAGGCGGCATCTATAACATGAGTAACTGGGATACAGACTTTACTTTTTTGGGCACCGATTTCGGCAAGCTGAAAGACCATCGGTACGAAGGGTGGATGTTGGGAGCCGGCATAGCCTACGGTTACCAGTGGATATTGTCGAAGCATTGGAGCATAGAAGCCGAAATCGGTATAGGCTATGTGTATAGCCGGTATGACAAATACCGGTGCGCCGGATGCGGACGCAAAACAGAAGAAGGCAAAAGCCATCACTTCGTGGGTCCTACCAAGGCAGCTGTCAATCTGATATATGTATTCTAACCTTAAAAGGAAAAACAATGAAATCTATATGCTTTTTATCAGTCCTGTTTAGTTTGCTGACGGCGCCAGCCGTAGCACAAGCCTTGCCGGACGGTAGTGTGTCTGCCGACAGCGTATGCATAGAGCGTCAGGGTGAATACTTGCACATAAGCATGAACGTAGACTTGGATGGATTAGAAGTAGAAGGCAACCAAGCAGTGTTGCTTACTCCTTGCCTCCGCCAAGGAAAGGATTCGTTAGAACTCCGCTCTATCGGCGTATATGGACGCAAACGCTATTATTCGTACATCCGAAACGGCGAAAGCCTGCTTACAGGATCGAAGGAATTAACCTACAAAAGAAAAGAAATGCCCTCCGAAGTGGCTTATGCAGACATAATAAGCTACGATGACTGGATGAACGGAGCAGAAGTAGTGCTCCGGCGGCAAGATTATGGCTGCTGCGGTTCGCTCTTGGCAGAGCAATGGAGTGTGATTGGCGGCTATAAGGAAGCGTTGGTCTATGTTCCCCATTTCGTCTATGTGCAGCCCCAAGTGGAAACGGTGAAGACACGTTCGTTGGACAAGTCCGCCTACATAGATTTCCCTGTGTCGCGTACCGATATACGTCCCGATTACCGCAACAACTGCGTCGAACTGGATAAGATTTTAGCTACGATAGACTCCATACGGGGAGATGCCGATATCACGATCACCTCGCTCTCCATCAAGGGGTATGCTTCGCCCGAAGGGTCGTATGCCAACAACGAGCGGCTGGCACGCGGGCGTACGGAAGCCTTGCGCGATTATGTGGCAGGCCTGTACCATTTCTCAGATGGCTTTATCCGCACGTCCTACGAACCCGAAAACTGGGAAGGTTTGCGGACATACGTGGCTGCCTCTTCGTTGGCAAACAAGGAAGGCATCTTGCGGCTGATAGATGACGACAGCTTGACTCCCGACGCGAAAGAGCGGAAGATACGGGCTTCTTATCCGGCCGATTACGCGCACCTGTTAAGCGAATGCTATCCCGCCTTGCGCCGTTCGGACTATCGCATCGGGTACGTGATACGCAGTTATACCGATGTGGAAGAAATCAAGCGCATTCTCCGCACCCAGCCGCAAAAGTTGAGCCGGCAAGAGTTTTACATGGCTGCCCAGACCATGGAGCCGGGCAGCGATGCCTTCAACGAAGTGTTCGAAACGGCAGTGCGGATGTATCCCGATGATGAAGTGACCAACCTGAATGCCGCCAATACAGCCATGCGGAAGGGTGACCTGCCTACGGCAGCCCGTTATCTGCAGAAAGCAGGTGATATGCCCCAAGCCATCTATGCGCGTGGTGTGTATGCCATGCTGACTAAAGATTATGCCGGAGCACGTAGCTTGATGGAAACTGCCCAAGCACAAGGTGTAACAGAGGCTGGAAATGTATTGGAACAACTGAAGAGAATAGATAATTAAATAGTATAAACGAAAGAAAATTGTGTTATGAAAATCAAGTATGTATTTCTAAGTATGTTGGCATGCGGCATGTTGGCGGCATGCAACAACGATGAAGTTGCGGAAGGGAGCAACAACGGGAATGTTTCCTTAGAGGGGGAATCGTATATGGCCATTCGGTTGGTTGCTGCTAATGAAACTGGAACTCGGGCTTCAGAAGGTAATCCTGCTTTTGAATTGGGCGAAGGAGACGAAAACGAAGTGACTTCTGTTGACTTCTATTTTTACAATGATGAAGGCACTTTCGTAGTGAAAGGTAAAACCATTAGTTCTTTTAAATGGAATGACCAAGCAGAAGGAAGCAATATTGAATCCATTTCTAATGTAATGGTCGTATTGGAAAATGTACCTGAAGCCCCTACTCAAGTACTTGCTGTGCTTAATGGCGGAAAGGTAGTCGGCGATTTGACGAATATGGATATGGAGGATGCTTTGGGAAAAACAATCTCTGCATACAGTTATCAAGCTGGTGAACCAGAAAAAACCTATTTTGTCATGTCAAACTCGGCTTACGTAACAGGAACCGGAGTACAATGGGCTACTCCTATCACGACTGCTAATCTGCAAAGTTCAGCAGATTTGGCAGAAGACCATCCTGTAGACATTTATGTAGAACGGGTTGCAGCCAAAGTGGAATTGGCTAAAAGCGGTTCATTTTCAGCAAGTGTAAATGGTGATATACAAGTAGATGGTAAAGACGCTGAATTGGAAATTACTGTTAATGGTTGGGGACTAAGCGGTACGAACAAATCAGCATATTGCGTGAAGAATATTCAAAATACTGCTTATTGGACAGATTGGAATGCTGAAAGTAATCACCGTTCTTATTGGGCTGAAGACCCCAACTATTCAACAGGCAATTATCCCAGCGATTACAATGGGTGGAATGCTGAAAATGCTGACCACTGGGCGTTGAATTATATTACTTATAACGACCTTACCCTTTCTGCTGAAGCGGGAAATGAAGCTTCCGCTTATTGCTTAGAAAACACAATGGACAAAAAGACACTTGCTTATGACGCAACAACCCAATCCATTCAGGAACCAGCCGTTACTCATGTATTGATCGCTGCAACAATGAAAGTAAAAGAAAGTGCTGCTCAAACTTTATATCGTTATAAAGGTTATTTCTATACAGAAAGCGAATATAAAGAAGCTGTATTAAGCGATTGGGAAGCTACAGGTGAGGGTATGATTTATACCAAGACCGAAGGAGTAGGAGAAGATGATCCGGACACATATACGCCGCTTGCTGTTTCGGATGTTGAGATAGAAGACAAAGGTGCCGGTAAAGTGAACCTTAAGTTGACAACCGCTGCTTTAGCTGAGACATGGTATACTTTGGAAAGGTATAATCCAGAAACAGGGCAAGCAACAAACGCAACAAAAGTTGATGAGGAAAAGTTGGCCGGTCTCTTTGCGGCTGTAAATGATGCAGACGGTTTCAAGGACGGTAAAATGTATTATTGCGTACCTATTGAGCACTTGAATGCAGCAAAAGGTGAAGTCGGCAGTTATGGTGTAGTGCGTAACCACCTTTATAAACTGACTTTGGATAAAATAAAGAATTTAGGTACAGCTGTTTATGATCCGGCAGAAGCGATTATTCCGGACTATAATCCTGAAACCTACTATGTAGCAGCAAGGCTGAATATTCTTTCTTGGCATATAGTCGAACAGAATGTAAGTCTTTAACCAAGCCTGATATACATAAACATTCCGGCAAGCGGGCGCAACGTCCCGCTTGCCATACGATAAGATAACCCAACTAAATTACATCCATCATCTCTATGAAAGTACTGACTTGCATAAGTAAACAGAAAATCCAATGGCTGCTTTTGTGGATGGTAGGCATACTGGCGGCATCATGCGACACCATCTACGAAGACGAAGGAGACTGTACCACCTACTTTCGGGTGAAGTTTACGTACGACATGAACATGAGCTTTGCCGATGCCTTTGCTCACAATGTCAAATCAGTGACGCTTTACATCTTCAACGGCGAAGGCAAATTGGTAAACACCCTGTCAGAAAGTGGGTCTGTATTGGCAGAAGACGATTATGTGATGAACCTCGGTATCGAACCGGGAACCTATACCTTGGTGGCATGGGCTGAAGGATGGGAAACAGGAAGCACATTCACCTACCCCATGATGCAACCCAATGTGCATTCCCTGCACGACCTCACTTGCCGCATGAACCGCGAATACGATGAAGGCAACGCCGCTTATATCGACAATGACTTGACACCGCTGTTCCACGGCATTGCCCAAAACATCGAACTGGAAGAACTGTTGGACGGAGGCGAGCAAATCATACCGATAAACTTGACCAAGAACACCCACAATGTGCGGGTCATGTTGCAACATCTTTCGGGAGAAGACATCCATGCCGACGATTTCACCTATACCATTACCGATGCCAACGGACACATGAATTACGACAATTCGCTGCTTGATGATGAAACTTTGACTTACCGTGCATGGACTACCTACGAAGGAACAGCCTCATTAGCCAGCCTTGACGGTACCAGAGACACACAAACCTCGGTAAGCGTGGCTATTGCCGAACTGACTACAGGCAGGCTGATGGCAGACCAAGAGCCGGTGCTCACCATCCGCAATGAAAAGGGAGAAACGGTGCTGTCTATTCCGTTGGTAGATTATGCCTTATTGGTAAAAGGCCATTACAACCGCAACATGAGCGACCAAGAATACCTCGACCGCCAAAGTGAATACAACCTGACGTTCTTCCTCGATGAAGACAACCGTTGGGTAAATTCCAGCATCATCATCAATTCATGGCACGTAGTGCTGCAAGAAACAGAACTTTAAGAATTAAGAATGAAGAATTAAGAATGAAGAATTAAGAATGAAGAAACATATCATAAGAACCCTGAGCGTATGTATCGCCCTGCTTTTGCTTTCGGCATGCCGGCAAGAGCAAGACGGGCTTGCCGTTGCGGACGAATCGGCTGCATCGGTACAGGTCAGCTTTACCCTCACTACAGCCAGCGGTAATGCTTCCACCCGTGTGGGTACAGATGAGCCGGGCACTGGATATGAAAACTACATCGACATAACAAACAATAATTTCCGTTTCTTGCTGTTTGATACCGAAGACGATACGTTTGTCTATTCTTTCACACCCCAAAGCGTGACCCCGGCAGGCGCAAGCGGTGAATATGCCCCGACTTACAAAGTAGAGGGAGAAATGCCGGAAGAATATGCCGACTTCAATTATAAAGTGGTGGTCTTGGCAAATTGGCCCGATTACCCTGATGCAAACGATTTGATAATAGACAGAACCACCATCGAAGACATTTGTTCTGCCTATGCATACCAATATACTGCCCCGTTCGTACCTTCCGAGGAGCAATTGATTCCTTTTTACGGTGTAGCTACTATCAACACCACACTTAGCCCGGATATTTCTACCAACCTTGGCTCCATCGACCTGCTGCGTGCCTTATGTAAAGTAGAAGTGAAGTGCAGTGCCGATGGCTTTACGCTGAAAGAAGTCAAGCTGAACAAGTATTCCACCAAAGGAATGTGCGCGCCACTGGAAGTGTACAACAATACAAAGGAAGATTGGGAAAAGAATGAACAAATTCATTTGCCCCAAGATAATACGGTAGGCGCAAGCCTGTCTTTATCAAACCCAGATGGAACTTTCATAGCCTATGTACCCGAATATAATAATGCGGCGTTAAAAGATTCGTATCTGGAAGTAACCCTGACAGATGCCAATAACAAAGAAGTGACTTTAAAAAGCCCGAACATCTATTTCAAAAATTACACAGATGGGAGTCCGGTAGATGGTTCAGATTACGACTTAATCCGCAACCACTGGTATCAGTTCGACATCACTAAAGTGGATGACGGCGAACTGAAGCTCGAATACCGAGTACTGCTATGGGATAAAGTGGAATCAGCTATCGGGTGGAATCCGATACTTCAGAAAGCTGATAAATCACCGGTGGCAGCATGGCGTTTGGCTACAGCCGAAGGGTATACAGATACAGATGTAGAAAATGAGGTAAAAGGAAGTTTATGTATAGATCCAGATTTTAAAAATGCCAAGAGAGGCGATGAAGAAGCCGTATTCTGTTATGTGCTTTATCCTCGCTATAATAGTGACAAAGATAAACAGGGACATGCGCTTCATCAAGGTTTGGAAGACAACACATCTTATGCTGGTTTTTATTTTTATTTAAAAGAACCGGAAGGGGCTATTTGGGAAGCTGTGTTGACCAATACGGAAGATTTTGCACTTAATGAAAATGGACGACATGATATTGATGGAGATGGGGAAGACGACAAAAAATGTGCTGTTAGGGGCATTGCTCGTTCTGAGGCATATCAAATACAAGTATATCCTCTTCATCCATGGACCGATACAGAATTTCAAAAAGATGAGAATGGAAATATAGTAGATGGAGCCGAGTGTGCCAATACTTATTGGGGAAATTTGTGGGAAACCAGTGGAAAATGTAAAAATCTCTATACAGACCTATATATCCGTATTTCCATTGATGGAGGACATACTTGGAATTATTTGGATATTAATCCAAAGGATCGCTATGGCATTGCTTATGATGGTGTAGATGGGTATATTGAGCATACCTATTGGGGTGAAAGACGTTTTGCCGGAGGTGACGATGAAAATGGAGGCAGCTACATCCGTATATGGCAATTAGAAGCAAAATACAATAAAGCTTACGACAAATTAGTAGAAGATTTGGATGCTTCTTGGGGCATAAAAGATTTTTGGGATCCGTATGATAAATTGTCAGAATGATGAATAGATATATAACATATTATATTATTAGCCTATTCGCAGTTTTAGGCTTGTTTGCTTCCTGCGCGGAAGAAAACGCATTGCCTGCTTTTTCGCAAGAGGAGGAAGAAGGTCATGTTGTTCTTTCTTATACAGTAAGTGGCAGCAGCATTGTATCTACACGGGTAGAAGAAAGCAAAGAAGAAGGCAATAAAGGGCGAAACGAAAACTTAGTGAAGGACTTGGATTTGTTTATCTTTCGAAATGGAACGATTATTACCAACCAACCCTTGCATTTCATTCCTGAAAAAAACGACCAGCAAACAGGTGATTATACTCCATTAGAGACCGGTCTTGCTCCCGATGATTTTCAAAACGGTGACCAAGTTTATTTAGTCGCCAATTGTCATGATGTCGTATCAGATGTCACTACATTAGACGGATTAAAAGCGAAAACCGTCAGCAGTTTAATCTGTTATGATAAACAACTCCAATTCGTGATGGATGGGATGGTTACGGTAGACGCAAAAATGTGGACTGATAAAGACCTTCACATTCAGATTGACTTGAAACGTGCCGCGGCCAAAGTACGTCTTCACTTTGCCAGCAGTACGGATTGGAACCAAGTATCTTATCGCTTTTGTCATTATGCAAATACCGCGACCGTGCTTGAACAAGAAGAAACGGAAGAATATACGTATGTGAACAGCCTTTCCTTAATGGATTATACAACTAGGGGAGAAGAGTTGGCAAAAGCTGATCCTATTGAAGAAAACGGAATGCAATGCCTTGTGCTTTACACTTACCCGAATAATTGGCATGATGGAAATCCAGATGATGATAAACTCAATGTGGAGCCTCCTATTAATGATGGTAGGGAAACCCGCATCTTATTAAAAGCACCCTATAATGAAGAATTATATTATTACGATATTCCCGTAAACTTCCGTTTGCCTGAGAAAAACGATGATATAAACATTAATGAAGATTATAAAGACCTTTACCGTATCCAGCGCAACCACATCTACGACATTACGGTGACGATAGACAGGGAGGGGGGTACAGTAAGCAAGCCTGTAACACCTAAATTATATTATCAAGTTCTCTCGTTTGATGAGGAAACTATAGATATTCCGGAATTCCAATAAAAATAGCTATGATACAAGGAAAATATATGAACATACGTCATTTGCATAAACTCTTGAATAGGTTTGCGATTATTGCTTGTTTTGTAACCATATTTTCGTGCACAGACGAAAATATTATCCGTCAAGATGGAGAAGTCAAGCCTGGTCAAGACGTAACGGTTAGGCTTGGTTTTGATGTAAGCGTTCCGGAAGAGAAAGCATCATCGCGCGTCCCGGATGACAATGTTGTTTTTGACCTCTACGTCCTGATATTCGATGCCAATGGCAATAAGACAGGTTCTGGATATTTCGATGATTTGAATAATGGAAATACAACAAGTCAACCGAACACTACCGGAAGTGATAATTATGTTACAATCGATACCAAGACAGGTCCGTCGTATGTTTATGGCATAGCCAACATATCCGGTGCAACCAATGTTTATGAAGACGATGATTTTAGAAGTAAATTAGATGACATTCAGAACAAGGAAGAATTATTGAATCTTTCTCCTGTACTATATGAACAAATAGACCGTGTAGGAAATTCGTATATAATGAGCGGAATGGCAATAAGCGATGAAAGAGACAACACTTACCTAATTGAAGAAGGGCAAGATATCAAAACGCTGAAACTCCGCAGGCTTGACTCACACATTACGTTTAATATCAAAGCGGCAGCTGGCTGTACGTTCCGTCCAACCAGCTATCAGGTTTTCAACGTTCCTAAGAAAGTTTATCTGATAGAACGGGAAGCGTCACGGGAAATCGCACTTGCCAATACGTGGGACGGAACAAATGATGAAGATGAGGATGACTTTTTCGATACCCAAGAAGTAACAGGGACTTTGTCTACAGACATGTCTTTTAATTTTTGGATGGTAGAAAACAGGCAGAATGGAAAACTATCCATACCGGACAATGATTACAATCAGCGTGAAAAGGAAGAAAAAAACTCAAACGTTTCAGATAGCAAACCAACTGTATCTAATGGAGATTATGTTTATGCACCGGATAAGGGTACGTATGTAGTTCTTAAAGGGGATTTCACCGGAAATTCCACCGTTGAAGGTAATGAAGGAGCAGTGGAAGCAAGTGTCAGCTATACCATTCATTTAGGTTATGTAGATCAAAATGCGGATGATTTTTTCAGTAACCGGAATACGAAATACACATATAATATTACCGTTAGTGGAGTAAATAATATTATAGTGGAAGTCTTGGCTGATGATCCGGAAATAGAACCATCTCCCGGAGCAGAAGGGGATGTGATATTTACCAACGGTACCACGAAATATATATTGGATGCACATTATGAAACCGTATTGCTCAGTTTCAGCGAAAAGCTGTTATCAGGTGGTGTCAATGTTTCCGATTTCTTTTCTTATAAAATAAGTACACCATTCGCTTCTTATATTTCTACCGATGAAAACATAAAAGTAAGAGATGAAGACTGGTTGCGTTTTGTGAGAAATGAAAAAGATGGTAACGATATTTATTCAAAACGTTTTCAGCCTTATGCATTATCGGACGGAACCCGTAACGGAATGACATTGTCTCAATTTATGGAGGAATTGAAAAAGATTGCAGATAGAACGGAACAAGATGCTTATGACAATGAAGGAAAAGTAGTTTATACTTGCCACATAAACGAATTTTATTATGACAAAGCCCCACAAGGAGTCACGGTATCAGGCGATTTATGGAAACGGTTTGTCAATGTGTCGCCACGTGAAGTGCAAATATTAAATGATGTGGAGCTGAGTCCGGATGGAGAAAGTAGTATAACGAAATCTACTTATATTCTGTCGCAACGTTCTATCCAGACATTTTTCAGCCGGAGCGTGCAAGAGTCTTATAGTGCTTATGGTGTAGAAACAATCAATGAGACCGGTCCATTGTATACATGGGCTTATTATCCTAACCAAGTAGGTGTTACTGCCAGAGATAGAGATACCGGATGGGATAACTTTTGGGAAATGATAGATAAACTTTGTAATACAAATAAAGAATGGAATACTTATGTGGATTTTGGCATAAATGGTTATGCCGATGTAACCAATATGCAAACGGTTAATGCGATGAAAAGCGATTATCAACGGGCTTACCTCGCTTGCATGCAGCGCAATCGGGATTTAAATGGAGATGGCTTTATCGAAAAAAATGAAATACAATGGTATCTGCCAGCCATTAACCAATATGTCGGTATGTTTATCGGCGATGGAAGCCTTTCGGAAGAAGCCAAGCTGTATACAGAAACAGATTATGTATATAAGCACTATGTATCAAGTACCACTTATGGAAATTACCCTATTATCTATTGGGCGGAAGAATCTGTTTCGGAAAGTCATGGTACAGAATATAATATGGCGGAATATAGAAGTGACGATGGAACTTTTCAATATACAAATTATGATCATGGAGATGATGATTATTACGGCAAAGAAGGAAATCGTATAGATAGGGACAAGTTGGTAAATCATTATAGGTGCATGCGCAATTTAGGTAGTGGAACTCCTGTTGGCATTTATTCTAAAGATCCGAATGATCCTTCTATAACAGTTCCTTATTTAGATGAAAGTTCTACCCGTCCTCGTGTACGATACGGTGAACTTGGAACGCATAAAAGTGATGAAAGCGAAAGTGAATTGTATAGTGGTGGATTTACTTATTCAGACGAGTGGATTAGGAATAATTCTAATGTTAATAACTATTATGTTGATGCTATAGATATTCGAGATATTATGGATAACACTTCTACTCCTTGTCGTTATCTTACTCCTAGAGGAGCTTGGCGTGCTCCTAATTTGCGGGAACTTTATTTGATGTCTATCGTTGGAGCACTAGATGATGGTGTTCCTGAAGAAAATGCGGTGTCTAGAACGGAATTCAAATTTTCTGATAAAAAACTGCCTAATTCTTCTAGTCAAAAACGCATCGGTTGGTTCTATAACGGTTCCAATTTGACTATGGGCAAGGGGAATGAAAATGAAGGCGATCGTATTCGTTGTGTACGAGACAATTAAATATATAAAGAAGATAAATCTCTATCGCGGGGAAGCGTCCCTGCACATTTTACTTAAATTAGTAATCCAAGAGCCGGTTCGCAGGGATGCGCGCCGGCTTTTTATACTTTGCGCGGTATGAAACAGTGCATTTCCTCACCATAGACACGGACACAGATTCTATTTTAATGTGCCAATGAATAATAGGGCAATGTGCTAATTTATATTCACATTAGCATATTGTTTATTGACCTATTCTTCTGTGTCCCTTTGTGGTACTCTGTGGTGAGGAAATGCACAAATCTATACCGCATATTAAAACCAATGCCTTGATGAATAGTCATAGTTAGCCACGATGTACATGACAATTATCAGCGATTCATTGGCAATTATTGAAATTTTTCGTATGTTTGCCGAAAATATGAATCAAAAAACAAAAAATGCATCTTATGAAAAAAACGTGGATTATCGTAATCGTGATTCTTGTCGTACTGATAGGATACAGTGTTTCATCATACAACTCGATGGTGGCACAGGAAGAGGAAGTCGGGACGGCATGGAGCAACGTGGAAAATCAATACCAGCGGCGCTCTGACCTGATTCCTAACCTTGTAAGCACCGTCAAAGGATATGCCGCACATGAAAAAGAAACGTTTGATGCCGTAGTATCGGCACGTGCCAAAGCTACCCAAATGTCGGTTGACATCGATGACCTGACCCCTGAAAAGCTGGCTGCCTACCAACGTGCTCAAGGCGAGATAGGAAGTGCGCTGGGACGCCTGCTTGCCGTAACTGAAAATTATCCCGAACTGAAGGCGAACGAAAACTTCCAGACCCTTCAGGCTCAATTAGAAGGTACAGAGAACCGCATCAGCGTAGAGCGGCGTAAATTCAATGAAACAGCCCGTAAATTCAATACTACCATACGCCGGTTTCCCAAGAACATCTTTGCCAGCATGTTCGGATTCGAGAAACGTCCTTATTTTGAAGCAGAAGAAGGGAGTGAGAAAGCGCCCGAAGTAAAGTTTTAATTTCTGCGTATGAAAAAACTGTTTCTGCTCGGTTTCCTGTTTCTGTCTTTTGCCTTGGCAGAAGCGCAAAGCCGCATCTACAAAGTAGAAGACATCCCTTTGGTGCATCTGAAAGACGCACGCCGCTACGTGAGCAACCCCGATGGTATCTTAAGCCCTGCTGTAGTAAGTGCCATCGACTCTACTCTTTATGCCCTTGAGCATGAAACAGGAATACAAACCCTTGTGGTAGCTGTAGGGCAAATAGAAGGAGGAGACTGCTTTGACTTTGCCTACCGGCTGGGACGGGAAAACGGAATAGGACAAAAAGAGACAGACAACGGGTTGGTCGTCCTGCTCGTTACAGGCGAACGATGCATACAGTTTGCCACAGGATACGGAATCGAAGGCGACCTGCCTGACGCCACATGTAAGCAAATACAGGTGCGTTACATGAATCCCTACTTCAAGGATGGCAACTGGGATGCAGGTATGCTGGCAGGCATCCATGCCATACGCGCCCAGCTGAACGGGACAGGCGAACCGCTTCAAGCTCCAGAAGACGATGATACTTTTCTTTTGTTCAGCATTTTCTTTTGCTGTTTTATCTTAGTACCTTTGTTCTTATGGCTGAATGCACGCCAGCGCAAACGCTGTCCGAAATGTCATAAACACACCCTCCGGCAAGTCTCTGTGCAGACCCTTTCGCGGACAGCAGGCTATCACACCGACGAAGTGACTTACGTATGCAGACATTGTGGAAACGTAGTGCGTAAACAGCGTCGTATACGTGATGATGATGATTTCCATCATCGTGGAGGAAATGGCTGGCCTTTCCTGGGTGGTCCGTTCTTCGGTGGAGGTGGACATAGCGGCGGAAGCTTCGGCGGCGGAAGCTTTGGAGGTGGAGATTTCGGAGGTGGAGGAGCCGGAAGTAAATTCTGACATGAAAAACCTAAGAACAGAAAAGAGACACAAGAGTTCACAGAAGCAGCCTCTAACGAACGAATAAACTTATCTACTTATGAGCAACATTTTTGGAAACATATTCAGACTGACCAGCTTTGGCGAATCGCACGGCAAAGCCATCGGTGGTGTCATTGACGGATTTCCCGCCGGTATTGCTATTGACGAAAACTTTGTGCAACAAGAATTAAACCGACGCCGGCCGGGACAATCAACCATTACCACCGGCCGTAAAGAACCCGATGCCGTAGAGTTCCTTTCTGGTATTTACGAAGGTGTATCTACCGGGTGCCCCATCGGATTTGTCGTGTGGAACACCAACCAGCATTCTTCTGATTACGACAATATGAAGGACGTGTTCCGTCCTTCGCATGCCGACTTTGCCTATTTCCAGAAGTACGGTGTGCGTGACCACCGTGGCGGAGGACGTTCTTCGGCACGTGAAACCATAGCACGGGTGGTAGCGGGAGCACTTGCTAAGCTAGCCCTTAAGGAAATAGGCATACGCATCACGGCATTCACCTCACAGGTAGGTGCATTGAAACTGAATGAAGACTATACGCACTACGACCTGAACCTTACTGAAAGTAATCCTGTACGGTGTCCCGATCCCAAGCTGGCACAACAGATGGAAGAACTTATTTTCCGTACGAAAGGAGAAGGTGATACACTGGGAGGCGTGGTGACCTGTGTTATCCAGGGATGTCCTGCCGGATTGGGTGAACCTGTATTCGGGAAACTCCATGCAGCCCTTGGCAGTGCAATGTTAAGTATCAATGCTGCCAAAGGTTTCGAATACGGACAAGGATTCAGCAATATGGAATGGAAAGGCAGCCAGCAAAATGACCTGTTTTACAACCAAGACGGACACATAGCCCTGCGTACCAACCGCTCGGGGGGCATTCAGGGAGGTATCAGCAACGGTGAAGATATTTATTTCCGCGTTGCATTCAAACCTGTAGCCACTGTTCTGATGGAACAACCTACAGTAGACAAGAACGGAAATGAAACCATACTGAAAGCCCGTGGGCGTCACGACCCTTGCGTCTTGCCCCGTGCCGTTCCCATAGTAGAAGCGATGGCGGCAATGACCCTGCTTGATTACTACTTACTGAACAAAACTACCCGATTATGATAAAACCTCCACAGACGGCACCAAAATCAAATAGGCTTGATGTTATTTTCAGCTGTGCCATCTGTGATGAAAATACGCACAACCATGGAAATCAAACAATACATTCAAGAAAACGAAAAACGGTTCCTCGATGAACTGTTCAGCCTGATACGCATCCCCAGCATCAGTGCCCTGCCGGAACACAAAAAAGACATGCTTGCCTGTGCCGAACGCTGGCGCCAGCTCCTCCTTGAAGCAGGAGCCGATAAGGCAATGATTATGCCTTCGGAAGGCAACCCGTTGGTATATGCCGAAAAATGCATTGACCCTCAGGCTCCTACAGTGCTTGTTTATGCACATTATGACGTAATGCCTGCCGAACCGCTCGAGCTATGGCAAAGCCAACCGTTTGAACCAGAGATACGCGAAGGGCGTATTTGGGCACGTGGTGCCGATGACGACAAAGGACAGGCAATGATTCAAGTAAAGGCTTTCGAGTACCTCGTACGCGAAGGGTTACTTCGTCACAATGTGAAATTTATCTTCGAAGGCGAAGAAGAAATTGGCTCGCCCAGCCTGAATGCTTTCCTCAACGAACACCGCGAATTGCTCCGTGCAGATGTCATCCTGGTATCGGATACCAGTATGTTGGGCGCAGACACTCCTTCGCTCACAACCGGTCTTCGGGGACTTGCTTATTGGGAAATCGAAGTGACTGGTCCTAACCGCGACCTGCATTCGGGACATTTCGGCGGAGCGGTGGCAAACCCCATCAATGTGCTATGCAATCTTCTTTCACAGATAACCGATGATGACGGACACATTGCCATCCCGCATTTCTATGATGATGTAGAGCCTGTTCCGGAAGCCGAGCGTCAAATGATAGCCAGCATTCCTTTTGATGAGGAAGCCTACAAGGCAGCCATCGGTGTACGTGCACTGAAAGGTGAGAAAGGTTATTCCACCCTTGAGCGGAACAGTTGCCGACCTTCGTTCGACATCTGTGGCATTTGGGGAGGTTATACCGGCGAAGGTTCGAAAACAGTTCTTCCATCAAAAGCATACGCTAAAGTGTCGTGCCGGCTTGTCCCTCACCAGAACCATGAAACCATCTCACGTCTATTTACCGACTACATCCATGCCATCGCCCCCGACTACGTACAGGTCAAAGTCACTCCGATGCATGGTGGCGAGGGTTATGTATGCCCTATCTCGCATCCAGCTTATCAGGCTGCCGAAAAAGGATTTACCCAGGCATTCGGTAAAAAGCCACTGGCGGTACGACGTGGAGGGAGTATTCCCATTATCAGTGATTTCGAACGGATATTGGGTATCAAAACCATCTTGATGGGATTCGGGCTGGAAAGCGATGCCATCCATTCGCCCAACGAAAACTTCCGGCTTGACATCTTCCGCCGGGGTATTGAAGCTGTAGTAGGATTTCACTTGGAACTGCATCTCCAGAACATCTGACTACCAAGAAACAGTTTTGAATTTCTCTAAGAAGCTGTTTTGAATTTCTCCAAAAAGTTTTTCTTGGCTTGATGTATCTGTTTTCGTGTGTGCTTTGGGCGATTTTTTGGTCCTTTTCGCTCCTGTTCTTCGTCAGATAGCCCGCTATCTTCCTCATCACAGAAGCGAAAATGCCTCAAAAACTCATCCCAAATCATCGCACGATAAATTCAAAACAGCTTCTAAAAAGTTTTTTGGGCTTGATGGTTAAAAAGCTCCCTCGAACGAACATAAGTGATCGACCTGATTTACTTATGTGAAACGCCCGACTTACTTATGTGAAACGGCTCACTCACTTATGTTCATCAAAATGCATACTTGAATCCTTGTCATGGGTTCAGGTATGCATTTTTTGTTTGTATTGGTTTTGTCTTTGTTCTCACATAGTAATGTCATTAAGGTGTAACTGATTTGAAATACCACAGGTTTACTTTTGCTTTCGTAAACAAAACTAGATTAAATTTATAAAATCAAAAGTAAAGATGGATGGTAAATCTTTAATTATTAGTGCTTTCTTTTGTGGTATGTGCCTGGCTTCAGGTGCTCAGGAAGCAATGTTGCGTTTCAATGGGAAGGTGACAGACCAAAGCGGTAAGGGAATACCTGGTGTGGTGGTAAATGACGGTGTGCATTTTACCAAGACAGACAAGCTGGGAGCATGGGCATTGAATTCGGATACGACAATCAGTAAATTTGTAGCAATATCTACTCCGGCTGCGTATGTTTTGCCACAGCAGGACGGGTTGGCTACAGGACATTATATTGCGGTACGTGACTTGGCTCAAGCAGGCGGAAAGTATGATTTCGTATTGGAGAAGCGGAAGCAAGCAGACGGACGTTTCCATTATATAGCCATATCGGATCCTCAGGTGAAAAATGAAAAACAACTGAAGCGCTGGTGTCAGGAAACGGTACCCGATTTGAAAGAAGTTATCGATTCTTTAAAGCAGACGCGTGAAGTGGTTGCCATGACCTTGGGTGATTTGGTGTGGGACAACATGCCATTGTTCGATGAATATCAAGAGTCGGTAAAAAATACCGGTGCTGTTTTCTTCCAATGCATCGGAAACCACGATTTCGATAAGCAATACCAAGACCTTCACAATATGGCGATGGGCACTCCGGTATACGGTGAAAGGATATACGGAAGCTATTTCGGACCTACCGATTATTCGTTTAATATCGGTAAGGCGCACATTGTAACGATGAAAGACATCAACTATGTGGGCGGGAAGAATTATGTAGAAAGCCTTACAGGGCAGCAGTTGGAATGGCTGAAGAAGGATTTAAGTTATGTGCCGAAAGGAAGTCTGGTTATTCTGAATATGCATGCGCCGGTATGGAATAAGGTGTCGCCGGGCGGAAATGTCCGTAATGCGGATGCTTTGAAGGAAGTATTGAAAGATTATAAGGTGCATGTATTCTCCGGGCATACGCATTTCTTCCAGAACAACGAAGTGACTCCTACGCTTTACGAGCACAACATCGGCGCAGCTTGTGGCGGCTGGTGGGCTGGTTGGGTAAACCAGTGTGGTGCACCCAATGGCTATATGGTAGTAGATGTAGATGGCGATAATGTGAAATGGCATTACAAAGCAACGCGCCGCGATTTCGCTTATCAGTTCCGTATATATAATAAAGGAGAGTTTACGGCTCAAAGCAGTTTTGTGGTAGCCAATGTCTGGGACTGGGACAGTGCTTGCCGTGTGGTATGGTATCAGGATGGCAAGCCGATGGGGGATATGGAACAGTTTGTCGGTTCGGATGAAGAGCGTGCTTCACAACTGAAAGACCGTAGCCAGGCTGAACCTACGGCTCACTTGTTCCGTGCCATGCCTTCCGACGGTGCCAAACAAATCAAAATAGAGTTTACCAACCGTTTCGGCGAAGTCTATACACAGACTATCAGCCTGTGACATCCTTGAAGGCTGTTATTTTTCGTGTAAATACACATTCTTAACCAATAAATAATGAGAACATTACAATCTGTAGTTTTGTTCCTGATATTGGTCTTGGCGGGAAGCAATGTGACGCTTTCTGCACAGAACCGGACCATATCGGGAAAAGTGTTGGATGCAAACGATGAACCTCTTATTGGGGTGACGGTTGCGGTTGAAAGTTCTACTATCGGAGCGATAACCGATGTGGATGGTACATTTTCGATTCAGGTGCCACAAGGAAAGGTCACTTTGAATGTATCGTATGTAGGTTTTGCCGCACAAAAAGTGACGGTGGCACCCAATCAGAAAAGTGTTACGGTGCATCTGAGTGAGGATGCGGTTTTGTTGAATGAGACCGTGGTTGTGGGATATGGCAAGCAGAAGAAAGTAAATCTTACGGGAGCTGTATCTACGGTGAACGGAGATGAACTGGAACACCGCGTGACGACTTCGCTCAGCAATATGCTGCAAGGTACGGTGGCTGGTTTGAACGTAACCACTTCTTCGGGCGTACCGGGAAGCTCGGCTACTATCAATGTGCGTGGTGTGACTTCTATCAACGATGCCGAACCGCTGGTGTTGATAGACGGTGCGGTAGGCGAGATAGACCGCATCAATCCCAACGATGTAGAATCAATCTCCGTAATTAAAGACGCATCGGCTGCCGCTATTTACGGTGCACGTGCAGCCTTTGGTGTGATTTTGGTGACTACCAAGTCCGGAGCTGCTAAAGACGGGAAAGCTACGGTGCATTATAGCGGCCGTTTCGGCTGGCAGGCACCTACCACTTCTACCGACTACGAAACGACCGGTTATTGGTCGGTATATACTATCAACAAGTTCTGGCAAGCCAATTCGGGTACATTGTATGTCGATTATACAGACCAGGACATGCAGGAGTTGCTGAACCGTGTGAACGACAAGACCGAGAACCCCGACCGCCCGTGGGTGGTAGAAGACGTACGTAACGGACGCCGCCAGTGGGTATATTATGGAAACCACGACTGGTGGCACGAATTGTACCGCGATAATCGTCCGATGCAGCAGCACAATCTTTCTGTCAGCGGCGGAAAAGACGATATCAAGTATTATTTGTCTGGCTCATTCGACAAGCAGACCGGTATCTTGCGCGAAAATCCGGATGTGTACCGGAAATACAACTTGCGTTCGAAGATTGACTTCCGGATTAATAAGTGGTTTACGATGTCGAACAATACGTCGTTCTACAGTTCGCAATACAGCTACTTGGGCGATGGAAGTGTAGAAAATACCTTGGCATACAGTGCCCGCCACGCTTTGGCTTGTTTTCCGCAGAAGAATCCCGATGGTTCGTGGTTGTATAGTACACCTTATCTGAATTATAAGGTGGCAAATGGCCGTCATATTCTGTTGGGCGAAGATTCACACCGCAATGTAGAGCGTGGTACAGACTTTTCGAATACAACCCGTTTGGTTTATTCTCCGATAAAGGAACTGAGCTTTACGGGCGATTTCACATACCGTTTGTATCAGACACGCAATACGAGCCGTTCCAATCCGATGTATTACCGTGAGTATCCCGATGGCGAACTGCTTTCGTATGCTACCGGTGCCGGTGCCAACCGTTTGGATGAATCGGTGAATACGAGCAATTATTATTCGACGAACATCTTCGGTAATTATACCGATACGTTCAACGATGCGCATCATTTGACCGTAGTAGCCGGTATGAACTACGAAGCATGGAAGAGCAAAAACATTTCGGCATACGGTGAAAACCTGGTATCTGCCGACCTGGACGATTTGGACTTGGTAGGTCAGAATGCCGAGGGTGCTACCATTACCGGTGTAGGCGGCGGACAGAACGAGTATGCTTTGTTAGGTATCTTCGGCCGTATCAACTACGATTACAAGAGCCGTTACCTGTTCGAAGTGAGCGGGCGTTACGACGGTACTTCCCGTTTTGCGAAAGGCAACCGCTGGGGATTCTTTCCTTCGGCTTCTGTAGGATGGCGCATTTCGGAAGAGCCTTTCTTCCTGCCTGCACGCCGTTTGGTTGACAACTTGAAAATCAGGGCTTCTTTCGGTAGCCTGGGCAATCAGAATGTGTCTTCTTATTACACCTTCGCGCGTCTGGTATCTATCGCCAATCTGAATTATACGTTTGGTGAAGGAAGCGTATTGCCCAAATATTCTACGTTGGGTGCTCCGATTGCTTCGGACATGACATGGGAAACCGCCCAGCAATGGGACTTCGGTTTCGACTTGACGATGCTGGGCAACCGCTTGAACTTGACGGTAGACGGTTATATACGTGATACCCGCGATATGTTGACCGACGGTGTGGAACTGCCTTCTGTATATGGAGCGAGTATGCCGGAGATGAATGCTGCCGACTTGCGTACGAAAGGATACGAAATCACCTTGAACTGGCATGACCAGTTGACGCTGGGAGGCAAACCGTTTGAGTACAGCATCGGGGTTAACCTGAGCGACTACAAGAGCATTGTTACGAAGTATGATAATAAGGACAAGACTTTTGCCAAAGATTATTATGAGGGTAAGGAAATCGGAGAAATCTGGGGATTCGTGACCGACGGGCTTTTCCAAACCGATGAAGAAGCACAGGCATACGCCGACCAAGTAGACTTGACTTATGTATTGAAAGGGCAAACCGGAGGCTGGCAGGCAGGCGACGTGAAGTTTGTCGATTTGAATGGTGACAATAAGGTAAATATCGGAAGCAATAATGTGAACGCTCCGGGCGACCGTAAGATACTCGGTAATTCGTTGCCTTCGCTTTCTTACGGTATTACGGCAAGCGTGCGTTGGAACGGCATTGATGTATCGGCATTCTTCCAGGGAACGGGCAATCATTACTGGTATCCTGACGGAGAATCCATGCCTTTCTGGGGAGCTTACTCTTATCCGTACCTGTCTTTCTTGCAGAAAGATTTCTTGAAAGACGTATGGTCCACAGATAATACAGATGCTTATTTCCCGCGTGCAATGGCTTATTCGGCATCAAGCGGTGTGCTGAGCAATGTAAACGACCGTTATTTGCAGAATATACGTTACATGCGTTTCAAGAATCTGACCGTAGGGTATACCTTGCCGCAACAGTGGACGCAGAAAGCCGGCATAGAGTCAGTACGCGTATATTTTACGGGTGAAAACCTCTGCTATTGGTCGCCTATCAAGAAACACTCGAAATATGTCGACCCTGAAGGAGCCATCGACCGGAGCGGAGCTTACAACAATGCATTCTATCCGTGGCAGAAGTCATTCCTGTTCGGTATCGATGTCACTTTCTAACATGAATTTTTAAACAGAAGAGAAAAAACGATTATGAAAAATAGAAATATCTTTATAGCGCTTGCATTGTTTGCCGGACTTTCCTCGTGTGACGACTGGATAGATAAAAGCCCTTTGAGCGAAATAGAGGAGGGGAATTATTTCAAGACCGAGACCGACCTGCAGCTTTTCAGCAACGGTTTTTATAACAGTATCCTGAATAAATCACCGTATGACGAGCAGAGCGATGTGTATGTACAGCAAGAACTTTCCGACGAGATGTTGGGCGGAGAAAACCGCATCGTTCCTGCCAGCGGGGGAGGATGGAGCTGGACGGCGTTGCGTAGTGTCAATACCTTGCTGGGCAATGTAGACAAATGTGAAGATGCGGAAGCGGCTGTGAAATATACGGCGTTGGCACGTTTCTTCCGTGCCTACTTCTATTATGATAAGGTAAAGCGTTTCGGTGATGTGCCTTGGTATGACAAGGAATTGTTTTCGGATGACCCGGACTTGTACAAGGCACGTGATTCGCGCGAACTGGTGATGACCAATATGCTTGCCGACATCGACTATGCTATCGAGAACCTGCCCACCAAGGAAGAAGAGACTAGCAGTCCTTTCCGTGTAAACCGCTGGGCGGCACTGGCGTTGAAGTCCCGCTTCTGTCTGTACGAAGGTACATACCGGAAATATCATAACCTGGCTTTGGAGGGGAATGATTATGCGTATTATCTGCAACAGGCAGCGGATGCGGCAGAAGAATTGATTAATAGCGGTGAATATCATTTGTATTCGACCGATAATCCGGAAGAAGACTATCTGATGCTTTTTGCCGAAGAAGATGCCAATCCCGATGAATACATCCTTGCCATCAAGTTCGATTACGGCATGAGCGTTTACCACAATGCGACGGCACATACGTTGGTGCCCACCCAAGGACGTCCGGGCCTGACCCGTAAGTTTGTCAATACGTATCTGATGAAAGACGGAACACGTTTTACCGACCGTGAAGGATGGGAAACCATGCCGTTTACCGAAGAAGTGAAAGACCGCGACCCGCGTCTGGCACAAAGCATCCGTACTCCGGGGTATCACCGTATCGGACAGACAGACATCCTGGCTCCCGATTTGTCGGTTAGTGTAACAGGATACCAGCCGATAAAATATGTGCAAGACCCGTCGGCTTCGGGCGGTCAGGTAGACCGTAACGACCGTTCTACCTGCGACCTTCCTGTATTCCGTCTGGCTGAAGTCATGCTGAATTTTGCTGAGGCTAAGGCAGAACTGGGAACATTGACGCAAGAAGACTTGGATAAGTCGGTGAATGAAATCCGTGACCGCGTAGGTATGCCGCATTTGGATATGGCTCAGGCTAATGCAAATCCCGATAGTTACCTGTCGTCTGCCGATTACGGCTATACCAATGTGACCGGAAGCAATCAAGGGGTTATCTTGGAAATCCGTCGCGAGCGTGCCATTGAGTTGACTCAGGAAGGTTTCCGTTTCGATGACTTGGTGCGCTGGAAAGCGGGTGCTTGCATCAACCAGTCTATTATGGGCATGTATTTCCCCGGTGCAGGCGAATACGACTTGAGCGGCGACGGTCAGATTGACGTGGTTTTGTATGATGAAGGCGATACTGAACCCGAAGTGCCCGATGCGCAGGTATATCAGATTGGGTCGGACATTATTCTGTCGGAAGGCGATCATGGGTATGTCGATTATCATCACGATATTGTACGTACGGCTTTCAATGAAGAGCGTGATTACCTGTATCCGATACCTATCAACGAACGGTCGCTGAATCCGAATCTGACTCAGAACCCGGGTTGGAACGACGGATTGTCTTTCTAATGAATAGTAATAAATAGTGAACGGTGAATAGCGGCGATGTCTTTTATCGTCGCTATTCACTGTTTAAGTAAGTATGCAAAATGAAATGATATTATCAGAAACACAGATTTTCGCAGATTAGCGCAGATTAAGAACAAATAATTAGAATAATAATCCGCGAAAATCTGCGTTAATCTGCGTTTCTGAGCTGACACATTATATAAACTAATACTCAACATCTACTTATTATTCATGCTTTTTCAAATCCGCAATAGGTTTTTCCGAAGCTTTTCCTTACTTTTGCAGACGCTAAAATGATAAGTATATGCATACAAGAGAAGAAAAGATAGAAGCTTTCGGGCGGTTGCTCGATGTGCTCGACGAGTTGCGGGTAAAGTGCCCGTGGGACCGGAAACAGACCAACGAGAGTTTGCGTCCCAACACAATAGAAGAAGTGTATGAGTTGTGCGACGCCCTGATGAAGGACGACAAGAAAAACATTTGCAAGGAATTGGGCGACGTGTTGCTTCACGTGGTGTTCTATGCCAAGATAGGAAGCGAGACGGGCGATTTCGACATCAAGGACGTGTGCGACCGCCTGTGCGACAAGCTGATATTCCGCCATCCACACGTATTCGGCGAAGTGAAGGCGGACACGGCAGAGCAGGTTTCCGAGAACTGGGAGCAAATCAAGCTGAAGGAAAAAGACGGGAACAAGTCTGTGTTGAGCGGAGTGCCCGAGGCATTGCCCTCACTGATAAAAGCATACCGCATTCAGGACAAGGCGCGTAACGTGGGATTTGATTGGGAAGACCGTACGCAGGTATGGGATAAGGTGAAGGAAGAAATCAGCGAGTTCGAATCGGAAGTAGCCACAATGGAGAAGGAGAAGGCGGAAGCCGAGTTCGGCGACGTGATGTTCAGCCTTATCAATGCCGCACGTCTGTATAAAATCAATCCCGATAATGCTTTGGAGCGGACAAATCAGAAGTTTATCCGCCGGTTCAACTATCTGGAAGAACATACGCTGAAAGCCGGACGGAAACTGACGGATATGTCATTGGAAGAGATGGACGCTATCTGGGAAGAGGCGAAAAGGCAAGGGCTTTAGGTGATGTTTAAGAAGCTGTTTTGAATTTATCGCCCAAAGCACACACGAAAACGGATACATCAAGCCAAGAAAAACTTTTTGGAGAAATTCAAAACAGCTTCTTAAAAGACTCTGTGTTCTGTGGTGAGAAAATACACAATTTCATACCGCGCAAAGTATAATTGGCAAGATGCGGACATTTGTACAAATTCATACCGCTCATAGTATAAAATAAAAAACGATTATCAAAAAGTAATCTGAATTCCGCAACCATCTCATGTAGGAAGGTATGAAAAGCCTTGCGGCATTTGTTACTTTTTCTTTGCGGAGTATGGCAGTTCGGTAAGGTTTTTATATCTTTGCGAGGATATATCACCTGTTAAGTATGAAAGAAGAAAACCAAACGCTCAGTGTAGAGGGTGCCCGTGTGCACAACTTGAAGAATATAGATGTAGATATACCCCGCGACAGCCTGACGGTCATTACAGGTCTGAGTGGGAGCGGGAAGTCATCGTTGGCTTTTGACACTATCTTTGCCGAGGGACAACGTCGTTACATCGAAACCTTTTCGGCATATGCCCGCAATTTCCTGGGAGGAATGGAGCGGCCCGATGTGGATAAGATTACGGGGTTGAGTCCGGTGATCTCCATTGAGCAGAAAACCACGAATAAGAATCCTCGTTCTACCGTAGGTACCACTACCGAGATTTACGACTACTTGCGTTTGCTCTTTGCGCGTGCCGGAGTAGCCTATTCGTATTTGTCGGGCGAAAAGATGGTGAAGTATACCGAAGAACAGATTCTCGACCTTATCCGGCGCGACTATAAAGGAAAACGGATTTATATCCTGGCACCGTTGGTGCGTACTCGGAAGGGGCATTATAAAGAACTTTTCGAACAGGTGCGGAAGAAAGGCTACCTGTATGTGCGGGTCGACGGAGAGGTGAAGGAAATCGTGCATGGCATGAAGCTGGACCGTTATAAGAACCATGATATCGAGGTGGTTATCGATAAGACCGTGGTGACGGACAAAGAGGAAAAACGCTTGAAACAGAGCGTGGCTACGGCGATGCAGCAGGGTGACGGGCTGCTGATGATACTCGATGCGCAGACCGAAAACGTACGCCATTACAGCAAGCGGTTGATGTGTCCCGTCACGGGACTTTCGTACAAGGAGCCGGCTCCTCATAATTTCTCTTTCAATTCGCCTCAGGGTGCGTGCCCGCGTTGCAAGGGATTGGGTTACGTCAATCTGATAGATGTGGACAAAGTGATTCCCAACCGTTCCCTCTCGGTCTACGAAGGGGCGATTGCTCCCCTGGGAAAGTATAAGAATGGCATGATATTCTGGCAAATCGATGCCTTGCTCGAACGGTATGACGCAAACCTGAAGACGCCGGTCAACCAGTTGCCCGAGGATGCCATTAACGAGATATTGTACGGATGCGACGAACGTCTGAAGATAAAAGATTCCCTGATACATGCTTCGTCCGATTATTTTGTGACGTACGAGGGGATTGTCAAATATATCCAGCTGATGCAGGACCGGGAGGCTTCGGCTACCGCACAGAAATGGGCGGATCAGTTTGCCAAGACCGATGTATGTCCCGAATGCAAGGGGGCGCGGCTGAATAAGGAGGCGTTGCATTTCCGCATTCACGATAAGAATATCTATCAATTGGCAACGATGGACATCAGCGAGCTGTATGCATGGCTGCAGCATGTGGAGCCTTTTCTGGAAGAGAAGCAGCGCCTGATTGCAGCGGAAATCTTGAAAGAAATCCGTACCCGCCTGAAGTTCCTGCTGGATGTGGGGTTGGATTACCTGTCGCTCAACCGTTCTTCGGTCAGCCTTTCGGGAGGCGAGAGCCAGCGCATCCGCCTTGCCACGCAGATAGGGTCGCAACTGGTAAACGTGTTGTATATTCTTGACGAGCCGAGCATCGGGCTTCACCAGCGCGACAATATCCGCCTGATAAATTCGTTGAAGGAATTGCGCGACTTGGGAAATACCGTCATTGTGGTGGAGCACGACAAGGACATGATGCTTGCGGCTGATTATGTTGTCGATATGGGACCAAAAGCCGGACGGCTGGGTGGGGAAGTGGTCTTCGCCGGAACCCCAGCTGAGATGCTGAAGACCAGTACGCTGACCTCGCAATACCTTAACGGGCAAATGAGAATCGAAGTGCCTGCCAAGCGTCGGGAAGGAAACGGGAAATCGCTTTGGATTCGGGGAGCGAGGGGAAACAACCTGAAGCATGTCGATGTGGAATTTCCGTTGGGCAAGCTGATTTGCGTGACCGGGGTTTCCGGAAGCGGCAAGTCTACGTTGATTAATGATACCTTGCAGCCCATTCTCTCGCAACATTTCTACCGCTCGTTGCAAGACCCATTGCCTTACGATACCGTCGAAGGGCTGGAATACATTGATAAGGTGGTCAATGTCGACCAGTCGCCGTTGGGGCGTACGCCGCGTTCCAATCCGGCTACCTATACGGGCGTGTTCAGCGATATCCGGAATCTCTTTGTAAGTCTTCCCGAAGCGAAGATGCGCGGATACAAGCCCGGACGCTTTTCGTTTAATGTGTCAGGAGGCAGGTGCGAGGCATGCGGAGGAAACGGTTACAAGACCATTGAGATGAATTTCTTGCCCGATGTGCTGGTGCCTTGTGAGGTGTGCCACGGCAAGCGGTACAACCGCGAGACTCTGGAGGTGCGTTTCAAAGGAAAGTCGATTGCCGATGTGCTGGATATGACCATCAACCGTGCGGTAGAGTTTTTTGAAAACGTGCCACAGATTCTGAATAAGATTAAGGTGTTGCAGGAAGTAGGGTTGGGCTATATCAAGCTGGGGCAGCCTTCCACCACCTTGTCGGGAGGCGAAAGCCAGCGTGTGAAGCTCGCCACTGAACTTTCGAAACGCGATACAGGCAAGACCGTGTATATTTTGGACGAGCCGACCACAGGCTTGCACTTCGAAGACATCCGGGTACTGATGAACGTGCTGAACCGTCTGGTGGACAAGGGCAATACGGTGATTGTCATTGAGCATAACCTGGACGTCATTAAAATGGCGGATTATATCATTGATATGGGACCCGAAGGCGGAAGGGGAGGAGGCGAGGTGCTTTCTACCGGCACGCCCGAAGAAGTGGCACTGAGTCCGAAAGGTTATACGCCTAAGTTTTTGAAGGAAGAACTGAAGGTAAATGAAGAATTAAGAATGAAGAATTAAGAATGAAGAATTAAGAATGATACCATGTGCGGTATGAAATTGTGCATATATTCACCACAGAGGCACACAGATTCTATTTTAATGTGCCAATGAATAATAGGGCAATGTGCTAATTTATTTTCACATTAGCATATTGTTTATTGACCTATTCTTCTGTGTTCCTTTGTGGCACTCTGTGTCTTCTGTGGTGAGATTCAAACGAAATTGCTTATGAAAATTAACAAGACCAATGTGGCACGCTTGCTGGATAAGGCAAAAGTGCCTTACGAACTGATTCCTTACGAAGTGGACGAGAACGACTTGAGTGCTGTGCATGTGGCGGCATCGTTGGGAGAAGACATCGAATGTGTATTCAAGACCTTGGTGTTGCACGGCGATAAGAGCGGATATTTTGTCTGTGTGATTCCCGGCGAGCATGAAGTCGACTTAAAATTAGCGGCAAAGGTTTCGGGTAATAAGAAGTGTGATTTGATACCTGTAAAGGAATTGCTTCCGCTTACGGGTTACATACGCGGTGGATGTTCGCCTATCGGGATGAAAAAGCATTTCCCGACGTATATCCATAAGACCTGCCTGGATTTTCCTTTTATCTATGTAAGTGCGGGCGTACGGGGGCTGCAAATCAAGCTTGCTCCTGATGACCTGATACGTGAGGCGCGGGCGGAAGTGGCTGCATTGTTTTGAATGCACATTGCGTAGCCTTGCGGATGTTTTCCCGTGCAATATCCGGTTGTATGGCTTGCTCGGGAGACAACGTGTCAGGTGAGATTTGGATGATCCGGCAGAACCCCATCTTTTCCAATAAGTCGCGGTCTTCTGTCTTTCCTGCCAGCAGAAGGGTAGGGATACCGGCTTTTGTCGCTCTTTTCAGTACTCCTGCAGGAACCTTTCCCTCGCAAGTCTGGCGGTCTGCCTTGCCTTCTCCGGTGATGACGAGGTCGGCGTCTTTGATTTGTTCATCGAATCCTACGGTGTCCAACAGTAATTCGATGCCCGATTGAAGCCGGCTTTTCAACAATACGTGGAAGGCTCCGCCAAGCCCTCCGGCAGCTCCCGCTCCCTTTACCTTATTTATATAGATGTGAAAATCCTGTTCGATGAGACGGGCGAGATGTTGCATCCCTTTGTCCAGCAGATGTATTTGTTCGTCGGTAGCTCCTTTTTGCTTGGCAAAGACATAGGCGGCTCCTTGTGGCCCGTAGAAAGGATTCTGCACATCGCAAGCTACGGTAAAACTTGTTTCCTTCAGAGCCGGGTGCAGGAGGTCGAGGTCGATACGCGCGATGTGTTGCATGATTTTTCCTCCTTGTCCCAATTCGTTTCCTTCTTTATCGTAGAGCCGTGCACCGAGTGCCTGCATCATGCCCATGCCTGCATCGTTGGTGGCACTTCCTCCGATACCGATAATGAACCGTCGGAATCCCTTTTCCAAAGCCTCCTTTATCAGTTCTCCCGTACCGTATGTGCTGGTCTCCATCGGATTTCGTTCGGCGGGAGAGAGTGTGGTCAGGCCGTTTATTTCCGCCATTTCGATAACAGCGGTTTGTTGATTGCCCAGTATGCCGTAGCGTGTTGTACGCATTCGCATGAGTGGGTCGTGGGCACGGGTATAAATGATTTGTCCTTGCATGGCATTTATCAGTGTGTCTAGCATGCCTTCTCCTCCGTCAGCAATAGGGATGGATAGGGTCTGGCATTGGGGGTGGAGGCGATGTATTTCTTCGGCCACACATTGTTCTACCTCCTTCGAGGAGAGACATCCTTTGAACGAATCGATAGCCAAAACAATCTTTTTCATAACGTATTGAGTTTATTCCTTTGCAAAAATAAGTAATTTTCATACCTTTGTCCGTGGAAAAATGTTTTTTTATTAATCTAAAATAGTTTTATGTATGTTTGAAGGACAACCTAAAGGTCTTTATGCGCTGGCGCTCGCCAATACAGGCGAACGTTTCGGCTATTACACCATGCTGGCAATCTTCGTTTTGTTCTTGATGGACAATTTCGGCATGTCGCCGAGTACAGCCGGCAACATTTATGCCATGTTTTTGGCTTTAGTTTATTTTTTGCCATTCATAGGAGGTATCCTTGCCGACAAGTTCGGATACGGACGGATGGTGACGGTAGGCGTTATCGCGATGTTCGCCGGCTATGTATTGCTGGCACTTCCGATGGGTAGCAGTACACTGGGTTTGATTGCCATGTTTGCCGCATTAGTGGTTATCAGTTGCGGTACGGGGCTTTTTAAGGGAAACCTGCAAGTGATGGTAGGCAACCTGTATGATGACCCGCGCTATGCCGCCCGGCGCGACTCGGCGTTCAGTATTTTCTATATGGCGATTAATATCGGTGCGCTTTTCGCTCCGACAGCAGCGGTCGAGATTATGAAGTATGCGCAGAACAGCCTGGGTGTAAGTGCGAACGATTCCTATCACTTTGCGTTCGGCGTGGCTTGTGTTTCGCTGATTGTTTCCATGGCTATCTATTACGGGTTCCGTAGCACGTTCCGCCACGTGGAAGGGGGAAGTGTGAAAGAAGCAGGCAAGGGTGCTGCTGCGGCAGAAAAGCACGAGGAGCTTTCGCCGCGTGAGACGAAAGAGCGCATCGTGGCACTGTGTCTGGTATTTGCCGTGGTGATTTTCTTCTGGATGGCATTCCATCAGAACGGTTTGACATTGACTTATTTTGCCAAGCAGTTTACCGCACGCAGCTCGGAAGGATTGGAAAGCATGATGTTCAGCGTATGGAACCTGGTGGCGGTGATATTCATCGTTTATGCCCTGTTCTCGTTTTTCCAGTCGAAAACAGGCAAAGGCAAGCTTGTTTCGTGTGTGGTCATCTTTCTGGCAATGTGCTTCTTGGGTTATCAGTACGTCGCACTTCCTGCAAGCACTCCGGTGGATGCGCCTATCTTCCAGCAGTTCAATCCGTTCTTTGTCGTAGCACTTACGCCTGTATCTATGGCGATATTCGGTTCGTTGGCAGCACGTGGCAAAGAGCCTTCGGCTCCGCGTAAAATCGGTTTGGGTATGTTGGTGGCTGCTTGCGGTTATGTGCTGATGTTGGCTGCTTCGGTCGGTTTGCTTTGTCCTACCGAGCAGGCTCAGGCTATTGAGGCGGGAACCGCTTCGTTTGTATCGCCCAACTGGCTGGTATCGACTTACCTGGTATTGACGTTTGCCGAGTTGCTTCTTTCTCCGATGGGTATTTCGTTCGTGTCGAAAGTGGCTCCTCCTAAGTATAAGGGTATGATGATGGGAGGTTGGTTCGTGGCTACGGCTATCGGTAATTACCTCACTTCGGTGGCTTCTTGGTTATGGGGAGATATGCCGCTTTATGTGGTATGGGGTACGTTGATGGTACTCTGTCTCTTGGCTGCCTTGTTCATCTTCTCGGTGATGAAGCGGTTGGAGAAAGTAGCATAGGAAAAATAAAGCTTCTAAGTTTTTAGGCTATTTTTTGATTGACTAGGTTCTAGGTTTTAGGTATTGGATGCCATTTGTAAAACTATTCAGAACCTAGTCATTTAGTATCTGGCTGGTGCAAAGGTACGCATCTGAAATTAGCCAATCCGGCGAGTTGAAACACACACTAGTACTGTGTTTGCTGATGCAGTATATATCCGTAGGCTGATGCAGTTATATTCAATCGCCGATGCAGTTATATTCAACTGCCGATGCAGTATATATTCATTTTTCCGGGGTATGTATTGTATTGGCTGTTTACGTAAAAATCAATTGTCCATATTGCTTTGGGCAATTGAAATGAATTCTTTTATCATAGGGTTTTCTTTGAACGAGGCTGGGGCTTCGTTGATGATGTCTTGCATTACTGGAGTCAATACGGGATAAGGCATGCCGTAACACAGAATGATGAATATTTCCGGTCCCAATACGTTGTCGTAGTTAGTCTGTATGAATGTCTTGGCAAGGCTGTCTATTTGTGTGGCCACCTGGTTGCGTTGCTTCTCTATTTCACGGTGTACTTCTGCAGGGTCTTTTCCATCCAATATCATGCGTGCTTCCAGATGCTCCACTTCATCGGCACGGTCGCTTAGCGAATTACGTTTCAGGATAAATTCGTTGAAGCTGTCGTTTAAGGGAGTTCCTTTCAGTGTAAAGCCGGCATTGTTGATATTGATGTCGATGTTTCCTTTCTCAATGACTACCGGCATGATGCACTTGTCATCCATAAAGAGGGAAGCTACGACCGTAGAGTCGACCTTGCCTTCCATTTTGAAAAGGCCATGTATCACTTCTGCCGAATCGATGCTGACCAGCTTGTCACCTGAAGGGACTTTGATAAAAAGCATTTTACCGTCAAGACTCGAAACAGAAGATACACCTTCTATTTTGTATTTTTTACCGCACGAGGTGCAGAGTATTGTACAACATAGTAGAAACAAATACCATTTATGCATAGATATAAGCCTTATAAGATTTGTGTGGCAAATGTATAACGTTTACTATTTTCATGGAAATAAATTATCAAAAATTAAACTTAATAGAGGATTATTACTGAATGTAGATGCAGGAAACGCTTTTTTCGCTATCTTTGTTCGCTGATTAGAAAAAAGAAAGAAATAATGAACAGTTAAATTGATAACAACGACATGAGAAAACTGAAACTTTTGGCATTCGCACTGATTTGTGCGGTATTTGCGCCGGCGAAAGCCGATGAAGGAATGTGGCTCCTCCAGCTGATGCAGGAGCAGAACCTTGCCGACCGTATGAAGGCACAAGGTTTGAAGATAGGCGTGGATGATATTTATAGTCCGAATCATGTGGCTTTGAAAGATGCCGTAGGTATTTTCGGGCGCGGATGTACGGGTGAAATCATTTCGCCCGAAGGCTTGATTCTTACAAATCATCATTGTGGATACGATGCTATCCAGCAGCATAGCTCGGTGGAGCATGATTACCTGACTGATGGGTTTTGGGCGAAAAGCCGTGCTGAAGAACTTCCTACTCCGGGATTGACTTTCAAGTTTGTAGAGCGTATTGTTGATGTGACTGATAAGGTGAACCAGGACATCAAAGACGGGAAGGTGACAGAATTGAATTCGTTTGGTTCGGAATATTTAAAAAAACTGGCCGATGAAGAACTGAAGAAGAGTGACCTGAAAGGCAAACCCGGCATCACGGCACAGGCACTTCCTTTTTATCAAGGTAATAAATTTTACTTGTTCTTCATCAAGACTTATAGCGATGTGCGTATGGTGGCAGCTCCTCCTTCGTCTATCGGTAAGTTCGGGGGTGAAACGGATAACTGGATGTGGCCCCGGCATACGGGCGACTTCTCGATGTTCCGTATCTATGCCGACAAGAACGGGGATCCTGCGCCTTATAGTGCCGAAAATGTGCCTTTAAAGGTAAAGAAGCATCTTGCCATCTCGTTGAGAGGATTGCAGGAAGGCGACTATGCCATGATTATGGGATTTCCCGGAAGCACCAGCCGCTATCTGACCCAAAGCGAGGTGAAACTCCGCATGGACGGAACCAATACGCCGCGCATTCAGGTGCGCGAGGCACGTCAGGAAGTGTTGCGCAAGGAAATGGCAGCAAGTGATAAGGTACGTATCCAGTATGCCAGCAAGTTTGCTTCTTCCAGCAACTATTGGAAAAATTCGATTGGAATGAATAAAGCTATCATCGACAACCGTGTGTTGGAAACCAAGGCAGAGCAGGAAGCCAACTTCGCTAAGTTTGCCAAGGAAAAGAACAATGCCGATTATGCTTCGGTAGTAGGAAAAATCGATGAGTATGTGACTCGGGTGACTCCGCTTGCCAAACAGCTGACTTATTTCACCGAGACTTTCCGTTCTGGTATCGAGTTTGGCGCTACTTACCTGATTTTCGATAACCTGAAAACTGCACTCGAAAAGAATAAGAAGAAAGACATTGAGAAAGCGCTCGAACAACTGAAAGAAGGATATGCCAACGTGCACAATAAGGATTATGACCACGAGGTAGACCGCAAGGTGGCTAAGGTCCTGATTCCGCTTTATGCAAAGAGCGTTCCGGCGGATGCGCTTCCCGCTTTCTATGAAACGATTAAGACGAAATTCAACGGTGATTACAATGCTTATATTGACGCGTTGTATGATACCAGCATTTTCTCGAATCAGAAGAACTTTGATGCGTTCGTGGCTAATCCGACACTGGAAGCTATCGATAAGGACTTGGCTATCCAGTATTCGACCGCCAAGAACGAGATGATGAAAAAATTGTATGAAGCATACGACAAGGCTTGTGGTGATATCGACTTGTTGCACAAGACTTATGTGCGCGGCTTGTGCGAGATGTACGCTCCTACGCCGAAAGCTCCGGATGCCAACTTCACCATTCGTCTGACTTACGGTAATGTGAAATCGTATGACCCGAAGGATGGCGTACATTATAAATATTATACTACGTTAAAGGGTGTAATGGAGAAAGAAGACCCCAATAATCCGGAATTTGTTGTACCGGCGAAGCTGAAAGAACTTTACGCTACGAAAAATTACGGACGCTATGCTTTGCCCAACGGGGAGATGCCGACTTGTTTCCTGACTACAAACGACATTACGGGTGGTAACTCCGGTTCACCGGTGATGAACGGTAACGGTGAGTTGATTGGCGCTGCATTCGACGGCAACTGGGAGTCGCTTTCGGGTGACATCAATTTCGATAACAACCTTCAGCGTTGCATTGCCGTAGATATTCGCTATGTATTGTTTATCGTGGAGAAATTGGGCGGATGCAAGAACCTGATTGATGAAATGACGATTGTAGAATAAGTTTTTTCACCACAGATTACACAGATTATTTATGTTATTCATACGTGATTATGATAATTGTCAATTAAAATAATCTGTGTAATCTGTGGTGATTTTTTTATAAGCATTATGAGAAAATCCCTATTGATAACATTCTTTTCCGCTTGCTTTCTGGCTTCTCATGCCGATGAAGGCATGTGGATGCTGACCGACCTGAAGAAACAGAATGCGGCGGTGATGCAAGATTTGGGACTGGACATCAGCATTGATAAGGTGTATTGTCCTGAGGGCATCAGCCTGAAAGATGCGGTGGTTCACTTTGGCGGAGGCTGTACGGGCGAAGTAGTATCGGCGGAAGGGCTGGTGCTTACCAATCACCATTGTGGGTACAGTTATATCCAGCAACACAGTTCTGTAGAACACGATTACCTGACCGATGGATTTTGGGCGAAGACATACGCCGAAGAGCTTCCTTGCGAAGGGCTGACCGTGACTTTTATCGACCGCATCCTTGATGTGACCGATTATGTATTGGAACAATTAAAGAAAGACGAAGACCCCGAAGGACTGAATTATCTTTCGCCTTCCTATCTGGAGAAAGTGGCGGTTCGGTTTGCCAAGAAAGAAAAGATAAAGACCGATGACTTTACGGTACTCGAACTGAAACCGTTTTATGGTGCCAATAAGTATTATCTGTTCGTCAAGACCGTTTATAAGGACATCCGTATGGTGGGTGCTCCTCCTTCGTCTATCGGAAAGTTTGGTGCTGATACCGATAATTGGATGTGGCCACGCCATTGCGGAGACTTTTCTATCTTCCGCATTTATGCCTCGAAAGACGGGAAGCCGGCTTTGTATTCTTCCGAGAATGTGCCTCTGAAGGTGAAGAAGCATCTGACTATCAATGCCGGCGGCATCAAGGAAGGTGACTTCACGTTTGTGATGGGATTTCCCGGACGCAATTGGCGTTACATGATTAGCGATGAGGTGGAAGAGCGTATGAGTACCACGAACTTTATGCGCGATACCGTGCGGGGCGTGCGGCTTCGGGTATTGGGCGAAGAAATGGCAAAGGATGCCAAAACCCGCATCCAGTATGCGGCTAAGTATGCTTCGTCTGCCAACTATTGGAAGAACGCCATTGGCATGAACGAAGGGCTGGTGCGCCTCAAAGTGCTTGACCGCAAGAAAGCAGAGCAAGAGCGTTTGCTGGCATACGGGCGTGAGACGGGAAACGATGCCTATCAGCAAGCCTACGATGCCATTAAGCAGATTGTAGCCAAACGTCATGATGCCGTTTATCACCAGCAAGCCATTTATGAGGCGTTGATGTTGGGAACGGAATTTTCGAAAGTGCCTGATACAGACGGATTGTTGAAAGCTTTGGAGAATGGAAAGAAGAAAGAGATAGACGAAGCGGTATCTGCCTTGCGGACAGAGGGAGCGAAGTTCTTCAATAAGGATTACAGTTCCGAAGTGGACCGGAAAGTATCGAAGCAATTGATTGCCCTTTATGCACGGTTGGTTCCTGCGGCTCAGCATATCGGTATCTTTGAGGTGGTAAACGAGCGGTTCGGAGGGAATACCGATGCCTTTGTAGATGCTTGTTTCGATAGTTCAATCTTCAGCACTCCCGAAGCATTGGAAGCATTCCTGGCGCATCCCGGTGCGGATAAGTTGAAGAATGACCTGATGGTGCAATATGCCCGTTCGGTAAAGGAAGGTTATCGGAAGACAGGCGAGGAGATGAAAGCCGAAACCAATGCCTATAACCGTGCGCACAAGACGTGGGTGGCAGGTATGCTGGCGTTGAAGCAAAAGGAAGGGAAAGCTATCTATCCGGATGCCAACTCTACGTTGCGCCTGACGTACGGCAAGATAGGCTCGTATGAACCTGCGGATGGAGAAGAGTATCTGTATTACACCACACTGAAAGGGGTGATGGAAAAAGAAGATCCGGACAATCCTGAATTTATTGTGCCCGATAAGCTGAAGGAATTATATCGCACGAAAGATTTCGGTCCGTATGCCATGTCCGACGGACGTATGCCGGTTTGCTTTGTGACAGCTACCGATAATACTGGAGGCAATTCAGGTTCACCGGTGTTCAATGCTCAAGGCGAACTGATAGGTATCGGTTTCGACCGGAACTATGAAGGGCTGACGGGGGATATCGCTTATAACCCGCAGCTTCAGCGCGCCGCTTGTGTGGACATCCGCTACGTGTTGTTCATCATCGACAAGTATGCGGGCATCCAAAGGCTGATAGATGAAATGACGATTGTTCGTTGAGTATAATTTGAATGGCACATAGACAGTGTGAAAAAATGTCTGTGTGCCATTCTTGTTTTGTATAGGAAAGGTAGAACGTATGTTATTGTTTTTCTTTTTGCTCTTCCTGAGGAATGCGGAATGCCGTGTAGAGCTCTAGTATGGCAGCAATAGTAAGACACAATATCCATTCGTTACGGTGCCAAAGTATCATCATAACTCCGGCTAGTACCAGTAGAGCAGCTCCCAGCATCTGCTGGCGGCGCAGACGGCGGATGATAAGATTTGCCCCTTCGTATCTGTCTGTTACTTGTACATAGGCGAAAAGTATAGCTCCTACGAGGTATACGTAAGGTGCCCATACTGCTTGGGTAATTTGGATAATAGCGCCTCCTAATAGCAGGATGGCTCCGATAACGGATATTGTCGGATAGTATTTATTTGTCATTGTTTTTGTCCAAGTCTTCTTCGAAGATGTAAATATCTTCATTGGGTTTCTTCATCAGGTATTTCTCGCGTGCCACCTTTTCCAACATCTCAGGGTTTGAGGTTAATTCTTTCAGTTCCTCACTGCTTTTTTCATACTGATTACGGTAATGCTTGATTTCACGTTTCAGTTCGTATATCTCACGTTTGTGCTTTACACGCTGAATCAGGCTGTTTTCTTCATCCAGCACGCCGATAATCAAGAGGAATGCCAGGATGGTAATCAGATATTTGTGGCGGCGGATATAGTTCCACACAGCTTTCAGTTTACTCATATCGGATACTTTTTTGCTCAGATAACGGTACAAAGATAAAAAGATTTCGTGGCAAGTCCTTAAGAAAAACCGAGATTTTATGTACTTTTGTGCTATCGAATAAAATTATCGTATCATTAACAGCACCGGAAGTATGGAGAATTATATCGTATCGGCACGAAAATACCGTCCTTCGACCTTCGACACCGTTGTAGGTCAAAAGGCACTGACCACTACTTTGAAAAACGCGATAGCCAATCATAAACTGGCGCACGCCTATTTGTTCTGTGGACCGCGAGGAGTAGGGAAGACTACATGTGCCCGTATTTTTGCCAAAACCATCAATTGTCTTCATCCTACTTCCGAGGGCGAGGCATGTAATACATGCGAATCGTGTGTGGCTTTCAACGAGCAGCGTTCTTATAACATCCATGAACTGGATGCGGCATCAAACAACTCGGTGGAAGACATCCGCTCGCTTATCGAGCAGGTACGCATCCCGCCTCAGGTGGGCAAGTACAAGGTGTACATCATTGACGAGGTGCACATGCTTTCGCAAGCAGCATTCAACGCTTTCCTCAAAACGCTGGAAGAGCCTCCCCGGCATGCAATCTTTATTCTTGCTACGACCGAGAAGCACAAGATACTTCCTACTATCCTGAGCCGGTGCCAGATATACGATTTCAACCGTATCAGCGTGAACGATATGGTGGAGCATCTGGAGGGCGTGGCCTTGAAAGAGCATATAGAAGCGGAACCCGAGGCACTTACGGTTATTGCCCAAAAAGCGGACGGAGGAATGCGTGACGCATTGTCTATCTTCGACCAGGTGGCAAGCTTCACCAACGGACACATCACTTACCGGAGTGTCATCGAAAACCTGAATGTGCTGGATTACGAATATTATTTTAAACTGACAGATTTCATTCTGGAGAACAAAGTGCCCGATTGCCTTCTTACATTCAACGATGTATTGCAGAAAGGATTTGACGGCAACCATTTCATCACCGGACTGGCTTCGCATTTCCGCGACTTGCTGGTGAGTCATGACTCTGCTACTTTGCCTTTGCTGGAAGTCGGGGCTTCTATCCGTGAAAGATATTTGAAACAGGCTCAGAAATGTACGGCATCCTTCCTTTTCAAGGCGATGAAGCTTTGCAATGATTGTGACTTGAACTATCGGGTGAGCAAAAACAAGCGGTTGTTGATAGAACTGACCTTGATTCAGCTGGCACAACTGGGCGGACCGGATGAGGAAAGTGAGGGGCGTAGCCCTAAGCAGACCTTAAAACCCGTATTCAATCAATCCCAGCCGGTTCAATCGTCTCGTCCGGCAGCGCAAGTTCAGCCTTCAACAGTATCTGAGTCTGAGGCAATTTATCCCCAGACGGTTTCTTCCCAACCGGTTGCCGCACCTGTTGGTCCGGTTATGCACGCAAATCCGCTTCCCAAGCAAGAGGCGGGAAAAAAGATTCCGGTGGTAAAGGCTGGGAGTATGGGGATTTCTATCCGTCGTCCACATGTCGCACAAAAGCAAGATACGGTGAGGTCGACTGATGTGTCGACCTCTTCTTCCGAAGACAAGGATTATGAAGATTACCTCATTACGGAAAGAGATCTGAATGTTTATTGGAACGAATTTGCTGTGAATCTTCCGAAAGAAGAGGCGGCAAATGCAGCACGCATGCGCAATATTCATCCACATTTGCTGGAAGACGGTGTGACGTTTGAAGTAGTTGTGGATAACGAAATGGTGCAGAAGTATATGACTAATCTGGGGGCAGGTATTGAGGCGCATTTGCGCAACAAACTTCATAATCGGAAAATTAAGATGAAAGTACGCGTGAGTGCTCCCAATGAAAATGTGCGTGCCTATAGTCATCTGGAACGTTTCCAAATGATGAGCAAGAAAAACCCCGACCTCTTGAAACTGAAAGAGGAACTGGGGCTGGAACTTGCCTGACAGGTAATGATTATACTTTAGTAAGTCAGTCGTATCACATATGTTCGTTTGAGGAAGCTTTGGACAATGTGTCTAAATATCGTGATTTCTCATCCGGTATTCCGCCAGTTCTTCGTACTTTGTGCCGGGGCGCCCATAATTGCAATACGGGTAGATGGAGATGCCCCCACGGGGTGTGAAGATGCCCGTTACCTCGATGTACTTCGGATCCATCAGGCGGATAAGGTCTTTCATGATGATGTTTACACAATCCTCATGGAAGTCTCCATGATTTCGGAAGCTGAAGAGGTATAGTTTCAAGCTTTTGCTTTCCACCATTTTCATGTCGGGCAGATAGCTGATGCGTATTTCCGCAAAGTCGGGCTGCCCTGTAATGGGGCATAGACTGGTAAACTCCGGACAATTAAACCGTACCCAATAGTCGTTTTCGGGATGCTTGTTAGTAAACGCCTCCAACACTTCGGGGGCATAATCTTGCTTGTAAGCGGTGGTCTTTCCCAAGATAGTCAATTCGTCTTTTCTTTCCATGATTTTTTAATTTGCTAATAAGCTAATAAATAATGTGCTAATAAATAATGTGCTAATAAATAATGTGCTAATAAACAATGTGCTAATAAACAATGTGACAATAAACAATGTGACAATAAACAATGTGGCAATAAACAATGTGGCAATAAACAATGTGGCAATAAACAATGTGGCAATAAACAATGTGACAATAAACAATGTGACAATAAACAATGAAATAATACGCTAATTCATTATTACATTAGCACATTGGCACATTATTTATTAGCACATTATTACATTGTCACATCGTTTATTTTCCAAGTACTTTTCCAATCCTTCCCGGCGGAGTTTGCAGGCGGGACAATGTCCGCATCCGTCTCCAGGGATTCCATTATAACACGTCAGGGTCTCGTGGCGTACCAGGTCGAGCACTCCCAGTTCGTCTGCCAAAGCCCAGGTCTCTGCCTTGTCTATCCACATCAGTGGGGTATGGATGACGAACTGCTCATCCATGGCAAGGTTAAGCGTGACGTTGAGCGATTTGATAAATGAATCGCGGCAATCGGGATAACCGCTGAAATCGGTTTGCGATACACCTGTCACCAGGTGGCTGATGCCCCGTTCGCGTGCATATACGGCGGCAATGCTCAAGAAAAACAGGTTGCGCCCCGGTACGAAAGTGTTCGGGTAGTTGCCTTCGGGCTTTTCTTCGTCCATCGGAATGGAAAGGTCGGTAAGCGAGTTTTTACCCAAATGCCCGATAAACGATACGTCCATCACATCGAAATGTACTTCTGCCTTACGGGCGATTTCGCGTGCCAAGTCCACTTCCTTTACATGTTTCTGCCCGTAAAGGAAAGTCAGTGCATATACTTCCTTGAAATGTTTTTTTGCCCAAAACAAGCAAGTGGTGGAGTCTTGTCCGCCACTGAATACGACTAATGCTTTGTTTTTATCCATTGTTTTTGTTATCTTAGGTACTAGGTAACCAGGTACTAGTGACTAGGTTCTAGTTTTTTAATATCAAATACTAAGACTATTTAAAACCTAGTACCTAGTTATCTAGTCACCTGGTCCCTGATTTATAGTTCGTTAATTTTAAGAATGTTATAAGATATGTTCTCGTCGTAGGTGTCCGTTCCGTCAATGTGCTTGATGTAACGTACGACACGGACAGTAACGGGGAGTACAATGATTTCGTACATCGTCTTCAGCGCTACTTGCACCAGCATCATTTTGCCCAGCTCGGGAAGCGGCATCAGTCCGCCGAATGCTAAGGGGAAGAAGATAAGCGAATCGGCACTTTCGCCATATACCGTAGAGAGGATGGCACGCGCCGAGAAATGTTTTCCTTGTGAAGACAGCTTCATACGGCTCATCACGTAGGCATTGATAAACGAGCCTGCCAGAAAAGCCAGCAAGCTTGCCGCGGCAATGCGGGGAGCCATGCCAAATACAAAATTGAATCCCGCTTCACCTTCCCAAAACGGGGCAGCGGGCAATGCTACGGCAAGCTGGCCCAAGGCAACGGTCATGAAATTCATAAGGAATCCCATCCAGATGATGAGACGAGCCTTACGGAAGCCCCACACTTCGGCTATGCAATCATTGATAATGTATGAGACGGGAAAAACAATCAGCCCGGCAGTAACCGCTATCGGTCCCAACTGCACGACTTTGGTTTCTAATAGATTTGCCGCTACGAGGCATACACAAAACACGATGCCCAAAACCATAAAAGGCACCGATACGAGATTTTCTTTTTTCATCGCTCCTGTTTTTTACGTGGTTGTCCTAGAATACACGGAAGATGTTTCGGCAAAGAAACATCCTCATCTTTTTATCGGACGCAAAGTTACGGATAATTTGTCGGATTAGCAAGAAAACCCTATATTTGTACACTTTCTATAGGCAAGATTATGGCAAAGAACAATCTTTTGACGGAAGAACTGAACTATATCGGAGGAAGCAAGACCCCGACGCACCTGCACTTGTGTACGTATGGACCAGCCGGAGCGGAAAACCATGACGGTGACACCATAGAAGACATATTGCCTTATTTCAAGGCGGGCTCCATGCACTGGATTCAGATACATGGGCTGAAGGATACGGAAGAAATACAGAAGGTATGCCGGCATTTCGGCATTGGGTTCCTTACCGAGCAGGATATTCTCAATTCGCTTCATCTCACCAAGATTGAAGCACACGAAGACTATAATGTCGTAATCCTGAAACTGCTTTCCGCTACAGGTGAGGACGAATATCTTCCCCAACAGCTTTGCCTGGTGCAAGGCGAAGATTACCTGCTCACTTTTACGGAAAACGATACCGATTTTTTCGATGAAATCTATACGGCGATAGAAAATGACGTGCTGAAAATCCGTACCCGCTCGTCAGACTTTCTGCTGAGCGTGATTCTGAATAGCGTGATGACCAGTTTCATGTCCATCATTTCGGATATGGAAGACAAGCTGGAAGACTTGGAAGAGCGCTTGCTCACGCCCGGTGTGATGGATCCAACAATCGGTGACCTGCACGTGTTCCGGCGTAATTATCGCCTGATAAAGAAATGCATCTTCCCGCTGAAGGAACAAATCGCCAAACTTCTTCATCCTGAAGATACCCGGTTGCTGCATAAGGCGAGCCGCCCGTTCTTCAACGATGTGAACGACCACCTGCAATTTGTCCTGCAAACATTGGAAGGATGCCGTGACCTGCTCGGTGCGCTGGTCGATATGATTCTTTCCAGCAACGACCGGCACATGAACAACATCATGCGCCAGCTCACCGTGGTATCTACCATCTTTATTCCGCTGACTTTTCTCGCCGGCATCTGGGGGATGAACTTCCGCGTCATGCCCGAACTGGACTGGAAATACGGATACCTCTATGCTTGGGGACTGATGTTGCTCATCGCCATCGGTGTATGCGTGTACTTTAAGCGGAAGAAATGGTATTAAAAGCCGGAGAGATTGCGATTTGCCTCAACGGCACTTTTTATATAAAAATGGGAACGAAAGAAAAATGAGAAAAAAAGAACTTTACGACCGGGTAATCGCTTATTTCGAGCAGGCGATGCCCGTGGCAGAAACCGAATTGCATTACGAAGACCCTTTCCAGTTGCTTGTAGCCGTTATCTTAAGCGCACAATGCACCGACAAGCGGGTCAATATGATTACTCCGGCATTGTTCCGTGATTTTCCTACGGCAGAAGCTATGGCAGCCACCACTCCCGATGTGGTTTACGAATACATCCGGAGCGTGAGCTATCCCAACAACAAGGCGAAGCATCTGGTAGGAATGGCACAGATGCTGGTGCGTGATTATGGAGGGCAGGTGCCCGATACGCTGGAAGAACTGGTGAAGCTTCCCGGAGTAGGACGGAAGACAGCGAATGTCATCCAAAGCGTGGTGTTCCATAAAGCCGCCATGGCAGTCGATACCCACGTGTTCCGTGTGAGCCACCGCATCGGGCTGGTGCCCGGCACCTGCACTACTCCGCTTGCTACCGAAAAGCATCTTACCCGTTATATTCCTGAAGCCTTGATACCCAAGGCACACCATTGGCTTATCCTGCACGGACGGTACGTGTGTACGGCACGCAATCCGAAATGCGACAAATGCGGATTGAACGGCATCTGCCAGGCATCGCTGAAAGCAAAGATTTGATTGAAATATTCACCACAGAAGCTTTTGGACATGGATTTGTGCATTTCCTGCATGTTACACACCTTCTACATTTGATGGCATATACAAGAGTAAGACGGTAAGGAACATTTATTTTTGCATACAGCTCGTATCTTTGTTTCAGCAGGCATACTTTTACGTTCTTGATATCAAAACCGTACGGTTTTGAATTGGAAACCGTACGTTCTCGATATGGAAACCGTACGTTCTCGATATGGAAACCGTACGGTTTTCATATGGAAACCATAAATGGAAGCCGTCTGAAACGATCATGTAATCCAAATGTGGAAACAACTGTTCCGGGGAGAAATCAGAAACTCACCACAGAGGGTACAGGGGAAAATCTATTTTTCTCAATTTACGAAGTACGATTCCATATCAAAATAGTAAGAAGCTGTTTTGAATTTCTCCAAAAAGTTTTTCTTGGCTTGATGCGTTCGTTTTCGTGTGTGCTTTGGGCGATTTTTTGGTCCTTTTCGCTCCTGTTCTTCGTCAGATAGCCCGCTATCTTCCTCATCACAGAAGCGAAAATGCCTCAAAAACTCATCCCAAATCATCGCACGATAAATTCAAAACAGCTTCTAAATAGTAAATTGCCCAATCGTAAATTAAAAACCCCTGCGTCCTCTGTGGTGAACAGATCATACGTATTTCGTGTTCCGCATATCACCTGTTTCGGCAAATGCCAGATGCATCTGGAAGGCGTTACGGAGCGACATCGGGGTATGACAATGCCCTTCCGAAAGTTTCAGGTAATCCCAAAGCAGTTCTTTATAGTCGGGATGCGCGCAATTCTCGATGATGAGACGTGCCCGTTGAAGCGGTGATTTTCCTCTCAAGTCTGCTACTCCCTGTTCGGTCACAAGAATGCGTACATCGTGTTCGGTACTGTCTACGTGCGATACTTGAGGTACGATGGACGAGATAAGACCGCCTTTCGCCGTAGAAGGGGTGGTAAAGATAGACAGGTAGGCATTACGTGCAAAGTCGCCCGAGCCTCCGATGCCGTTCATCATCTTGCTTCCCGACACATGAGTGCTGTTTACATTGCCGAAGATGTCAGCTTCAAGTGCTGTATTGACCGCAATGATACCTAACCGGCGGATGACTTCAGGGTGATTGGTGATTTCTTGCGGACGGAGCAGGACGCGGTCTTTCATTTCACCGATGTGTTCGTAAAGCAGGTCCAACTTATCGTCCGAGAGTGTAAGCGAGCTGCCTGCCACAAAACGGATGCGCTCTTCCAGCATCAGGTCGATAACGGAGTTCTGTATCACTTCGGTATACATCGAAAAGGCAGGCAAGTGCGGGTCGCCACCCAAAGCTCCCAATACGGCATTGGCAATGTTTCCTACGCCCGATTGCAAGGGAAGAAATTCTTTGGGAATCGCTCCCTGACGATATTCCTTTACCAAAAAGTCTGCTACGTTTTGTCCGATTTGGCGTGTGGTTTCGTTCAGAGGAGTGAAGGCGGCTATCTGGTCACGCTCGTTTGTCAACACCACTCCAGCCACTTTCTTGGGGTCTACTTTCACGCTGATGCTTCCGGTACGGTCGTTTACCTTATAGATAGGGATTTCACGGCGGTAAGGCGGATTGTCGAGCACAAAGATGTCGTGCATTCCCGTCAATTTGCCCGCATGAGCTTCGTTCAATTCGATAATGATTTTGTCTGCCACACATGTCAGGGTGGGCGAAATGCCTACCGAGGTGCTCAGAATGAGGTCGCCTTCAGGGGTAATGCCGGAAGTTTCGATGATAGCCACATCGATTTTCCCCAAGAATCCGTAGCGCACGTCTTGTCCGATTTGCGAAAGGTGAAGATCGAAATATTGCACCTCGCCGCTATTGATGGCATTCCGCATTTCCTTGTTCGACTGGAAAGGAGTGCGGAAAGCAACGGCATGTGCTTCGGTCAGGGCACTGTCCACCTGATTTCCTGTTGCCCCTCCGGTAATAAGTCCTATTTTAAACGTTTTTCCTTCATTGTGTAATGTTTCTGCATGCTTTGCCAATGCAGCGGGGACTGCTTTCGGTGTACCTACTGACGAGAATCCTCCGATGCCGACCGTCTGTCCGTCGATGATAAGCGCTGCAGCTTCTTCTGCTGATAAAATTGGATATTTCATGGATGCTGTTATTTATTAGTGCCACAAAAATAGATGTTTTCTGATTAAATAGCAAAAGTTTTGTTTATGTATATGACAAAATATTGAATAAGTTGCTTGTATATGTAATATAATGATATTTTTATGCATTGTTCTCTGTGGAGGTGAATGTTGTCTTATAAACGTTTTTTTGTGGATAATTGAAAAAAAACTGCCGATTTCTTTTGTAGGTTCAAAGAAAGCCGTATCTTTGCATCGCTTTTCAGAAAAAGCCATAAGCCGAAATAACTCAGTTGGTAGAGTAACTCATTCGTAATGAGTAAGTCGCGGGTTCGAGTCCCGCTTTCGGCTCGAAGATTCACATTGTGGGTCTTTTTTTATGCCCGAACTTTTATAATTAAAAAGAGAATGTATAAGTTTTATTTTTACATAAAAAATTAGCATATGTACATGAATACCTGAACTTACCGATTCGGTAATTCAGGTATTTTTTTTATCTTAACGGCGACTAAACGAAAACGAGCAATATGGAACCACTTAAACACGAATGCGGAGTAGCGATGATACGGTTGCTTAAACCGTTGGAATATTATCAAGAGAAATACGGAACATGGATGTATGGGCTCAACAAGTTGTATCTGTTGATGGAAAAGCAGCACAACCGCGGGCAGGAAGGTGCCGGACTGGCGTGTGTAAAGCTTCAGGCAAATCCGGGAGAGGAATACATGTTCCGTGAAAGAGGGTTAGGGTCGGGAGCGATTACCGAAATATTCGGAACGGTGCACGGTTATTTCAAAGAGCTTACTCCCGAACAGATGGCAGATGCGGAATATGCCAAGCAATGCCTGCCTTTTGCCGGCGAGCTTTATATGGGGCATCTGCGTTACTCTACCACAGGCAAAAGTGGCATTTCGTATGTGCATCCCTTTTTGCGGCGCAATAATTGGCGGGCAAAGAACCTTGCCTTGTGCGGCAATTTCAACTTGACGAATGTCGATGAGATATTTGCCGACATTACAGCCGCGGGTCAGCATCCGCGCAAGTATGCCGATACGTATATCATGCTGGAACAGGTGGGGCACCGGCTCGACCGCGAAGTGGAACGCCTTTATAATGAATGTAAGGCGGAAGGGCTGGAAGGAATGGACATTACGCATACGATTGAAGACCGTATTGACATTACCAATGTGTTGAAGACTTCTACTCCGAAGTGGGATGGAGGATATGTGATATGCGGGCTGACGGGAAGCGGTGAAGCGTTTGCCGTGCGTGACCCGTGGGGCATCCGTCCGGGATTCTGGTATATGGACGATGAGATTATGGTACTTGCATCCGAGCGGCCGGTCATTCAGACGGTACTGAATGTGCCTGCAGACAGCATCAACGAACTTTTGCCCGGGCAGGCTATCTGGGTGAACAAGAAGGGGCAGATGCGTCTGGAGCAAATCAATGAGCCGAAGAAGAAGAAGGCTTGTTCGTTCGAACGCATTTACTTCAGCCGGGGAAGCGATATGGATATCTACCGCGAACGGAAACTCTTGGGACAGAAACTGGTGGATCCGATTCTGAAAGTAATCGATTACGATGTGGTGCATACCGTATTTTCTTTTATTCCGAATACGGCGGAGGTGGCATTCTATGGCATGTTGGAAGGTTTCGACAATTACCTGAACCAGCTCAAGGTGCAGCGCATCGAGGCATTGGGGCATAAGCCCAGCCATACGGAACTGGAACAAATCCTGTCGCAACGCATCCGGAGCGAAAAGGTAGCTATCAAGGATATCAAGTTGCGTACATTTATCGCCGAAGGCAATACGCGGAACGACCTTGCCGCCCATGTATATGATGTAACGTATGGAAGTCTGGTCCCCTATGCCGATAACCTGGTGATAATCGACGATAGCATCGTGCGGGGAACTACGTTGAAGCAGAGCATTATTAGTATTCTCGACCGTTTGCATCCGAAAAAGATTGTCATTGTGTCATCTTCGCCCCAAGTGCGTTATCCCGACTATTACGGCATTGATATGGCAAGTATGGAGCAGTTCATAGCTTTCCGTGCCGCTATTGCCTTGTTGGAGGACAGGGGGATGCGTCGCGTCATCGAAGATGCATACCGTAAGTCGAAAGAGCAAGTGGGCTTGCCTAAAGAAGAGATGGTGAATTATGTGAAAGAAATCTATGCACCATTTACCGATGAGGAAATCTCACGCAAGATGGTGGAACTTCTTACCCCTGTGGGCACACAGGCAAAAGTGGAAATCGTTTACCAGACGCTCGATGGCTTGCACGAGGCTTGTCCCGACCATGAAGGAGACTGGTACTTCAGCGGTGACTATCCTACTCCAGGGGGCGTGAAACTGGTCAACAAGGCATTTATTGATTACATTGAACAAATATACCAATTTTAACTCCTATATATAATAAGGCATGAGAAGATTTTTCTTGGCTTCGGTTGCAGCTTTGGCTCTTGCCGGAGGACATGCGCAAAATGTGCAGAAAGGCGATTACGGGTATCTGTATTGCCACATGAGCGGACGCGGGGAATGGACGGCATACGCCTTGAGCCGCGACGGACTGAACTATCACGACCTGTTGGACGGAGGTCCCGTGTATGATGTGCAGAAGCTTTCGCCTATTGAGGGAGGCGCGCGCGATGCTTTTATCTGCCGTACCTCGGACGGGAAAGGCTATCTGATGGTTACTACTGACATGTGTGTCGGAAAGAGCAAGCAATGGTTTAACTATGGCATCAACCTGCTCCGTAGCGATGATTTGATTCATTGGACTTCTACTACCTTCGACTTCCGCAAGGGACCGGATATTTTCTGCGATCCCGATTCACCGGATGTGTATAAGGATTATGCCGGCATCAAGCGGGTATGGGCACCTCAAATCTTTTGGGACCCTGCTTATGTATGGCCCGACGGAACCAAAGGAGGATACATGATTTATTATTCCTTGCTCAATCCTGCCGAGGACCAATACGACCGGGTATTTTATTCGTACGCCGATGCTTCGTTCACCCGATTGACCAAGCCTCGTGTGCTGGTCGACTGGGGTTATGCTACCATTGATGCTGACATCAACTATGTGCCTGCCGACGGACTTTACCACATGCTTATCAAGAAAGAGGGAGGTACGCCGGGCATCTTTGCCGCTACTTCTGACAAACTGACCGGACCTTATAAGATAAAGGATGAAAACGATTATGTGAAGTTCGAGGGCAACAAGAAGTGCGAAGGCTGCTCGGCATTCCAGCTGGTGGGCGATTCTACGTGGCGCGTTGCTTATATCGAATATTCATCCAATCCCAAGCGGTACCGCATTTGCCAGGCTGATGAATACCTTCAGAATTTTCATTCGCCCGTTACCCTTGAAGGCGTAGCCCATCCTCAGCATGGTTCGTTTATGCGGCTTACGAAAGAGGAATACGAACGCCTTCAGAAATGGTCGGATGAACAAATGAAAAAGTGATATGGAAGAGAAAAACAAATCGAAATTTGATGCCGGATATGGTTTGGCAGTAGGGCTGATGCTGGGAGTGACAATCGGTGTTTGCCTTGATAACATAGCCTTATGGATGCCCTTAGGCTTACTCGTTGGCATTACTATTGATTGCGGTTTGAAAGGAAAGAAAGATAATAAAAAGCAATGAGTGAACAAAAGGACAAAAATTATCTTTGGCTTGTATTTATAGCTTTAGGTATGGGTATTGCGATAATAGCGAATAATTTGCTGATAGGCCTTTGTTTAGTTGCTATAGGAATTTATCTTTATACTAAGAATAAGAAAAAAACACAAAACAATAAAGACGAATTAGATTAGAATGAGAAACGTGACGTTAATCCTTGACGACGGGAGCCGGTTTCACGGCAAGTCGTTCGGTTATGAGAAGCCGGTAGCGGGTGAAGTGGTGTTTAATACGGCGATGACCGGATATCCGGAAAGCCTGACAGACCCTTCGTATGCAGGTCAGTTGATGACGTTGACTTATCCGCTGGTAGGAAACTACGGGGTGCCTCCGTTCACATTCGAGGCGAACGGTTTGCCTACTTTTATGGAGAGTGAAAAAATACATGCTGAGGCGATTATCGTGAGTGATTATAGCGAGCGGTATAGCCACTGGAATGCTGTGGAGAGCTTGGCGGACTGGTTGAAGCGTGAGCAGATTCCCGGTATCACAGGCATTGACACACGCGAACTTACGAAGGTGTTGCGTGAGCACGGTGTGATGATGGGAAAGATTGTGTTCGATGATGAACCGGACAACGTTCCCGAAGCGCAATACGCCGGAGTGAACTATGTGGATAAAGTATCGTGTAAGGACGTGATTCGCTATAACGAGGGTAACGGGCGCAAGAAGGTAGTGTTGGTGGATTGTGGGGTGAAGTCCAATATCATCCGTTGTCTGCTCAAGCGCGGTGTGGAGGTTATCCGTGTGCCTTGGGATTACGACTTTAACGGACTGGACTTTGACGGGCTTTTTATTTCCAACGGACCGGGCGACCCTGATACGTGCGATGCGGCTGTGCAGAACATCCGCAAAGCGATGCAGAACGAAAAACTTCCCATTTTCGGTATCTGTATGGGGAATCAGTTGCTTTCGAAGGCAGGAGGTGCAAAAATATATAAGTTAAAGTACGGTCATCGGAGCCATAACCAGCCGGTACGTATGGTAGGGACGGAGCGTTGTTTCATCACTTCGCAGAATCACGGATATGCGGTGGACAATAATACCTTGGGAGCCGATTGGGAACCGCTTTTCATCAACATGAATGATGGCTCGAACGAAGGAATCCGCCACAAATGCAATCCTTGGTTCTCGGCTCAGTTTCATCCGGAAGCAGCCAGCGGGCCTACAGATACGGAATTCCTTTTCGATGAGTTCGTGAAACTGCTCTGAGATTTAGGATAAAACGCGGATTAACGCAGATTTCCGCGGATTATTTTAATAAAAAATTTAATCTGCGTGAATCTGCGCTAATCTGCGTTTCAAAAAAGGAATAAGAACTAACAACTAATTATAGAAATATCAATGAAAGATAACATAAAGAAAGTATTGTTGCTGGGTTCCGGCGCATTGAAGATCGGTGAAGCTGGCGAATTTGATTATTCCGGTTCGCAGGCACTGAAGGCTCTTAAGGAAGAAGGTATCGAAACGGTGCTTATCAATCCCAATATCGCTACGGTGCAGACTTCGGAAGGTGTGGCTGATAAGATTTATTTCCTTCCTGTCACTCCTTATTTTGTGGAGAAAGTCATCGATAAGGAACGTCCGGATGGGGTGTTGCTCTCGTTTGGCGGACAAACGGCATTGAATTGCGGTGTCGCTCTCTATCAGGGAGGGGTGTTCGAGAAATACGGCGTGCAGGTATTGGGTACTCCCGTACAGGCCATTATGGATACGGAAGATCGCGAACTCTTTGTGAAGAAGCTGGATGAAATCAACGTGAAGACCATCAAGAGCGAGGCTTGCGAGAATATTGAGCAGGCACGCCAGGCGGCACGCGACTTGGGCTATCCGGTTATTATCCGTGCAGCATACGCCTTGGGAGGTCTTGGTTCAGGCTTTTGCGATAACGAAGAAGAACTGAATGTGCTGGCGGAAAAAGCATTTTCCTTCTCTCCGCAGGTTTTGGTGGAAAAGAGCCTGAAAGGATGGAAAGAAGTGGAATACGAGGTAGTGCGTGACCGGTTCGACAATTGCATCACGGTCTGCAATATGGAAAACTTCGACCCGCTGGGCATTCATACGGGTGAAAGTATCGTCATTGCTCCGAGCCAGACGCTGACCAACAGTGAATACCATAAGCTGCGCGAGCTTGCCATCCGTATCATCCGTCACATCGGTATCGTGGGCGAATGTAATGTGCAATATGCTTTCGACCCTGAATCGGAAGACTATCGTGTGATTGAGGTAAATGCCCGTCTGAGCCGTTCCTCTGCACTGGCATCGAAGGCAACAGGGTATCCGCTGGCATTTGTAGCTGCCAAGTTGGGACTGGGCTATGGACTGTTTGACCTGAAGAACTCAGTGACCAAGACCACATCGGCATTTTTCGAACCAGCACTCGACTATGTGGTATGTAAGATTCCGCGCTGGGACTTGGGCAAGTTCCACGGTGTAGACCGTGAGTTAGGCTCTTCGATGAAGTCGGTAGGCGAAGTTATGGCTATCGGACGTACGTTTGAGGAAGCGATTCAGAAAGGCCTTCGTATGATAGGGCAGGGCATGCACGGTTTTGTAGAAAACAAAGAACTGGTCATTGCCGATATCGACAAGGCATTGCGCGAACCTACCGACAAGCGTATCTTTGTTATTTCGAAGGCGATGCGTGCCGGTTATACCGTTGACCAAATCCACGACCTGACCAAGATAGACAAATGGTTCCTTTACAAACTGGAAAACATTATGCAGACTTCCAAAGAACTGCACGAATGGGGGAACAATCATATACAGCTTTCCGAACTTCCGAAAGAATTGCTTTATAAAGCCAAACGTCAGGGATTTTCCGATTTTCAGGTGGCACGTGCCATCGGTTATCAAGGTGAGATGGAAGACGGTATTCTTGCCGTGCGTGCGTATCGTAAAGCCATCGGTGTACTTCCGGTCGTAAAACAGATTGATACCCTTGCCGCTGAATATCCTGCACAGACCAACTATCTGTATCTGACGTATAACGGTGTGGCAAACGATGTGCATTATTTGGGCGACCACAAGAGTATTGTGGTGCTTGGTTCAGGAGCTTACCGTATCGGTTCATCGGTGGAATTTGACTGGTGCGGCGTGCAGGCATTGAATACCATCCGCGAGGAAGGGTATCGTTCGGTAATGATTAACTATAATCCCGAAACGGTTTCTACTGACTATGATATGTGCGATCGTCTCTATTTCGACGAACTGACATTTGAACGCGTAATGGATATTCTTGACTTGGAAAATCCGCATGGAGTCATTGTTTCGACTGGCGGTCAGATTCCAAACAATCTTGCCATGCGCCTCGATGCACAAAAAGTGAACATTTTGGGAACATCTGCCAAGAGTATCGACAATGCTGAAGACCGCGATAAGTTCTCGGCTATGCTCGACCGCATCGGTGTAGACCAGCCCGAATGGAGCGCACTGACTTCGATGGACGACATCAACGCCTTTATTCAGAAAGTCGGTTTCCCGGTATTGGTACGTCCGTCGTATGTACTTTCAGGAGCCGCTATGAATGTTTGTTCCAACCAAGACGAACTGGAACGTTTCTTGCAGCTTGCCGCCAATGTATCGAAAAAACATCCGGTAGTAGTGAGCCAGTTCATCGAACATGCCAAGGAAGTGGAAATGGACGCCGTGGCTCAGAACGGTGAGATTATCGTTTATGCCATCTCCGAGCATATCGAGTTTGCCGGTGTACATTCGGGAGATGCTACCATTCAGTTCCCTCCCCAAAAACTGTATGTGGAGACAGTGCGCCGTATCAAGCGCATTTCCCGTCAGATAGCCAAGGAACTGAACATTTCCGGACCGTTCAATATCCAGTTCCTTGCCCGCGACAATGATATCAAGGTGATTGAGTGTAACCTCCGTGCTTCCCGTTCGTTCCCGTTCGTGAGCAAGGTGCTCAAGATAAACTTCATTGAACTTGCCACTAAGGTGATGCTCGGGCTTCCGGTAGAGAAACCTGAAAAGAACCTCTTCGAACTGGATTATGTAGGCATTAAGGCGAGCCAGTTCTCGTTTAACCGCTTGCAGAAAGCCGACCCTGTATTGGGCGTGGATATGGCATCTACGGGCGAAGTCGGTTGTTTGGGTGATGATACTTCATGCGCCATCCTGAAAGCGATGCTTTCGGTGGGATATCGTATTCCTGAAAAGAATATTCTGCTTTCTACGGGTAGCACCAAGCAGAAGGTGGATATGCTTCAGGCATCGCGTGCATTGAAAGCGAAAGGCTATAATCTCTATGCTACTGGCGGTACTTCGAAGTTCCTCACCGAGAACGGCATTGAGAATACCCGTGTGTACTGGCCCAGCGAAGAAGGACATCCGCAGGCACTTGAGATGCTTCATAAGAAAGAAATCGATATGGTGGTGAACATTCCGCGTGACTTGTCGGTAGGTGAACTTACCAATGGTTACAAGATTCGTCGTGCGGCTATTGACTTGAATATCCCGTTGATAACAAATGCCCGTCTGGCAAGTGCGTTTATCAATGCATTTTGCTCGATGAGCATTGATGACATAGCCATCAAGAGTTGGGACGAGTATAAATAAAGGTCGATTTTTCAGATAGAAAAAGAGGCTGTATCAAAATGAAAACTAATTTTTATTTTGATACAGCCTCTTTCTTGTGTATAAGTGAAATCGTCTTTTATTCGGCAAGCACTTTCTGAAAAAGTTCAGGCTGGTCCAGATTGACCAAGTCTGGCTCTTTCTCTATAGCAGTGCGATAGGCTTTTTCATTTGCGTTTAGGATAGCTGCCATAATGCGGATGCCGTTAGCCTTGCAGAACGCCTTGAATTCCGGTGTGATTTGTTCGGGATTGATTTCTACGTACGACGGGCGGCATACCGTCATCCAATATTGCAGGCGGGCGATGTCACCAGCGTTTACCTTGATTTTCATTTCCGGAGCAAGGCGGACAAACTCTTTCAGCATTCCTTCATCGGCGAACCAGAAGAAACTGTTCGTGGCGAATCCTTTCTGGCGGACCAGTCTTACGAGGTCTTTTACGGGCGTGCCGCGTTTCACATCGAAGAATACATTTGCTTTTCCGTAGAGCGAATCGAGCATTTCCGAGATGCGGGGGATACGTGTGCCGGCATATTCTTTTCCAAACCAACTTCCTGCGTCTAATTTGTCCACTTCGTCAGAATTCATATCGGCTAATGCGCCTTGCCCGTTGGTGGTGCGGTCGAGGGTCTCGTCGTGCAGGTTATACAGCACTCCGTCTTTGCTTTTCCGTACATCCAGCTCTATCCACGTGGCACCGTGTTCCAAAGCTGCGTATGCCGAAGCCACCGTGTTTTCGGGTGCCAAATGGTTGGCGCCCCGGTGTACCACTACCTCTATCGGATCCTTGTATGTAGCAGAAGGATGCTCTACCTGCCAGTTTACGTTCAGCGGATTGTTCTGCATCTTCCATATCAAGGGCAGGGACTCATTATCCAATATCCATATTTCTGCTCCTTCGGTTTGGTCTATGCAATAGATGAGCGGGCATCCCAAGGCTTCTCCTTTTTTGTTTCCTTTCTTGTAAACCGTCTGGTTATAGTGAAATGCCCCGGTCGTCTTCAGTTCCTTGTAGGCTTGGCGTGAGAGCATGTAGGCGGTTTCGTTTATGCCTAACAGGCGGTTTTCTTTGTCTACGGGCTGGAGGAAGCATAATGAGTTTCCCGCTTCTTGCGATGCGGGAGCCATCAGGTAGCTTCCTTTTTGCCAATGCAGGTTCCGCAAGATGCGCCAGTCGATGCGCAACGTGTCGTTCTTTTCGCGGAATGACATTTCGTATTTGCGGGTCTGTCCGTGGAGTTTGAACACGAACAGTAATGTATCAGGCAGGGCGGTTTGCGCGCATATACTTCCGGTGCAGCATGCACCTATAATCAATAAAGAGAGAAGATATATCTTTTTCATGATGCAACTATATTCGTTTATAATCCTAATTCTGTTCCCCATTTGCCGGGCTTGTTTCCCATCTTCAATACCAGTTCGCCGCCAGCCACGAGGTCTTTATGGCGCAGGGCGGAGTAAGGGTAATCCTTCCCGTTCAAAGTAACCGACTGGATGTACCGGTTCTCGTCCGAGAGGCGTTCTGCTCGGATGGTAAAGTCTTTTCCGTCTTCCAGATGGAAGGTGGTTTCTTTCAGCATCGGGGCATGTATCAGATAATAGTCTTGTCCGGCATTGGGATAAAGTCCTGTCATGTGGAAGGCAAGCCACGAAGACATCGCTCCCGAATCATCGTTTCCGGGAAGTCCCATCGGAGAGTCGTTAAAGTGGGTGGTGATGATTTCGCGGATGCGGTCATCGCTCCGCCAGGGTTTCCCTATCCAGTGATACAGGCAGGGGGTAAGAAACGAAGGCTCGTTGTTCACATTATAAAAGCCTTTGTCGAAGAAGATGTCGAGGCGTTCTTCGAATTTCTCCTTCCCTCCGCATTGTGCGATAAGCCCCGGCACATCGTGAGGGATGCTGAGCGAGTATTCCCACGAGCTGGCTTCGTAGAAGAACATGTCCCACCACGGGATGTACCACGGTCCTTCGAAGGTGACCGGTGTGTAGGTGTACGTAGGCTTCAGCACTTTCGAGTTACCGAAAGGTATCTGGTCGAGCCAGTTTCCCTCCTTGTCGCGCGGCATGATGAATCCTTTTGCCCCTTCGTGTTCGTAATCGCTTCGCCACAGGTTTTTCCAATTCTCCGATTGTTTCAGGTAGTGTCGGTAGAGGTCTTCTTTTCCCAGTCCTTTAGCTACCAGAGCAATGGCATAATCGCAATACGCATATTCTACGGTACGGTTTCCTGCACGTGGGATGCCGTGGGGGATGTAGCCCAATTCCAGGTAAGGCACCAGTCCGCCGCGTCCTTCCGCTTCCTGATTTCCTCCGGGTGCTGCGGTAGCATCCTGCAACATCGCTTTCAGCGCCAGTTCATAGTCGATGCCTTTCAAGCCTTTCACAAAAGCGTCGGCGATGACGATTTCGGCATTCGAGCCTCCTTGCGTACGTCCGTTGGCGTTTCCGCTTCGTGCGTCGGGCATGTATCCATCCCGTTTATAGATGGTGATGAGCGAGCGCACTATGTCGGTTTCGCGTTGCGGGTCGATAAGTGTGATGAGTGGGGTAGAGGTGCGGTAAGTGTCCCAAATGGCGTAATAGTCATCGTAATAAGGCTCAGGGTCGTTCCAAAGCGGATTCTCTTCGGTGCGGTCTACGGGCATAATCATCGTGTGATAGAGCGCGGTATAGAACATCCGCTTTTGCGTTTCGGGAGTTTCGGGAGCGATTTCAATCGCCTTGAACAGCTTTTCCCATTGTGCCAGCAGGCCGTTATGCACTTTTTCGAAAGACCAGTGGGGAATGTAGGTACGGGCATTGTGCTTGGCACGTTGGCTGCTCAGGAAAGAGATGCCGATTTTCAGTTGCACCACCGAGTCTCCTTCGGCAAAACGGAGCAAGGCGCCGGTTTTCTCATACGAATCGAATTGGGAGCGTTCGTCGGTTATCTTGCTTCCTTTCCATGTGCGGCACTGGGTGAAAGGCTTGTCGGTTTCGGCGTAAAAGTAAACCGTATAGGCGCGTCCGTTGTTCCAGCCTCCCCGGATTCGGGTATAGCCGCTCACTTCATGGTCGGACAGGATTTCTATTTCCGAACCTACGAACTGTTGGGCTTCACGTGCATCGGGCACGGGGCTTTCTCCCAAGAAGAAACCGGCATCGATAGCCAATGATTTCAAGGAATCAGCGGGATAGGTGAAGCGGTAGAACGAAGCCCGCTCCGTGGTGGTGATTTCCGTACGGATGCCGCTCTGCTTAAATCGGGTATCGTAATATCCCAGCCGGATGTTTTCGTAAGCCCGATAATCCAAGTGTTGGGTTTGGTCCATTCCGTTGCAGAAAGGCGTCACTAAAATATTCCCATACTTGGGACCTCCTCCGGTTCCGCTTACGTGTACTTGCGAGAATCCGTCCACCCGTTCGGGCATGGGCAGCCAGCCGCTATTGGGTGAAGGAGTGCAGTCGGGCGAAGGTTTGACCATTCCATAAGGGCAAGACGGACCGATAAATACCCGTCCCAGTCCTTCCGACCCGATGCGCGGGTCTACATAGTCGGTCAGTTGCGTTTGAGCGGAGGCGTAAATTATGCCGCTTAGGCACAAACCAGCCGTCAAGCCAATCAGTTTTTGAAGTTTCATGTTGCTCTATTGTATTTTATGTAAAAAGTTGATAATGGTTGGGTTGATGTTTTTACAAAGATACATTTTTTTACCTTCTCTGTCAAAGAAACCTATTCCTTAGTTTCCATGATTGGGTGAAAAAATAATCTTTGTATGGCAATAAGAAATTGTTTTGAAATATTCCAAAAGTTTTCTTGGCTTGATGTATTCGTTTTCGTGTGTGCTTTGGGCGATTTGGGGGGTTCTTCCCGTTTTTGTTTTTCGTCAGAGATAGCCCGCTATCTTCCTTATCACACAAACGGAAATGCCTCAAAAACTCATCCCAATATAGCTGCATTGTTTGTAAGAAGCTGTTTTGAATTTCTCCAAAAAGTTTTTCTTGGCTTGATGTATCCGTTTTCGTGTGTGCTTTGGGCGATTTTTTGGTTCTTTTCGCTCCTGTTCTTCGTCAGATAGCCCGCTATCTTCCTCATCACAGAAGCGAAAATGCCTCAAAAACTCATCCCAAATCATCGCACGATAAATTCAAAACAGCTTCTAAGATTATTAATCTTACAGCGTGAAGATTAATAATCTTTCGGCATGAAGATTAATAATCTTACAAGAAATGCACTCATGCTATTATTACTAAAAACGCCCGACTTCATTCATATGAAATCGGGCGCAAACTTAACAAAAACTGTTTTGAATTTCTACAAAAAGTATTCTTGGCTTAATGTATTCGTTTTCGTATGCGTTTTGGGCAATTTTTTAATCCTTTCCGCTTCTGTTCTTGTCAGATAGCTTGCTGTCTTCTTCTTCACAGTATTGGAAATGCCTTAAAAACCCATCCCCAACCAGCACACGATAAATTCAAAACAGTTTCTCAAATATCTGAAAAAATTACTTTTCTTTCTTAGCCGCAGCTGTCTTTCTTGTGGTTGTTGTTTTCTTTGCCGCAGGCTTCTTAGCTTCAGATTTCTTCAATTCGGCTTGAAGCTTGGTCACCTCATCGTTCAGCTGAACCAACTCTTCACCTTGATTCTTGATAGTGGTAAGCAAAGACCCTAACTCTTCATTGTCCATATCTGCCGGATACAACGAATTGACACGAGCCAAGAAATCGCCTAAGATGTTCATATAATTAGTAAATGCATCATAAGGTGAATCATAGATACCTCTATCCAGCCCAACTCCCGTATCTTTTGTAGTCATAAAACGGAAATTATTGCTTGCCTGCAGGTAGAACCAGTCTTGCTTGATACGGCGGTCGTCGCACAAATGCACACGCTCGGCCACACTGTACAGTTTGTTAAACGCTTCGCGCTGCATCACATTACCCAGCCATGGACTGATGTCTCTTTCTTCATCCGACCAAGACATCGGATAAGGCACATCCATCATATCTACCGATTTCAATTTCGTAACAATTTCGGTAGGGGTCGAGAATGTGATGCCCCGCTGCTTGGCACATGCAGGCAATGCTTTCAAGAATTCCAGGATGTTGGAAGACAACGGTTGTGCTATACCGAGAGCCGACAGTTCCATAAAAATGTTGATGACCTGTTCGTTTTCGGGCAAAGTGGCAATCCAGTCTATATAAGTATCTGCAAACAAGGGATATTCGCTCCATTCCGAATTAGAGAAGCGCAGGCTGATATCATCCGACAGCTTGAAGTCGCGCATCAACAGTTTCAGATTCGGGTTCTCGGCGCAATGATACAGATAGTGCGGGCTCTTCCATCCCAACACATGCTTCGCACCTTCTATCAGTTGGCCCTTAAAGCCCATGCTGGCTACGATTCCACCTATTTCATTGTCGTAAATCAAGCTGGAATTACGGAACACTTTCGGATCCTGACCGAAATAATCCTTGATTTTTTTACGCATAAATTCTACTTCTTCACGGAAGCATTCTTCGTTTGCCAACGAAGACAAGCCGTGAGAATAAGGCTCGCATATAAATTCGCAACAGCCTGTGGCATTCAGTTCCTGCAACAGTTCGATAACAGCCGGTGCATGTATCTCCAATTGTTCGAGTGCTACACCTGAAATGGAAAGACCAACCTTAAAAGCTCCTTCATTGTTTTTTGCCATTTCAATCAGGGTGGTCAATGCCGGAATATACGAACGTTCCGCCACGTCGTTGATGCCCTGTTCGTTTGCGTAATCATCGTAGTAATAATGGTCTGTACCAATTTCAAAAAAACGATAGCGTTTGAGATGTGTTATCTGATGTATTTCAAAGTAAAGACAGATTGTTTTCATATCGATTTTGTATAATTATAGTTTTCCACAATTTTTTAAAGTCTGTTCGTATAAGCCGCGAATCTTCACGCCTACTTTCTCCCATACAATACCGTCGACTTCTTTCTTTCCTTCATCGCGCAGGTATTCGTACAATGCCGGATAAGTACAAATAGCATGAATGGCATCTGCCATGGCATGAATATCCCAATAATCGGTCTTTATACATTTACTCAAGATTTCGGCACACCCCGACTGCTTGGAAATAATGGTAGGCACACTACATTGCATAGCTTCCAGTGGCGATATGCCGAACGGCTCGGATACGGAAGGCATGATGTACACATCGCTGGCTTTCAATACCTCGTACACCTGTTTGCCTCTCATGAAGCCCGGGAAATGGAAACGGTCGGCAATGCCTCTTTCGGCAGCCAGACGAATCATGGCATTCATCATATCACCGCTACCTGCCATGACGAAACGCACGTGACGCGCACGGCGCAATACCATCGCAGCCGCTTCAACAAAATATTCCGGTCCTTTCTGCATGGTGATACGTCCCAGGAAGGTAACGATTTTCTCTTTCGGATTTTTACGCGGTACAATATCCTGAATCTCTTTTGACAACGGAGACACGGCATTGTGGACCGTAAAGACTTTACGCGGATCCTGATAGTATTTATGAATAACCGTCTGTCGTGTCAATTCACTCACACACATGATGCAATCGGCGTGGTCCATACCGTTCTTTTCGATGGAATAAACCGTAGGGTTTACATTGCCACGGCTACGGTCGAAATCGGTAGCATGAACATGGATGACCAACGGTTTGCCTGATACCTGCTTGGCATGAATACCTGCCGGATAGGTCAGCCAGTCGTGCGAATGGATGATATCAAATTCCTGCTGACGGGCAACCACTCCCGCCACAATGGAATAATTGTTTATTTCTTCATGCAAATTATCCGGATAACGCCCTGAAAATTCAAGGCAACCCAAATCATTGGTATGCATATAGTTGAAATCGGCATAGATATGGTCGCGCAAGTCGTAATAGAGCTGCGGGTCCATATAGTTTCCTACACGGCTTTTTACGTAATCCCATTCTACATCGCGCCATACGATAGGTACGCTGTTCATGCCGATGATTTTCAAGAAGCTTTGGTCTTCATCTCCCCATGGCTTCGGTATGCAGAAGGTAATCTGCATGTCCTCTTGTTGCGCTAAACCTTTGGTAAGTCCGTAACTGGCTGTACCTAAACCTCCCAAGATATGGGGAGGAAATTCCCATCCAAACATTAAAACTTTCATAGTATTTCCTCCCTTTTACTGATTGTCATATTTTTCTAACAGATTTAAAGTTCTCAATATTTGAGCCACGTTCATGGCGAACGAAATGGCTCCTCTGCCTCTGAATGGCGGGTTTCCATCGAATAATTCAGGAATAGAGCCTACGCAATGGAGTGACAATTCGTCTTCGAAGCTAATCATCTGACGTTCTACGAACGAAATGGCACTACGCTTGTAGATGCGCAAATAGGCTTCGAGATAGAATCCTTCCAGCCAGGGCCATGCCGTACCTTGATGGTAAGCGTAATCGCGTTGGATTTGCGGGCCTACATAATTCGGGTTGTAGCCTCCGCTCTTCGGGCTTAACGAGCGTAAACCTTTCGGAGTAAGAAGTTCCTTTGTCACAATATCGACCACGCCTTTCTTCTGTTTGGCATTCAACGGAGAATAATCGAATGCTGCTGCAAAAATCATGTTCGGGCGTACGCTCCAGTCCATCATGTCTCCGTCTACGTAATCGAGCAGATAACCGTATTCGTTCAAGAATGTGTCAATGAATGCCTTTCCTGCTTTTTCTGCCAATTGGGTTAAGGTTCCGGCAAATTCTGTATCACCTCCTTCGCCCAGCAATTCTCCGGCAAACATCAACGCGTTGTACCACAGTGTATTGAATTCGACGATATATCCTGTACGCGGAGTAACCGGACGGCCGTTCGACATTGCATTCATCCACGTAATGGCTTTGTCTCTTCCTTGGGCATATACCAGTCCGTTATCACATACTTTCAGGTTCGGATGTTTTCCTTCGGTAAGATACGTCATGATGTCTTTCAATAATGCCCCGTATTTGCTTCGTGCCGCATCGCGTGATACCATTTTTGCGTATTGCTGGATAGTCCATACTGCCCATAACAATACATCCGGATGTTCCATTTCGTAGACTTTCAGCGTTGCGGGTTCGCCTTTCATGAATTCGTAAATCGCTTTAGATGCCGTGTCCATCACCGTTTCGAACTTGTCTGTTTCATTGATGGCAAGCATCAGTCCCGGCAGAGAGATGAACATGTCACGCGCACGGCATTTGAACCATGGGTAGCCTGCCAAGACGTATGACTCGTCTCCTTGTTTGTTCAGGAACTGGTGGGCGGCATTAATCAGGCAATGCTTGAAATTGTCGCGCGGAGTACGGCGGTCTGCTTCTTCCGAGAAGAGTTGGTCCAGATTAGCGGTTTCAATTTCCGAAATGCCTCCCGAGAACACAACCGGATGGTCTTTAGTGATTTCCATTTCGAAATACCCCGGCACATACAGGTCTTCATTGAAATCGTATCCGCGTTCTTGTTCTTTCGGATACTCTATGCCCCGGTACCAATCCGGTTGGAAATGGAATTCGTTCGGGCAATTGGTCTGCATGAACAATTCGGGATATCCCGGATACATACATGTTTTGATTCCGTTTTTTACGGTATCATACTGGCGGCTTGCCTGTGCGTTTTCATGAGTGTACTGACGTACGCTACGGAAAGCTAAATACGGGCGCAAGCGAAGTGTCGTACTGGAATGAGCGTCCAGCAAAGTATAACGAATCAAAATACGGTTCTCATGATGCACGAACAACTTTTCTTTCTTCAGCACTACACCTCCCACTCTGTAAATAGTAGTAGGCACTTTCTCGCATTCGAACTCTCGGATGTACTTGTGACCACGCGGACTGAAAGTGTCTCCATGATATTTATGGAGTCCCAGATTAAATTCAGCCCCATGCTGGATGACCGTTTCATCGAGCGAGGACAACAACACATGGTTTTCATCATCCAGTTCCGGCACGGGGATGACCAATAAACCATGGTATTTGCGAGTGTTGCAATCTACTATTGTAGAGCAATGATACGCGCCAGAACGATTAGTCCGAAGAATTTCACGTGTCAAAGATTCTTCCAAATTCGTCATCAGCGTCTTGTCAAATCGTAAATAACTCATAGCTGTTATATTAAGGTTATTAATTGCATAAAAAATGTTATTTCTTTAACACCTCAAAATTAGTAATTAAATAAACAAGGCAAAATGAAAAGTTCGTTTTTTTTTCCCGTTTACCTAAAAAAATTGCATTTTTCTTATTACAGGCAACACTATATTACAGAATGTGTGTTTTATAGCATAATTTAAGACATCGGCCTAACTAAATGCCCCAATCGGAACAAGATACACAAAAATGATGTCTGATGTTCCAATCGGGGACTGAAGATCTAATGTTAATAAGAGAAATTTTCGCCTTTCACATATACTTTAAAATCTTTGATGCCTCCGGGCACATTGCTTTCCATACGGGGCAGATATTGGATTGCAGTCAGGGTATGCTTCGCTCCCAAATCAATTACGACCGCATGAGGATAAGCCGAACCGGTTTCGGTACTCCAGTAGGTAGACTCCTGCAAATCGAAAATCTTATCCGCCGAACGGTTTACTTGCGATACATCTTCGCTATCCGCATATTTTACAATCCACGGTTCACGCGAAAGACGTTCTCCGTTTTCATCAAGCAGATACATTTCGGCAATACATGCCAAGTCTTTTCCGTCTTGCGCATTCAAGGCTTCTATACAGACATAACGTCCCGAAACCGGCTTGCCGAATTTCATTTCCTGCCATCCGTTGCCCGCTTTGAAGCTTCCGCTCAATACCGGAGTCTCTCCCGCAAGCCGGAGTTCTTCACCCTTATTGCGATGTGTCAGCGGCTTATTCACCAGCAATTGGTTCAGAATCGGTTCTTCCAACCCTTCCGTACGGGCTTCTTTTGGACCTACGATATCAAATACCAATATTTCATTTTCGCCTTCTTTCAACCAACATCCCGGGACATACAATGTCTGCTGAGGACCGATTTCCCAAATGCGTCCGATGCCATATCCGTTTACATAAACCAAGCCTTTGCCCCATGTTTCAAAGTTCAAGAACGTATCGCCCGGCTTCTCTACGTGGAATGTAGCCCGGTAGCAACCCGGCACACGCTGGCCTTGCGCATCTTTTACCGACTTCAGCGGTTCAAACTTCAAACCTTTATACCATTCGTAACGGTCTTCCAGGTTATAAACCTTCCAGCCTTTCAATTCGGTAGTACGTCCTCCGTTCTTCAATTCGACCTTTTCGGTAATTCCTTTAAAGTCTTTGATAGCCCGTCCGAAATTGATACGTCCCATGGCTTCCACCAAGATATCCAATTGCGCACCTTCGGCACATGCCGGAATATCCAGTTGCTTTTCCCCGTTCCGGCGGTCCAGTTTGCCGATATATTTCCCGTCAATAAAGATTTGTGCATAATCATGAGCTTCGGTTACGGTAAGTGTAGCCGAACGGTCAATCTTGGGCAAAGTTGTGCGGTAAAGAATGCTTCCGAATCCCTGATCGTACTCTTCCATCGTGCGGATGGTATCATCGCTCTTCGGTTCGGGCAGATTAGCGAACAGCGGAGCCACTTCGGTAAACTCGAAAGCCGGTACGGAGATAGTCGGGATATCATCGGGCACTTTAGCCTGCTTCTTTCCGTCCATATATTTCGCCAAGGTCTCACGCAATTTCTCGTATTTCGGCGTAATCTTTCCCGATTCGCTGATAGGCGCATCATAATCATACGAAGTCACATCCGGTGCAAATCCCGGCGAGTTCGCTCCAGCCCAGTGTCCCCAGTTGGTACCGCCGTGAGTCATGTAAAGACTGAACGAAATACCCTTTGAAAGCATTTCATCAATGCCGGCAATCATATCATCTGCCGCACGGGTCTCGTGATTGGCTCCCCATTTGTCGAACCATCCGCTCCAGAACTCGCTACACATCAACGGGCTGTCGGGACGTACTTTCTTTAATGGAGCAAACTGTTCGTCGATATTCGCACCTGTACCGAAGTTCATGGTCCACACCAAATCGTCTAATGCATTGAGTTGGAAATTGGATGCCCAGTCGCATTGGAACAAGGTTACATCGCCGAAATTCTCGCGCACGATGTCGCGTATCTTCGCTACATATTCCTTGCTTTCGCCATACGATCCGTATTCATTCTCTACCTGTACCATAATAATAGGGCCGCCCTTTTGTATGGTCAATCCAGCCACCTGATTGGCAACTTCTTTCTCGAAGATAGCCACACGTTCCAGGAAATACGGGTCGTCCTCACGCAAACGGATGTCTTTTTTCTTTAAAAGCCACCAGGGCAGACCGCCCATTTCCCACTCGGCACATACATACGGACCGGGACGGAGGATAACATACATATCATTCTTCTGGCACAGGCGGCAGAACTCAGCCAAGTCCTTTTGCCCGGTAAAGTCGAACTCTCCCGGCTTCTCTTCATGGAAATTCCAGAAAACATACAGGCAAATTGTATTCATCCCTAACGCCTTGCATTGCTTGATGCGATGCTCCCAATAGGCACGTGGAATACGAGGATAATGCAACTCGGCAGCCTTTACCACAAAAGGCTCGCCATTGAGCAGGAAACTTCCTTTCCCTGCCTCAAACGTTCCGCTTTCAGCTTTCGGCGCACACGACTGAAATCCAGTCATCGCTCCAATAGAAAGCAGAAGCGACACGCCAATAGTTGCCAATTTATTCATACAAGTTTTCTTTAAAAGTTAACAAATAATTTCATGTTATCAGATTGTCTGCACAAAGATAGGAAAAAATGGATAGCCGAAAGAGAAAATAATCAGTCAAATTAGAGGCATAAACCGGTCAAAAACACTTTCTCGCATACATCGTAATGCAGAAAGCCCTATCTTTGTTAAAAGAATAATCCAAACAAATACTATTAACCAAAAACAATTAACCATGAATTACAAGACACGTATGCTTGCCTTGCTCGCGTTGTTTCTGCTGACAATTTCAGTATCGCGGGCATCCCAGACAGAAGAAAAAGACTATGTAGGCTATCTCTTCACGTATTTCACCGGAAACCACATCAGTGAAGAAGCGGTATGTTTTGCCGTCAGTATGGACGGGTATTCTTTTTATGCACTGAACGGCAACAAGCCGGTGCTCGACTCGAAAGTCATCAGTTCGACCGGAGGTGTACGCGACCCGCATATCCTGCGGTGCGAAGACGGAAAGACTTTCTACATGGTCGTGACCGATATGGTGTCGGATAACGGATGGGATTCGAACCGCGCTCTGGTGATGCTGAAATCTACCGACCTTGTCAACTGGTCGCACTCCATCATCAACATGCAGAAGCGCTATAAAGGACAGGAAAAGCTGAAACGGGTATGGGCGCCTCAAACCATCTTCGATAAAGAAGCAGGCAAGTATATGCTTTACTGGTCCATGCAATACGAAGGCGGACCGGACGTTATCTATTACGCATACGCCAACGAGGACTTCACCGACCTGACCGGTGAACCTAAACCTTTGTTTATTCCTGCCGACAAGAAATCCTGCATTGACGGGGATATTGTCTATAAGGACGGAGTGTACCATCTGTTCTATAAAACAGAAGGACATGGAAACGGCATCAAAGTTGCTACTACCCGCTCGCTTACATCTGGGGAATGGGAAGAAAGCCCCGACTACAAGCAACAGACCAAAGAAGCGGTAGAAGGTGCAGGCACATTCAAACTGATAGGACAGGACAAATACATCCTGATGTATGACGTGTACATGAAAGGGGCTTACCAATTTACGGAAACCACCGACCTGGAACACTTTAAAGTGATTGACCATGCAGTAAAGATGAACTTCCATCCACGTCACGGAACCGTTATCCCCATTACCCGTGCCGAACTGAAACGCATTACAGATAAATGGGGAAAGCCGGAGGAACTGGGCGAATTGCCTCAGAATCCGGTATTGCCCGGTTTTCATGCCGACCCGGAAATACTTTATTCAAAGAAAACTGATAAATATTACATCTATTCCACTACCGACGGTCAGCCCGGATGGGGAGGCTGGTATTTTACGGCATTCTCTTCGCCCGACCTGAAAGACTGGACTTATGAAGGCGTCATCCTCGACCTGCGCTCTCCACAGGTTCCTTGGGCAAACGGCAATGCATGGGCACCCGCCATTGAAGAAAAACTGATAGACGGAAAATACAAATACTTCTTCTATTATAGCGGCAACCCGAACGACAATTCGCGCAAACAAATCGGTGTAGCCATAGCCGACTCGCCCACAGGTCCGTTTAAGGACATGGGACAACCCATCATCACCGATTCTCCTGCCGGACACGGGCAGCAAATTGATGTGGATGTATTTACCGACCCAATGACTGGTACACCTTATATATATTGGGGCAACGGTTACATGGCAGGAGCCGAACTGAACAGCGATATGGTATCGGTAAAGAAAGAAACCATCAAGGTGTTGACTCCCAAAGGCGGAACCCTGAAAGACTATGCCTATCGCGAAGCCCCGTATGTATTCTACCGAAAAGGTACCTATTACTTCTTATGGTCGGTAGACGATACCGGCTCGCCCAACTATCATGTGGCATACGGCACATCCGATTCGCCTCTCGGTCCGATAAAGGTAGCCAAGGATCCTATCGTAACCATTCAAGACCCGGCAAAAGAAATCTACGGACCGGCGCATAACTCTGTCGTACGCAAACCAGGTACCGATGAATGGTACATCGTCTACCACCGCATCAACAAGAATTATCTGGATAAAGACAAAGGTCCGGGCGTGCACCGCGAAGTCTGCATCGACCGGCTTGAGTTCAATGAAGACGGAACCATCAGACGCGTGACACTCAACAGGTAAATCATCTAAAAACGACTTCGTACCAATATAAGAATCAACAAAAAGACACAGAGATACAAAAATATTTGATATTCACCATAAAACTTTGTATTTCTGTGTCTTCCGGTTAAAATCTTTTCAGCGTTCAGAACCTGATAGAATATTACTTTATTGGAAAATTTAAACAGGTTCTAAGACATTCTTAAAAATGCACACCTAACGTGAACAACAGCTGATGACGGTCATTGTTTACTTTGACGGCAGGAAGACCTTCCTCCAAATCAAACGCATAAAAGTCGGCCTTATAAAAATCGTACTTATAAGCCAAGTCGGCATAGAACAGCTTACCCCGATAGCCCAGACCTACCGTTACGGCCTGCAATGACTTCGTATTCATATATTCCGGATTCGTACGCGTCTCGTCAGTATCTGCGATATTTTTATACGAATCATCGTATATCAATGCCGAACGGAAATTATAACCGGCACGCACGCTGAACGTCGATGATACTTTTGTTTCCATACCGACACGAAATGTATGAACACCTTTTAACGACTCATTTACAGCTGCCGTTCCGTTAATGTATTCACTACCGTCCGTTTCAGACAACTTGGCAGAAGAATATTTGGCATATTCGTATTCTGCATCCAACGCCATGATGCCCCCTACTACCGTTCCCATACTGACATTGAAACGCCAAGGAGTGGTCAGACGAAAATCACGGACATACTGAGGATGAAGATAATCAGCTAAATTTTCAGTCATTTCTCCAAACCCCGGCAGGTTAGAAGTTAAATTAGCCGTATAACGTTCGGTTATCGAGTACCATATCGGGGTATGAATCGCCAAACCTATACGGAACGGCGAATAAGCAAACGGACGGACAATTGCTCCCAATTTCAAATCAATACCCGAACCGTCTGCACTATAAAAGTTGTTTAAAGTATAACTGCCATTGCCCGACAATGTTTCACCATACGATGAATAACGATTATAATCGAGGGTATATATACCTAATGTCACACCAAAATAATAACGGTCCTGCACATTGACAGCCATATTGATATCATACTCGTTGACGCTTCCTTCCTCACGACTGTAATATTGATTACTTAACGCCTTCCAACCTTCCATACCTACTATCCGATCACCCGATTCAGATGATTGAAGGATGGGAGAAACCAAATGAGTGCGTGCACCTAATGCGCCCAAAAAAGGAGTACCGTAAAAATACTCGTCGATGTATGGATTTTCGGCATCATACAACTCCGCAAAATCTACCTCCGTATTATAATAACCTGCGTTCAGCAACATATCCGCCATTTGCCACGTAAGTGAAGCACCATTGGCGTATTGTCCCGATGTTGAGAACTGGCGATTAAAGTTAGCACGCTTGTGATAATTAAATGCAAAATTCAAATAACGGATATTGGTCTTGTTGCCTATTTTCGTGCTCCACACCAGTCCCGCCTGGTCGAACGAAGCTTTCGTTCGTTTCTCATTGGCAACCGAACCACCCATATCCGATTTTGCCTGATTATTGTTCATGCCAAATGAGACCGTAACATCATTTCCCCGAAATAGTCCAATACCTGCAGGATTGGTTCCAATGGTCGAGATATCCGCTCCTAACGCACTCATCGCACCTCCCATGCCGACAAAACGAGCTGTCCCATTTAAATCATCGTCCATATAACGGACTACATCATATTGATTTTGAGCCATCACTGCCGACATACAGCCAAGCAGTAAGGCTATCATGCTTATCTTTTTCATATCTGTAGTTTAACTAATTTATCTTCTACGTGAACCACCGCCTCCACCTGTACTACGTGTACGTGTGCTTCCGCCTCCCATTGAACCCCGATTGAATCTGCTTCCTCCACTTGAGAAACTGTTACGGTTCGAATTATAGCTGCGGGTTTTATTCGAATTATTCACGTTACGATTATAAACCTGATTGTATGTACGTCGTGTACTGCTTGGACGGTTATAAGACGAGCCGGTCCGGTCTATCGTACTGCTCGGACGTACGTAACTGCTATTACCGCGTGAAGGACGGACATTTCCTACCCCGTTGTTCCGGTTTCCCAACGACTGAACTGAAGGACGGACAGATACACCTTCTCCTCCTGTACTTGGACGGACTACCCTACCATTCGTATACCGGCGTGCTCCTGATGAGGAGCCATTGACAACACGTCTTCTCGTAGATTGCGTGCCGCTTACCATACGGCTCCGGCGAGAACCGGAATAGCCTTCATAACGCGTGTACCTGTAATCTGTATGTCCCGGACGATGCCATCCGCTGCCTCCCCAATACGGATGCGGATGATGCCACGGTCCCCAATAGCCGGCATACCAACCGCCCCAGTAACCGCCATACCAATACGAAGAATACCACCCGCCATAATGCCATGGCGAGTACCATCCCCAACGCGGACCGGCTATACTCCAGTTCCAGCGCCAGTCCCACCACAACGGATTAGAATAGGTGGGGAACACGTAAGCATATAATCCATCGTCGTATACGTTCCAGTCCCATGATGGAAAAGCACCATACACAACATCCCAATACAAGGGGCTGCTGATAGGAATGGCATACGCCGGACTACGGAAACGGACGATACGCATGGCGTATTCGTAATCGTCTTGCGAACCTTCGAAGCCGTTCACCCATTCACCCCGTTCGCCGTAAGGTTTCTCTTCTATGTATAGGGTATCGTTCTGCATGCTGAACGTATTCTCTCTCGATGTATACCGGCGGTTGTATTCATCAATGTCACGCGTTTTCCCCGTCACGTCCTTTACCACCACTGTTGTGCCCGGAGAAACCGATGCCGTTGTAGTTGTAGTCGTTGTTGTCTGCCTCGTCACCTGACGCACCTCGGTTTTCGTTTCCGCCTTCTTTTCTTTCTTCGGAACAAAATAAAGGTCGTCATTCTGTGCCATAGCCAGCCACGGCAAGCAAGCTATCAGCAACGAAACGCCTAATCTTATCTTCATCTTCATACCTATTAAAAATTTATTGTTTACCATAATCTGCCGGAACCTGCCTATTCCTGCAATACAAAGTTAGCGAGAATCTTGTATCTCGCAAGTAGGATTTCCCTATTTCGCGGTAGGGTTTTCCCTATTTTAGAATTATTTATAGTCAATCCAAAATGAAATACTGAAATTCCGCATGATTCGTTCCATTGAACACAGAGACACAGAAGAATTGACAATGGGCAATTTGTGCCTCTGTGTTCCATTCCATTTTCACAAACCAATTTTTCTATAAAAAACTGTTTTAGAAGCTGTTTTGAATTTATCGTGCGATGATTTGGGATGAGTTTTTGAGGCATTTTCGCTTCTGTGATGAGG
>NZ_JACSPP010000040.1 GCF_014837065.1 Phocaeicola intestinalis
GTCGACAACTGCATTTCCATGCCGTAAAGATACAACTTTTAAACGAATTATTCGCATTTCACTTACTTTTGACTATACTTGGTATCTTGTGGCGGGAAACCAAAGTTCTTCTGGCTGCAGTGGACAGACCATAAAGCTCTTCAATCTGTTCTCCTGTAATCCATTCGATAGAATCTCCTTCAACAGATTCTGAAACAGGGACACGATGTCCAAATAACTCTTCCACAGCTTTTAACTCGTAGAAGTTTATGTGCTTGATAGTTATTCTCGGAACTTTGGCTTGCCTTGTTCTACCATGTACATGATGAACTGTTATCTTGAACCGTTCGGCAATCTTCTGTGCAGTTATATAGTCTTCAGGAACATCGAACTTTTCCGGATCACGGTTGAACAACTGTTCCACGGCATTTGCATTAAAGTAGTTTCGATGTTTGATGAATAGCTTTTCCAGTTTCCCTTCACGGGTTTTCGCTTGGGCAGCTTTCTCTGTAATACCATATTGTTCAGCAATCTGTTTGATTGAGATATAGCCGTCAGGAACCTTATCGGTCTTCTTCTGTTTTTTTCTTTTCTCAACTTCTTTGTCAAGAAAGCTTGTACTCATTCTTTCTTTTATAATCCTGTCAAAGCTATTTCGTTCAACGATTGTCAATCGGCCTTGCTTATGGTTTGGGATATTATAGTTGTGGACATAATAATTGATTTGGTCCTTACTTAATTTGTATTTTTCGTGTATATCCTTATAGGTGTAATAAAGCGGATCAACATTCTCTCTTTCACCTTTGAAGGTATCAATATGCGCACGTGAGTAGTAAACCTTACGTCCTTGTGTGATACGAGGAATATCATTCCTTTGAACGAAAGAAAGCACAGCAGCATGGCTCATACTGAACTTTTCCATGATTTGATCTATTGTGTAATAGTCATTCATATCCACTTCAGCAATCAGTTCTGCAAAGTGTATATCCACAAGAGCTTTGTCATAGAAGGTGTTTCGCCCTTGATACACTTTTTTAATGCCATACTTCTCACAACGATTCCATACAGCACGACGGGTAGTATGGAATTTATTTACAATCTGGCTGACTGTGTAATATTCCCGTTTCTTATGAATCTTGCCTGTTCGTGTCTGATATTCTTTTGCCCGATCGAACAAACCGTCAATATCTTTCCGTCTGATAAGAGTCTTTCCTTTCATCTGAACGGCTTTTATAAGCCCACTGGCAAGTTCTCTGTAGACCGAAGATTTTCCGATGCCCAGATAAGCGGCAGCCTCTCTCGGAGTAAGGAATCTCTTTTGTTCGAGAACAGATTTCTGGGAGGAAACTTCAGCAGGCACATCCTGAGGATTTGATTCAAGATAGTCTGAAATTTCCTTCTCTCGCATCTTTCTTTTGTAGTCTTTGCCATTACACTGACGTGAGCAATACTGAGTAGCCAATGTATGTGCAATAAAGAGCTTTCCGCAGTACTTACATCGTTTCTGTATCTCCATTGCCGTTTCTGATATTTGTGATAATTTCGCCAACGAAGTCACCCAAAAGTGTCCCAAGGTGTCCCACCACGTCCCAGGGTGTCCCAGCTTGTGCTCTCAATGTCATTTGGGCATTTTCCCAGGGTGTCCCAAGGAAGTGACTTCAATGTCATTTAGTCGTAATCGCACCGCTTTTAAATTCCATCGCGGTTCAAATACGGTACAAAAATAGTCGCAATAATTTGAAACAACAAAAAGCTACTCGGAAGTGTTAAAAATAAAAGTCCCTCAAAATGAGGGACTTATTATAAGTTATTTGAAGATGTTTTGAGTTGTTTAGAGTACTTTATTTACCGATGCAAAAATGCTCAAAAATACTTCCAAGCACTTCATCTGTCGTTACATCTCCTACAATATCACTCAGATGAAAGATGCATTCGCGCAAGTCTTGCGAGATGAAATCGCCGGAGAGGTTTGTGGACAATCCTTCTTGCACGCGCCGGATAGCCGCAAGGGCATGGATGAGGGCTTCATAGTGGCGGGCATTCGTTACGATGACATCGCCGGTCTGGATGTCTGGAAGAGCGGCAAGTTCCACCAGCTTTTCTTGCAGGGCGATGATGTTTTGTCCTTTCTTGGCGGATATCTCAATGACTGTTCCTTGCGGCGAGAGGAAAGTGGGAGTGTCCGCTAAGTCACATTTGTTAAGGGCTACGATGACTTGTTTGCCTTCAAGGCGGCCGGCCACTTGCCGGTAGAATGCTTGAAAGGCTGATTCTCCTTGTGATTTGTCACATACGAGAATTACGATTTGTGCCCGGTCAATGGCTTGGAAGCTGCGCTCAATGCCTAATGCTTCTATCGTGTCTTGGGTCTGGCGGATGCCGGCCGTATCGATGAAACGGAAAGTGATTCCGTTTAAGCTTATCGTATCTTCAATAATGTCACGCGTGGTGCCGTGGATGTCACTTACTATGGCGCGTTCTTCTTTTACCAAGGCATTAAGCAATGTAGACTTGCCGGCATTGGTCTCGCCTATGATGGCTACAGGAATGCCATTCTTGATTGCGTTGCCCGCATGAAAAGAGTTTGCCAAATGAGAGATGAGCTGTTCTATCTGTGCGGCCAGAGCCTGCAATTCTGTACGGTCGGCAAATTCCAGTTCCTCATGGTCGGAGAAATCCAGCTCCAGCTCCATAAGCGAAGTGAGGTGAAGGAGCTGGTTGCGCAGCTTTGCCAGTTCTCGGCTGAAACCTCCGCGCATCTGATTCATGGCCAGGCGATGGGTAGCTTCAGACGTAGAGGCGATAAGGTCTGCTACTGCCTCCGCCTGGCTCAAATCCATTTTCCCATTCAGGAAGGCGCGCTGGGTATATTCGCCGGGCATTGCCGTACGGCATCCTTGCCCGATGAGCAAATGCATCACTTGCTGGAGGATATACGCCGAGCCATGGCACGAAATTTCGGTGGCATCTTCGCCCGTATAGGAATGGGGGGCACGGAAGACAGAGACCAGCACTTCGTCGATAATTTCTCCTTTGCTGTTTTTGATATGCCCGAAGGCAAGGGTGTAGGGCTTGCGCTCCGTCAGAGGGACGGTTGAGCCTATGGGGGTGAAAATACGGCCGGTTAATGTCACGGCATCGGGACCGGACACGCGAACGATGCCTATCGCTCCTCCTTGGGCAGTGGCTATGGCACAAATGGTATCTTGTTGGTTCATATGGATGGTTTGCTGTTATTATATATGGTGTCGGCAAGTATCCGGACCGCTTGTTCAAGGTACAGCTTATCGGTTTCATCGAAAGCCGCCGGAAGGTCTGAATCGATGTCGAGCACGCCTTTTACTTCGCCTTGGACAATAAGAGGCACTACGATTTCCGAACGCGAGAGCGAACTGCAGGCAATGTGTCCGGGAAATTGTTCCACGTCGGGCACAACCAATGTCTGCATCCGTTCCCAGGCGGTTCCGCACACGCCCCGTCCTTTCTTGATGCGATAGCACGCCACGCTTCCTTGGAAAGGCCCTAATACGAGTTCATCGTTTTCCGCTAAATAAAATCCTACCCAAAAGAAGCCGAAAGCTTCTTTTAGGGCGGCGCATGTATTGGCGAGTACGCTTATTTCATGTGTTTCACCCTCGATAAGGGGGGCAAACTGGCGGAGAAACGTTTTGTAGCGTTCCGCTTTGTCTGTAATGTGGTCTTGTTTGAAATTAGCTTCCATTGTAATTAAGGATAAAAATCAAATCCGTTCAAGCACGACACGGATAAGGTCGTCTATTTGGTTCTTGTAACCCGTATTGGCTTCTTGCTTTACGCGGTTGGCTATGACCATGCATACCGTTGTGGCTTTGTGCCCAAGCAAAAGGGAGAGTCCGGCTATGGCGGAACTTTCCATTTCGTAGTTGGTAATATGCTGTCCTTTGTACTCGAAACTCTCTATTTTCTCGTTCTGGCGGGGGTCGGCAAGAGGGATGCGCAAGCGTCTGCCTTGAGGGCCGAAAAATCCGCCGCATGCCACGGTGATTCCTCTTACCATATCGTTTCTTGCGATGCGTTCCACTAATTCGTGATTGGCATGCACGGCGTATGGAGTGGGGGAGCAGAGGTTTCCTGTCCATCCCAGGTGGTTTAGCAAGGCGCGTTCCAGAGGAAGGTCGCTTACGGCATTCCGCCCCTCGTAAAAGTTGAGCAGCCCATCGAAGCCGATGGAGATTTCCGAGCAGATAAAGGTACCTGCGGGCGTATAGGGCTGAAGCCCTCCGCACGTGCCGATACGTACCAGTTCCAGTTGGCGCAAGCTGTCTTTCTCTTCACGTGTCCCGAAGTCGATGTTGGCAAGTGCGTCCAGTTCGTTGAGCACGATGTCGATGTTGTCGCATCCGATACCCGTAGAGACCACGGTGATACGCTTGCCTTGGTATGTTCCGGTGATGGTATGAAACTCGCGGCTCTGGATGTCGCACTCTTTCGTGTCGAAGTGCGAAGCGACCAGGTTCACCCGTCCGGGATCGCCCACCAGTATCACCTTGTCGGCAAGCTGTTCGGGACGCACATGGAGATGAAACACCGAACCGTCTTCGTTGATGATGAGTTCGGATGGGGGAAAGTAAGTTTTCGTTTGCATAGTAGTCGTGTTTTTTTACCACAGATTACACAGATTTTTCTTTCGCGTTTTTGCGTCTCTGCGTTCCATTTATCAATTGAAAATCTGTGTAATCTGTGGTGAGAATGTGAGATTCTATTTTCCTATCGGCTCGCCTCCCGCGGGATGCTGGTCGGGCTGGGCAATGCTGTTCCGCATGTCGGTATCCGCCTGGATGTTCTTCATGCGGTAATAGTCCATGATGCCGAGGTTCCCGCTCCGGAAAGCGTCTGCCATGGCCTTGGGCACTTCGGCTTCTGCCTGAATCACGTTGGCACGGGCTTCTTCCGCCTTGGCTTTCATTTCTTGCTCCAGCGCGACCGCCATGGCACGCCGTTCTTCCGCTTTGGCCTGGGCGATGTTCTTGTCGGCGTTTGCCTGGTCCATTTGGAGGGCAGCCCCGATGTTCCGGCCTATATCGATGTCGGCTATATCAATAGAGAGGATTTCAAAAGCGGTACCGGCGTCCAGCCCTTTGCGGAGCACGAGCTTCGAGATAGAGTCGGGGTTTTCCAGCACCGACTTATGATTCTCGGACGAGCCGATGCTCGATACGATGCCTTCGCCTACGCGTGCCAAGACGGTATCTTCGCCTGCGCCTCCCACCAGCTGGCGGATGTTGGCGCGCACCGTTACGCGGGCTTTGGCGATGAGCTGGATGCCGTCTTTTGCCACGGCGGTCACAGGAGGCGTGTCAATCACCTTCGGGTTGACCGACATCTGTACCGCCTCGAACACGTCACGTCCGGCAAGGTCGATGCCCGTTGCCATCTGGAAGGAAAGCTCGATGTTGGCTTTCGACGCCGATACCAGCGCGTGCACCACTTTCTCCACGTGTCCGCCTGCCATGTAGTGGGCTTCCAGCTCGTCACGGGTGATGGTGTTCAGCCCCGCCTTGTGGGCTTCTATCATGGCGGGCACGATGACATGGGGAGGCACGTTGCGGATGCGCATCAGGAAAAGCTGTACCAATGATACGCGTACGCCCGATACCTTGGCGGATAGCCAAAGGAAGAAGGGAACGTAATGGAAGAATACCGCCAAAATGATGACAATTCCGATTACAGTAATAATTTGCAAATAGAGAGGAGGAACCATAGTGTATTTATTTTAAAGTGAATAAATCAGTTTCCGGCACGTTTTACGTATACCGTGTTATTATCGATGCGGGTCACTTCGATAGGAGTGCCTTCATCAATGAAACCGTCGGCGGATTGCACTTCGATGAGATGTCCGTTGATGTCAGCGTTCCCTATCAGCGTGAGGCGTGTGGTGGATATGCCACAATCGCCCGCCTTTATCTGAATGTCTCTTAATGGGTTGTGCTGATAATTGAGTTCTTTCTTCAAGGAGAGCCGGTCAACCGTTTTCGAGCGCATCACCCATACGGTGATGCCGATGATGCCGAGAACCACGATGCCCAGCGTGACGAATCCCGCTTGCATACCCATGTCGCTGAAGGCATAATAAATGGCATAGAGCAGGCTGCATGCCGACGCGATGCCTGCAAGGGTAATGCCCGGCACGAGGAACACTTCGATAAGGAAGAGTATCAGTCCTGCCACGATAAGCGCGATGATGATAAGTATTTCCATAATTATTTTGATTTACTTAATTCTGTATTCCGTATCTTCTTCTCAAGAACCGTAATTTCATCCCGCAAAGTTTTCACGCGCTGCTCTTTGTCTAAGATACCTGGGGCAAGCTGCTCTTTTCCCGTCCGGTTGCTTTCGCGGTATGCCGTACGCAGGTTCTCCAGCGAAGTCTGAAGATCGGTCAGGTCTTTTTCTTTCTGAAGATATGATTGAAATTGCTCGCGTGCCTCTTTCGAAACGAAGTCGGAAAGACGGTGATAGATGACATTGTCATCCACTACAAAGCGAAAATCACCTTTCTTTTTCTTTGTGTCTTCGGCATACATTACTTGTGCCAGACGTTGTTTGGCGCTCCGCACTACATTGTCGCTGGTCTGTGTCTTCTTTATATCCTTCAAGCTGGCAAGGGCAATGATGTCTTTGGGGTCGGATGCTTCATAGTCGTACACTTCTTTCGATTCGTTAGGAACAAACACATAGACGCATACCTTACCTTCGGGCTGGTAGCGGTCGGAGGCGAACCAACCGAGGCGGTTCACTTCGTCGATGGCATACATATAGTCATTCGCCGGCGAGTTGAACGGCATGCCGATGTTATCGGGGCGCAGGTACGTGTTGTCGTCCGAGTCGTAGCGTGTGATGAAAATGTCGTAGCCACCCAGGCTTTCTTCGTCCTCTGCTGCATAATAAAGGGTGATGCCGTCCGAATCGAGGAACGGGAAATTCTGACTGTATCCGCTTTTGTTTATCCCTTGCAAGGGCTGAGGGGCACTCCAGCGGTCAATAAGTTTCATGCGTGAATAGAGGTGGAATTTTCCTTCCTCGTCGGTTTGCGGAAAGAGGGTCTTGTCTCCCCATTCATTGGTATAGATGGCACCCTCTCCGTTATCGGTCATTTCAATGTTTCCCGAAGCTTTGCTCAGTTTATAGGCAGAAAGAAACGAGGTTTTATCCACAACAAAACTATCTATTACGGTCACCCGTCCCGTACCACGTAGCATACGCGCTGCTAACCGGCATTTCGAGAGTATCCGTTCAGCTTCTTCTGTATCTTGTTTTTTCTTTTCCAGCCACATGATGTGCTCTTCCAGGTTCTCTACCGCGTCATCAAAGCGATATTGGGTATAGTAGAGTTTGCCTAAATAGAGGTAGGCGTTAATCACTTTCCGGGCTGCGCTTTTCTCAAGATAGGGTTGTGATTCCGCCAATTCTCCGGTTTCGAAGCAACATGCCCCGTACCAAAAATTGTAATTGGCATTCGAAGGGGCACGTTTCACCAGTTTCTCGAATACGGGTTTGGCTTCGGCAAACTTGCCTTCATTAAACCATTCTTTTGCCTGGTTCAAAGTTTGGGCGTGCACCGTCCCTCCGCACGTCAGGGCAAGGAGCAGGGCGGCAAGCATATGTTTTTTTCTGTTCATGTGTATTCTTCGTGTTGTTTTCTCAAAAGTACAAACTTTCTTTGAAATTCGAAGCATATTTTCCATTTCTTTTTTTAGAGTCGCTAAATTGATGTACTTTTGTGCCCGGATTTGAACACAGAGGCGCAGAGGCACGGAGATTTTATTTGCGGTTTTACCATAAAATAATTTGAATATCCGCAAACATCCCATGTAGGGGCGTATCGCATACGCCCTGAAGACATCCACGTGGATTAGTTGACGTATTCGGGCGTATGCGATACGCCCCTACATGGCAATTGGGTGAAATGCGGATATTCAAAAATAAAATATCCCTCTGTGTCTCCGTGCCTCTGTGTTCACAAAGAATGAAAAAAACATGGGAAAAGAAGAAAAACTGATACATACCATCAACCGGAGGTTTAATAAAGGAGTAGTGGAATATGGGTTGATAGATGAAGGCGATAAGATACTGGTGGGACTTTCGGGTGGAAAAGATTCGCTTGCTCTGCTGGAATTGCTAGCCAAGCGGTCTCGCATCTATAAACCTCGCTTTTCAGTAATCGCGGCGCATGTAGTGATGTCTAATATTGCCTATGAGTCGGATACGGACTACCTCCGTACATTCTCCGAAGGATTGGGTGTGCCTTTCGTGAGCTATGAAACTTCGTTCGACCCCTCGACTGATACTCGCAAGTCACCTTGTTTCCTTTGTTCGTGGAACAGGCGGAAAGCTTTGTTTACAATAGCAAAAGAACAGGGGTGTAATAAAATTGCCCTAGGACATCATCAGGACGATATTCTGGAAACTCTTTTAATGAATATGACATTTCAGGGAGCTTTCAGTACAATGCCTCCGCGGCTGGTGATGCGCAAGTTTAACATGACGATTATTCGTCCGTTATGTCTGGTACACGAAGCAGAGTTGTCGGAGTTGGCACGCATCCGTGAATATCATAAGCAGTTGAAGAATTGTCCTTATGAGAAAGATTCACACCGTACCAATATGAAGGAAGTGTTGCGTACACTGGAGCGTATGAACCCCGAAGCCCGTTATAGTCTTTGGAACAGCATGACGAATGTTCAAGCGGATTTGCTTCCGGTTTATGCCGAACGCAGAGGCGCAAAGACGCGGAGTAATAATTGAAATCTGAACACAGAGGCACGGAGACACAGAGATATTTTTATTGAATCCGCAAACAGCCACTGTAGGGGCGTATCGCATACGCCCGAAAGCGTTCACGTGGATAAGTTGATGCATCCGGGCGTATGCAATACGCCCCTACGGCAATCAGGCAAATGCGGATATTAATTATTAATTGTTAATTATTAATTGTTCAAAATGTTTACACAAGGAATTTATTCGATTGTATTGTTGGTTTTTTCGAACATCTTCATGACATTTGCCTGGTATGGGCATCTGAAGATGCGCGAAGAGTTCAGTTGGTTTGCTTCTTTACCGCTGATAGGCGTCATAGCTTTTAGTTGGGCAATCGCTTTTTTCGAATACTGCCTGCAGGTACCTGCCAATCGCTTAGGATTTCGCGATAGTGGCGGGCCGTTCGACATTATGCAGCTTAAAGTGATACAGGAAGTAATAACGCTTTCCGTATTCACCGTGTTTTCGATGATAGCTTTTAAGATGGAGTTGAAATGGAACCATTTTGCTGCTTTTGTCTGTCTGATCCTTGCAGTATACTTTGTGTTCAAGAAGTAGAGTTTGTATCTATCCGGCGCCATCTGTCTATGCATTCTGAGGCACACAGATGGCGTCGGGAATATGTGTAAGGTCCTTCCAGACAAAAAAGCAATTATTTATTAGTTTTCGATGTTTTGGTAAAGGAATCGCTTGATACTCTTTTTTGCCGTTTTCTCGAACTCTTCGGGATAGAGGCGGATGCGGGTTATCTGGCAATAGGCGGGGAGTTGCTTGTTCAGTTCGCTGCGGTTCACTTCCATCAGCTGTTCCAGTTGGATGGCACTTAGCCCATGTGCGAAAGTATCTTCGTGGTCGGGATAGACCAGCGCAATAAGCTTATCGCCCGAGAGAAGCACCAGCGATTCACCCACATAAGGCATGTTGTTGAGTCGTGCTTCGATTTCTTCAGGGTAGATGTTTTGTCCTGAAGCGGTAAGCAGCATGTTTTTACATCTTCCTTTGATAAAGATATTTCCTTCGGCATCCTTTATTGCCATGTCACCTGTGTGCAACCAGCCTTCGGCATCGATGGTTTGTGCGGTGGCTTCAGGATTTTTGAAATACCCGGACATCACATTGCGTCCCCGACATACCAGTTCTCCGGGAATGTGTCCGGGGTCGGGTGAGAGCACTTTCGTTTCCATATTGCTGACAGTCCTGCCACACGAAGTGTATTCGATTTCGTCCCACCGGCTATGACAGATAAGCGGTGCCGCTTCGGTCATACCATAGGCGATGGTATAGGGGAAGTTTATTTTGCGCAGGAAAGCTTCTACTTCGGCATTGAAAGGAGCTCCTCCTACAACGATTTCGATGAAGTTGTTGCCAAATACCTCCATTGCCTGATTGCGTATCTGTTCTTTTATCTTGTCACTGATGATGGGAAGTTTCAAAAGCAACTTGCCCAGTTTGTTGTCTACTTTGGGCAGGATGTTCTTTTTAAATATTTTCTCTACGATAAGGGGTACACAGGCGATGACACGTGGACGTATTTCTGCAAACGACTCGGCTATGATTTTAGGTGAGGGCATACGGGTAAGAAACCACAGGTGCACACCGACAGTTACTCCATACAAGAAATCGAAGGTAAGTCCGAAGATGTGTCCTAAAGGGAGCATGGATACAACGTTGTCACCGGCTTGCAGCCCCACTTTGCGATGGATGTGCTGAATATTCGACAAAAAACACCGGTATGGAAGCATCACACCTTTCGAGTATCCGGTAGTACCCGAAGTATAGTTGATGACAGCCAGTTCTTCCGGATCTTCACGCCGGTAAGACACGTGCTCGGCACGGAATCGGCATGGATAGCGCTTGCCGAACTCTTCGTTCAGATGCTCGCGTGCGTAGGTCAATTGTTTTGAGCGCGATACCACCAGGTCAAAGTTCTTCAATTCGATGATGCCTTCCAGCCTGGGCATAGCAGCCTCATTGAAATTTTCCCACACCTGGTCGCCTACGAACATCATCCGGGCATCGGAATGGTTGACAATATTGTGTACGTTGTCTGCCTTGAATTCGTGTAGGATAGGTACTGCCACAGCACCGTAAGTAATGATACTCAGGAATACAGCAGTCCAATTGGCACTGTTTCGTCCACATAGGGCTATCTTGTCGCAGGGTTTAATGCCGGCAAACTCGAAAAGGATGTGCATCTTTTCTATTTTCCGTGCCACGTCCCGGTATTGCAAGGTAGCACCTTTGTAGTCGGTCATTGCATCGCGGTCCCAGTTCCGGCGGATGCTTTCTTCTATTAATTGTATCAAGCTTTCTTTGTTCTCCATTTTTCTTAAAAAATTGCACAGAAGTTGGTGAATTGTGCGCAAAAGTAATAAAAAATTAGGCTTATAAGTGTATGTGTTGCGAACTTTTTCCAAATAAATGCCTCATTCCACATTGTTTTGGTTTATATTTGGATGTCAAGCATGCCTTTTGATGAACATAAGTGAGTGCCCCGTTTCACATAAGTAACTCGGGCGTTTCACATAAGTGAGTCAGTCGTATCACTTATGTTCGTTTGAGGAGGATTTTTGGTCAATTGGGGATTGGTTATTTTTCAACAGTCTATTGATTGCTTAAAAATGGCTTTAAAAAAAATGTCCTAAAATTAGGATATGTAGAATGAATCTTTTATTTTTGGGGTACAAAATGTATTATGCATATTACTAACTTTAATAATATTTATAACATCATGGAAAACGAAGCATTAATCAAACTTTGTACAGAAAAGGCTCAGAGCTGGTTGACTCCTGCTTATGATGCAGAAACACAGGCCGAAGTAAAACGGATTCTTGAAGACACAGACAAAACCGGACTTATCGATGCGTTCTATAAAGATTTAGAATTCGGTACGGGTGGTCTGCGCGGCATCATGGGTGCGGGTTCAAATCGTATGAACATCTATACAGTAGGTGCTGCTACACAAGGTATGGCCAATTACCTGAACAAATGCTTTGCCGGGAAAAAAGACATTGCAGTAGTAGTGGGGCACGATTGCCGCAACAATAGCCGTAAGTTTGCCGAAATTTCAGCTGATATCTTCTCGGCAAACGGCATCAAGGTATATCTTTTTGATGATATGCGTCCTACGCCGGAAGTATCGTTTGCTATCCGTCATTTGGGTTGTCAGAGCGGTATCAATATTACGGCTTCGCACAATCCGAAAGAATATAATGGCTACAAGGCATATTGGGAAGACGGTGCACAAGTGCTTGCTCCACACGATACAGGCATTATCGATGAAGTAAACAAGGTAAAGGTAACCGATATCAAGTTCCAGGGCAACAAAGAACTGATTCAAATTATTGGCAAAGATATCGATGATATTTATTTGGAAAAGGTGCATGGCATATCTATCGATCCTGAAGTAATCAAGCGTCAGAAAGACCTGAAGATTGTTTATACGCCGCTGCACGGAACCGGTATGATGCTGATTCCACAATCATTAAAGCTGTGGGGCTTCGAAAACGTGCATTGTGTTCCTGAACAGATGGTGAAGAGCGGCGATTTCCCGACAGTCGTATCTCCGAATCCGGAAAATGCAGAAGCTTTGACTATGGCCATTAACCTTGCCAAGAGCATTGATGCCGATATCGTAATGGCTTCCGATCCGGACGCAGACCGTGTAGGCATGGCTTGCAAGGACGATAAAGGTGAATGGGTATTGATTAACGGTAACCAGACCTGCCTGATATTCTTGTATTACATCATCAAGAACCGTATCGCAATGGGCAAAATGAAAGGCAACGAGTTTATCGTGAAGACCATTGTGACTACCGAAGTTATCCGTAAAGTGGCAGAAAAGAATAACATCAAGATGATAGATTGCTATACCGGTTTCAAATGGATTGCCCGTGAAATTCGTTTGCGTGAAGGCAAAGAGCAATACATCGGTGGCGGTGAAGAAAGTTACGGTTTCCTTGCTGAAGATTTCGTACGCGATAAAGACGCGGTATCTGCCTGCTCGTTACTGGCTGAAATCTGTGCTTGGGCAAAAGACCAGGGAAAGACTTTGTACGACATCCTGATGGAAGTTTATCTGGAATATGGATTCTCGAAAGAAGTAACCGTAAATGTAGTGAAACCGGGTAAGAGCGGTGCCGATGAAATCAAGGCGATGATGGACAACTTCCGTGCTTGTCCGCCGAAAGAATTGGGTGGATCAGAAGTGACCTTGACTAAAGACTACAAGACGCTGAAGGCTACCGATAACAAGGGCAATGTGACCGATATTGAAATGCCTGAGACCTCAAATGTGCTTCAGTTCTTCACGGCAGATGGTACGAAGGTATCTGTTCGTCCGTCGGGCACTGAACCGAAAATTAAGTTCTACGTGGAGGTGAAGGGCGAAATGGGCTGTCCGAAGTGTTATGCCCGCGAAACAGCCGCTGCTCTTGAAAAAGTAGAAGCTGTGAAGAAATCGTTGAATATCTGATCAGTAGCTTAGATTCTTACCAACTAATTCACATTTAAAGTGTGAATTAGTTGTTTTTTTTTGTCTTCAGATATTTACTTGAAAATTCAAAACACTTTCTGAAACAGGCTCAGGCATTGCGGGAAAGGAAATGTTCCCTTTCCAATTCCAGTAATTTTTCTTTTCGCCAAAGTCCGCCTGCGTAACCAGTCAAATTTCCGTTGCTTCCTATAACCCGATGGCAGGGAATAAGAATGCTGATGGGATTATGTCCGATAGCTCCACCTACAGCTTGTGCCGAAAAATGCTCGACACCTTTTTGGCGGGCGAGTTTTTGTGCGATGTCTTTGTAAGTGACGGTTTGTCCGTAAGGAATTTCTTTTAGTATATTCCACACTGCTTGCCGGAAAGGGGAACCTTGCGGTTGAAGGGCAGGCGGTACACCCGGAAGTTCTCTGTTGAAATATCGTTCCAGCCATTCAAGAGTCTCAACAAACACAGGAAGCTCCTTTTCAACGTAGGTAGCTGTCAGTGCAGGGTCAAAATATTTTTGTCCGTCGAACCATAATCCGGTCAGCGCTTCACCGTTGCTGGCAAGGGTTATGTCACCCAGTGGAGACAGGTATTTATATAGATATCCATTCATGCGAAATCGTTTTTTTATTGTAACAAAGATACGTTTTTCTTCCCAACCATCCAATGAAAGCTATGACTGTTTTTTTAGAAGCTGTTTTGAATTTATCGTGCGATGATTTGGGATGAGTTTTTGAGGCATTTTCGCTTCTGTGATGAGGAAGATAGCGGGCTATCTGACGAAGAACAGGAGCGAAAAAGACCAAAAAATCGCCCAAAGCACACACGAAAACGGATACATCAAGCCAAGAAAAACTTTTTGGAGAAATTCAAAACAGCTTCTTAGTGAATCATAAGATGCCATGCTTGCGGATGTACTCCATAAATTTTTCTTTGTAATTCTCGCCTACGGGAATCAGTGCTTTGGGTGAAAAGCAGATTCGGAATCTGGAAATTTCTTTGATTTTCTGCATATTGACGATATATGAGCGATGTACTCGCATGAAATGAGCGGGTAAACGAGCCTCCAGCCGTTGCAGGCTATAGAGGGTAGTAACGGGCTTCTCGCGTTCATCGGTATAGATTCGAATGTATTCGCTCATGCTTTCAATGTAGTTGATGCTGTCTATGTTGATGCGTACAACCTTGTAATCGCTCTTTACAAAAAGAGTTTCGGGGTTCTCTGTTTCTGCAGTTGCAGGAATGGTTTGTGAAAGGCTTTGCATCTCCGGAATCAGTACATAGTTATTTATTAAGAAGAGGAAAAAAAGGGACTGGTAATAATCCACATATCAATGGCAGGACGGGTAATCTCGGTTTTTCCATTAGTCTGATATGCCATCAACAAGGCATTGATGATAGGAGTAGCAAAAATCAGTATGGCAATTGTTGCGTAAATTGTATGCTCGAAAAATTGTTGTTTTTGTAAAGTAGTCATAGTCTTGTCGTCTTTTTAATATTGCATGAAACAAAGATAAAAGAAAAGATATGTTGCAGCAAAAATAATCGGCGAATTGGACGATTTCACAGACTGTTCAGCCAATTTTGCAAGCTATTGGGATTATAGACATTTTAGCGTATAGAACGATGTTTTTATTGAGAGAATCCTTTGGTTAGCTGATAGTTTTTTGCCGAGTGTTTGCAGTAATCTAATTTCGTAGTGGTGAGCCGACAGATGATGTGAACAATAATCCTAATCTGGAGCAGTTGCCAGGCTGGTAACAGACATTAAAAAGATTCCAAAACATGAATGTGCAAAGTAAGAAGCTGTTTTGAATTTCTCCAAAAAGTTTTTCTTGGCTTGATGTATCCGTTTTCGTGTGTGCTTTGGGCGATTTTTTGGTCCTTTTCGCTCCTGTTCTTCGTCAGATAGCCCGCTATCTTCCTCATCACAGAAGCGAAAATGCCTCAAAAACTCATCCCAAATCATCACACGATAAATTCAAAACAGCTTCTAAAAAATCAATTTTTTTCTCACAATAGCCGCTGCCTTGTGAAAGGTGGCGGCTGTTATACTTAATGAATTCCTGCAAACAGTCATACCCTTGAAAAATGAATATATACTGCATCAACGGTTGAATATATACTGCATTCGCGGTTGAATATATACTGCATTCGCTTACGGATATATACTTCATCGGCAGATGCAGTACTACTGCGTTTTCAACTCGGCCGGATTGGCTGATGACGGAATTCATATCATACTTTATACAAACGTTTTTCGGTTTAAATATCATATTGTTGACAAGTGATTAGGCCTTTCCTTGTATGTATGTGCCGAAATGACAGATTCATTATGAAAATAGAGCGATTTACTGATAAGATAATCTGGTTGGTTGATAGTTTTTGGTATGGGATGAAAGAGCGCTTAACTTTGAAACATCATTAAAACAAAGAAGATATGAAAAGATACATTTGTAGTTTGTTGTTGGGGATGGCTTTCGGCGGAGAAATGTTTGCCGTGGCAGATAATTTTTCTGCTTTTCTTTGGCAAGCAGAAGAACAGGTAAAGGAAGTCCCCAACCCGGAGAAGATGGCAAAAAGGCGAACGGACGAAATGAACGAACTTTTGCAATTAAGCGAAAAGCAATACAAAAAAATATATAAGCTTTACTTGAAACAGGAAAAAGAAAAAGTGGAAAGGATGACAGAAAGACATCTGCCTGAAGGAGGGCGTCCCCCAATGCCTCCTGAAGGAGGAGGAGGGATGCCTCCACAAGGCGGAATGCCTCCGAGAATGGAAGGAATGCCACCTTCGATGCCCATGAAGAATGAACGGGAAGATATGCAGAAACAGATAAAAAAGTTCGACAAGAAGTTAAAGAAGATTCTAACTGACGAACAATATGAAATTTGGTCTTCCCGAACTCCTGCAGGGAAAGAGGACGAGATGTTGGTACCGGAAATGCTGATGGAATGAAAACGATAATAATATGGAGTGTGTTTGTTTTGTCAGTTATCAGTTCCTGCCAGCAAGCAGACATCGAATATTATCCGATAGAAAAGCATCATTTGGGGGAAACTTATACCTCATACACAATAAATAATGTGATGCAAAGCGATTCGGCAGGAGTGGTAGTATTCAATTTTTATCCCGAAGAAGTAACCAGTCTGTCGTATATCAATTACGATGAAGCGACATGTGTCTTTACTTCTCACCGGGGAGAAACGGCCGACTATCTTATTTCCTGGGATTATGAAACAGACGGCAACTACGTGGAAGTACAGTATGGACAGAATGCGATGTGGTATACCGTTAATGAACAAAAACACACAGGCGAATACCTCTTACGGGCGAATGACGGTATGTCAGTGCGCATGTGCATGCGGTCGGGAGGAAGTATGTATATTGAAAATGGGGAAACGTTTTATCAGGCAAATGTGACAGTGATAAAGTTTTCTATTGAAGAAGCGGCAGAAGAATAACCGCCGCTTCTTTTTATTTGTATCTTTGCCGTTGTTTTATGAACAAATAAAAGAATGATGAAAAAACGGACAAAGAATATTCTGAAAATAACCTGTTTGTCGGTCGTTGCACTGATTGTTCTGGCGTTGGGAGGCATAGCTTTGGCGGTTAATTTTATATTTACGCCCGAAAAACTTACTCCAGTGGTATTGAAGGTATCCAATCAGGTCTTGAATGCCAAATTGGATATGAAAAGTGTGGAATTGACTTTCTTTTCCACATTCCCCCGTTTCGGACTGAAACTGACAAATGGAAGTCTGGTCTCGAAAGCGTTGAAAGACACATTGTGGCAGAAAACAGATTCACTGGTCGCGTTCGACAAGTGTGTGGTGGTAGTTAACCCGTTGGATTATTTGTATAAGAATAAAATTACGGTTAATTATCTGGGATTGGAAAATGCCTCTGTCTATGCTTATAAAAGTAAGGAAGGGGTGGCAAACTGGGACATCATGCAGGTTGACACTTCTGCTGTGGCAGCAAAGGATACGGTAACGGCAAAGCCCCTGACGGGAGGCATTGACATCCGCCGGGTTTCGCTGAAACATGCAGATGTGGTTTTTGACGACCGCGACACCCGGTTGTATGCCAGCTTGCAGAATGCTTCTTTAGGATTGCGTGCCGCTCTGCATAAGGAACGTTCGCGATTGTCGTTGAAGTTTAAAAACGATAACATTATTTTCTGGCAAGACGGTCAGTTGTTGCTGCACCGGATAGCTGCAGAGTTGGATACCGACCTTGAACTGGAACGGCAAACACGTAAACTGGTGTTGCATGATGCCGGCATCAAGGTCAACGGTATTCATTTTGATGTGAAAGGGACATTGCAGGGCGATACGGTTCGTCGGGCACTGGCTGTAGATCTCACATACGGTCTGCATGCTCCTACGCTTGAAACGGTACTGAGCATGATACCCGAAAGTATTTTAAAACGTGAAAGCATGACTGCCAAGGGGGAAGTGATGATGCGGGGAACGGTAAAAGGCTGGTACGGGAAAAAACAGGTACCTGCTGTCACACTGGATGTCCGTATCAAGGATGCTTCTGCCAAATACGATAAATTGCCCTATGGAATTGACCATCTCTCGGCAGATTTTCAAGCTTTTGTAGACCTGATGCGTCAGAAACCTTCGTATGCCGATTTGAAAATTTTCCGTTTCCAAGGTGCACATACCGATGTATTGGCAGATGCGAAGGTGGATGATTTATTGGGTGATCCGGTGATTACGTTCAATACCCAATCAAAGATAGACCTGACTTCGTTGGCACAGACTTTCCCGTTACAACAGGGAGTAACTATCCAAGGAGCTGTTGAAGCAAACTTACGGTTGAAGACACGGTTGTCATCTATTAAGAAACGTGATTTGGGACGTATCCGGGCGGCAGGTAAAGTCACGATGAATGGCATGTCGCTGCAAGATACAGCCAAAGGCTTCGAGTTTACCAGCGATGCATCACTGGCATTTTTAGGCAATGATTTCTTGGCCGCCCGTGCTCAGATAAGCAAGCTGGTATTACGCTCTCGCCGTCTGGATGCCAATCTTTCCAGCCTTACCGCTACAGCAAAAACAACCAATCCGCAGGATACGGCACGAATAGCCAAAATGGATTGCAAGGTGGAATTGAATCAATTGAAAGGGAATATGGGAGATTCATTGGCTGTGTTTTGCAAGAAGACTACTGCCACTATCAGTCTGGAACCAGGACAGCGGAATCCTTCCATGCCACGTATCGGACTTTCAATGGAGGCAGATACATTGTTTGCACGTGCAGGCGATATCCGGTTCGGTATGGACAAGGCAGGGTTTGGCGTATCGGCAGAAAAGGTGCGCGATTCATTGTGGATACCTAAAGGCATCATTGGTTTCAATCGCCTGAAAGTAAATGTTCCTCAATTTACTTTGCCTGTCCGTATGCGCAAGACGGCACTTACTGTAGGCGACCGTCGGATAACATTGAAAAATGCCAGTTTCCGTATTGGCCGTTCCGATTTGACTGCAAGTGGTGTGGTTTACGACTTATATGGCGTAATGAAGCATCATAAGGTATTGCGTGCCCAGTTGGATGTGTCTTCGCACAACCTTGATTGCAATCAGTTGATTAATGCCCTCAGTTTTCCGGCAGACACGGTGGATACGGAAGAGGCTGCAGAAGAGAAAGTGGATACAGCCTCGGCAATGAAATTGTTTATCGTGCCGAAGAACATAGATTTCGAACTGCAGACAAATTTGAAACGTGTACGTTACGACAAAATGGTATTCGAAAATGTACGTGGTGAAGTAAACGTTCGGGATCAGGCTGTGCACCTCAATGCTTTGCGGATGAAAGGATTGGATGCAAGTATGTTTGCAACGGTGGTTTATCGGGCCACAGAGAAAAAGCGAGGATATGCGGGATTTGATTTCAGGCTGCGTAGAATCAATATCGGTAAACTGGTTGATTTCATTCCTTCGTTGGATACCATCGTGCCAATGCTTCGTTCGTTCAAAGGGCAGGTCAATTTTGATGCTGCGGCAGAAGCCCGGCTTGATTCGAACATGAACATCAAAATACCCAGCCTGCGTGCCGCAGTCCGTATCGATGGTGACAGCTTGGTATTGATGGATGGGGAAACTTTTTCCGAGATATCAAAAATGTTGAGGTTCAAAAACAAGAAACGGAATGTGTTCGACAGCATATCAGTTAATGTAACGGTGAAAGACGGTAATGTGACGGTATATCCGTTTGTAGTGCAAATAGACCGTTATAAAGCTGCAGTGGGAGGGACACAAGGATTGGATATGAATTTCAATTATCACATATCCATTTTGAAATCGCCTTTGCCTTTCAAGATGGGAGTTACCATAACGGGCAATCTGGACAAGATGAAATTCAAACTGGGTAAAGCGAAATATAAAGATGCGGTTACACCGGTGGCCATCCGGCAGGTAGACAGTACGCGGGTTAACTTAGGGCGTGACATCGTGAACGATTTTCGGAATATCGTGAGGCGGAGAGAATAGCCTTACCGAAGTATTTTGGGGAAGCGGAAGGCAAAAATAAGGGTACAACAGATGGCTGCTGTTGCATCTGAAATGCCTTCTGCTGCAAATACACCATGCACACCCATGATATGTGGAAGGACAAGTGCCAAAGGAACCAGAAGGAAGACTTTTCGCAAAAGGGCGATGAAAATGGATACTTTTGCCTGACCCAGTGCCACGAACATATTTTGGCAAGTACGTTGCAAGCCGAATATGGTCATACCGGCAAGGAATATGGGCATCATTTGACATACAACGGTTATTAGTTTTTGATCGGTAGTAAAAGCGCCAGCTATGACTGAAGGAAACAGTATCATAAACACAATCAGCACAAAGTTGAATGAAAACATCGAGATAAGCGCAATCTTGAAACACGATTTGACACGATTGAAATCATGATGTCCGTAGTTATAGCTTACAATAGGGACAAATCCTTGTGCAAATCCGGTTAGTGGAACACTGACAATCATCATTGCACTTTGCATAATAGCGAGTGCACTGACGTAGATGTCGCCAAAGCGCTCCAACGTACCGTTTAATACGAAGCTTACCAGGCTTTCAGTACTTGCCATGATAAAAGGAGAAATTCCCAGTGCCAGAACGGGAAAAAGGATGCTTTTGTGTAGCTTCATATACTGCCGTTCCAGCCGGAGGGAAGCTTTTCCGGATGTCAGGAAACTTAACGTCCAGGCCGCACTGCAAGCTTGCGACAAGATGGTGGCAAAAGCTGCTCCTTTTACTCCCATGTCGAATGTAAAAATGAACAGAGGGTCTAACGCGATATTCAGAATGGCACCTATCAGCACTGAGTACATGGCAATGGCGGGACGTCCTTGTATGTTGATAAAAGTATTGAGCCCTACCGACAATTCTACGAAGAGCGTTCCCAGCAGATAAACCGACAGGTAATCAGTAGCATAGCCGATTGTCCGTCCGGATGCACCGGTAAACAATAAAATCGGCTCCATGAAAATATATGCTATGGAGGAAGTGATAAGTGTAAAGATTATCAGTAAAATGAAACCGTTACCCAGTATTTTTCCGGCCCGTTCGCGATCGCCTTGTCCTAAGGCTATGGCTGCCAATGGAGCACCTCCAGCTCCTACGATAGATGAAAAGGCAGAAATCAGAATGATGACTGCGCTGGTCACACCGATTCCTGCCAGCGCATCAGTTCCGATGTCTGGAATATGCCCGATGTAGATACGGTCTACGAGGTTGTATAGTAGGTTTACAAACTGTGCCGCGATGGCTGGGAGTGCCATCTTGAATACCAGCGGCAGCATACGTTCGGTACCTAATCTTTCTTCATATGCATTGTTCATTGCGCCTTTGCTTGAAAAATCGTGCAAAGGTAATCAATTATTTGAATGCATAAACGAAGAGAAAGCTGGATTTTATCGCTCTTTGTTTGTGCTTTATGTCCCGGTTTTGTTCCAAACGAATATCTTCATAAGTCCATAACATCTCCTTCTGAAAACGAAGATATACTTCATAAGCTATTCCAGTTAACTGCTACAATCCATGAAGATAACTGAAACGGCAAAGTAATATATCTTCATTTTCACCTCATTATTTTAATAATGACCGTCACATGCTTTTTGTTTTATGCCATATCCATCAGGCGGTTTGCCTGCAGGCGAATCAGCGATTCATTATATTCATCTATCAGTTCTTTCATCACTTCGTCAACTGCTTGCAAGCGTTTGATTTGTGAGGCAACTTGACCAATTTCGATTTCTCCCTCAAAGATGTCTCCTTCGAATATTCCTAACTTGGCGCGTCCCCGTCCTAAGATCTCACGAAGTTCATCTACTGATGCACCGCGCAGTTCTGCTTCTTCAACCCGTTTGTAGAAGTCATTTTTCACCAATCGGGTAGGCGAAAGTTGTTTCAGTGTCAGTATCGTGTCGCCTTCGTTCAGGCGCAGGCACCGGTCTTTGAACGAGAAGTGTGCTGAGCTTTCTTCGGTTAATGCGAATCGGGTTCCTATCTGTACGCCGTCGGCTCCCAAGGCTTGTGCGGCAAGGATGCTTTTGCCAGTCGCTATGCCTCCTGCAGCCAATAGGGGCAGAGTACATGTACGGCGAATGGCAGGGATGAGACACATGGTAGTGGTCTCTTCTCGTCCGTTATGCCCTCCGGCTTCGAATCCTTCGGCTACGATAGCGTCTACGCCCGCTTCCTCACATTTGGCTGCAAATTTGGACGAAGCCACTACGTGTGCCACGAGGATATCCCGTTCGTGAAGCCAGTCAGTCCATTTCTTTGGACTGCCTGCCGACGTGAAAACGATTTTTACGCCTTCTTCGGCGATGATTGGCATGATAGTATCTATTTCGGGATACATGAGCGGTACATTTACTCCAAAAGGCTTGTCGGTAGCTGTTTTACACTTACGGATGTGCTCGCGTAAGGTTTCGGGGTGCATTGAGCCTGCTCCCAGCAAGCCAAGCCCTCCAGCGTTGCTTACGGCAGAAGCTAATCTCCAGCCGCTGCACCATACCATTCCACCTTGGATGATGGGGTATTTAATGTTGAATAGTCGGCAAATTCGGTTCATGGTATTTCTTTAGTTAACAGTTAATAATGAATGATTTATAAAGTCCTTGCTTTGAATACCGGTTTGGTTTGTTGCGATTCAGGTTCAAAACCAAACCAATACGTAATGTCTTCGTTTTCGGCAGGCGGAAGCAGGCAGAGACGCAAGTTTTCGTGATAGGTGCCATTGAGCACCTCCCAATGTTCGGGAGGTAATACGTGTTTGGTACGGACGCGGTAGGCCGGTTCTTTCTTAAGCGACATGCCCGCTTCTATCCATGCAAGTGTCACGGCGGTTTCGTAAGCCGGATAGTTTTCTTGACAGAACTTATAGAGTAGGATGCCACGCCGTTCCAGGCTCATGGGCTGGTCAATGACGCCGATACGAGTCAGATGCTCCAAGAACCGGTGCAAGAATTCAGACTCTTCCACAATCAACAGGCGAGTGATTTCTTGCCAAGGTTTGGCATTGTAGAATCCGTCTATGAGGCGTGATAACATGCGTGCCGTTTGAAGTTCGTCGGGAGTGATTTCGTTGGTTTTCAACACTTCGTATGGAGGATAAGGAGAGTAGCTGATGCTTAATTCCGAGCTGCGCCGGCGCATTTCCGTTCCGGGAAGAAGCTTTAGAGATTCCAATTGGATTTCGCCGGCACGATAAGAAGCCAACGTACGGACATCTTCGAATATCTCTTTTAAATGATATAAAGGTAATCCTGCTATCAGGTCGGCATGGGTTTCCAAATTGGGCAAAGCACATAAGAATTCCAGACCGGACAGGGCATCTGCCAAGTCTCCTGCTCTCCGGCTGACGGTCAGCACTTCCTGATGGAGGCTTTGAATGCCTGCCTCTAAGTGTAATTGTCCCTTTGGCATGGCGGCAAGTATTTCTTTCAGCTCTTCGGATAAAAGGGCGGGATGCACTTCTAAGTGAAAACGGATGTCTGGAAATTCGCGGAATAAATCGAGTAAGGCGCGGGCATGACGGGTATTGTAATTGAAAGTCCGGTCGAGCACCCGGATATTCCGGATGTGGTGCTCCTGAATCAAGGAGATTCGCCTTCGGATGGTTTCAATGGGAAGGGTGCGTACGGGTTTCTCGCCTCCGCTTACACAAAAGGCGCATGTATTGAAGCATCCGCGTGTAGTTTCCAGTTGCACGAAAGGTTTGCTCCAATTGAAGAACGGGCTTTCTTCGGGCGGGACAAGCCGGTCGAAATGCATCACTTGTGCACGTCCGTTATTGTGGTAGGTGGAAACTGTATCCAAATAACATAAGCCGGTTATGGTGTGCCATGCTTCCGGCTTATTCCATATTTCCAGCCAGCGTGCGAAAACCTCTTCTCCTTCGCCTCGGAATACACAATTCACGAAAGGATAATTACGTAGGAACCTTTCATTATCCCCCAAAAATTCGGGACCTCCCAGTGTGATGCAACAATCGGGGAGCAAAGCCTTGATACGTCCCAAAGTGTGAAGTAACATTTCGTGATTGAAAAGCCAGCAGGTAGCGGCTACGATATCCGGTTTCCGACGGAATACTTCAGCACTCGCCATGCCCGGATTTTCATTGATAGTTGCAGAAACAATATCCCACTCTATATCGGCACGTCCGATGAGTTGGGCTTGCAAGGCGGGCAAAGCCAACGAGGAATGCGCATACGAACTGTTCAGGTCAAGCCAAAGGATTTTCATGAGGAAATTTTATTAAAAACACAGATTAGCTCAGATTGACGCGGATATCATATTATTTAATTATGAATCAGCAAGAATCTGGGTTAATCTGCGTTTCATAAGAAATCAAAGCAAATATTGCGAGCTGATAGATTCGTGGCTCAATACACGGCGAATCGTCTCAGCAAACATGTCGGCTATAGAAAGCTGTTTCACTTTGGCACAACGGTTTGAGTACGGGATGCTGTCGGTGAATACCAGTTCTTCCAGTTGCGAGTTTTGTACGCGTTCGGATGCAGGACCCGACATGACACAGTGGCTGGCGATGGCACGTACCGAAGTCGCTCCGGCTTCTTTCATGATGTCGGCAGCTTTGGTGATGGTACCGGCGGTATCTACCATGTCGTCTATCAGCACTACATCTTTACCCTTTACATCACCGATGATTTGCATCGATGCTACCACATTGGCTTTTTCACGTGTCTTGTGGCACAATACCAAAGGTACATCCAGGTATTTAGCATACGTACTGGCACGTTTCGAACCTCCCACATCGGGAGTGGCAATGACCAGATTAGGCAAATGTAAAGACTGGATATAGGGAGCAAAGATGGTAGAACCGTACAGGTGATCAACCGGAATATCGAAGAATCCCTGAATCTGGTCGGCATGCAAATCCATGGTAATCAAGCGGTCAATGCCCGCTACGCTTAATAAGTCTGCCACTAATTTGGCACCGATGGATACACGGGGCTTGTCCTTGCGGTCTTGTCGTGCCCAGCCGAAATAGGGGACAACGGCGATGATACGTTTGGCCGAAGCACGTTTTGCTGCGTCAATCATTAATAAAAGCTCCATCAAATTGTCGGAGTTCGGAAAAGTTGACTGTACGAGAAATACGTGCTGGCCACGAATCGATTCTTCGTAAGATACTGCAAATTCGCCGTCAGCGAAATGAGTAATGTTCATGTTACCCAGCGGGCATCCCAAACTTTTGCAGATTTTCTCTGCCAGATATCTCGAGTTTGTACCCGAGAAGACTTTAAATCTTGATGTTTCGCTCATTGTTAAATATGTTGCCTTAAAAAAGTATATATACAAAGTTACACTATTTCTTTAGCCGGACAAAACATGTATCGAAAAAACTTCTAGTCAGCCAATTTCTTCAGTTTCCTGAATTGTTCAATCAGGTCACTGTAATTATAGTCATGCTCCGGACAGAACTTGTTCCACAATCCTCCCAATACGGCACACCCTCCAAATCCGAAATCTTTTACTTGCAGGATATTGCTTTCGTCAATACCTCCCAATGCGATGACACGTTTGTCGATGATGCCGTTTTTAGCTGCAGCCCGGATTTCTTCAGGTGTGAAAGCCGAATCGTATCCTTCTTTCGATATGCTGTCGAAGATAGGACTGAGGAACACGTATTCGAACTGGGGCTTTTTCTGTTTCACTTCTTCCAGCGAATGACAGGAAGTAGTGATAGGACCTGAATAGTTGTCGGGTATCACAGAATTATGACTGTTGATATGAATCCCTCTTAACTTATATTCTTCTTTCAGGTAGAAATTCCCATGTACGACAATACGCTTCCTGTATTTTTCCGGAATCAATGTCAGCAATCTTTCTGCATAGACCGGAGTGGAATCGGTTTTGCGTAAATGAAGAATCTCCAGTCCTTCTTCGAAAAGGGCTGTCAGTATTTTATCTTCTTCCACAAAGTAAGTGGGCCTGGTTATTACTATCAGTTTCATGTGAAAACACAATATGGTGCAGCAAAGGTAGTAATAAGTTTGTAATATTAGCGTAAGTTAAAGCAAAATCGTGTACGTTTCCATCGTTTTCAGGTCGATTTGCCATAATTTTCCTGCCAAAATGGTCCCGTAACCACAAATAATCTTGATAACTTCATGAGCTTCGACGCAACCTACCAGTCCGGGAGTAACTCCTATCACTCCTTTGGGAAGTGGGGGCATGGATAACATTTCCTGTTCATCGGGATAGAGGTTGCGGTATCTTTTTTCTCCTTTATTATATAAGAATACCGATACTTGTCCTTCGAATGCCCGGATTGCCCCGTACACATATGCTTTCCCCAGTGAGGCACACGTGTCATCAATCAGGTATCGGGTGATGAAATTGTCGCATCCGTCCACTACGATGTCATAGTCTGATATAATTGCTTTAGCATTGTCGGGTGTCAGGCGGGTAGGGTAGGCCTTTATCCGGATGGTGCTGTTCAGTGCTTCCAGCCGTTTTTGGGCTTGCAGGGCTTTGGGCAGGTTTACTTCGGCTTCAGAATAGAGCACCTGGCGTTGCAGGTTGCTTTCGCTTACAGTATCATCATCAATCAGCCCGATTGTTCCTACTCCGGCACCTGCCAGATAGAGTGCGATGGGAGAGCCGAGCCCTCCTACACCTACAATGAGTACACGTGCCGCTTTCAGGCGTGCTTGTCCTTCTTCGCCAATTTCGGGAAGAAGGAGTTGGCGGTTGTATCTTTCCATTTTTTTGAATGAAGAATTAAGAATGAAGAAAGAGGAATGAAGAATCTGGTGCAGCTATATGCATAGGTCTGCGGATATAGCTTCATCGGCTTGCGGACCTATATCCATCGGCTTGCGGATATAGGTTCATCAGAACCCCGATTCTTCATTCATCATTCTTCATTCTTCATTTTACAAAGTCGAATGAAGCATCCCAGTCTTTCCATACCGGTTCGCGTCCGGCTGCCTTTAGTGCGCACTCTACTTCCATGGCGGTACGGTCGTCGCTGATATGGAATTGTTCTAAAGCCTGAGGATAAGTGTAATATCCTCCCGGTTCGGTTTTGCTTTCGGCACTCATGGTGGTTACGCCCAGCGATGCCATGTGGTCGCGGATATAAGCCGGTTCACGGGTAGAATACGAAATATCCACATCGTGGTCGAAGATACGCATGGCAAAGGTCACCTGTGCCAGTTCCTTGTCGCTCATGATAACGTTGGGCTGGAATCCTTCGTTCTCTGCGGGGCGCATGCGGGGGAAGTTGACACTGTATTTGGTCTTCCAATAGTGTTTTTGCAGATAACGCAGGTGGTATGCCATCATCGTGACATCGGTACGCCAGTCTTCCAATCCTATCAATACGCCCATGCCGATAGAATGCACGCCTGCTTGTCCCATGCGGTCGAAGCCGTTTACGCGCCATTCGAATTTCGATTTCATGCCACGCGGATGATAGATGTTATAACGTGCTTTGTTGTATGTTTCCTGGAAACAGATGACCCCGTTCATGCCGTGTCTGGTCAGTTCGGCATATTCTTCGGTTTTCAGCGGCATTACTTCTATTTTCAGGTTCGAGAAATAGGGCTTTGCCAGATCAAGTGCTTTGGCAAGATACGGTACGCCTGCCTTTGCCGGATTTTCTCCGGTTACTATCAGCAGGTTTTCAAACGGAGCCAGTTTTTTGATGGCTTTGTACTCGTTCTCCATTTCTTCGGGTGTCAGGATAGTCCTTGCCATGGGATTGCTGATATGGAATCCGCAATACACGCACGAGTTGGTGCACGAGTTGGTCAGATAAAGCGGAATAAACATCGATACTGTTTTCCCGAACCGTTCTTCGGTATATTTGCGACTCAGGCGTGCCATCGGTTCCAGGTATTTTTCGGCAGCCGGCGAAACCAGTGCCATAAAGTCGTTCACATCACAGTGTGACTTGCCGAGTGCCCGCAGCACATCGGATTCTGTTTTGGAGTAGATGGCTTCGGTCGTCTCCTCCCAGCTTATTTTTTCTAATTCTTCGCTAAACATGCTATTCAATTAATAATGAATAATTAATAATTAATAATGGTGGATGCGTTTGGATTGCATTTGCTGGACTTGATTATGCTGGTTAATAGTTTTATCAGTTCAGTACAATCTGCTTGGATGGATTGGAAAGCTATATCGTTTATGTAATCCGATTCGTGTAGCAATGTCAGCCAATAGTCTGTTTCGTTAGCTTCTTTTAATGAAATATGCAGTTTATGGATAAAATCTTTTTTGCTTTCGGCAAATTCAGCTTCACGTATTAATGCTCCTATTGCTGTACCGCTTCGGAGCAATTGTTTTGACATAACATATTCTCCTTTTTGTTCTTTTAAAAAGCGGAAGGCTTTAATGATACGCAAGGCAAAAGCCACAGATTTTTGTTTGATAATGCTTTTCGACCGCATCCTTGTTGTTATTAATTATCAATTTTCTCCCATTGTTGATTATTATTAGGTTAAAACGTAATTAGCTAAAAAAAGTAGACGCTCTCTCGTTGTTAATTATTAATTATTAATTATTAACTATTGATTATTAATTGAAGAGAGATCTCTCGAAAGCTTCATGGCGCAGAAGTTCGGACCGCACATGGTGCAATACTCCCCGTCGGTATGGCGTCCTTCGTTGAAGTATTCCAGCGCACGGTCGGGGTCAAGGCTTAGATGGAACTGGTCGCGCCAGCGGAACTCATAACGGGCTTTGCTGAGGGCATTGTCGCGGATTTGTGCTCCGGGATGTCCTTTGGCAAGGTCGGCAGCATGGGCAGCTATCTTATAGGTAATGACTCCCGTACGCACATCTTCGCGGTTGGGCAATCCGAGGTGTTCTTTCGGAGTGACATAGCACAACATTGCCGTACCTAGCCAGCCAATTTGGGTGGCTCCGATGGCTGATGTGATGTGGTCATATCCCGGAGCGATGTCTGTTACCAACGGACCGAGGGTATAGAACGGAGCGTTATGACAATGCTCGATCTGGCGTTGCATGTTCTCTTGAATCTTGTGCAAAGGCACATGACCCGGACCTTCGATGAATGCCTGTACGTTCTTTTCCCATGCACGGACAACAAGTTCACCCATGGTGTCGAGTTCGGCAAACTGGGCTTCGTCGTTAGCGTCGGCAATACATCCGGGACGCAGGCCGTCGCCCAATGAGATAGCTACATCGTATTGGGCAAGGATGTCGCAGATGTCATCGAAATGCTCGTAGAGGAATGACTCCTTGTCGTGTATCAGGCACCATTTGCTCATAATGCTTCCTCCGCGGCTCACGATGCCGCATAAACGCTTGTCCGCCAGGTGTACATTGTGCCGGCGGATACCTGCATGGATGGTAAAGTAATCCACTCCTTGTTCGCATTGTTCTATTAAGGTGTCCTTGTAGATTTCCCAGGTCAGGTCTTCCACTTTGCCGTTTACTTTTTCCAATGCCTGATAGATGGGTACGGTGCCTACAGGTACGGGGCAATTTCGGATAATCCATTCACGGGTTTCGTGGATGTTGTCTCCCGTAGAGAGGTCCATCAACGTATCGCCTCCCCATTTGCAGCTCCATACGGCTTTGTCCACTTCCTCTTCGATGCTCGAAGTTGTGGCAGAGTTTCCGATGTTGGTATTGATTTTCACCAGGAAGTTGCGCCCGATAATCATCGGCTCACTTTCCGGATGATTGATATTGGCAGGCAATACGGCACGTCCTGCGGCTATCTCGTCACGCACAAATTCGGGAGTGATGTGGGTGTCGATGCCTAATTCTTTGCAATTCATGTTTTCACGGATTGCCACATATTCCATTTCCGGAGTTACGATGCCTTGTTTGGCATAGTACATCTGGGTGCAGCATTTTCCGGCTTTGGCACGATAGGGTAGGGCGATGTGTTCGAAACGCAGGTGATCGAGCGAAGTGTCATCCCGGCGCATCTTGCCATATTCGGAAGTAATGGAAGGCAATTGCTCCACATCCCCTCGTCCGGTAATCCACGGTTCACGCATACGGGCAATGCCTTTCTTCAAGTCTATCTTTACCGAAGGGTCGCTGAACGGGCCGCTGGTATCGTAGATATAAACAGGCGCATTCGGAGTCATCACTTTCTTTCCGTCTTGGATGGTGACGGTAGGGGTCAGGTTTACTTTCTGCATTCCCACTTTGATGAAGGGGAAGAGTGTGCCTTGCATGTAGGCTTTCTCGCGGTGTGCGTAAGGTTTGTTCTCTTGTTCCATGGTGGTATTTTTTGTAGGTGATTAAGGACTACGTACTAGGTTTCACGTACTAGGTAATTCTATATAGTTTGACCGGTGTTTGCCAGACTATTCAGAACCTAGTCACCTAGTCCCTGGTACCTAGTCCCTAATACATTAATTATTCAGAAAAGCGGTTAAGGGTGACGAGGCAGAAGCTTCGAAGCTCTCACTTTGCACGCCAAGTCCTGCTTCGTAAGCACGGCGTCCGGCTATCACGGCTTCCTTGAAGGCAATAGCCATTTCTTCCGGATTTCCGGCTACAGCGATTGCGGTGTTTACCAGACAGGCGTCTGCTCCCATTTCCATGGCTTCGGCTGCATGGCTCGGTGCACCGATACCAGCATCTACTACTACCGGCACGTTACTTTGTTCGATGATAATGCGCAAGAAGTCGCGTGTCTGCAATCCCTTATTTGTACCGATAGGGGCGGCGAGTGGCATCACTGTAGCGGCTCCGGCTTCTTCCAGGCGTTTGCAAAGGGTAGGATCTGCCTGGCAATAAGGTAATACCACAAATCCCAGCTTCACCAATTCTTCTGTCGCTTTCAACGTCTCGGCAGAGTCGGGCAGAAGATAGCGCGGGTCTGGATGAATCTCCAGCTTCAACCAGTTGGTGCCGAATGCTTCGCGTGCCATTTGTGCGGCGAATACAGCTTCTTCTGCCGTACGCACACCCGAAGTGTTGGGCAAAAGTTGGATATGCGGATGAACGATGTGATGCAACATATCGTCTTCCTTATCATTCAGTTCAATGCGTTTCATGGCCACGGTCACCATTTCCGTGCCCGAAGCCAGGATAGCTTTCTCCATAATCTCATTCGAGTTGAATTTGCCTGTACCTAAAAACAAGCGTGAGTCGAATTCTTTATCGGCGATAATCAGTTTTTTCATATATTCAATATCAACTATTAATTATTAACTGTTAACTATTAATTATCCTCCTTGTTTCTGCTATCGGGTCATCCGCACGCAGGATGCTTCCGCTAAGAGCAATGCCCGATACTCCAGTCTGCATAATAGCCGGAATATCTTCGAAGGCAATGCCTCCAATGGCTACGATAGGCAAGTTGATGCCTGCCTCTTTCATGCGTGATACGATATTCCGGTAGCCTTCCAGTCCCAGAACAGGACTTAGGTTTTTCTTGGTTGTTGTGAAGCGGAACGGTCCGCAGCCAATGTAGTCGGCACCCGCGGCATAATGCATCTGCACGTCTTCGAATGTGTTTGCCGTACCTCCGATAATAAAGTCTTTTCCCAGCAGTTTGCGGGCTTCGGCTATCGGCATGTCCTTTTTACCCAGATGCACACCGTCGGCATGTAGCTTTTTTGCCAAAGCCACGTGATCGTCTATGATGAACGTGGCTCCGTACTGGCGGCATAAGTCCTGTACACGTATCGCTTCCTTTTCTACCTCTTCTTCGGTTGCCTCCTTCATGCGCAACTGAATCCACCGGCATCCGCCTTCCAGTGCCATCCGGGCAGAGTCGAAGTAGGTATATCGGCCGGTGTAATGGGTAATGAATTGCAGTTCCATAGCTGTATTATCCTCCACAAGCCGCTTTGATGATAACTAAACTATCGTTTGGTTGTAAGGTTTGGTCTGCCCATTTTTCACGGGGAATCATACGGTTGTGCAAAGCTATGGCTACTCCTTTTTCAGGAAGCTCCAGTTGTTTTGCCAAATCGGCAATGGTATTCCCTTGGGTCAAATCGGTCTCTTTGTTGTTTACAATAACTGTCATAGTGGTTCTCTATATAAATAAAGTATAAATATAATAAGGAGTAATCCAAAGAGACACCTTTCAGGAGAGGGAGGTATGTAAAGAGTGTTTTCCGAAGAAACAATCCCTTCGCCGGTACTAACCGTATCAGGTTCGTAGGGTATGATCTCAGCCCGACATGGGCACCCCTTTGTTTTACTTTCCGGCAAAGATAGAAGAACTTTTTGAGAAAAACAAAAAATGGTTGGAAATATACAGGCAAACACATAAATTATGCAGATTATCCTCAGAAGCTGTTTTGAATTTCTCCAAAAAGTTTTTCTTGGCTTGATGTATCCGTTTTCGTGTGTGCTTTGGGCGATTTTTTGGCCCTTTTCGCTCCTGTTCTTCGTCAGATAGCCCGCTATCTTCCTCATCACAGAAGCGGAAATGCCTCAAAAACTCATCCCAAATCATCGCACGATAAATTCAAAACAGCTTCTCAATGCCGGAGAAGATTATCTTCTACATCGGGAAACAATCGTTGTGCTAAAAAACTGTTTTGAATTTCTACAAAAAGTCTTTCTTGGTTTGATATATTCGTTTAATCCGTCTGTCTATTCTTTCTCTTGCTGATTTGTGGGGTCTCCTTTCAAAATGGGAAGAGTAATTTGATATTTCACGGCTAGGATACGGACTATCAATACCGTCATTCCGCCTACAATCTGCGAGACATAATCCTCCATGCCCAATTGAAGGCAACCCCAATATGCAAGTCCTCCAATCACACATGCCATGGCATAAATTTCTTTTCGGAAAATCAACGGAATCTCGTTTATAAAAACATCACGGATTACTCCTCCTGCCGCACCTGTTATGCTCCCCATGATAATAGCGACCCAAAACGGAAATCCCAAAGCAATAGTCTTACCGAATCCTACTACAGTAAATAATGCAAGTCCAATACTGTCGAAAAAGAAAAAAGTGTTATTCAGATGAATCAGGTATTTGCCAAAAATAATAACGAAAAACATGGCAAAAGCCGTACAGATTAAATAGATGGGGTCGGTCATCCATACGGGTGTCACGTTTAGCATCACATCACGCAAGGTTCCACCTCCGATGGCTGTTGCCAACCCCACGATATATGCTCCAAACCAGTCAAAACGTTTGGCAGAAGCCAAACGGATGCCGCTAATAGCGAAAGCAAATGTGCCTATGAAATCAAGAATTTGAACAAATGAAATCATAATTTTATGTCTAAATTTATAACATACATCACAAAACCCTACAGGTCCGGTATCCCTATCTGTTTCTGTGACAAAATAAGTTTAATCTCTACTCTTTTCTCACCACGTGTAATTGAATCCTAGACTCAACAATTCCTGAAGTTGAAAATAACTATCATCATCCGCTTCAAGCGTTACCGAATCATCGAAACGTGCGTGCACGAATAACTTTGTTGAAAAATATTTATTGAATGCAAACGTAAACGTATTTTCCCATTCTGCCAAGACTTTTTCATAATTTGTCGTATACGAAAAACGTGACTCCCATAGCAAGTTGTTCAACAGGTTCCATTTCAACGTGGTTTCCAGGCGCGAACCCAACTGATTCTCTATCTTATGTCCTGCCTCGATATTGAATTTAGTCGGGTCTACCCGGTCGCTTGTCACACTATAGCGTGAGTAGTTGAACGGATTGATCAGGACAGACAAGTTACAGATGTTGTCTTTCACATATTTATAATCCATACCGATACCGATGTTCAGTTCGGCAGGAGAGAGTAAGCCCGAAACGAGATTGTCCGAGTTCGTATCATATTTGGAAAAGAATTGAGTCTTGAATTCTGCCGAAATCGTATAATACCAGTTCCAGATTGCTTTGTAGCCGAATTTCGAACTGATGCGGAGCATATCTTCACTGGTTTTGTACTGGTGCACGGTATCCGAAGGGGCTGTGATAAATCCCAGTTTCCATTCGATTTTGTTTTCAAACTGGATTTTCTGCTTGTCATCGTAATTGAATTGCCATGTCATACCAGACAAAAGCGAAACAGTACTTTCTCCTCCCTTATACCAATTGTCCGAAATATAGTTTTGTGAAAACTGGATATAACCGTTCCCTGAAATGGTCCAAAAATTCGGCCGGATTATCAATAAATTATCTTCACCCATCCGGTATGTCGATTCTGGAGTCAGCAAGGTAAGCACTTTGTTCTTTCGTGGTTTCCTGACAATCATTTCATCCGGCAAAGGCTCCAGGCCGCTTAGGTCGTTTTCGTTTTTACGTACCAAATTAGGATATTGCACGTAAAAGTTTAACAGTTGGCGGTTGATGGCACGGTCGACATCCGCTGTATGCGTAAGACGGGGTATCTGGAACAGAGAATCTTTTATCGGATTTTTTTCCGGGAAAGGACTTTTCGGCTTCCAGCCATCGATAGAGATTGCCTGCTCGATAGCATCCGAGTAATATGTGGCAGGCATGGCAAGCTTGAAATAATCGGCATCCGGACGAATCCACGCCGGAGCATGTGGTATGAAGATATCATCCCAACGTTCTGACATTTCCTGCCGGGTTTTCCGATATTGGGAGAGCAGTGCATAAAAACGGGCTTTTACTTTCCGGTTTATGGGGTTTACAACCGGTTCCTTTACTACAGCAACCATTGTATCTAACGCAACAGACAATGTATCATTTAACGGATTTACAGCTGGAACCGATACTGAATCACCCGAAAGTTCTGTTATACCTGTTGTATCTGTCGCATACACACGGTCTGTTTTTATCGAATCTGCATCCGTTTGTGCAAAGCCATACATACTTATTAATAATAATCCCACAAAAATGCCTATCGTCTTCATTTTCTTATTTTGATATATTTATATAAACATCTGTATTTCTCTCTGTGAAAGTTTAGATATCCAATAAAGTTGATGAATGGTCCGCAAGCAGTCAATACATACCCTTGAAAAATGAATATATACTGCATCCGCGATTGAATATAACTTCATCCGCCTACGGATATATACTTCATCGGCGAATGCAGTACTACTGCGTTTTCAACCCGACCGCATTGGCTAATTACGGACATTCATATTAAGAAACTATTTTGAATTTCTCCAAAAAGTTTTTCTCGTCTTGATGTTTCCGTTTTCGTGTGTGCCTTGGGCGATTTTTTTGTTCTTTCCGCTTCTGTTCTTTGTCAGATAGCCCGCTATCTTCCTCATCATACAAACGGAAATGCCTCAAAAACTCATCCCAAATCAGCACACGATAAATTCAAAACAGTTTCTTCTATGTTGTAATCCAAATATCCAGAGAATTTTTTTATTTTATTAAAGGTTTTCATTAG
>NZ_JACSPP010000041.1:0-25373 GCF_014837065.1 Phocaeicola intestinalis
TTCCTCCGCCCTTTCCGCTACGCTCCAAGGACGGAGGAAGGCGGTGGCGGAGTTGCACTTCTAACTTGACGGTGGGGAGGCTATTTAAATTTATATGAATATCAGGTAATACCCGTTAGCGGAATTAATGTTGTATATAATTCTATTAGGGCTACTTCATTCTATGTCCTCCAATGAGGGGATGTATATCCCCGGTATGGAGGACATAAAACCAAACCGTTTGCGGATGGGGGTTATGAACCAAGATAATAGCTAAACTATGAGCGTGTTTTTCATTGTTTCTCTACTACAATTCTGTTATCCCATCGTTTCTGAATAAAAATCAAGCATATCATAAATATCATCTTGGGTGGCAGTCTGGTTGATATGAATATCACCTACTTCGCTGATTAGTGTAAAGTTAACCTTTCCTTCAGCACTGTTTTTCTTATCATGACACATAAAAGCATACAAACGCTCATAATCCTCGCAGGTGAAAGCCACACGGCCATAATTTTCTTTAATAAATTGCAAAGTCTGACGAAGTTTTTCCTTGGGGAATCCCATACGTAAGTGAGAATAATACAGTTCGCATACCATCCCGGCCGCTACAGCATAACCGTGCAAAATAGGACGACCATTTTCCAAAGCAAGACTTTCGAAAGCATGTCCTACCGTATGCCCGAAATTTAACGCTTTACGGATACCTTTTTCAAATGGGTCTTGTCTTACAATCTGCTCTTTCACCTCAATGGACTTACCTACCAATCTTTGTAGGCACCCGTAATCAATCCGGTTCAAATCAAAACCAACCAGTTCGCTCCAGTGGCAGGCGTTACTGATTAGCCCATGTTTCAACATCTCTGCATAACCAGAAAGCAGATTTTCCCGGTCAAGCGATTTCAGAAATCCGCAGTCTATCAATACAGATTCGGCTGGGGCAAATGCGCCGATTTCATTCTTCAGCCCATTGAAATTTATGCCAGTCTTTCCTCCCACAGATGCATCTACCATCCCCAACAATGTGGTCGGAATATTAATCATCGAAATACCCCGCTTAAAAGTAGCAGCTGCAAAACCTCCTAAATCGGTTACCATACCTCCGCCTAAATTTATCATCAGCGAACGACGTGTAGCCCCTTTCAAACTCAATTGCGTCCACACATACGCCAATGTTTCCAGGTTTTTGTGCACATCCTCTACCCCTATACAAATTTCAACGGCATTTTTCAAGAAAGGAAACCTACAGATAATCGGAAAACAAAAGACATGTGTGTGTTCATCTGTCAAGACAAACACTTTGTCGTGTTCACTTTTCGTTACCGCTTTCTTTAAATCATTTTCCAACTGATTGCAAATTACTACTTCCTGCATACTCATAATTATTTGTTTATTTTGGGGCAAAAATAGAAAAAAGTTAGCAGCAAGACGAAAGCATTAACAAATATTCAGGATGAAAGATTAAACCTTATCTTGCTTTTTCTGTCAAACAGGCGACAAACATTTAGACATTAATTAAAAGAAGACAATGAAAACGTGGGTTATGGGGTTACTACTGATGTTCGCAGGAACAGCAACCTTTGCACAAGGCAACAGTAGATTAGGAAAGATTTCAGGACGTGTAATTGATGCAGATGACCAATCACCGGTAATGGAAGCTACAGTACAAGTGTTATCATTACCAGACAGCACAATGGTGACTGGTCAATCAACCGATTTGAACGGACGGTTCTTGATCAATGTACGTCCGGGAAATTATGCATTGAAAATATCATTTATAGGTTATACATCTGATGTAAGAAGGGTGTCTATTACAAAATCCAAACCAAATCTGAATATCGGAACGGTAAAAATGCACATGGATGCCGTAATGTTGGAAGCGGCAACCGTAGTAGCCCAGGCTCCCGAAGTAACCGCAGTAGCAGATACACTGGTGTACAACAGTTCGGCATACCGCGTACCTGAAGGCTCTGCCCTGGAAGAACTGGTAAAAAAACTTCCCGGGGCAGAAGTGGACGAAAATGGAAAAATCACCATCAATGGCAAAGAAATTACGAAAATCATGATTGACGGAAAAGAGTTTTTTGCAGATGACCCTAATATCGCCATGAAAAACCTTCCAGTCAACATCATCGACAAAGTACGGGCATACGACAAACAATCAGATATGGCACGTGTGACAGGTATTGAGGATGGTGAAGAGGAAACCGTGCTTGACCTAAGCGTAAAGCCGGGTATGAACCACGGATTTTTCGGGAACGTAGACGGAGCGTACGGTACAGAAGACCGATATAGTGCCAAACTGCTTGCCAACTACTTCAAAGACAAAAAACAATTCACCGTTATAGGTTCGGCAAACAACGTAAATGATAATAGTTTTCCCGGTGGAGGTGGCGGTTTCCGCCGTCAGGAAAACGGCCTGACGGCTGTGAAAATGCTGGGAGCGAACTTTGCTACCGAAAACGACAAGTTCAAATCGGAAGGAAGCATAAACTTCAATTACAAAGATGCTGACCAAATTAGCAAACAGTCGTCTGAGACATTCGTTTCCACCGAAAGCAGTTCGTTCAAGAATGCTATGGATCATACACGCAATAAAACGACCAATCTGACAGCAGATGCTTTCATGGAATGGCGTCCGGACACAATGACCACGCTGATATTCCGGCCACGTATCCGTTATGGAAAAACTGACAACAGCAACGGACAGAATTCATACACTTTCGACCAAGACCCTGTATATTCTACAGATGAACTGTTCAACACCGATGATATTACCTCACTGGTTCCCGAAGCCAACATTGTCAATAGCGTGTTGAAAAACTCGTTGAGCAAGAGTGATGATATTACTGCCGGAGGTTCGGTGATTATCAACCGCAGACTGAACAGCGAAGGACGCAACATCACCTTCCGCGGCAGATACAACTATACGAATAGCAGCAGCGAACAATTTTCACTTTCAGAAACCGAATATTTCCAACAAACGGATGAAGAACGATTCGAACGTTTAAACCGGTATATCAATACTCCCACCAAAAACAGTGAATACAATGCGCGGCTGACCTATAGCGAACCTATATTCAAAGGTGGGTTTTTACAATTCGGATACAACTTCCAGTATAGCCACTCTACCACTGACCGTTCTACTTACGACATGCCCGAAGAGTGGACCCTTGACGGCAACACTTCCGGAGGAACACTCAATACCGACTTAAGTAAGAATGCCACCTATAATTATTACAATCACCAGGTAGATGTTTCATTCCGTTGGATACGCGAAAAGATGCGTTTCAATATCGGTATGTCCTTCCAACCCCAACGCTCTACACTTAGTTATTCGCAAGGCGACTATCAAGTAGATACTGTACGGAACGTGTTCAACTTCACACCGACCCTAGACTTCCGCTACCGCTTCTCCAAAACCAGCCAGTTGCGTATCCGCTACCGTGGAAGAAGTTCACAACCTGATATGATAGATCTGCTTCCGATTTCGGATAATACCGACCCTCTGAATGTAACGGTAGGAAATCCGGGACTGAAGCCAACTTTCACCAACCATTTGCGCGTGGAATACAACATATTCAAAACCGAAACCCAGCGTGGTATGTTCTCGTTCTTCAGTTTCCAAAACGTACTAAACGACATCAGCAACCGACGTATTTATAACTCTGAAACCGGAGGATACACCACCATGCCTGAAAATATCAACGGAAACTGGAACTTATTCGGCATTGTGGGAAGTAACATTGCCTTACGTGACAAACGTTTTACCATCAACACCTTTACACGTGCCAATTACCAAAATATGGTGAGCTATATCAGTGATAACCAGACCACAACTGATGCCGATAAGAACACTACCAAACGACTGTCATTAGGCGAACGTTTACGCGGAACGTTCCGAAATGACTGGTGGGAGTTATCACTCAACGGTTCACTGGATTATACCCATTCGCGCAACAGTTACCAAACATCGAACAATATGGATACTTACCAATTTTCGTACGGAGCCAGTACCAACGTGCGCCTGCCTTGGAACATGACTATATCGACTGATATTTCTCAAAATTCACGTCGTGGATACACCGATGCCAGCATGAACCGAGACGAACTGATATGGAATGCACAGATAGCTCAAGATTTCCTAAAAGGCAATGCAGCTACAGTAAGCATTCAGTTCTATGACATTCTGAAAAATCAAAGCAACATCAGCCGTACCATCAGTGCAGCCATGCGACAAGATACCGAATACAACGCTATCTACAGCTACTGTATGGTACACTTCATCTACCGACTGAACCTCTTTGGAGGCAAACAAGGACAAATGGGTGGTCCCGGTTTCCGTGGAGGACATGGTCCGCACGGACCTCGCCGGTTCTAAAAAACGATCAACAAACGGGCACTTATACTTTATTATACTCACCGCTATCATTCACATCCAAGAAAAGGCTCACAGCGTCGCCGACAGAACACCTGTGAGCCTTCTTTTTGCATAGAGCCAAGACATGCTGACATAAAACCATTTTTTTAACCTGACTATACAAGTCTTACCGGACATCGAACGGATTATTCTGGTATCTGTTTGGCTCGTATCAAAATATTGCTTACATTTGCTTACTTTATCAACCAAGAACCATGAAAACAATCTTCTGCTACATATTTTTATCTCTGCTGACATTCCTTCCTGTCCGGGCGCAACTGAACTGCACATTCACACATTATTCGCAAGAGAACGGACTTTCGGAAAACACCGTAATGGCTATGGTACAAGACCATGACGGCATGCTATGGTTTGCGACATGGGATGGAATCAACCGCTTCGACGGGTATGACTTCCAAGTTTACAAAGCACGCAAAAGCAATGAAGTGGAATGGGCATCCAATCGCATCGATTACCTATATGTAGACGCCAAAGGTAATATATGGTGCATCGCCTACGACGGACATGTATTTCGCTTTGACAAACGTCGGGAAACCTTTGACGAAATTTTATCTCAGGAACCGGAAAGCAATCTTGTAATAACCAACATTGTAACCTTGAAAAACGGAACAGTATGGTTGCTTGCCGGAAACGATGGAGGCATACGTATTACACCTGCAACCTCACAGCAGAAGGAAGGACAAAAAACTTACCTTTCGAGCGCATGTGGGGAAAAGGGCACACGCATCTACAACATACATTTGGATAGCAAAGGAAGAGAATGGCTGCTTAGCGAAAACGGTTTGCTCCGTATAGACCCTGATGGGAAAGAAACAAGTTATTTTGCCGATACCCATCCTCGGAAAAGACAGCAGGAACAACCGTTTTTCGATGTACTGGAAGTAGAAGGAATGTTGTGGTTCACCTCACGGCAAGGACGTGTATGGATATACAATACAAACAATGACATATTCACATTGAAAGAACTCCCCATACAAGACAACATTATCGCCATCCGCCAGCTAAAAGACGGACGTATGGTATTCGCAGCCCCCAAGCAAGGCATCCTGATAACTGATACACAGACAGAATCCATATATTTTTATGGAGCAAAGCAAGGATTCGACTTTGCCAGTTCACCCATCATCTCGATCTACGTAGACAGTCATGACGAAATATGGGCAGGTGTAGACCGTTCGGGGTGTGTATGCCACTTGAACCCAGACGAAAAACAACTGAAAGTAGAACAGATAAAAGTAGAAAAAGACCCGGCCGACCGCTCGATACCTGTATTCTCTATCTGCGAAAACCGGGACGGAAACTTATGGGTACATCCTGTAGGCGGAGGATTGTCCTGGTTCGATCGTGACTCAGGCAGGCTATTGCCTTTTTACGATGAAGCCGGAAGCAATGAATGGCGCTTCTCAAATAAATTGCATGCCATGATGACCGACCGCCAGGGGAATCTGTGGCTAGGTACCCATTCGAAAGGACTGGAAAAAGTTTCGTTCTTCGATAATGAATTCCGCCTATACAAACCCTTGGCATGTCATTACGACACCCACGCCAATCAAGTGCGTGCCTTGTGCGAAGATTCACAAAAACGTATCTGGATAGGTACACGGGACGGGAAAATTACCATCTTCAACATCGATATGGCTCCTTTAGGCTACCTTACCGCTGATGGACGTATCTCTTCATCGGGCACTCCGTTCATTACCCCAGCCTACCGCATCATGGAAGACTCGCATGGCACCGTCTGGATAGCCTCAAAAGGTGGTGGCATTATCCGTCTCGAACCGCAGGAGGGAAATAAATCTTATCGTCCGACTCATTATACGTATGATGCCAACGACATTTATAGCTTGAGCCACAATAGTGCTTATGATATCTGCGAAGACGGAAAAGGACGTCTGTGGATAGCTACATTTGGGGGAGGTATCAACTGCATGGAACCTCAGGCAGACGGAAGCTATCGTTTCATTAACTTTCGCAACAACCTGAAATCATATCCAATGGAACGTTGTTACAAAGCACGTGCCTTGCAACGCGATGCCAACGGTACAATGTGGATTGCTACATCGAATGGACTTCTTTCTTTCGATGAAGACTTCACCCGCCCAGAAGCCATCAGCTTTCATCTGCATGCACGTACTCCGGGCGACCCTGAGAGTTTAAGCAACAACGATATATATGATATTCTGCTCACTGGGAAAAAACATTTGTTCTTTGCTACATTCGGCGGTGGCTTGAATAAATTGAAAGACATAGACCATAAAGGCAAAGCACGTTTCTCATCTTACAATACTACCAGCGGCCTACCCACCGATGTACTGGTATCACTAGCCGAAGACGAAAAAGGAAATATATGGATAGGTACAGAAAGCGGACTGAGCCGCATGGATACTCATAAACATCGTTTCGACAATTTTCTGCGACGCGAACTGGGAGAAGAATTGGCCTTTGAGGAAAATACGGCCATGGTACTCACCGATGGAAGACTGCTCTTTGGGTCGAACCGCGGAGTGCTTGTATATCGCCCGGAAGAAGTAAAGACCAACAATTATGTGCCCGAGATTATCTTTGCCGGCCTGAAAATAGCCAATGAAAACATCATGCCTAAAGCCGGGACGGTACTGCCAGAGTCTCTGAACAGTCTGGGCAGTCTTGTACTTCCCCACACCAAAAACACCATAGCTCTCTCATTTGCAGCACTTGACATGAACTTCCCGGAAAATATCAAATATGCTTATATGCTGGAGGGATTCGATGAAGAATGGAACTATGTAGGCAAACAGCGTACGGCTACCTATACAAACTTACCTCAGGGGGAATATACTTTCCGCATCCGTTCTACCAACGGAGCAGGTATATGGGTAAACAACGAACGGCATTTGCCTATAACTGTCCAGCCTGCTTTCTGGGAAACCCCTATCGCTTACGGACTTTATGTCATCGTTTTTCTCGGCATATTGCTTGGTGGAGCTTATATTTTATTCATTATCTACCGCCTGAAACATGAAGTTTCTGTAGAACAACAGGTTACAGATATCAAACTGCGCTTCTTCACCAACATTTCACACGAATTACGTACCCCACTCACTTTGATAGAAGGTCCGCTAAGCTATATTTTAAAACGCAACGACCTGACACATGAAGTGAGGGAGCAGCTACAAGTTGTAGAGCGGAATACCCACCGTATGCTACGCCTGGTGAACCAGATTCTGGATTTCCGCAAAATACAGAACAACAAGATGAAGCTCTGTGTAGAGCAGGTGGATATCGTTCCTTTTGTCCGTAAAATCATGGAAAACTTCGAATCGCTGGCCGAATCAAACAAAATAGATTTCATCTTCGAAAGCGAACAACCTTCGTTGAAGCTATGGGTAGATGTAGACAAAGTAGAAAAAATTATCTTCAACCTACTCTCAAATGCATTTAAATATACTCCACAAGGCAAAAGTATTAAAGTCTTTATACATGAAAATGAAAAGAGCATAGTAATAGGCGTGCAAGACCAAGGAATCGGTATTCCTGAAAGCATGAAGAAATCTTTATTCGTACGTTTCGAGGCTTTACTGGATAAACATCTGATGGGAAACAGTACGGGAATAGGCCTGTCGCTTGCCAAAGAACTGGCAGACCTACATCATGCCGACATCCACGTAGACAGTAAGGAAGGAGAAGGGAGCTGCTTTACTATAGAATTCCAGAAAGGCAAAGAGCATTTCGGTGAACAAGTGGAATTTATTGTTTCGGACAATGTCGAGCTATCATCCGAAAGCAATTTGCCGGAAATAAAACAAGAACCTCAAGTTGAAAATACTTTATCCGGAACAATTACCGACCGAAAAACAATGTTGCTGGTGGAAGATAACCTGGAACTACGTTTCTTCTTACGTAACATTTTTAATGAAGAATTTCAAACCATCGAAGCATCAAATGGTACAGAAGGTGTAGAAAAAGCCCGCAAATATATCCCCGACATCATCATCAGCGACATCATGATGCCCGAAAAAGACGGTATAACACTGACGAAAGAATTGAAAAGTGACATGTCAACCAGTCACATACCTATCGTTTTACTGACTGCCAAGACCGACATGGACAGCAAATTGCAAAGTATGGAACTGGGCGTAGACAGCTATATCACCAAACCCTTCAGTGCCGTATATCTGAAAGCACGTGTAGACAATCTGCTCATGCGCCGCAAACGGCTGCGCCAATTCTATAGCGAACACCTGATGAACACCAATGCTCCGGCTACAGAAGAGGAAGCAAAAGTGGAAAAAGAAGTGCAAAATTCTATTTCACCACAAGACAAACTCTTTATGGACCACTTGACGGAATTTATGGAGAAAAATCTGGATAATGGTGATCTGATAGTGGACGACCTGGTGAAAGAAATGGCGGTAAGCCGCTCGGTTTTCTTTAAGAAACTGAAATCGCTTACTGGATTTGCCCCAATCGAATTCATCAAAGAAATGCGCGTAAAACGTGCTGCACAACTGATAGAATCGGGCGAGTTCAATATGACCCAAATTGCCTATATGGTAGGTATCAACGACCCACGCTATTTCAGCAAATGCTTTAAACAACGTTTTGGAATGACACCTACAGAATACAAGGAGAAAGCGCGGAAAAAATAGAAAATGAATATTCACATTTTGTCCAATACGCCCCTACATGGGATGTTTGCGGATATTCAGTAAATAGAATGAATATCCGCATTTTTGTGGAATTCATAAAAAACAGACCAGCATGTCTGTACTCGCTATGGGGAAAATTCAGAACGGATAACCAATAGCAAAATGCAGACCTTGTCCGTCCTTGAACCGGGGAATGTTATAATACCCAGAACGTCCGGTTTCATAAGGCACGTGGAGAGCAATTCCCCAATCCAGACGAAGGACAAGAAAAGACAAATCATAACGGATACCCACACCAGTACCTACAGCTATATTATCGAAAAAATGTTTGAAAGTGAATTCCGCACCGGGACGAGCCTCATCTTTCCGCATCAGCCACACATTGCCTGCATCAAGAAAGACTGCTCCGTTAAGATTTCCACCAAACATATTCGAGAAAAGCCTGAACCGATACTCCAGGTTTGCTTCCAGTTTGATGTCACCTGTTTCATCTACATACGAATAGGCAGCATTATCTGCCGGATGAAAACGTCCCGGACCCAACGAACGTACCGTAAAGGCACGGATGCTATTGGCACCTCCCACGTAAAACTGCTCATTGTAAGGTGCGATAGTCTTATTGCCATATGCCCAAATCACACCTGCCATCAACCGTCCTGCCAGCTGCTGTTTTTCATTGATGTAAAACAACGGGCGTATCTCACTGGTAAATTTCAGGAATTGGGCAAAAGGGGTTCCTAAAAATTTCTTTTCTTTTTCTTTGAATCCTCTTCCGAAAGCAGCATAAATAGCCGACGTGATATTTCCTGCCGAAGTGAACGAGTTCTCCCACCATATCCGCCAACGGCGTTGACGCCACGAATCATCATAAGTAAAAGTATACGAAATGGAAGGGATGAACTGGTCGTCCAAGCTATGAAAGAGCATTGGGTTTGCCAAAGCAATCGAATCGAATGTAGCCGTACGGCGTTGCAAGTGATTGAAAGCAAGATGAACCGGTGTGACGGTATGTTTCATGCTTCGTGATTTCTGAAAGCTATAAGATATACTTCCGCCAAAAGAAAGCATTTTGAAATAACGGGCACGGTTCACCTGCTCTGCATAGATGCGGAAATGGGTTTCGGAAGGGAAACGGAACGGATCTATCCGGTTGCGTACCCAAGGAATGACAATGCGCGGAAAATCAAGTGAAAGCGCAGCACCCAGTTCATACGAATTCATAACCGACTTGTCACCGTCTACCGTTGAACTGGTCTGCCATTCGTACGAACCTTTCAGCTCCAGATTCAGCGAAGCCCCCATCCTCCGGAAGTTCTTTTTCGTAAGTTTGAATATAGCTCCCGGACCAGTCTGCTTTGTACTCTTGGTCGTGACATTCAATTCCAATTCACTATCGTAAGGCAAATCGAACATGGCATTTACCCGTACATCAAGCGTATCTTCACCGGAACGAGGCAAGTATTGCATCTCGTTGAACTTAAACACTCCCAATCGTGAAAGTGCTTCCTGGGTATAATCTTGACGTGTCTGTGAATAAAGTTCTCCTTTCCGATAAAGAAAACGCTTACGCAATACATCGAAGCGCAATCCTGGCTTGTCTCCGGCATAAAACACTGTAAAGTCACGCAATTTCATTGAGTCAACAGGAGGTTCTCCGTTGTATCCTGTCAAATAAACAGCTGTCTTCCCGATATGATAGGTTTTTAAGGCTTCTTTCGGAAGATTGGCAGCAGGAACCATCTTCAGCATCACATAGCCGGGACGCATCAGGGTGTCGGCTAGAAATGTCAGGAAATCGGTACGTGCATAATAATATCCGTGGTTGCGCAACAAATCTACCACCCGTTGACGTTCTGCATTCAGGGTATTGACATTAAAATAATCATCGGTATGTACCAGTCGCTCCGACGAACGGGCATGAATCAGACTATCGGTTCGGGGAGCAAAACCTTCGTATAGCAATGTATCTATCCGGTACGGACGCCCCATATCAATATCATAACTCAATTTTACGGCACGTTCGTTTTTGGTGCTGTCTATTTTCCATGTGACATGCCCATCGAAGAAGCCATAATCACGAAGCAAGTTGCCCGCCACTTTGGCACGGGTATCCGGATTCACTTCCGATAGCAGAACGGGGTCGGCAGCCAGATGCTTGAATATCCACCTGCCGAAACCTTTTTCATATCGTTCAAAGCGATTATACATCCATAGTCCGAAAGGAACAGGAAACCGCACATTCGGATAGGTCACGATAGCATTGTTGGGAGCAATGCTGATGGCTCCCATCACTTCGTCTAATGCCGTCTGTCCGGCTTTGGTTTCATCTTCATTCTGGATTGTGATATTTTTCAGTCCCAGATAGAGGGTTTCTCCTTCGGGCAAATGCTTGGTGGTAGAGCATGATGACAACCCTGCCAGCATCCCGAGCAAAACGAATATATATGCGTCCAGTCTTTTCATTAGCTTCTATACCTTATTAATATACCTTCATTGCCCTTCGCTTATACCTTCATTGGTAGGTTTGTTTTTTTTACGCGAACGGAAGATAAAAAGTTCGCCCAGCTTACTTACTTTTTTTCTCAATACAACACCTACCCCTGTTTCAATCACTTCACCATCAAGTATGCTTTCGTAGTTTTTATCGTGGAAAATCTTGATATAGCGCGTGCCGCTATTGTCCAGTCTGTATTCCAGCGAGATATTGTCGATAAACGATTCTTCCTGTTGCTGGGCATCATTACCTGTCGAAATCTTCCCACCTATCACCACTTGGAAGCGGTTGTTCCAAAAACGTTTGGCAAACTGGAAGTTATAGTCTGTTCGTGAAGCTCCGCTTCCTTGCTCGGTGGTTTCCATACCGAAATTGATGTCAATGGTTTTCAGCGCACTACCTGCCACTTTATTGATTTCGCTTTGTAGGAAAGAATTCAGCATACTGTTCGTATCAAAGCCCTTGCCCGTGCTTCCGCCTCCCATATACATACCGGTCACCAGCATCGTTACAGCAAGCTTGTTTTTCTCTTCTTCCGATTTCCCCGCCAGTTCGTTCTGCATTGTCCCGTCTTCGGGAGCTTCCAAGGTAAAAGCAAATCCCAAGTTTTCCAGCCGGTTGGTCAGGCGCACCCCAACATCAAAATTCACCATTCTCGAACTGTTGTCATCCGATGCCACCGAAGCCCGTACCCGCTCCGAGGCTTTGATGTTAAGATTAGGGTTCATCAGGTCGCCTGTCCACTCAATATAGCTTCCGCTCTGTATGTGGAATGTCTTCAGTGGAATAATGGGCATTTCATACTTCATTTCTCCACTCATCAACGAATAACGTCCGTTCAGTACCATATTTCCATCTGGCTGGTATTGAAAGGAAAGGTCACCTCCCCCCTCCAGCAACATATAGTTGCTTCCGTCTTCGTTCAGGTCTACACGTGCCTGTACCGCCTCGTCGATATGCAGGGTCATCAATACATCAATACCTCCCAACGACACTGGTTTGAATGTCCGCAAATCCACCTGCGCCGTATCACGGAAGTCAACGAAGGTTACCGTTTCGCTCAAACGGTCTTCTACGATAAGAGGAGAATCTTTCAGGATATATGTAAAATCACTGTTCCCCAAGATGTTCATATTTCCCCGCATTGTCAGATTTTCGGGAGACCCTTTTACCATCGAAGCGAAATCGACATAAAGCTTCCCATATACTAAGGATTCTTTTGTCCGTTTGGCATTGATAAGTTCGAAATTGCGTGCATTCATCTGAAGATTGACATCGATTGCAGCAAAATCATTTACATCCACATAGCCATCGATGGTAAACGGTGTAGCCCCCTCGGTATAGATATTAAAGCGTTTGAATTCCAAACGGTTCTGATTGATCCTGAGGGGACGATTGTCTAAGCGCAGGTTCAGTGAAGCCTGAGGGATTCCTACCTGTACACTATCCAAGGCAAACTCTCCGTCAAGAACCGGTTTTAAAGTAGAACCGTTCACATTTACGCTTCCATCCACGTCACCTGCAAGTGTAGCCATTTTCCCCGGGATGAAAGCATTGGCAATGTGTAAGGGAAAATGGTGCAGGCTTACCTTTGCATCGATTCTGTCTTCTGTCTGCTTGTCAAGAGCGGTTGCATAAGTACCGTCCAGGTTCACCGCCTCTTTCCCATCAATAGTGATAAAACCGTCAATGCCGTGTGCTCCATTTTCCTGAGGCAAATAAACCGCCGACATTCCCCAGTCGCCCAAAGATTGCCGGTTATATGCCAGGCGTTCTACCTGCATCTCGGCTGCAACTTGCATATCTGCTTCCGTCTGCACATAATGTACTTCTGCACTTACTCGTCCGGCAATATCGGGCATATAAGGCACCACTCTGCGAAACTCGGCTATATCTATGCGGTTCAGAGCCAAAGTCAAGTCTTGCAACGCAAGGGTATCGGGTGTAGAGGTCAGCGACAAGCCGGTATGAAGCGTGTCTGTCAAGCGCAAGTCGGCATGTATACGTCCTTTGTCGGCAAGGTAAATGTAATTATCGGGATTTGCCCGGAAATGACGGTATACTAATATGGGGGTATCGGGAGAAACATGTAAGCTGACTCCATCGGGATGCAGGCGGGCTTCCAATCCCAGGTCGACTCCTTTCTCACGCTTATTATTCAAATACATTATCCGAAGCCCAGCCCGGACAGAGTCAATACTTCCTCCCATACCGATATCGAAAGCTTCCTGACGCTTGCTTGCCAATGCTTTTACACCACTATGAAACAAGAAGCGGGTAGAATCTTGGCGGGCATCGAAAAATATGGTGTCCAGCCGCAGACTATCGGTACGTAAACCATAAAGATTCATTTCGGCATTCAGTCCGTCGGAAGGTGAAGCGGTCATCTTTGCCCGAAAACGGTCATACCGCAAATGATTGGCAGAAAGCAAGTTTGCAACCGGATTATCCGAACCGGAAAAGACTCTCAGTTCTGCCTGGGGCAAGAGAAGTTTCAATGCCCGTTGGTCCAGCTTACGCGCTTTCCATTGACGGTCGAATTCCTTCATCAGTGCTGTAGCACCGGTTCCCAAGCGCTCCACTCCGTCAGGCGAACGGAAAAGAAAAGTCAGGTCGCCTGCATTTACATAACTCCGGATAGAATCGGAAGCCATCTCCACTCCGGCATGAAGGTCTTTTGTGTGAAACGTATTTTCTTCCGTAGCAAGAACAATATTGGTCAGCGATAACCGTACACGATGGCTTTTCTTCATATCGGTCTGGGCATAAGCTTTGATGTGAAGTGATGGAGTCAGTTTGGTTCCTGTTATCGACAAAGCTTTCAGGTCCAGCCGTTTCACCTGTGCGTCTAAGTCTGCTTGAATGGCATTGGGACGAAGCGAAGCATTAAGGCTGGCAGAAACGTCCACGGCATGGTCAGACACAAAGAGTGCCACATTGCCTTGCGACTGACGGAGGTCGGCTTCGAGCTTCAATCCCGAAAACAGCCTATGCCCATAACGGAGATGAGATACTTCAGCATCTGCCTTCGCTTGAGTATGAGGGGAAAAGAAATCCAAGCCCGCTCCTTCCGCATGCAATGTAGCAGAAAGGCCGTAAAGTGAGTCTTGAGGCATGAAACGGTGCAAATTCAGGCTATCGATATCTATCCGTGCTTTGTAACTGTCCGAAATCAGGTTATATCCTGCATCCAATACTATTTTACCCTGTCCTCCATCATTCAGTTTCATTTGGGCTGCAAGCTGATTTCCCGTCAATGAAGCCATCCCTTCCAAACTCATTCCCGTAGGAACAGCTACACTTTCCCCTGTAAGAGCTTTCAGAAAACCAAGGTTCCCGGTTTGTGCCTCCAGATGCAACAAACCATCGCGCCGCACACTATCAAGTGGAAAAAACATTTCTCCGCTGGCTTCGGCACGTATGGCTCCCGGAAGTGTAAGCGATAAGGCTGTAAGACGCAAATTGTTCAGACTTCCATCTATTCCGGCACGTACTTGCAGAGGTACCGATGGATAATGACGTACAAATTCATCGGGCATGTCCGTCACTACTTTCAACAAATCATTTTTACCGATATCTGCCATCAGACGTGCCCGTATCGTTCCTTCTTTGTCCGTATCCATCGCATCCCAATCCATCGAAGCGTTTAGTTCTATAACCGAATCAGGAGTCTTGATGCGGAGTGAAGGCACATTCAGCGTATGAGCATCCGAAACCAGCCTCCCTTCGCCAGAAGTGATTTCCAGTCCAGAGTGTTCTTTCAGGTTCAGATTCCGGATCATAGCATGTATATCGTTTCCTGCATAGCGTAGCGAATCCATACGCAGGTTTATTTCAGTCAGGACGATGTGTGAAGGGTCTATTCCCTTTTCAATGGGAGCGAGTGTACCCGATTCAAACGTAGCTTTTCCACCTTCCAACGAAAGTGTACGTGCCGCATACGCCATCTGATGCAGGTCAACATCTCCTTCGCGCAACGAAAGTCGGTCAAGTGCTATTCCCATCCGAAGTGTATCAAGCGGCATTTGCATGGCAAAGGAAACATCTTCAAAGTCGATTTTGCGTAAGCGGAACTTCCAGTATACCGGTGCCGAAGCAGTGGTATCGGCAGCAGAGGTATCGGCAAGACACATCGACAAGTGAGTATCTTTCAGAGTAAGCTCATCTATTATGGCAGTTTCAGGGCTCAGCTCCACTCCATGCGAAGCAATAAACAGATTCCCCAAATTCCCTTTCAATGTCATGCCTTCTATCAGGCCTGCCGTATTTACCGAAGCTTTACGCAATTCCAGTCCGTCCAACTCCACCTTTTTCTTAAATAAAGGGAGCAACTGCACCTGGGCTGTCAGCCGGTCGGCATATAGTATGGTGTCGCCGGTATTAATGACAAGTGTACGGTGCACCACCAGATCGAGTGGAAAAGAAAGCGAAATTCTTCCGATGGAAATCTGCATACCCGTAGCTTCCGATGCATACCGGGTGGCAGTATTCACCAGAAAATTCTGTATGGGAGGCAGATAAACCAACACACACAACACAACAAACAATATCAGCGGAGATGCTATAATAATCCCCAACCGGCGAATGTTTTTCTTCATAAAAATGCAACCAATTGCTTTTGCAGATGCGAATATAAGCAAAAATAACCGAATTGCATCGTTTTTTGATTGATTTGATAACATCAACCGACTGAAAAATCTTTAACTTTGCACCATACATTAACTAAAACAATACACTATGAAACCAACTTTATTCGTTCTTGCCGCCGGAATGGGAAGCCGTTACGGAGGTCTTAAACAACTGGACAGCCTGGGTCCGAACGGAGAAACCATCATGGATTATTCCATTTACGATGCAATCCGTGGAGGATTCGGCAAACTCGTGTTTGTCATCCGTAAAGATTTCGAAAAAGATTTTCGCGACAAAATCATCAGCAAATACGAAAACCACATCCCGGTAGAAGTCGTATTCCAGTCTACCGACAAGCTTCCGGAAGGCTTTACTTGCCCAGCCGAACGTACCAAGCCTTGGGGAACCAACCACGCCGTACTGATGGGTAAAGACGTTATCAGTGAACCATTTGCCGTTATCAACGCCGATGACTTCTATGGACGTGACAGCTTCGCCGTAATCGGCAAATACCTGTCCGAACTTCCCGAAGGCGCGAAAAACCAATATTGTATGGTAGGCTTCCGGGTAGGAAACACATTAAGCGAAAGCGGAACCGTGGCACGGGGTATCTGTTCGACCGATGCGGAAGGACACTTGACCACCGTAGTAGAACGTACCGAAATCATGCGCATCGACGGTACCGTATCTTATAAGGACGATGACGGGAAATGGGTGGGCATCGCTGACAACACCCCGGTATCGATGAACATGTGGGGATTCACGCCCGATTATTTCAAGTATTCGGAAGATTATTTCGTAGATTTCCTGAAGGAAAATATCGACAAGCCGAAAGCCGAATACTACATCCCGCTCATGGTGAACAAGCTCATCAACGAAGGTACCGCCAAGGTGAAAGTACTCGACACCACTTCACGCTGGTTCGGCGTAACGTATGCTGCCGACCGTCAGGGAGTGGTAGACAAATTCAAGGCACTTGCCGATAGCGGCGAATATCCTTCACCCTTATTCTGATAAATCACTTATTTTCACCACAGATTACACGGATTTTATTATCATCCGGGTATTCTGTGGTGTTTTGTATGCATTTTATTCATATATAATAAATGTTAAACAGTACATAAATGTAAACAATGTATAGCAATATAAGAAATAAATAGTCTAATTTTGCAAACCGTAGTTTACAATATTAGATTATTTATATGAACGAAGCAAAAGAAACCTTTCGTGAAGTGAATGAAAGCTTCACAACCAAAGAAGCTATCGACGAAGCAAAACGATGCCTGAACTGTAAAAATCCTTCCTGTAAAAAAGGATGTCCCATTGATAATGACATCCCCGATTTCATCCATCAGCTCTCTATGGGGAATATGGGTGATGCCATGCGCATCATCAACGAAAAGAGCAACCTGCCTGCTATCTGCGGACGTGTATGTCCACATGAAAAACAATGCCAGGGACATTGTGTGCTCTATGCCAAAGGAAAAGGCATCCAAATCGGTAAGTTGGAACGCTTCATTGCTGATTTCGATACCGAAATGAATCTGATACGGGAGAAACTTCCCCAAAAAACACGAGGAAAAGTTGCTGTTATCGGCTCAGGACCTGCCGGACTTACCGTAGCGGGTGATTTGGCACGACAAGGATTCAACGTCACCATCTTCGAAGGACAAAGCGAAGCGGGAGGAGTCTTGATGTATGGAATCCCCGAATACCGCCTTCCCAAAGCAGTAGTAACCAAAGAAATACAAAAAATAGAAGCATTAGGGGTAAATTTTATTCTGAACTGTCTGGTAGGAAGAGACATTACTATCGACCAACTGTTCCAACAAGGATACGATGCCATCTTCATCGGAACTGGTACCGCACTTCCCAAAGACTTGAATGTACCGGGCAATACACTTCGTGGCATCGTCCAGTCATCTTATCTGTTGCACATGGTCACTATTTTTAACCAGAACATTGTGAGTCGTGATGCCGTACCGATGCATGAAGGCGATCGGGTAGCGGTCATTGGATGTGGAAATGTGGCTATGGACGCTGCACGTACCGCCGTACGTATGGGAGCTTCAAGTGTAACAGTTCTCTATCACCGTACCGAAGCTGACATGAGTGCCATTCCTGGCGAATACCAGGAAGCTGTGAAAGAAGGAGTGAAATTCATGTGGAAAACCTCTACCAAGGAGTTTTTGGGGGACGGAGATGGAAAAGTGACCGGTATCCGTGCAGAAACTCCCGAAGGTATCCAAGACCTGCCATTCGACTGTGTCCTGCTTGCCATCGGGTCACGTCCTGCCAATCGCATCGTATCAACCACTACTGGCATAGAGGTAGACGAAACTGGATATGTTATCGTGAAAGAGCGCCCATACGGAATGACTACCCGCCGGGGCGTATTTGCAGGAGGTGACGTAGTGCACCGCCCGCACACCGTAGTACTTGCCATGAAAGCTGCCAAACAGGTAGCAGCAGGCATTGCACAATATGTAGATGCCGTGAAATTATTGTCTATAGAGTAGAAACTGTTTATACTTTGAACGGTGTGCAATTGTGCATTTTAATGGTCATGCCGGATTACACAGCCGACATGACAAGCAAGCTTTATTCTCTCTGTCATATAGCTGCACCGTTTGTAAGATTAATAATCTTACAGCGTGAAGATTAATAATCTTACGGCATGAAGATTAATAATCTTACAAACAAGGCAGCTATGCGATTTATAGTTTTTCGATTTCGTCTTGAGTAAATCCTGTATATTTCATGATGATTTCCATTGGCATACCATCCATTTTCATTTGTTTAGCTATGCCAGCTTTCGTTTTTTTCGCGCCAATATTTATTCCTTCGGCACGCCCCTCAGCACGTCCTTCTAAACGTCCTTCTAAACGTCCTTCCAAACGTCCCTCGCCTCTTGCTGTTACAATGTTATCACGTAAGATGACCACATTGTCTAAATGGCGGTAATACGCATTCAGTTCTGCCTTGCTCATGCGTTCAAGCCGCAGTTTCTCACGGGCTTCTTTCAATCCGGGCGCAGTGGCATCGGAAGGGATATCTCCTGTGTTGAGGAAATAAATCCATTGTTCCAAAGGGACTTTCGACCATTTATTAAAATCGTTTACTTTCAGTATGTAATACTCCGGATAAAGATCGCTTACAGCAGTGACATTAAATTTCTGACGTTGGAAAGGAGTCAGGTTGAGTAGTTCTCCGTTGTGAATTCCTCTAAATTCAGTTTTGCCATGATATACTACGTCCGTACCATTTCCCAAATTGAAATAAACAATGTTCACGCTGTATATTTTCCGGATATGGTCATAGCCCTGTCCACGATTGATATATTCGGTGATTAATTTGGAAGTTCCAAATAGCATACGTTGGAAATAGGCGTACTCCGTATTGTTCTGAACTTCAATAATAAACAGTTCTCCTTTGTCGTTTTCCGCAAATAAATCCACGCGGTTCTGCTTATCATATTCGTCCTCCTGATTGCTTTCGCTTTCCAATAACTTGTTTATAGTTATCTTTTCATTAAGCAATGTTGTCAGCAGGCCTTCTAACACGCTAAAATTCGCTTTGTCACGAAGCAACCGTTTCATGGCCCAGTCAAAGCGGATATATTTGTTTTGTTCTTCCATAAGGATCATCTTTTTCTTTATATGCAAAGAAACAACTTTATTTCGAGAAAGGCAAACGGGAGGCAGCTTTTATTAACTTGAATTGTTTAATAACAGAGGCTTTTGTTTGACAAAATCAGATTATTTAAGTTTTATATTTTATTGATATTCAGTTGTTTTTTTAATTTTATCGTTCATGTAGGAAAAGGGAAAATTGTTGCTTCAGAACTGTTCTCTTAAAAAGTTTAATGAATGTCCGCGATGCGTCCTTACAAGCAATTTGGCAACATAAGGACATTTATAAAAGTTTTTCTTAGCGATAGGAAGATACAAGCTATATATAAATATACTGGCACCTTGCACTAAATGTCCCTTTTATTCTATCCGAAGCAAAACACTCCTTATACTTTTGCTCGTTCATTAAAACACTATTACAATGCAATCATTCAAAATAATACAACCGTCACCAATATTGCGTCGCTACATTCGCCATTATTTGGATATTACAAAGTGATATGGCAAATGCTGCACCCGAACGCACTTTCCCATTAGGTTGCATACAGCTATTTTTTCATAAAAAGAAGCGATTATTCTCACAAACCCATCATAAAATGCAGCCCCGATATTTCGTTTGTGGACAAGAAAAAGGATATACAGATATTTGCGCAGATGGAGATATAGAGATGCTTGTTGTTGTGTTTCAACCTTATGCGGCAAAGCTGTTTTTCCGGCAACCATTATCCCTTTTTCAAGGAGAAAATATAGCGATAGAAGATGTGGAAGATAGAGAACTTACCGAACTTGTCCACAAAGTAGCTGATACTGGAAACAACATTCATTGTATAAATTTGATAGAACAATTTCTATTGCATCGTTTAGTTGTATGTTCAGACTATAATATAGATAGACTTTCTGCTGTAATTCAAGACATTAATCTTAACCCATACCTTGATGTCTGTAAATTGGCGAATACTGCCTGCCTAAGCACAAAACAATTCACACGGATTTTTACGGAATATATTGGGACTTCGCCTAAAGAATTTCTGAGAATTATAAGAGTGCAACGGACTTTGTTCCTGCTGCAACAAAATCCTCCATACAATTTTGCGCAAGTAGCTTATAGTTGCGGTTTCTCCGACCAATCTCACATGATAAGAGAATTTAAGCTGTTTACAGGATATACACCTTTAGCATATCTATCGGTTTACACTCCCATATCTGATTATTTTTCTAACCCGTAGAATGTCCGTATTCTTCTATCCACGTCCTTATGGTAATCGTAATTTTGCAATGTCTTAGCGTAGGACAAAGCAAAGTAATAACTAAAAGAAAAAAGAACATGAAGAATTTAATCGCATTCTTTGAAATCCCCGTTACCGACTTCTACCAATCGGTAAATTTTTATCAAGCAATCTTCAGGATGGAATTTATGGTAGCCGAATACAGCAATGAGAAAATGGCTTGTTTTGTACAGGACGGACAAACGGTTGGTGCCATATCCTATGCACCTGACTTCAAGCCCTCAGAGCATGGCGTTTTAATTCACTTTAACTGTGAAGACATTGACTGGGCTATCCAGCAAGTATTGAAACAGGGCGGAAGTATTGCTATTCCTAAGACAAAAATCCAGGCTGAAGGGAAAGGGTATTTTGCCGTATTCACCGACCCTGCGGGTAATCGCATAGGACTTTATACCGACTAATATGTACCGATGGAAAAATATAGCTGCAAATGCAATAACTTGCAGCTATATTTTTGCCCCTAATCAATAAGAAACGGCAAAAAGCCTTACCTTTGTAAAATGATTCTAGAGGATTTCAAATTTTACAAACCATGTAAGTTACTGCAACCTTACGTCAGGTATTATTGGGTATTCAAAAGCAATCAACCGCAGAATACCCTTACTTTTCCTATTGGTTGTTCTCAAATCATTTTTCATAAACAGACGCCGCTCTATATCCCTGAACTAAACACGACCCAAGACAGACTGGCTATCAGCGGTCAGGTTAATTTCCCGTCACACCTGTATGCAAACGGAAACGTAGAAATGATAGTGGTGGTATTCCATCCTCATGCGATGAGTCTGTTTCTGAATCTACCCACATCGCTTTTCTACAACCAGGAGGTTTCCGGCTATAGTTTGGAAAATAAGAAATTGAATGAACTGGCTATACGAATATCCGGTTGTGAAGATAATTCTGTCTGTATAAACTATATCGAAAAATGGTTATTGTCACAAATTGCCAACAACTTGTCCGAAACTTCATATAACATCAAGAGAATGGATGCTGCTATACGGCAGATATACAGTTTTCCTCAAACAACCGTAACCGAATTGTCTTCCATTACCTGCCTATGCAAAAAACAGTTTGAACGGTTGTTCCATTCATTGGTGGGCATGAATCCCAAAGAATATGCCCGTATCGTCCGATTCCAAAAGGCTTTGGCACAAATGCAGCATCAAACGGGCAAAGAAATTAGCCAGGCACAAATAGCATACGCAAGCGGCTATTCCGACCAATCGCACTTCATACGCGAGTTTAAGAAGCTCAGCGGATATACACCAATGTCTTTATTAAAAGTTTCAGCCCCTTATTCTGATTTGTTCACCAATCCTGTATAAATAACTTGTTTGCGGAATTAGAAATTGTTTTGAATTTATCGTGTGTTGATTTGGGATGGTTTTTGAGGTATTTCCGCTTGTGTGATGGGAAAGATAGATCCGTTAAATGAGTATAAAGGAACAGGGGGGCAAGAGGGAAATACAATATTTATAAAAAATATAATCCGCCGTAAATAAGCGGATTATATTTTTAATAGTGGACCTGGAGGGAATCGAATCTTAGTTCCAAATCTCACGAAAAATCAATGAGTTATATTGCCAGCTATTTGGTTGTGTCACCGAATTTGTCACCTTTTTAGGTGCATTTGCTTGTTTTTGCTCTTTTCTAACGGTTTTGTTTGTTGCTCCAAAGGTAGGCATTCTTTTTGATAAAGCAAGTCATTTTCGGTTTTTTTCGTTCGTTTTTCCGTGATTTTTTTTAGGATCCGTAACTGTGCCGTTCCAAAAGAATGAGTGCAGAGGGTGCAAGTTCCAGCGGATGAATGTCAAGACGGGCAAAGTATAAGTAGCCGTTCATCAAGATTACACAGGGAACGGCGATCTCGCTGGAAAGCGTTTGGCGCAAGAGATTTTTTTTCGTCTCGTCTGCAGCCGGAGTAAGGTCGGTTATCTGTTCGGGACGTACCAGGTCGAGAACGGATTGGGTTAGGGCACAGAAGTAGTGTTTTTCGCGTAAGGTGAAACGGTGTTTGGGGTCGATGGTCTGCTGCAGGCGTAAGGTCTCGGCTTCCATCAGCCGGATGCGGCTGGGGATGATTTTGGATTTTTGCATATTTCCGTGTTTTTTTAGTGAATTATCGTAGTATAAAGAAAGCCTTTTTTGGGGCAGTTCTTTGTGTATAGTAACGCAAAAGATTTTCGAAGTTCACCAATAAAGATGTAAAAAAGTCAAAAAAAGCGGAATATATCCAGTTGGAAGGGGTGAAAAAAAACCGTCCCGGCGTTTTTTGAAATCGTCGGGACGTTCTGTAAAGGTTGACGTGCCATTTTTGCCGGTTTGACGGGGGCTTTTTGCAGGTTGCAGAAAGCCGGGTTCCGATCGTTAGTTGTCTCGTTGGGCTGCCTCCAGGTCAACGGTTGCTTCTCCTGCTTTGAATGCTGCCAATGTAGCGTTGTTAGCCCAAGTGGGTGCCACAACGGTGAAGCTGGCTGCAGTAAGCTCTTTCTTGATGCGTGCGCTGGCAGCAAAGATTACTTTCACGCCTTTGATGTTGGCAGTGCTGAAAGTTTCCATTGAATCGGCTCCGGTGCTCTGCATGGAGAGGCGGAAGGTACCAAGGTCGCCCAGCTTGACGATTTCGCCGTTCAAAAGCTTGTCGATTACTTCATCTTCGAGTGCTGCGATGACGCCTTTTACGTCACCTCGTGTCATGGTGGTGGAACGGCTGATTTTTTCTGAGATTTCCTCGATATCGCACGAGCCTTTTGACTGGATCTGTCCGTAGGCTTTCTCGACTGCCATTTCATCGTTTGGTTTCTTGCGGAGTGATACAGAATAGTTGATGGTTCTTGCCATGGTGATTGGGGTTTAGGGGTTAAACGATTATGGATACAAAGGTACGTGTGTGCGCGAAGGGATTTGCCGGAAAGTAGCGGACTGGGTGGATAGTGGGCGTTACCGTGCGTTATGGTGTGATAACGGCACAACGAAAACGCCCGGCTTGTGGTGCCGGGCGTAACGTGACCTTGTTTTGTGGGTCATTCTTTCCACGTGTCTTTCAAATCAGAAGTAAGGTCTTTGAGGCTTTGGTTTGAAACCACAAATGAGGCAACCTTTGCGATTGTCTTGAGTACCTTCCAAATAATCTTCACTACTTTCATGGGCTTAACGGTTTAGAGGTTACGGTACAAAGGTAGTGAAGCCTGGCGGGCTGCATGGCTTGTCGGTGGCATTAGGTTTCGGATTGTGCCGTTATGTCGGCATATTCTTCGGCGGCGTTGAAGCAGGGGCAGAGCTTCAACCATTCGGATGGCTCGATAATGCCGTTGCGGTTGCGGTCGGGGCTGAGGTCGCGGTGTCCGCAAATCCGTGCATCGGGGTAGGTTTGCCGCAACGTCCGGAGTAGTTGCCGCAGGGTTTCGCGCTGTTCCGGTGTCCGGGTGTCGGCGGGCTTGCCCGCCGGATCCAGCCCTCCTTCGTATGCGATACCTATCGAGCATGCGTTGTGTCCGGCAGCGTGTGCTCCGGTACGGCGGATATCGCGCATGGGGTGTATGTCTCCATCGGTGGTGATGTAGAAGTGGTATCCGCATCCGTTGAAACCGCGCTGGCGGTGGATGCGGTCGAGCAGTTCGGGGGGTAGGGGTACGTTGCAGGGCGTGGCGGTGCAGTGTACGACAAGGAGTGTGATTTTTCTCATGTGTTTTTTGGGGTTTTCAAGTTTTTGGGTTTGTCGGTTTTTGTGTCAAGGTTCGCCGAACTCATCGGTAATCATGTGGACTTGGCGTGGGGTGAGGATTCGGGCGGTGGGGCGGTAGTTGGTCTTCGCCAGTTCGGCGAGCAGGGCTGGCGTTGTCATTATCCATTTCTTGAGGCGTGTGCTGGCGGAACGTGGGGCGATGTTGGGGAAGTAGAGAACGGCGAGTTCTTTGACGCCGAATGTCCGGTTCAGGTCTGTGTTGGGGGGTTGGTTTCGGTTCATGGTTGCGTGTGTTTTGGTTATCCGGTAAAGATAGTGATTTTCAAGCGGTTTTGTACTTGTTGGGCTGTGTTATGGGATTTAAATCGGTTTAGCCATCCGCACGGGTATGACTTATGGAATACCTTGGAGGGCACCGGTGAAGGCGCGTATATGCGCCGCGTGTATGCACCAAGGGGCACGCAAAGAGGCACGTCCACGCTGCCATCCGCATGGGTATGATTTATGGAATACCTTGGAGGCTTGCCGGTGAAGGCGCGTATATGCGCCGCGTGTATGCACCAAGGGGCACGCAAAGAGGCACGTCCACGCTGCCATCCGCA
>NZ_JACSPP010000041.1:25473-34797 GCF_014837065.1 Phocaeicola intestinalis
ATTTATGGAATACCTTGGAGGCTTGCCGGTGAAGGCGCGTATATGCGCCGCGTGTATGCACCAAGGGGCACGCAAAGGGGCACGCCCACGCTGCCATCCGCACGGGTATGACTCATGGAATACCTTGGAGGCTTTAGCCGGTGAAGGCGCGTATTTGCGCCGTGTGTATGCATTAGATGGGTATGGATAAGCCTACCTAAGCATATAGGAACGGGGCTTATCCATACGCATCTGTACGAAGGTATTGTCTGTGAACATCCACCGGTCAAATTAAATATAATGCGTATTATATGGTGACTTAACTCTTTTTCCGCTGAAAATGTTACCATATAATGAAAATGCGTTATGTTTAATTAGACCGAGCCCGGAACGGGCTACGTGTACATTCGATGATATACGCATTGCCGATGCTGCTACCGCTGAAAATCTTGACACTGCAGTATCGGCAATGGGTATATCAGCGGCGATGGACGGTGGGTTGCCGTAGAAAGTCGGTGATACCTGCCTGCCTGCCGGAAGGGGCACGCGCCGCATGGTCAGTGCCGACCGGAATGCTAATAGCAGAGCGCTCAAGGGGCGGATTGCCCTCCGCCCCGCCGCCGCGGCGCGGTGCAGCCTAAACGGTAGTGGGTCCGGTCTGTTGCTTCGGGTGCTGTCCGTGTATGGGCTTTGCCCTTGTTCTGGTGCCTTGCGGACGGTAGCGCGGCTTGTCAAGCGGCGCGGAATGGCATTGCTTCCCTCTGATGTCCTTGCTAAAGGTGGCAGCTGCAGCTGGGAAACCGTAGAAGCCGGAGCCGGGCTTTGCCCCATTGGTCTTGCCGCCTTGCGCGGCGAGGCGTGGGGCATAGCCGGGCGGTGCCCGACCGTAGTCACTCCTGGCGGTTGCCTGCGGTGCTGTCCGTGTGTGGGCTTCGCCCGCGTGTCGGCTTCCCCACAAGCTCCAGCGCGGCTGTGATGGCGACCGGAGTGGAGCGAAGCGGAACGGAGTGGCGGCAGCGCAGCGGCGCGGGATGATGCCGCTTACCCACGCCATCCGCACAAGCCGTGGCAGCTGCAGCTGGGAAACCGTAGAAGCCGGAGCCGGGCTTTGCCTCATGAGTCTTACCGCACAAGCGGGAAGGCGTGGGGCATAGCCGGGCGGTGCCCGACGGTAGTCACTCCAGGCGGTAGCCTGCGGTGCTGTCCGTGTGTGGGCTTTGCCCTTGTTCTGGTGCCATGCGGACGGTAGCGCGGCTTGTCAAGCGGCGCGGAATGGCATTGCTTCCCTCTGATGTCCTTGCTAAAGGTGGCAGCTTCAGCTGGGAAACCGTAGAAGCCGGAGCCGGGCTTTGCCTCATGAGTCTTACCGCACAAGCGGGAAGGCGTGAGGCATAGCCGGGCGGTGCCCGACCGTAGTCAGTCGGGTTCCTTGCTTCCGGTGGCTCCTGCTGATGGATTGGCGTTGACTTCCTTCATGAAATCCAGTGCCTGCCTTATGATTGTGTTAACGGTGTCGAAGTCGCATTCATCATCTATTTCGACTTGTAAGCATGAATCATCAGACTCTGCCGTACATGTAACGGTAAGCCTCGGAAAGACGATGTGATGCAGCTGGGCTATGCTGGTACCGTAGCGTTCGAGTATGAACGGATATCGGGCGATGGTGACCTTGAATTGTCCCTTTTTCTTCATGGGATTGTGTCGTTATGTGGGTTATCGGTTATGGTAAGTTCCGGCTCCGGTCGCCTCCATCAGCGCGGCGGCGTGTCCGGTTCCGGCTGGTGCCTGCCTCAGATGCAGGCGAGTTCGTGGCGTGCGTGGGCATGGAGCCAGTAGTCAAGGCGGCGCAACTGCTCCCGGTTCAGCGCGTGGATGCAGCGGATGTAGAGCGCATCGAGTACGAACCACCGGAGTTCTTCGTCTTGTTCGGGCGCATGGGCGATCCGCAGCAGGCATTCGATTTCCTCGAACGGATAGTCGTTTCTCCGTCCTTTTGCCCACATGATTACAGATTTCGCGGTCTCTTCCTGGACGGTCTGATAGCTGGAGTGTAGTTCTTCGTTTGTCATAATCGTAAAGTTTTGAATTAAAATTTATTCTGAACACCTAAGAGCCCTAAAAGAAAAATCCTTTTGGAGCTTTTTTTTTATTCCGACTTACCTTTTCGCCCTGTGCGTGCAAATTTTATTTTGACGGATTAGACCAAAGTTAACGAATGGTCAGAAATGGTAATTCGCTTGCGAATTGGCATTTCTTGGCATTGGTTGACTTTTCGTTCCGGCAAAATGAAAAAAATTTGCACTGGGCGGGAAGGTAAAGAAGTCGGATTAAAAAAAGCGGAAAAAGACGGAACAATCGCAACTTTGTTGCGTAAAGCAATCGATGCTTTGCATCGTAAAGTTATCTTGTTCCTTTCCGCACGGGCACACTCCTCCCGTCACGAAGCTTTGAGCCTTGCCAGCAGGAACCGTCCGGGCATGGTTATCCTGCCTTTGCTCTTCCTGATGTCCTCGAGCAACGCCCAAATGGGGTGTCCTATCTCGCCGTAACGGCACAGCAGGAGAAGCTGCTCGATTTCTTTCGGGGGTATTCGGAGCTGCTGCAGGCGTTCGAGTATGCCCGTGGGGTTGCGGCGTATTCCGTCATCGGGCGGCGTAGGGCTGAGGGGCGGTGTTCCCTCCAGCCGGGAACGGAGTTTATGTACTTCCTCCTCCAGCTTCCCACCGCCTTGCGGGGGGATAGAGGGGGGATTTATTTTATTTTTCTTTTCTTTGTCGGGATTTTCCGCGGGTTTCCGCGGAATTCCGCGGAGTTCTGCGGAGTTCTGCGGAACGGCAAGTTCGGGTTGTCCGTAAGAGGGTGTTCCGGACACGGTTTCTACGGCTTCATCGGCGAAGAGTGGCAGCGGTTCGGGTTGTGCGGTTTCTATTCGTTCATCCTCTATAAGCGCGATTTCATCGGGGATGAACATGCGTTTTTTTGCGCGGCGGCATATTTCGGTGTATCGGCGTTGTATCTCGCGGCTGGTGAGTATTCCGCGGGTTTTCCATATCACTGCATCGAACAGCTCGATATCGGCACAGAAGTTGATGATGTCCATCACTTCTTCTTCATCGATGTTCCAGTATTCGGCGCAGTCGAATGCCTGATCATCGGTGAAGCGGATGAAGCATCCTTCTACGCGGTAGATTTCGTTTTGCACGTAGTTGTATACGGCATAGCCCTGGCACCCGAACCGCTTCTTCAACCTCTTTATCTTGATGTCCTGGAAGCGGTCGGTTTCTGCCTGGTAGTATGTCAGTCCGGTCTTGCTCATGGCTGGGGATTTTTTGGGGTTACTTTCCGGAGTGCTGCGATGATTTCCTCTGCCTTGTAGAGGTAGGTCTGCCCAAGCTGGTAGGCTGGGATTGTGCCGTTTGCGCGGAGTTTTTTCAATAGCGATTCGGAGATGTTGAACATCTTCTGCACCTGCGAGCTGCGGAGGAACTCTTGTTCTACGTGTTCGGGGATTACGATTTTTGTCATAGGAGACAATGGTATGATTTTCTTTGCTGCCATATTGTTTTGTTTTTAGGGGTTAGACTGATTGTTTTTTCTTTTCTTCCTCGATGCTGAACTTTGTCCTTAATCCGGACATGTCGTCAAGTATCTTCTTGTCTACGATTTTGGCGTAGATTTGCGTGGTGGCGATGCTGGCATGACCGAGCATCCGGCTTACGGTCTCAATGGGTATTCCGTTCGATAAGGTGATAGTGGTTGCGAAGGAATGGCGTGCCATGTGGAATGTGACTTCCTTACTGACACCGGCAATTTGTGCGATGCGTTTCAATTCTCTATTAGTGACTTGGTTTGTAGGTACCGGGAAAATCTTTGCTTTTTTCTTTCCTCCATGGAATGCGGTGTAGCGTTCGATAATTTTCAAGGCAGGTTCGAGTATCGGAACTGCTACCCGCTGTTTCGTCTTTTGTCGATGATAGAGCAACCATTCCGAATTGTCAATGCCGATAGTGATGTTTTCTACCGTGATTTGTGCGACATCGATGTATGAAATTCCGGTGTAACAAGCAAAGATGAATATGTCACGCACTATAGAAAGAGCGGGCGAAAGAATGGCTTTCTCGATAGCGTTTATTTCGTCCATAGTGAGGAAGCCTCGTTCGGATTTAGTCGGGTGCAGGTTTGTGAGGTTTACCGGGTTCTTGGGAATCCAGTCGTTATCCACCGCGATGCCAAGGATTTTTTTCAGGCGTTTTAGGTTTTTAATTGCTCCGTTTGCATGGCAAACCTTGATAGTATCTTGCCTGCGGTATCCTTGTAGGTAGGCGTAGAACTCGTTGACGAAAACCTTATCAATCGATGTTATATCGTAGTCGTTTACTTTTCGGGTGATTCGGATGAAATTCAGCAAATGCCGTAACGTAGTGTCGTAACTGCGCATGGTGTTGTAAGTAAGGTTTTTCCCTTCTATAGCCTTGTGGTACTCAAAAATTGACCGGATTGTGTTGACTTCGTTCTGTTTGTTTTGGAACATAAGTCGGAAATTCTCGATGTTGAGCGCATAGCCTTTTTGCTGTATGCGTGCCACCGTATCGAGAACGAAGGTGTATAGCTGTTCGAGTGTTCGGTTAGCGTCCCGGTCTTCGGCTGTCTTGCCAGTCGAACGCTGTAATTTTGTAGACCAATTTTTGTTGTGGATTGTAACATTTGCGGGGATTTCGTATCTTTGCCCCGTAATGGTAATACGGCAGAAAATCGGTGATTTTTCCGCTTTTCCTCTTCCTTTCCTTTGCCAGAAGAGGATGGAAATTTTGCTTTTTCTCTTCATAATGGTAATGTTGTGGTTAAAGTATTCCGTTATAAAGAGTAAAGCCAAAACATATGTCACCGAATATGGCACCTTGTAAGTGTGTGGTTTTTTTACTGAGTGCCTTTTGATAACAAAAAACCCAGCTAAATACAACCGTTTTAGCTGGGTTTTATCGAAAATGTCTCAAAGTCAGTGGACCTGGAGGGAGTCGAACCCTCGTCCAAACAAGGAAGCCATATGCTTTCTACATGCTTATCTCTGCCTTCGGTTTTCGTGCGTAAGCAAGACCAGAGCCACCCACTTGCGCCTTAGCCTTTAAAATTTCATTCTGGTCGCAAGGCTAGACCAGAACTATTCCCGATTTTGCTGCACCGCTTGACCAAACGCCTCGGAACAAGAGCTTTTGAGCGATGTCTCGTTTCCATCACTGTGACGGAAATAAAGTTAATCTACTGTACTTCGATTAAGCAGCGAGAGCATAGTTTTCGTTGCCAGATAATTGTTCAGTAACTGAGATTATAGTGCAAATCACTGACGCACTGCATGCTTACATACCACATCTCTTGCTGTCAAATCCAGTCAAGCCCTTAAGTGATGATTGTTTGCAAAGATAGGTATTATTGGGAAGATAACAAAATAATCTGTCACTTCTTTTTCTTTTCTTTTTCCTTTTTTGTATTGAAAAAGCTTATGCCGGGATAAAAAAACTCCCACAAACATTCGTTTGCAGGAGTTTTATGGAGATTGTATTTTATTTGTTAACTCAAAATCTGAGCCGATTTGTTGCCTTGCAACTTATTATTTGATGTTCGGATTCAGCTTGTTCCATTCAGAGATAGCAGGAAGAACGCCCATAGCGATTACTTCATCACGCAATTCGCAGAGGTGAGCGTAGCTCTTGTCCAAAGCAGCTTGTTCTTCTGCAGTTCCGTTCAGAGCAGCGCAGTGGCAACCGTCAGCAGTGATTGAAGTTTCCCATGCCATCATGATGTGGTCGTACTTATCGTTTGAGATATATGTACCAGCCGGCCAGCGGAATGCCTTGCCACCCATAGCAGCACCAATCATTTCGATAGAAACGTATGCCGGGCTTTGGAATGAAGAACGTCCGCGCAATGCGATGATGTTAGCACCGCCTTTGGTTACTTTCTGTTGGATTTCTGCCCATTGTTCTTTGCTCAGAGCGTCAGTGCCGATGATGTCGGTCAACGGTTTGCCGTTAACTTTAGCAGTAGAAGCGAATACAGCCATCTGTTCGCCGTGACCACCGTATGTGCGGCAGTTTTCAACAGCGTCCATAGGTACGTTGAAGTATTTAGCCAGTTCACTGCGCAGACGGGTAGAGTCGAGGGCAGCCAAGGTAGTAACCTGTGAAGGTTTCAAGCCTGAGTACAACAACGTAATCAGACCGGTGATGTCAGCCGGGTTAAAGATAACCACGATGTGTTTTACATCTGGGCAGTATTCTTTTACGTTCTTACCGAATTCTTCAGCGATAGCGGCGTTGCCTTTCAGCAAGTCTTCACGGGTCATGCCTGCTTTACGGGCAGCACCTCCTGAGTTCACGATATATTTGGCACCTGTCAGCGCTTCTTTGATGTCTGAAGTGAAGGTTACGTTTACGCCTTCGAAACCGCAGTGGTACAATTCTTCAGCCACACCTTCCAATCCCGGAGCATACGGGTCGTACAAGCAGATGTTAGGAGTCAAACCCATCATAATGGCAGTCTGAGCCATGTTAGAACCGATCATGCCGGCAGCACCAACAATGGTAAGCTTTTCGTTAGTTACAAATTCCATAATTCTATTATTTTAGTTAAGTTATACGGTAATTCTTTTTTCTGACCGATGCAAAGATAAAAAGTTCTTTTGTTTGTGAGAATCTTTGTGCATAGAAAAGTGTGAAAAATCTGCATCTTTTCAACTTAATTACGGAAATATTTCACTATTTTTAAGTTGATGACTCCATTTTTGTAATCAGCACTTGGCAAAATGTGAAATCGGGGTGTTGTCTTCAGAAACGGACACACCAGGTCAAGAAAAACTTTTTGGAGAAATTCAAAACTGTTTCTCGGTCTGTTGGGATATCATAGTTTTCGTGAGGCAATGTTTTGGGTTGTGACTGGGAGAAAATACTGGCGACAGATATAAAAAACATTAAGGAGGAGATGCCGGACATCTTTTGTCGGTTGATTTTGATTAATTTTGCCCCGATAAAATTTTAACGAATATGTCCGAATTAGCTCCATTAATTACCGATTTAGGTATTATTCTGGTTGTGGCGGGATGCGTCATGATTCTGTTCAAGTGGCTGAAACAGCCGGTTATCTTGGGTTATATTGTGGCTGGGTTTATTACCGGTCCTTCTGTGAGTTTTTTGCCTACGGTGTCTGATACGTCTGACATTAAGATTTGGGCAGACATCGGTGTTATTTTTTTGTTGTTCGCCATGGGATTGGAGTTTTCTTTCCGCAAGCTTTTGAATGTAGGCTTGAGTGCTATGGTGGCTACCGTTACTATTGTGTGCGGTATGATGTTCTTGGGATATGTGGCGGGAAATATGATGGGATTTTCTCATATTACCAGTCTTTTTTTGGGCGGAATGCTTTCTATGTCGTCTACGGCGATTGTTTTTAAGGCTTTCAATGACATGAACCTGCTCCAGCAGAAATTTACAGGAATCGTGTTGGGCATTTTGGTGGTAGAAGACCTTGTAGGAGTTGTCATGCTGGTGGTACTTTCTACGTTGGCTGCAAGTAGTCAGTTCGAGGGCACGGCGTTGCTGGGTAGCCTGATGAAGCTGGTCTCTTTTCTGGTGTTTTGGTCGGTATTGGGGATTTACCTACTTCCTACCTTAATAAATAGGATCAAACGTTTTGTCAGTGATGAGATTCTGTTGGTGGTTTCCTTGGGGCTGTGCTTGCTGATGGTTATGATTGCAGTAAGAGCAGGGTTCTCTTCGGCATTGGGAGCTTTCGTCATGGGCTCTTTGTTGGCCGAAACCTCTGAAAGCGAACGTATCAGCCGGGTAGTGCAACCGGTTAAGGATTTGTTTGCAGCTGTATTCTTTGTATCTGTAGGTATGATGATAGACCCGATGGTTATCCGCGATTATATTGTGCCTATCTTGTTGCTGACTCTTTTGGTTCTGGCAGGGCAGAGCTTTTTTGGTACTTTCGGAGTTTTGCTTTCAGGACAGCCATTGAAGCTGGCGATGAAATCAGGGTTCTCGTTAACACAGGTTGGCGAGTTCGCCTTTATTATTGCCTCGTTAGGTGTGAGCCTGAAGGTGACAGATACACATTTGTATCCCATTATTGTGGCAGTATCTGTCATCACTACGTTCTGTACACCTTATATGATACGTTTTTCCGAGCCTGCATACCGGTTTGTCGACCGTCATTTGCCGGTATGGGGCAAGCAGGCTTTGTCGCGCTATGTTTCCGGTTCCATATCCGAGAAGCACCAGAACGACTGGCACCGTCTGTTGCGGGGAATGATAGTAGGCGTGTCGGTGTATCTGGTTCTCTGCATAGGCGTTATAGTCATATTCTTTTCTAAAATACATCCTTTCATCCAAGGTCATCTGCCAGGACTTCAGGGCGATTTGCTGGGTGCTTTGATTTTGTTGGCAGTGCTTTCACCGCTTCTGTGGGCGATGGTGGTCAAGAAAAACCATTCGCCCGAGTTCCGCCGTCTGTGGGCAGACAATCTGGTAAATCGCGGTGCTTTGTCATCGCTGGTGTTGATTAAGATTATTCTTTGCATTACCATTGTAATGAGTGTTGTGGTCCGTTTGTTCAATGTGGCGTCTGGATTGGGACTGGTTATTGCTTTACTGGTGGTGGCTGGACTATATTTTTCGAAACGTATCCGCAAGCGTTCGTTGGAGATTGAAGAGCAGTTCGAAGCCAATTTTCAAGGACCGGACGAAGAAAAGAAAAGCTCTTCTTTGTTTGACGGGGTGGGAGACACTACTTCATTGTCCGACCTCCATGCAGTCGATTTCACCGTGCAGCCCAATTCTGTTTGTGTGGGTAAGACGTTGAAAACACTTGCTTTCCGCACCCGTTATAGGGTAAATATCATTACTATTGGTCGTGGCGATGCAGTCATTGATATTCCGCAAGGTGACGAGATGCTTTATCCGTATGACAAAATTACTGTAGTAGGTACCGATGAAGACCTTTCGCAATTTGCTCGGGCACTGGAGCAGAAAGAAGCCTGTGCCGGTAGCGGAACATCTTCACGCAAAGGGACACGCATTACTAACGTGTGCGTCGACGAACATTCTTCCTTGTTGGGCAAGAGTGTGGGCGAAGTGAAATCCGACCGTGCTATCATTTTAGGTGTAGAACGGGGCAAGGAAGTGGTGAAGAATCCTTCTCCAGCATTTGTGTTTCAGTCGGGTGATATCGTATGGATGGTTGCTTCGTTTCGTAAGCCGGTATAGGCGCGAGGCATTAAGAAGCTGTTTTGAATTTCTCCAAAAAGTTTTTCTTGGCTTGATGTATCCGTTTTCGTGTGTGCTTTGGGCG
>NZ_JACSPP010000042.1 GCF_014837065.1 Phocaeicola intestinalis
ATCGCCCAAAGCACACACGAAAACAGATACATCAAGCCAAGAAAAACTTTTTGGAGAAATTCAAAACAGCTTCTAAGCCTCCTGCGCCAGCAAGACTTCCATCAAGGCAATATCCATATTCACCTCCCCTTGCATGAGGTATTTCTCACGAAGGTTCACGACGCTGCGGTATATAGTTTCGGCCTTTTCCCTGTCGTTTTCCTGATACAAAGCCAGTGCGAAAAGTTGACGCTGTTTCGAAGAACTGACACGACTATATAGGTGAATATAACGCAGCAATTTATCAGTCGCAAGTTCACCGGTACGTTCCATCCTCCCAGTTACCAAAGCTGTAAAAAGCAGCTCAGCATCCGTTTCTTGTTGCAAAATACCTATCAGTTCGGAGCTATGGCTCTTGACATCTTCCAAAAGACGATAAGCGTCCTCCCACTCTTCCCGATCTAGCAGGCGGGACACATTCATCAGTCCGATTGTCGCTTGCAGAATGTCTTTGTAATCTATCGTTGCCGCATCTTGCTTGAACCATTCTTCGGGCATATCTTTCGGACGCATCCCTTCTTGTATCAGCGCATTTATACGAAGTTGCAATATCAGAGCATGCTTCGTTGCCGGATTATGTCTCAGCAAACGCAATGTATAAGCATCGTTCCCTATTCCACCCAGCTTCATCGGAACACCATTTGTCACTCCCAAAAACAATCCGATTATTACCCAAAACACCAGAAAAACCGATGACATGAAAGGCAAATCCTCCATCCACAATAAAAATCCCAAAGCCACAAGGGCAGTCAAAATGTTCATCATTACACCACCCATGTTATATCCGCATACCGGAATCTCTTCCTCAGGCCTATCAGGCGGAGCCAACAAGCATTGCCCTCCGGTACCTGCCACACTGAAACGTTTCAAGACCCATTTACCATCCTTGCGTATCCACGTGAAATTAAAGATACGGAACGACACGAAACGATACCCCGAAGCCAATCCGCATATCAGGTGTCCTGCCTCGTGTAAAGTAACCTGCAAGAATAGGGTTATCAGAAAAAAGCATATAAACAAGAGTGGGAAACCAATAACTTCTGCTATATGCAGTCTGAAGAGTTTCCCGAAAAACGCAGCCAAAGTCATATCGGTAAACAGGGCTATACCTGCTCCACTTACCATCACCCCCAATAAAATTCCTATAAGGAACATGCCTACCAGTTTCAATGCCTGTTTCATAGATATGAAGATTATTTTTCTGGAGCAAAAATAACACATTTTCCAAGAACTTCAGCCAATAAAAAAGGGATATACCCAAAAGCATATCCCTTTTTCTGATATAAAGAAGAAATTATTTATTGTTCTTTCCTTCCAACTGTTCCTTCAATGCTGCCAAAGCATCGATATCACCCAAAGTAGTAGAAGCAGCCTGGTTCTGAATCATCGGAGTTTCTTCCTTCTTAGCTGCACGCTTAGCTTTCTTTTCTGCCTTTTCTTCTGCTTTCTGAGCATCTTCGAAGATACGGCTGTGAGACAAGATAATGCGTTTAGCGTCCTTATTGAATTCGATGACCTTGAACGGAAGCTTTTCATCGAGCTGAGCTTGAGATCCGTCTTCTTTTACCAGGTGTTTCGGAGTTGCGAAACCTTCTACACCGTAAGGCAATGCGATAACGGCACCCTTATCCAGCATTTCGATGATGCGTCCTTCGTGTACCGAACCTACTGTAAATACGGTTTCGAATACATCCCACGGATTTTCTTCCAATTGCTTGTGACCCAAGCTCAGGCGACGGTTTTCCTTGTCGATTTCCAGAACTACTACATCGATGTCTGCACCGATCTGAGTGAATTCTGACGGATGTTTGATTTTCTTCGTCCAAGACAGGTCAGAGATGTGAATCAGTCCGTCTACACCTTCTTCGATTTCTACGAATACGCCGAAGTTGGTGAAGTTGCGTACCTTAGCCGTGTGCTTAGAGCCTACGGGGTATTTCTCTTCAATCGTTTCCCATGGATCCGGTTTCAGCTGCTTGATACCCAAAGACATCTTGCGTTCGTCGCGGTCGAGTGTCAGGATAACGGCTTCGATTTCATCGCCTACCTTCATGAAGTCCTGAGCCGAACGCAAGTGTTGCGACCAAGACATTTCTGATACGTGAATCAGTCCTTCTACGCCCGGAGCGATTTCAACGAATGCTCCGTAATCAGCCATAACGACAACTTTGCCTTTCACATGGTCGCCTACCTTCAAGTTCGGATCGAGGCTGTCCCATGGATGCGGAGTCAGTTGCTTCAAGCCCAAAGCGATGCGTTTCTTTTCGTCATCGAAGTCGAGGATAACTACATTCAGTTTCTGATCCAACTGAACGACTTCATGCGGATCGCTTACACGGCCCCACGACAAGTCGGTGATGTGGATCAAACCGTCTACGCCGCCCAAGTCGATGAATACGCCGTAAGAAGTGATATTCTTGACAGTACCTTCCAGTACCTGGCCTTTTTCGAGCTTGCTGATGATTTCTTTCTTCTGTTGTTCCAGTTCGGCTTCGATAAGCGCCTTGTGCGAAACAACCACATTCTTGAATTCCTGATTGATTTTTACAACCTTGAATTCCATCGTCTTGCCTACGAACACATCGTAGTCGCGGATAGGTTTCACATCGATTTGCGAACCCGGCAAGAATGCTTCGATGCCGAATACGTCTACAATCATACCGCCTTTCGTACGGCACTTGATGTAACCCTTGATAATTTCTTCGTTTTCGAGTGCTGCATTGACACGGTCCCAAGAGCGTGTAGCACGCGCTTTCTTGTGCGACAAGATCAGCTGGCCTTTCTTGTCTTCCTGGTTTTCGATGTACACTTCTACAGTGTCGCCCACCTTCAGGTCGGGATTGTAGCGGAATTCGCTCAGCGGGATGATGCCGTCTGACTTGTAGCCGATGTTCACTACAACCTCACGTTTGTTCATTGCGATTACGGTACCGTCAACCACCTCATGGTCGCCTACCTTGTTCAAGGTGTTGTCATAAGCCTTTTCTTGTTCTTCTTTGCTTATGCTTGATGCTGACTCACCGCTCTCATAAGCATCCCAATTGAAATCTTCAATGGGCTTTACGTCTTTTAAGTTTTCCATTAAGTTTAAATAATTGTTTTGTAAATAACTAATTGTGTTAGACTTTATATTGATCTAAATCGGGTGCAAAGGTATAACAAATTCCTGAAAGTGAAAACTTTTAACCGTTTTTTTAATCCTCCAGCGAATATTCTATTGTCGTAACCACTCGCACCTTCTTTATATAAGGAGTATTGGCATCGCGGTCGCTGATGCTGAACTGCCCCTGACTGGCATGTCTGATCTTGCCCAGTTCGCTTTCTGAATCTTTGGCAAACTTTTCGGCTGCCTCACGGGCATTCTTGGTAGCTTCTTCTATCATGCCCGGCTTGATTTTGTTCAGACTGGTATATTCGTATGACACATTATACCGATAGTCGCCTCCCGTGATGGCAATCCCACGTTTCAGTAATTCTCCCTGTTCGCTGATAAGCTTACGCACCAGGTCCACCTTCATCGAAGTAACGGTGATAACCGAAGTCACATTATAACGGTACGGTGTATCATTATTATTACTATACCGTTCCGCCTTCAGGTCGATGATTTCAGGAGCATTGACACTGATTTCCGTTTCGGCAAGTCCTTTTTCCTTCAGAAATTCCAAAATCGTCTGGTTCGAGCGTTTGATGTCATCATACAATGCTCCCAAGTCATTCCCCAAGCTCTTGTATACCAGAGGCCACGTCACCTTGTCGGCTGGAACCTCCATTTCGGCTAGTCCTTTCACGTTTACACTGCGGTCTTTTTGAGCAAATTCGCTAAATCCGTTTTTAATAAACACTCCCAACAAAAGCATACCTACAGCCAGTATAATGGCTTCCATTCTCCAGTTTTTCATACTCTTTCCTTTTAATTAAACGTTTGGTCTCTATACTGATTAAGAACAGGCAAGATACTAATAAATATGCAATATTCAAGTATCTTGCCTGTTAAATAAAACAATCAGAAGAAGAGAAATGTTCGCCCTACACCTTTACTCCGTACACATTCCGATAAATTTCGTCACGTATCTGCGGATAATATGAGTCTATCTCGTCGGCACCTGCATACATCAAGTAAAGCGGCAACCCTTTTCCTCCTGCCCGATAAGGGGGCTGATAATAATCCTGCATACATAAGCTAAAGCCGCAACGTTGGTAGAAACCGATACGACGCCGGCTCATCTCGTCATCAGGTCTTTCCACTTCCAAGACAATGACACTCCCTGCAAACTGCATCTTCAGTGCCTCCATAACCTGACGCCCATAACCACGGTTACGAATCTGGGGCGAAGTGGCAAGATGCTCGGCGTAATAAAAACCGTCCAGTTTCCATACGGTAATCACACCGATAAGTTCTTCTTTTCCGTTCTCATCCTTATCAGTCAGCAGATAACAATGAAACCGTTCGTTATAGTCCGTGTTCCAGCGTTGCCCCTCATCGTCACGGCGTTCTTCTTCGGGAAAAGACAGATGCAGCAATTTTTCTACAAAAGGGTAATGAGGATGCTGGGTGTTTATACGTGTAAAAACAAGCATAAGATTTTAAGTTTGTGAGTTTATAAGTTTGTGAGTTTATAAGTTTGTGAGTTTATAAGTTTGTGAGTTTTTAAGTTTGTGAGTTTTTTACATCATGTGCGGTATATCTCTACTATGATGACATCCACAAAATACACAATGCCACGAGACGTGTGATTGTCCTCTTTATTCAGTATAAAAACGGATCAGACGTTCGAGCGCCCGTTCGCATACCGGACAGAAACAGGGAGCTTCGTTGATTTTCATCCGGCACTCAGTGGTAGGACGGTAAATGCCTTTTTTCGTATATCCGGCACCTTCGTAAACACCTACCTTGGTATAAATCTTTGCCGGATCGGTTTCCACCGGTGTAGGCACCGGAATACCTTCAGGCACCAGGTCTTTCCATTTGCTTCCGAAATCGACCAAGGTCGTGATATTAGGCTCCCACGGTTCTACCTCATAGGGATAAAGCGGACTGGGAGCCTCATCGTAGGCATACTCATCGGCAAGCCCTCCAAAACTATGCCCGAACTCATGCACCACCACGGGCTTGAACATAGCGTGATGAGCCGTCGTAAGCAAATAGGCGTTATAGATACCTCCGCCTCCATAGGTATCGGTATTGGCTAATATAATAATGTGTTCGTAAGGGATGCCGGCAAGCCAGTTATGCATTGCCTTCACCGAACGGGTCGTCAAGTAGCGGTCGGAATAAAAAGTATCGAAGTGCGAACTGACTGCCGTATTCTTCCACTCGTTCTTCCGAGGAATGCTGACCCCACTATCTTGTGAAACCGATTCTACCGCGACAACATTGAATTTATGTTTCAGCCGCTTGAATGGCTCGTGAGAAAAAATAGCCTCGCAAGCGTCTTGCGCATCCTTATAAAAAAGCTCCATCTCATCCGATGTATAGCCTTCGGCAAGGATAGCGATATCGATACACGCATCCGAAGCTCCATTCTGAAGCAAATAACGGTGTGGCGTGATTTGAGAAGTACCTCTCTGGTGGATAAGAATGTCTTCCGGATTGACTTCATGCTTCAGCACGGCACAAGGCTGATGCCGGACATCCTTCAGACGGACGGTCACAATAGCCGGATATTTAGGATATGGCAACAAGAAGGTATTCTCAAAACCACGTGTAAGCTGCTGTGCCTCTTTCTCACCCAGCCATTCCTGAAACAAACTGGAAAAGGAAGTACGATAAATCACTTTGCCACTCGCCTTGTCAACCATCGTGATATCCCCATTCCCTTCCAAGGGAAGACGATCGAGCGCATGTCGCCTCCCCGCCCATCCGGGAAGTGAAACCAATTCATCAAGGCTGATGACCTGCTTGCTGGCATCTCCATTGAACAAATAATCAACACGAAGTGTTTTGTCGATGAAATAGTCATCGAAACTTTGGGCCTCTGCTCCATTCCACCAAAAGAGCAAAGCCAAGAGTGTAAACATAATTCTTTTTCTCATGACGCATCTGTTTTTAGTACGCAAAGATAAGACTATCTGGCAAATTCATGCTAAAAACTTGAGAAAAGTTAGTCACATATAGGCATTTGAAAGAAAAATCATTATATTTGTATCAAACTAAAATAAAATAAATGGGACATCATCAATTAGACAAATTAGACGAACAGATTCTGCGATTAATAGCAGATAATGCACGTATTCCGTTTTTAGAGGTCGCCCGAGCTTGCAATGTATCGGGTGCAGCCATTCATCAGCGCATTCAAAAGCTGACCAATCTAGGTATCCTGAAAGGTTCCGAGTTTATTATAGATCCAGAAAAAATAGGTTACGAAACGTGTGCCTATATCGGTCTGTATCTGAAAGACCCTGAACAATTCGATTCAGTAACGGAAGCGTTGAAACTCATTCCCGAAGTTGTGGAATGCCACTTTACAACCGGACAATATGATTTGTTTATTAAGATTTATGCAAAAAACAACCACCATCTCCTTAACATCATCCATGACAAGCTACAGCCTTTAGGTCTTTCGCGCTCGGAAACCATCATCTCGTTCCGCGAAGCTATCAAACGGCAAATGCCTATCCAGGATCTGGTAGAAGAAGAATAAAATGAAAAATGAAGAATGAAGAATTCTCCTCCGCAGGTATTCTTCATTCTTCATTTATCTTTGATTTCCTCAAAATCAATGTATTCCCCCTCATCGCTATCAAAAACCTTCTTACGGCGCCGGGAATCCTTATCCGAATATTGCGATTCGTCATCACGACGTGTATCTTCTGCATAGGTCGTACGTTGCCGATAAGTGTCTTCGGCAGTACCGCTCCGTGTCATCTTACGTCCAAATCCGAATATCGTGCGGACAATTTTAGACAATAATACCAGCCCGATAATCAAGATTACCAGAACGAAGAAAAACAAAAATCCTAAAATATGAAACATAAGCTATTGGCTTTTGGTTTGTTTTTATCATACAACAACCGTGCCACCGATTGTCTCTTTATGATTTTTTACGGAAAAGCAAAGACAAGATAACATACCAGATGATAACAGCTGCAAAACCACTCCACTGGAAAATCAAGAATAAAGGTATGCAGCCAATCAAAAAGATATAACTCACCTTATTATGCTGCCATGACAAATCTTTAAACTTAAGTGAAAACATCGGCAATTCAGCTACCAACAGAAGTGACATTACCACAACCAGTACAAACAAATACACGGCATTAAAATGAGGCGAAGTAAGAAAGGCATGCTCGCCTGTCACCAGCGAACCCCAGAACAAAGCATTGGCAGGAGTAGGCATACCGATAAACGAACTGGTCTGGCGTGTATCAATATTGAATTTGGCCAAACGTAGCCCCGAGAATACAGCAACCAGAAATGCCGTATAAGGCAATACCGGACGCAGGATCTGGATAAAATCGGGATAATGCACCTCCTGAAACAAGGCAAAAGCAATAGCTGCAGGCGCCAGACCGAAAGTAATATCATCGGCCAGCGAATCCAATTCTTTACCGATAGGAGACGAGACATGCAGTAAACGTGCCACCATACCATCGAAAAAGTCAAAAGCCGCACCGATGATAATGAAAACAAACGCCCATACATAATTGCCCTGAAAAGCCATGCATGAGGCAATGCAACCCGAAAACAAGTTGCAACAAGTCAGTGTATTCGGAATGTTCCGAATCATTGCATTGGCCATTTCTGTTCCTCCTTCCTTTAATTCTTTATTTCAGTTTGGCGATAACCGTCTGATTACCGACCGTTTTCTGCCCCATCCGCACACAAATTTCTGTACCTAAAGGCAGATAGACATCCACCCGGGAACCAAACTTGATGAATCCCATATGCTCGTCTATATAACATTCTTCTCCCACTTCAGCATACGTAACGATACGTCGCGCCACAGCTCCTGCTATCTGGCGTGCCATGACCGTATGTCCTTCAGGTGTTTCAATCACAATGGTCGAGCGTTCGTTTTCGGTACTTGCCTTCGGGAGCCATGCTTTCATAAACCGTCCTTTCTGATGGGAAACATGCTTCACGGTTCCATCTACAGGATACCAGTTGGCATGTACATTAGTGATACTCATAAAAATAGAAACCATCAGCCGGCGGTCGTGAAAATATTCATGCTCGTCCACCTCTTCTACCACCACCACCTTTCCATCGGCAGGTGCAACGACAATTTTCTCCGTATCCTTATTAAAAAGACGTATCGGACAACGGAAAAAGTTGACCATCATCGAATACAAAAAAAGACTGGCTAAAGCCACGATATAAAAAGGCCATTTACACTCCAGCCCCCAATAAAGAGCTATATTTATAATAAGGAGTATGATGGCAGCGCTCACCAAGATATGGGTTCCTTCCTGATGCAGCCTAATCTTCTTTATCTTTTTTCTTATCTTATTCATACTTGAAACAATGGGTCACACTTTTATTTATCGTGCAAAAATAAAGTTAATTTATCTACCCTGCAAATAAACAACGTTCAGAATTGTGACTTTCTTTCTTTTTTTCATAAAATTCTGCCTTCTTTACAACTTTGTCTTTTGATTCTTCGCATAAACTCGGTATCTTTGGGCTGATTTTACCATATAAACTGAATTATGCAGGATTTTGTTCATTTACATGTTCACACTCAATATTCTATTCTGGACGGGCAAGCATCCATTACCCGCCTGGTAGACAAAGCCATCGGAAATGGTATGAAAGGTATTGCCATTACTGACCATGGTGATATGTTCGGTATCAAAGAGTTTTTCAATTATGTAAATAAGAAAAACGGAGCCACAAACGGAGAAATAAAAGACTTGAAGAAAAAAATAGCCGGACTGGAAAGCGGAAAGACAGAATCGGAAAACGTAGAAGCCGATTTGGCAACCTGCCGCGAACAACTGGAAGCTGCCCAAAAAAGATTGTTCAAACCAATTATCGGATGCGAAATGTACGTTGCACGCAACCGGCTGAGCGATAAAAACGGTAAACCCGACCAAAGTGGTTATCACCTGATTGTACTTGCCAAAAACCTGCAAGGTTATCACAACCTTATCAAACTGGTATCGAAAGCCTGGACAGAAGGATTCTATATGCGCCCCCGCACCGACCGGGCAGAACTTGAAAAATATCATGAAGGACTGATTGTTTGTTCTGCCTGTCTGGGAGGAGAAGTACCACGACGCATCACTGCAGGACAGTTTGCCGAAGCAGAAGAAGCTATACAATGGTACAAGAATCTGTTTGGCGATGATTATTATCTGGAGTTGCAACGCCATAAAGCTACTGTGCCACGCGCCAATCACGAAGTCTATAAATTGCAGGAAACGGTCAACAAGAAACTTATCGAGTATGCAAAAAAATACGATATCAAGCTGGTCTGCACCAACGATGTACATTTTGTTGACGAAGAAAATGCTGAAGCACACGACCGGTTGATATGCCTGAGCACAGGCAAAGACCTGGACGACCCTAAACGCATGCTTTACACCAAACAAGAGTGGATGAAGACGCGCGAAGAGATGAACGCCATCTTCAGCGATGTGCCCGAAGCACTGGCCAACACCTGTGAAGTATGCGATAAGGTTGAATTTTATTCAATAGACCATGCTCCGATTATGCCGACTTTTGCCATTCCGGAAGATTTCGGTACAGAAGAAGAGTATCGTAAAAAATATACTGAAAAAGACCTGTTCGACGAATTCACGCAAGACGAAAACGGGAACATTGTCATGAGTGAAGCCGATGCCAAAGCAAAAATAGACCGACTGGGAGGTTACGAAAAATTATACCGTATCAAACTGGAAGCAGACTATCTGGCAAAACTTGCTTACGAAGGTGCCCGCCGACGCTACGGTGATGAGCTGAGCGAAGAAGTAAAGGAACGTATCAAATTCGAACTGCACATCATGAAAACCATGGGTTTCCCCGGATACTTTCTGATTGTGCAAGACTTCATTTCGGCCGCACGTAATCTGCTGGATGTTTCCGTTGGACCCGGACGTGGTTCAGCGGCAGGTTCGGCTGTAGCATACTGTCTGGGCATTACACAAATTGACCCTATCAAATATGACTTGCTGTTTGAACGTTTCTTAAATCCTGACCGAATCTCATTGCCTGATATTGACGTCGATTTTGACGATGATGGTCGAGGACGCGTTTTAAACTGGGTAACAGAAAAATACGGACAAGAGAAAGTAGCACATATCATCACTTATGGAACCATGGCTACCAAACTTGCCATCAAAGATGTTGCACGAGTGCAAAAGCTTCCTCTTTCCGAGTCTGACAGGCTATGTAAACTGATACCCGACAAGATTCCAGACAAAAAACTGAATCTCCCGAATGCCATTGCTTATGTCCCCGAACTGCAGGAGGCAGAGGTTTCTCCGAACCCAATCCTGCGTGACACAATCAAATATGCAAAGATGCTGGAAGGCAATGTACGCAATACAGGGGTACACGCATGTGGTACAATCATCTGCCGCGATGACATCACCGACTGGGTGCCAGTAAGTACAGCTGATGATAAAGAAACCGGCGAGAAGATGCTGGTGACTCAATACGAAGGGTCTGTTATCGAAGAAACAGGACTAATCAAGATGGACTTCTTAGGTCTGAAAACCCTGTCTATCATCAAAGAAGCCCTTGAAAACATCCGTCACAGCAAGGGAATACAACTGAATATAGACGAAATTCCGATTGACGACCCTGCTACCTATAAATTATATAGCGACGGACGGACCATCGGTACATTCCAGTTCGAGTCCGCCGGTATGCAGAAATATCTCCGTGAACTTCAGCCTTCCACTTTTGAAGACTTGATTGCCATGAATGCCCTGTATCGTCCGGGACCGATGGACTATATTCCAGACTTCATCGACCGGAAACACGGACGGAAGCCAATAGAATATGACATTCCTATCATGGAAAAGTACCTGAAAGATACTTATGGCATTACAGTATACCAGGAGCAGGTGATGCTGCTCTCACGCCTGCTTGCTGATTTTACACGAGGCGAATCGGATGCCCTGCGTAAAGCAATGGGAAAGAAATTGCGTGACAAGCTGGATCACATGAAACCCAAATTTATCGAAGGGGGAAAGAAAAACGGACACGACCCGAAAACCCTTGAAAAGATTTGGGCTGACTGGGAGAAATTCGCTTCGTATGCATTCAACAAATCGCACGCTACATGCTACTCGTGGGTAGCCTACCAGACTGCTTATCTGAAAGCCAATTATCCGTCTGAGTACATGGCAGCAACCATGAGCCGGAACATTTCAAATATCACCGAAATTACCAAACTGATGGATGAATGTAAGGCTACAGGCATCAATGTACTGGGACCGGATGTAAATGAAAGTAACCTGAAATTCTCGGTAAACTACCACGGAGACATCCGGTTCGGACTAGGTGCCATCAAAGGAGTAGGCGAATCAGCTGTACAAAGCATTTTGTCAGAACGGGAAAAAAACGGACCGTTCAAAAACATCTTCGATTTCGTGCAACGTGTCAACCTGTCGGCTTGCAACCGCAAAAACATTGAAAACCTGGCATTGGCAGGCGGGTTTGATAGCTTTACAGATATCAAACGTGAAGATTTCTTTATGAAAAACGCCAAAGAAGAAACGTTCACCGAAGTACTGGTACGTTATGGTAACCGGTACCAGCTGGACAAAGCAGCTACGGCCAATTCTCTGTTTGGTGGTACCGAAGAAATAGAAATAGCAACTCCGGAAATCATTTCCGCACCGACATGGAGCGATTTGGAACGCTTGAATAAAGAACGTGAACTGGTAGGTATCTACCTTTCCGCCCATCCGCTTGACGAATATGCTGTCATACTGGAAGATGTATGCAATACGCACATGATACAACTGGCAGACCTGACACCACTGCAAAATCATGACCTGACCATGGGAGGTATCGTTACTGGTGTACGCGAAGGATATACCCGTACAGGAAAACCCTATGGCATAGCCAAAATAGAAGACTACTCAGGAACAGGTGAATTTGCATTTTTCGGCAACGAATGGGTAGATAAAAAGAACTTTTTTGTAGAAGGTATGTTCCTTTATCTAAAAGGTAAATGCCAGCCCAAGCAATGGAAACCTGACGAATGGGAAATAAAAGTCAACACCATTGAACTGCTACCAGACGTAAAAGACCGGCTGATAGAAAAACTGACCGTAACAGCTCCACTGTCTGCTATTAATGACGAAATGATTATGGAATTGGGGTCTATGGTAAAAGACAGTCCGGGAAATACCGAATTATACTTCTTCATCCGCGATGAAGACGGACAAATGTTTGTCAACTTGCTTTCACGCACATTGAAGATTGAAGTACATAAAAACCTAGTAAATTATTTAAAAACCCAACCTTTGTTGGACTATAAAATAAATTAGTATATATTTGCGTAGATATTTTGATAACAATAAACATTTGAATTATGGCACTGACAATTAAAGATGACAATTTTGATGCAATCGTAGCAGAAGGAAAACCGGTAGTATTGGACTTTTGGGCAACATGGTGTGGACCTTGCCGCCAGATTGCCCCGTATATTGAAGAACTGGCCGAAGAATACAAAGACACTGTAAACATCGGTAAATGTGATGTGGACGAAAATTCAGACCTGCCCGGACAGTTTGGAGTTCGTAATATTCCAACCGTACTTTTCATCAAAGATGGTAAAGTCGTTGACAAACAAGTAGGAGCTACTACAAAAGCCGCTCTGAAAGAAAAAGTAGAAGCTTTGTTGAAGTAATTTCTTCAAAAGTAAATATCATTAATCTTAAATATGAATATCCGCAATCTGCCCCATTCTGAAACAAAGGCTAAAGTTGTATTTATCCTACAAAAGATACAAGGCTAATACCAAATAGCACCTGACAGATTGACAAAATGCGGATATTCATTCTAAAAAAAGAACTGAACTATGGGAATGGATGACAATTTCTTGTTGGAAGATGAAGACGATGAAAAGACCATCGCATTCATCAAGAATTATTTGCCGCAAGATTTAAAAGGCAAATTCTCGGATGACGAACTGTATTATATGCTCGACTTGATAGTAGATTACTATACAACCAGCGGCTGTTTGGATGCTCAACCCGATGAAGAAGGATACATCAACATCGACCAGGATGAAATTGTAAACTACATAGTCGGTGAAGCCAAGAAAGACGGAATGGGTCCTTTCGACCCTGATGATGTATTTTTCGTGGTGCAAGGCGAAATGGAATACGGTAACTCATTGGGAGAAGTAGAATAAACACTTATCCCTTACCTCTTATAAATCCACAAAGACATACACCAATGTCTTTGTGGATTTTTTATTCACCATTCACTTTATTTCCTACAAAATGTTGCCCGTTCTGCTTTTTTTGTTACTTTTGCACAATTAGTTCAATATTAGGACAACATTAAACACACAAAAGACTGTATGAAAAAAGCACTTTTAAAAATCCTTTTTCTGCTGGCAGGGAGCTGTATATGGACAGCCTGCTCTGATGATACGCCCGACCAGACACCAGAAACGACAACAATAAGCAATGAAATCTATTATGCCAACAAATTAGGCAAAGACATCTTGAGTACATATTATTATTGGAATAAAAATATCAACGATGACCTGGAAGCATGGAATATCGAAACCAATGAAGACCCTATTGAAACTGTAGATAAAATCAGATACCACGAAGGCGACAAGTATATCGATAAATGGACCATGATGACCGATGATATGGATTCGTTTACCAGCAGCGTAGGCGGTGTGTCCACAACATTCGGATGGAACCTGACCGTTTACCTGGTGTCTGACGACAACCAATGTATCGGTGTAATCAATTATGTATCAGCAGGAAGCCCTGCAGAAAAAGCCGGACTGAAACGGGGAGACATCCTTTTATGGATAAACGGACAAAACATTACAACAGACAATTATCAAGAACTTTATTACGCTTCCTCGCTGACCGTTGCACTTGCAGAAATAGATTGGGAAAGCTATTCGATTACCGCTTCGGGCAAAGAAGTAGAACTGACAGCCACAACCCTGTATGAAAATCCGATATTATGCGATACGGTCTACGAATTCAACGGCAAAAAAGTGGGCTACCTGGCTTATGCCAGTTTCGACCTGATTGCTATCCCTGAACTGGTAGAAATCGGCAAGAAATTCAAAAGCGAAAACATTTCCGAACTGATACTTGACCTGAGATATAACGGCGGAGGATATGTCATAACCGAAAACGTCCTGGCATCAATGTTTGCCCCACAAGCTGATGTAGAAGCGAAAAAAATATTCGAAAAAGAAACTTACAATGATTATCTGACAGAAATATACCGCCAAGAAGGCATCAACCTGGAAACACGCTTCACTACAGAATATAACTATGATGATATTAACCTGCACATAAGTACCAAAGACGCCAACATCGGGTTAAAGAAAATATACGGAATCATTTCTTCCGGCACAGCCTCAGCATCCGAAGCTCTGCTAAGCGGACTAATGCCTTATATGGACATAGAACTGATAGGTACGGCCTCACATGGCAAGTATTGTACCGGATTGATGCTAAGTGGTGAAGATACATACCAACGCTGTCCGGAAGAAATCAAAAATTGGGGCGTATATATTATGGTCAGCATTTACCAAAACGCCAATGGAGAAACGCCCTGTATGCCCGACGGACTACAACCCGATGTAACGGTAGAAGACAATCCGATGCTTCCTTACCAACTAGGCGATGTAAACGAACCTTTGCTGCAAGCAGCATTACTCCGTGCCGGACGTAAATACGAAAACCTCTCAACAAGAAGCCACAGCCAACTTCCTTTGTATCCAAGTTTGCCTATGCCTCAAAAAGCCACATTCGGAAAACGGATTCTTCTTCCTCCGGCGGCTATAAAACATTCCGACACGATAATGCCCGATATACAATAAGCAGACATCTGCCGCTTTCGTCAAGTCTTGACGAAAGCGGTGGGGGTCTGTCCATATTGACGGACAAAAACCCTGGTAAAATATTTCGGATCGTTAAAACCAACCTTATAAGCTACCTCAGACACAATTACATTACTACTATTTTCCAACAACAACTTCGCTTTCTGCAAACGGTAAACCTGCAGGAAACGTACAGGCGAAAGCCCTGTCAACGAAACCATTTTCTTATAGATGACTGCATAACTGACATGCAACATCTCCATCCACTCCTTTACGCCAAAATCAGAGTCAGCATAATTACGCTCCAATACTGCCAAAACTTCATTCATAAAAACCTTGTCTGGCTGGGCAAGGTCTTTCAACTCCGGCATAAATTCCTGCTCAACATCCGACCTACGTCGCTGTATCTCACGGTTTTTTATTACAGACTGAAGACAGGCCGACAAAACAGCCTCATCAAAAGGTTTGGTCAGATACCCATCAACGCCACTACCAAAACTTTCGGTCTGTGCTTCAGCGTCCGAATTGGCCGAAAGCAAAACAAAAGGAATATGTTTCAATGAACGGTCTGCACGTATTTTCCGACAAAAGGCAATACCGTCACATATCGGCATCATCAAATCGGAAAGAATCAAATCGGGTACCAGTTTGCATGCTAAATCATACCCCTGATTGCCGTCACTGGCCTCTGCCACATTATAAAACTTTTCAAGTATCACTTTTAAATAACACCGCATATCCGGATTATCCTCAACCAACAATAAAAGCGGCTTACTTCCATCTACCGGTACATAAGTTTCAGCATCATTACCCAATAATACAGGCTGCTGATGCATTACGGCATCCGGTTCTTTTTCGGCATCTGCCAATGTAACCGGGAAATAAAGCCGGAAAGCCACCCCTCGCCTATCCGAACTTTTAACTTTAATGACTCCACCCAACAAATTTACAATTTCTTTTACAATGTGAAGTCCGATTCCTGTATTCCGCTGCCCATATACCGAATAACGTTCTTGCCCTTTAATACTATAAAAACGATGAAATATGCGCTCGGTCTCTTCAGGCGGGATGTTACTCCCCGTATTTAAAACTGATAAATACAGCAACATCTTTCCCTCCTTATTCCTAAACTGGCAAGCATACAACGTAATCATTCCTCTTTCGGGAGTATGCTTGACTGCATTAGACAACAAATTGAACAGCACCTTGTGCAAATGCTCTTTATCGGAAGAAATAAAATCTGCCTTCAGACGAACCTTACAAGAAAAAATCAGATGATGCTCTTTCATCAATCCGGAAAAATCGGTTACAACAGCATTCAAAAAACGCCTGAAGTCAAAACATTCATAATTCAAGGTCAATTTCTTTGTATCAATCTTACGCAAATCTATCAGTTGTTCGACCAATGACAACAAATAACGGGCATTACGTAAGATAATTTGCAAACTTTCCTTTTGCTCTTTTCCGACAAGCTGACCTTCTAGTTGCTGGGCTGGTCCCTGAATCAATGTCAAAGGTGTCTTGAACTCATGTGCCATATTAGTAAAGTATGACAACTTCTCCCGATTTATCTCATCCATTTGTTTGGACATCGACACTATTTCATCCCGTTGCCGGATAATGGTTTCTCTCGAAGTCGTCAACTCGGTTATGGTCTGATGCAACTCTTGTGTACGTTCATCTATTTTCCTTTTCAATAGACGCTGAACATATTTTTGCCGGGAATTATATGCATAAACGGTATATCCCAATGCCAGTATAGCGACCAATGCCAGCAACGTATAAAACCATCCGGTACGGTAAAAAGGAGGATGAACTATTATCTTTAGCCGGGTCAGTTGCGATGACCACGTATTATCATGATTCGTACAGCGCATCTCCAACGTATAGGTTCCAGGAGACAGATTGGTATACCTTGCAATCCGGTTCATCAATCCGATATTGGGGGTTTTATCCAATTCAAGAATACGGTAAGTATAAAAAACCTTTTCCGGTTCCAAATACTCCAGACAACTGAAAGTCACTTCAAACGAATTCTGGGGCGGATACAGATGCAATTCTTGGGCATTGACAATACTCGATAAAAGATTGGTCTCATCCAGATAAGGCACCAAAGACCGTCCTCCAAAAGAAACATTGGTCAGCACCACCTTACGCTGCTCTGGCGCTGGAAAGTTCATAACCGGACAAAAGACCACCAACCCATCGGTAGTACCTAACAGCAAACGGTCATCCGAGGTCTTGCATCCTGAACGCCGATAAAACTGAGGCACCAACAATCCGTCTTCCTGATCAAACTTAAAAGCCCTCCGAGTAAGAATATCAAAAAAATAAACGCCTTTCAATGTACAAATCCACAAGTTTCCACTATCATCTGCGAATATACTTGAAATGCTTGTATCCGACAATCCACATCTCACATCGTAATTTTTAAACTTACACGCCGACAAAAGCCTTGCATCCTCCAATAAATAAATACCATTACCCTGACTACCCAAATAAATATCACCGTTCTGTGCCTCGAATATACATGTTATCCTCTCACTGACTGCATGCTCTGAAGCATCCAGCTTATACCGGTAATAAAAACATTCATAAGTATCCTGCGGATTTGCCAAATCAATAACCCCCACTCCATTGCCACCTATCCACAAGCGGGAATGCGAATCTACGAGTATGGTATGCATATTATACATTTCCTCTCCCGTATGGGTATAATAATGCAACTGACTGATAGCTCCCGAAGAAAAATCTAACAGATAAATGTAATTATTGCAGCAAATCCATAGCGAATTGCGTAGACTATCCAAAGCGATATCGTAAACATCATTCGACGGCAACTGAGTGGTAGATACATCATAATGTTCGAACACAGGAGCATCCAGACATTCTTTTGGCAACCGGTCAATTCCGCCACCTATGGTTGCTATCCAATAATTCCCTTCAAAATCCTGCACAATGCGTGATATATTATCATGCGACAAAGAACGGGAATCTCCAGGAACATGCCTGTAAAAACGAAAAGACCGGCTTCCTCTTCTACGGATAGCCAAGCCTCCATCGACCAGGCCAGCCAGAATATTTCCTTCATCGTCTTCTATCACCGTACTGATAACATTCGGACTGCCTTTTTCATACCCACGCAAAAAATAAGTGAATGAAATCCGTACCGGTGACAAAATATTGACCCCACCAAATTCTGTACCTACCCAAAATACATTATCGTCATCTACCCAGACCCGATTAATCAAATTATCATTCAACGACTGAGGAGCATCTCCCTTACCATACCTGGCAAAATGCCCACCCTGCCTGAGCACATTCAAACCATTGCGTGTACCTATCACCATATCGCCCGAAGTATTCCGGGTGATATCTGTTACAAAATCAGAAGACAAGCTTTCCGGGTCATCAGATGCATGGCGATAAGAAACAAACTTCATATTCTGTGTGTCACAACAATACAATCCACTCTGAGTGCCCAGCCACAAATAATCTCCATAAGCATAAGCACTGGTGAAAATCAGCTTCGAGACATCAAGTCCAGTCCACAAAGACGTCAATGCATAATACTGGGTTCCGGAAGAAGCAAAATGGAAGAGACACCCGTATCCGCCAGCCCATACCTCGTTACCGTGCTGGACCAATACACGGATATCTACATCCGATTTCAGAATCTGCACATCCTGGATATGCCGAAACTTATCCAGCCTGACATACACCAACCCGTCACTTTTCCCAATCCACAAATTCTCGAACTCATCAATTAAAATCGTCTGGACCGGCGAATGAAGTATCTCCTGATGTTCACCTGCATAATCCCGAAACGATTCAACCTGCTCACTTTCCAAATCAATGAACATTACTCCTGCCTCGGTCGCTACCCACAAATGCCCACTATTATCTTCGGTAATGTCATTAATATAGTTGCTTTCAATAACCCTTTCTTCCCAACCGGAAGATACAGAATAATGTTTGAATTCATAACCGTCATAACGGTCCAATCCGTTTGAAGTCCCTAACCATACAAAGTGGAAACGGTCTTGGTGAATGGCACGGATGGTATTGTCGCATAAACCTTCGTGCATCGTTACATAACGGTAATTAAAAGATGCAGAATTACTTTGGGCACATAAAATACCCCCAAAGGCTTCACCCAACAAACCAAGCACAACCAGCAACAAGGCAAGCGGCTTCATCCTATTCCTTTTATATATCATTCGAAACGTATCCAATCAACTTGCACATTTCTTCCCGACAACAAAGAAACACACAAATTATGAACCCCTTCTTGCAACCCGGTCAACGGCACCGTCAACGTCTGCCAACGTCCTACAGTAACAGGCACTTCTATATCAGCTATCACATGTCCATCGGCACAGACCTGTAACGTTCCACCCATCTCCGAACTTACCCGGGCACTCACCTTTTGCAACTTTCCATCGCCAAAATCCACCCGATGAAAAGTAACCCATGCACCTTCATGACTGAAAAATGTCTTCCACCCTTCGAATTTATCATCCTGATTCACATAATCAATAAAAACTCCTTCTTCACTTTTTGTGCTATAACGGTCTATCTGAATCAGGCTACGGGCATCCGCAATCCCGACTCCACGCAAGGTAGGAACCACTTGCCGGATAGTCCCGTCAGCATTAAAAAACAACGAGTCAATACATACCGAACGATTCTTGTCGAAATCCGGGCTATAATCATTATGGTGATAAAACAAATACCATTGTCCCTTATACTCCAACAACGAATGATGATTGGTCCAGCATCCTGTAGGCGACTGGTCCATGATGATGCCCTTATATTCAAACGGTCCCATCGGAGAATCACTCATTGCATAAGCCAGACACTCCGTTTTATCTTTTACCCATGGATAAGTCAGATAATACTTACCATTGCGTTCGAAAGCAAAAGGCCCTTCTTTAAACCCATCTTTCACATCGGCCACAAGTACTGGAGCCGAATCCAGTTCTGTCAGGTTATCCTTCAGACGAGCTACATTCAATCCTCTTCCCGACCAATACAGATAAGCCTGTCCGTCTTTATCCAATAACACACAAGGGTCAATCCCCTGTACCCCAGCTATCGGCTCGGCCAAAGGCTTGAATGGTCCAAACGGAGTATCGGACGTAGCTACACCGATACGGAAGCCTTTCTCACCCTTTGGACTGGCAGGGAAAAAGAAATAATACGTTCCGTTCTTATACACACAATCGGGAGCCCACATCGAATAAGAGCCGGCATCACCCCATGGCACATCTGACTGAGAAAGTACAACCCCATGGTCTGTCCACTTCACCAGATCCTCTGATGAAAACACATGATAATCTTCCATACAAAACCATTCCTGCAAACGTTCTACAGGACTAGGAATATCGTGCGAAGGATAAAGATACACTTTCCCTTCGAATACCCGGGCTGTAGGATCAGCCGTAAACTGTCCGGAAATAATCGGATTTTGCGCTACAAGTCCAGAGAATGCCCCCAAACACAGCAATAAGACAAACAACACTCTTTTATTCATAATACTAAACCCAACAATTCTAAATGATTCAACAAAGATACACAAATACCTATAATTATCATTCTTTTATCCGAACGAAAATCTTTCTATTCCGAATAAAAAACCGGGAATTTGTTTAAGAAATTGTTTTGAAATTATCGTGTATTGATTGGGGATGAGTTTTTGAGGCATTTCCGCTTGTGTAATGAGGAGGATAACGGGCTATCAGACGAATAAAACCGGAAAAACGAACCGGAAACAGATGCAAAAACTGAGATGTAATAATACATTAATTGAATATCCGCTATCAGCCCATCCCGATGAGTTGAAAACGCAGTAGTACTGCATTCGCTGATGAAGATATATTCAACTGCTGATGAAGATATATTCAACCGCGGATGGAGATATATTCAACCGCGGATGCAGTATATATTCATTTTTCAGGGGTATATATTGGCTGTTGGCAGACATGCATTTATTTAAAAAGCATCCCATGTAGGGGGCAAAATGCGGATATCCATATTTATTTATCATCGCCTTCGATACCTGTTTTTGCAGGTTGCATAAAACAGGCTCTTATCCAATATAGCTTTCGATTAATGCTCTCACTTCCGGCTTTTTCGATTTCAGACAAGTTGAGAGTTGTTTATGGATAAATTTCGCATTCGCATCAGACTGCTCTGCATATTTGCGTAAGGCAAGCGCGGCTGCCCGCTGTACTACAAGATATTCGCTTTCAACAGAGGTAAAAGCCTGGTCGATGAACTCTGCTTCGGCACGTTCGTTCAATACAAGTCCCCGCGACAGCAGGCGTGCCATCAGCAAGAAACCACACAAAAGGAAGTATTCGCGCTCATCTGCCATCCAGTGGAACACGACTTCCGCAGCATAAGGCAAACGCTGGAAAAGGTTCATCACTGTGTACTCTGCCAACTCGGGATAACGCATGTCTTCTATCCAGATATCGGCAATTTCAGGATAAAAAGTTTCCGTCGGCTGAAGCAACCCTGCCATAATCTTGCACTCCCGAATGTCTTCCTTCCACAAGGCTTGTGCCAAATCGTGGTCGGGAGTATATTCTGCCGCTATCTCCTTAATACGTGGGTACTCAATCCCGAAGTTAACTTTGTAATTCATCCCTTTCTCCCGCATGCTTTGCGATATGGGACCGTTCATAAACAAACGGAATTTTGATTTGATTTCTTTAAGTGTTTCGTGTAAGTCCATATTTCTTTTTTTGAATATCGGCATTTAGCCACAAAAAAGTTATAGTAGCACAAAAATGATTTGCGAAAAATCATTTGTCATGCTGAGTAGAGGGTGTATCAAAATCGGAATCAACTTTCATTTTGTCATCCTGAGTGCCTATTTCCTGCGGAAAACCCATTCGATTATGACATTACTTTTTAACAGTCGTTTTTTTTGATACAGCCTCCCTCAGGACAACAAAATAAAAGCCGTTTTATCTTTTGATACCCACCTTGAATGATATACCATGCGCTTCGTAATGGAATTTCTATTATTTCACATTCGCATACTCCCGGGCATAACGTAACATCTGTTCTGCATATCCCTCGGTATAAGATACCAGTACATCGGTCACCTTGCCTTCGGCATCGGTCTGTAAGGTATAAACGGGATTGACAAAACCTTTGTAAGGAGCCAAGTGCAGACGTTTGTAACGGCGTAACACCTCGGCATGGAGAATCGGGTCTACCTGTACTCCATACGTTTCCACCAACAGACGTGCCGCCTCGTAGTCGCCTTCGCTTTTAATGCGCTGCACTTCGGCGAGCAAGCGTCCGAAGAGTGTACGCAGATGGAGATAGTCGTTAATGCGTACATAGGTCTTTCCTTCGCGCACCACCATTTCGACCACCTTGTCTGTCTTTCCTTGTTCAAGTACCCAACGGGCTATCAGCTGACGATTCCGCATGTGTGCTTCTTCTACCGTATGACCTGGTTCTATCCGTACCAGCTGAGTCATCAGACCATTCATCATATACGAATAATACGCAGCCTTATAGGCTTCGGCATCGGGTAGCAGTCCCAATTCCAGCAGTTTGCTGTCGGCAAGGTAATACAGGCCGAACAAGTCGGCACGCGCCTCTTCAACCGTTGAGCCATATGCTTTCAAGGCATCGGCATCCACGCCTGGAAGCAGCTTGCCCGAACCATGCCCCAAGCATTCGTGCAGGTCGGTGTGCAAGTCGTCTGTAATGTCGGCATACTTGTCAAGCAGAGCCAGTTCGGTATCGCCATATACAAATTCCTCACGGAAACCGTTTCCTCTGGCGGCACGGTTGTATGCTTCGGTCAGGTTGCCGATAGTGACAGACTTTGAGCCATGCACGCTCCGTATCCAGTTCGAGTTAGGCAGGTTAATGCCAATAGCTGTTGACGGATACAAATCACCTCCCAAAATAGCAGCAGTAACGACTTTTGCCGAAACACCTTTTACGGATTTCTTTTTAAAACGTACATCAACAGGCGAATGATCTTCAAACCATTGTGCTTCGCCACTAATCAGTTCGGTGCGCCGTGTAGCCTCCAAATCCTTGAAGTCGACAATCGACTCCCAGCTTGCCTTCATCCCTAACGGGTCGCCATAACTCTCGATGAATCCGTTGACGAAATCCACCCGCGAACTAGTGTCCTTCAACCATGCAATGGAATATTCATCGAATGTATGCAGACTGCCCGTACGGTAAAACTCTATCAGCAGACGGATGACCTGGATTTGTTTTTCATTTTCTGCCACGGTCTCGGCTTTTTCCAACCAGTCGATGATACGCTCTATAGCTTCGGAATACATCCCGCCCACCTTCCAGACCTGTTCGGTAATCTGACCTTGTTCTTTCACCAACTTGCTATTCATTCCATACATTACCGGTTCGTCGGTACTTCCCAATGCTTTTTGTCTTGCATAGAAAGTTTCCGCCTCACTTTGCGTTACTCCTTCATAATAGTTCGCGGCAGAGGTCTGAACCAAATCTTCTCCATCTGTCTGATTAACCCGTTTAGGCATCACATCCGGAGAAAAAATTACCGGAAAGAGTTTATTGCACATAGCCTGTACATCTTCCTCTCCTGCAAGTGGCAATACCGACGGACTTACAGCATCAATAAGCATGGAAAGATAATCGGGTGAAAATCCCGGTACAAACTTGTCGCATGCATAATGATGATGAATTCCATTCGAGAACCATACGCGTTTCAGGTAAATTTCGAACAAACGGAATTCTTCCGTATCACGGTTTCCGTTGAAATGTACGTAGAGTGTTTCGAGCAAACGACGGATTTGCAAATTGTATTTCCCGTTTTGGTCGAACAAGATGTCACGTCCCTCCAATGCTGCCTCTGAAAGATAATACACCAGCATTTTCTGTCTCAAAGACAACTGTTCGAACCCAGGTACCCGGTAACGCAAGATTTGTAAATCCGCAAATTGCTCTACCGTATAAGAGAATGTTTCTTCCATGAATACATTTTTAGTTTCTTAAACTCCCCGTTTCCGTTTTCGGTAGCCATTCGGTGTCTCTCCTGTATTCTTATAAAAAGCTGCATAAAACGACTGCCGGTTCGAAAAGCCTACCATTGCGCTGATTTCTTCTACATTTTTATCTGCATAGCGCTTGTCTACCAGCAAATGCAATGCTTCTTTAATCCGGTATTCGTTCACCAGACACGAATAATTCATACCAAAACGGGAATTAATTACTGCCGATAAATAACGGGTGTTGGTCTTTAATTCCTTTGCCAAGTCTTTTGCCGAATAATTGGGGTCTTTGTACTTTTTCTGTACGACCAAAATATTCAGAACCTTATCATACAATTCATCCGCAAGTTCTGCCCGGATCATATCGCGATAGGCAGCTTCCTTAATCTTGCGTTCACGCACATTGTAAGGCTTCCTCACGGAGACTTCTTCTTTACGTTCTACTTCTTCTAGTTGATTATTTTCCCTCATCTGTCTTTTAAAATAATAAGTGTAATTTTATTGAATAGTTGCAATTATACAAATTACGTAAGTTTTTTTCTATTCTACAACATATTTAGCTGCTTATTTTTGAATTATGCCATTTTTTTTATTTATTTATGCCAATCGGGAGTAAAAAGGGAGTCAGAAGAAGTTATCGCCCGCCGGGCAGCTGGAAGTTAGAAGCTAATACTTCGGGGTTCGGTTTCAGAAGCAGGACTATTGACCTTTCTAGTAGTACCAAATTGACTTGCAAAAAAACTCTGAGGTCTTGCCATCTAAGGAAAGGTTGTGAAAAATCTCGTGTACATCCATGTGAACGTTTCCGGGATACTTTACTTCGTTACCAATGACAAATGATTTTTTGCTATTCATGATGTTCCTATCCGACACACCGGAAAAACGGCTTGTAAACATGAAAGTGAAAAAATAATCAGCAATTCCGCGCATTCCGACTTCAAATTCGCTTAACTTTGTACCCTGATATGAATACAGAAATGCTTAAGACACTCAAATCTTATTTCGGATATACCAGTTTCCGACCGTTGCAAGAAGATATCATCAACTGCATCCTGCAAAAAAAAGATACCTTGGTACTGATGCCTACCGGCGGCGGTAAATCACTCTGCTACCAGATACCGGCATTGCTGATGGAAGGAACCGCCATCGTAGTCTCTCCGCTAATCTCCTTGATGAAAGACCAGGTAGAAGCCTTACAGAACAACGGTATCATTGCACGTGCCTTGAACAGCACCAACGATGAAACCAGCAATGCCAATATCCGTTTCGAGTGCCGGCAAGGCAGGGTAAAGCTGCTCTACATCTCTCCCGAACGGCTGTTGACGGAAATCAACTACCTGCTGAAAGACATCCGTATCTCACTTTTCGCCATTGATGAAGCCCACTGCATTTCACAGTGGGGACATGATTTCCGTCCTGAATATACCCAACTGAAAACATTGCGTGAACAATTTCCGCAAATACCTGTGGTAGCACTGACTGCTACTGCCGACAAAATAACACGGCAAGACATCGTGAAGCAACTGGCAATGCGTGACCCGCAGATATTCATATCATCTTTCGACCGTCCGAACCTAAGTCTTGACGTAAAACGGGGCTATCAGCAGAAAGAGAAGATACGTACCATCGTAGACTTCATCAGCCGCCATGCCGGAGAAAGCGGCATCATCTATTGCATGAGCCGGAACACAACTGAAAAAGTAGCAGAAATCTTGGAAGGATACGGCATATCCACTACTGTCTACCATGCCGGATTGAGTGCAGCTACACGCGATGCGGCTCAAGAGGATTTCATCAACGACCGTATACAGGTGGTATGCGCTACCATTGCATTCGGAATGGGCATTGACAAATCAAACGTACGCTGGGTCATCCATTACAATCTTCCGAAAAGTATCGAAAGTTTTTATCAGGAAATAGGACGTGCCGGACGTGACGGACTGCCCAGTGACACTTTACTGTTTTATTCTTTAGCAGACATTGTGCTACTTTCACGTTTTGCCTCAGAAAGCGGACAACAAGAGTTGAACATGGAAAAATTGAAACGTATGCAACAGTATGCCGAAGCGGACATTTGCCGCCGGCGTATTCTGCTGAACTATTTCGGCGAAAGCATGGACCACGATTGTGGAAATTGTGATGTATGCCGCAATCCTCCTCAGCGTTTCGACGGAACCATCTTGGTGCAAAAGGCACTAAGCGCCATAGCCCGTACTGACCAACAGGTGGGTACAAGTACCTTAATAGACATACTGAAAGGGGCTGCAACAGCAGATATCATCGAACGCGGATACGACAAGCTGAAAACCTATGGAGCCGGACGAGATGTACCGGCACGCGACTGGCAAGACTATCTGTTACAAATGTTGAACCTGGGATATTTTGAAGTGGCCTACAACGAAAAAAATCATCTCAAAATAACAGAGACAGGAAAAAAAGTATTGTTCGGGCACGAACGTGCACAATTAGTAGTTATCAAACGAGAAGAATTCCTCTCTCACGAGAAACGTAAAAGGAAGAAAACGGCGTCACACATTACTCCCGTACAACCGGAACCTACAATGTTTGAAGATGAAAACCTCCAGCTGTTCGAAGCCTTGCGGGCACTTCGCAAAAAACTTGCCGACCAACAGGCTATCCCTGCCTACATTGTCCTGTCGGATAAGGTACTTCATTTGCTAGCCTCTTCCAGACCTACTACCATCGATGCCTTTGGAGAAATAAGCGGCATTGGCGAATACAAGAAAGAACGTTATGGGAAAGAATTTATCGAAGTAATCCGACGGTTTAGCTGATAACGTTTTAGAAGCTGTTTTGAATTTATCGTGCGATGATTTGGGATGAGTTTTTGAGGCATTTTCGCTTCTGTGATGAGGAAGATAGCGGGCTATCTGACGAAGAACAGGAGCGAAAAGAACCAAAAAATCGCCCAAAGCACACACGAAAACGGATACATCAAGCCAAGAAAAACTTTTTGGAGAAATTCAAAACAGCTTCTTAATAAGAGCCCGATTTCTGTCCCTACTGCCAAACAAAAAATGCGGAAGCACTCCGACACCCGATTAACGATAATCTTTGTGTCACCGTGCTTCCGCATTCTATTTATTGCGTATAAAGCTGCAGCTTATTTGCAATTACCGGTACAACGTGGTTTGATTTGTTTAAAGAAATCATTTCCCTTGTTATCCACCAGAATAAATGCCGGGAAGTCTTCTACTTCAATCTTCCAAATAGCTTCCATACCCAGTTCTGGATATTCCACACACTCGATGCTCTTGATGTTGTTCTGTGCCAGGATAGCAGCAGGACCACCGATAGAACCCAAATAAAAACCTCCGTGTTTCTTGCAGGCATCGGTTACAGCCTGGCTACGGTTTCCTTTAGCAAGCATAATCATACTACCTCCATGACTCTGGAACAAGTCCACATACGGGTCCATACGCCCTGCTGTAGTCGGTCCCATTGAGCCACAAGCCATTCCTTTCGGGGTCTTTGCCGGACCAGCATAATAAATCGGATGGTCTTTGATGTATTGCGGAAGGTCTTCACCTCTATCCAGACGCTCTTTCAACTTGGCATGAGCGATATCACGTCCTACGATAATCGTACCGTTCAATGACAGGCGGGTGGCTACCGGATATTTGTCAAGTTCGGCAAGAATTTCTTTCATCGGACGGTTCAAATCTATTTTAACCGCATTTCCTTCTCCTGCCTGACGCAATTCTTCCGGAATCAGTTCGCCCGGATTCGAATCCAGCTTTTCAATCCAGATACCGTCTTTGTTGATTTTACACTTGATGTTACGGTCGGCCGAACAAGACACTCCCAAGCCTACCGGACAAGAAGCACCATGACGGGGCAAACGGATAATGCGTATATCGTGTGCATAATACTTACCACCGAACTGTGCACCCAATCCAATATTATGAGCTTCTTCCAATACTTTCTTTTCCAACTCCACATCGCGGAAAGCGCGTCCGTATTCATTGCCCGTAGTAGGCAGGTTGTCGTAATAATGGGTAGAAGCCAATTTCACCGTAAGCAAATTCTTTTCGGCAGAAGTACCGCCAATGACAAAAGCGATATGATAAGGAGGACAAGCCGCGGTACCCAGCGTTTTCATCTTTTCTACCAGGAACGGAACCAACGTAGCAGGATTCAGAATTGCCTTGGTTTCCTGATACAAATAGGTTTTATTGGCAGAACCTCCACCTTTGGTTACGCACAAGAATTCATATTCCATACCTTCGGTAGCCTCAATATCGATTTGCGCCGGAAGATTGCAACGGGTATTCACTTCTTCGTACATGCTGAGTGGCGCATTTTGCGAATAACGCAAGTTGTTTTCGGTATAAGTCTTATACACTCCCAGTGACAATGCTTCTTCGTCGCAATAACCGGTCCATACCTGCTGGCCTTTTTCTCCGTGAATGATTGCCGTACCGGTATCCTGGCAGAAAGGCAATACACCTTTGGCAGCCACTTCGGCATTGCGCAAGAATGTCAGTGCTACATACTTGTCGTTTTCGCTTGCCTCGGGGTCGTGCAAGATTTTTGCCACTTGCTCGTTGTGTGAACGGCGCAACATAAATGAAACATCGTGGAAAGCGGCATTTGCCATAGCTGTCAGACCTTCCTTTTCCACTTTCAGAACAGGTTTTCCCTCAAACTCGCTTACAGAAACATAATCTTTTGTAAGCAGATAGTATTCAGTAGTATCCTTACCTTTTTCGAACATCGGCTGATACTTGAATTCTGGAGTTGTTGCCATAATCGATAAGATATTAATTGTTAGTTATTACGTGTGAGCAAAGTTACAAAGTATTATTGAAATATTTCCTTAAATAAACGAGTTTTTCAAGTTTCTACAAAAAGTTTTTCTCGTCTTGATGTTTCCGTTTTCAAAAGAGTTTCTGAAATTCACTCGCTTGCCCGAAGCAAGTCTTTCATCAGCACATCGGTTCCTGGGAAACCGGTGTATTGGTCTTGCAGCTTGCCATCATAGCTGATTACCAGATAACCCGGTATGGCTTTTATGCCATACGTCTGACACAGGTAATCCCATTGTTCTTTTTTCAGGCGATAATGTACTCCTTTGATATCCGTAATAGCCGTCTTCCACTCAGCTTCAGGTGAAGAAGGTCCGGTCAGATAGATATACACGATATCTTTCGATGCCAGTTTTTTCTTTAAATCGCGAATGGCAAACATGCTCTTCCGGCACGGTCCGCACCATGTTGCCCAAAAGTCTATCAAGACAGCTTGTCCCCGGTAAGAAGAAATGATAGACGGCAGAATATCCGCCCCCGATACATTCTTGTCAAGTTCGGCTATCACAAAACTCTTGTTCGATTGTGCCAAAGCAGCTTGCGCTTCAAGAGCCTCAGCCCTTTCCTTGACATATTTCTGAATTTCAGGCTGAGTTATGGTTTTCATCAGCTCCTTGTCATCGGAAGAGAACCTATGTTCTTTCACAAAGTTCTGATATACCTCACGTGCTTTCTTCACATCTTCCCACAAGTCTACCACCTGTCCTTTATCGCGCTCCATATATTCCAGGTATGTGGTATAGTCGTATCCGTAACGGAAATAGGGTGACTTCACGATACCCGGCATCGCTCCTTTTTTCCCCAGTACTACCAGTTCATTCATTTTCAAGTTCAACAAGACATACTGACGATAAGCTTCTCCCACTTTTTTATCATCCTGTAAATTACGTTCATACCTGTCGTAATGTCCTTTTACGAATTCATTGAACCTGTCTGCCGACTGCTCAGAAGCCATGAACTTAAAATCCGGGTCTTCTTCCATTGATAACGGATAGCCCCACGTAGCCAACTCATCATTCAGGTTCGCCATACTTCCATCGAACCATGCCTTTTGCTGTTGTCCGTACTTTTCCTTCAACAGGTGGGAAGCCGACATGCTCAACCGAGGCAGATGGATATATACCGTAGTTTCTTCGCCCGGCACAAGGAACATATCCAGTTGTGCTTTGTTTATCTGCAATTTGGCTCCCCCTGCCAACAACAAGTCGGTTTCGATATGGAAAGAACCATCCTGACGTATACGCACGGTTTGCCCCCACTCATTATAAAACAACCAGTCGGAATGCCGAAAGACAACTTCCAATTCCATCGAGGGGTTGTAACCCAAGATATAACCGTTGATAACCGCCTTGCCCGATTTCAATTGAGGCTGAGGCAAAGTGCGGCTTTGTTCGAAACGTCGAGTCTGTAAGAAACTGGGTACGTATACATACGGCTCTATTCCCGTCAGCTGTACTCCATAGATGGTCCACCCCTCGTCTTTTTCCACAAAATCTACTGTATGTATACCCTGGGGTATCGGAGCAAACGACAAGATAATATCCATTTTTCCAGAATCCGGAATCCGTTCGGGAACCGTTTTCCCATCGATAGATACATGAGCAGCCTCGCGCAAAGGAAACTCTTGCTTGCCACTCCGCAAACAGGTATTCGATGAAATGACCGCCACTTCACCCGGCCTGCCATACAAAACAGCATCTACCTGTGTCTGTTCATCGGTCTGAATGATTTTCTTGATTTCTATCTTCGACGTGGTAGCAGTCACAAAACAGGGATTGGTAACATCTCTTTTCCGATAATTTTCAGCCTGTGCCGTCAAGGCAATACAGCCCAACAAACACAATATCCAGACATACTTTTTCATAATACACTCCTCCTTATCTTTATTCATACATCACGCTTCATTTTCATTCAACAGTCCCTTGAGCCTGTCAATCAATTCATTGCCCAAGGCTGTCTTAACCTTGATGTGTTCCAGAACCGCCGTTACAAACGGATTGCTTTCGAACACCCCCCTCACTTGTTCAAAGTCAAGCTGTTGTTCCGTCTTGCTTCCATCGGCACCGAAGCCTGTCATCGAAGTCAATGAAAACTCCTTTTGGGCATCTTCGTATACCATCCGGTCCAGCCACACCACAGACTCTTGCCATTGCCGTACGATAGCCACAATATCCCGGGCAGTCACCTTGTCGGCCTCCAGATGATAAAAGTCCAACATTTTCTCGTAAGCCCATGTCCATTCATACGTATAATAACAGGCATGCATTTCGGCAAAACGCTCGTGCATCTGCTTCACCGTGCACAATGTTCCAGTCTCGATTTCACTCATCACCCGTTCTATCTCGCTCTTAGGTGCTATCAGTCCCGAGACGTCCACCCATTCGCCCTTTCCTATGGATGTATCGGGCACAAGACGTTGACGGATTTCCTCGTCGCTCCGGAAACGAATGTTTTCAAGCCGCTTGATGACCGAATTTCCCAAGAACTTATGAATGGCAGTTTCGTAAAACCTGATTCCCTTGTTCAAGGCCGAGTTCTTGATTTTGGCACTTTGGTATGCATAAGTTTCCGATGTTTCGCCCGATACTCTTTCCAGTTCTTTCAGGATTTCACGCCCCTTCATCATTTTCTGAATGGTGTACGGGCTGAGCAAGTTGTAATTAATCTGGTCCAGCTTCATCGGGTCTTTGCGCAAATCACGTTTCGGCCACTTCTGCGCATCGCGAATGGTTCCTACACTCCGTAAGTTAACTCCAGGAACCAGATAAGTCGTATTCTTGTCCTCTATCAGATAAGAGAAAGGAAGATTGGACGTATCCGGATGATTGACATGGCGACCCATTACCAAAGAAAAGGCTCCGATGCGTGCCGGCCACAAGACATACGAATCGGAAGTGGTTTTTGCACCACGCTCCAAAGCACCTTGGTGAATCGGTCCCAGCTTATACATGTGATTGCTCTGGTTAGACCCAGAGCCTGCATTCATAAACGAAAACATTCCTGCTATCAACAGAGTCGACTTATGATGTGTCACCGTAAACGGTCCGGCAAAAATGGCACATGCTTCGCCGTTTTCTTCTTGACAATTGCTGAAGAAAAGTGAGTCGGATGCCGAATAGTTGTGCCCCATCCGGCAGGCTTGCCCCACAAAACAACGGGTTATCATCGTACCGTCTTCGATGTGGGCACCGCTCGACACGATGAAATCATCACATACCACACCATATCCGATATGTACCGGGTCAGCAGCATTGCTATTGATGGAACCATTTTTCAACCGACCGGCCCCTTCTATTTCACAACAATCACCGATACGTACATTCTTAATGTACCCAGCATTGACAATTGTCACATGGTTTCCGATGGTTCCCCGCTCGGAGGCATGTTCTTCGGCGTATCCCTCTATTACCGCTTTCATACGCTCTATCAACAACGGCCGGTGCCGGTACAATGCCATAATATATGCCTGATGTGCGGAAAGATGGTCGTGTATCACCACCTCACGCCCTCCAGTTTCATTCAGTACAGAAACCTCCACGCCATTGCCGAAGCGCGATTTCTTGTCCACCAAAATGATGTCGACATTCTCGATAAACGTCGATTCTCCGATATCATAATTGGCTATATAATTCTTTACGTTCTCTATCAGGCAATTGTCGCCTACCGTTACATTGTGCAATACCACGTACGACAGTCCGGCATGCTTGCGTACCCCTCCAGCCAACTGGAACTCACCCTCGAACACTCCCAGGCGTATCTTCCCCGAGAAACGGGCGTGATGTACATGTGCGGTAGTAAATCTTTCCGCCACCTGCACCTCGTTCCAGTCAGCAGCTGTACAAGCCTGTGCTTCCAGCCTGCCGATTTCTTCTTTTGTCAGCGAACGATAGGTATTCATAAGCTGCTCTCCTCATCGTAAGTCTGGTAAAGAAAATCATTGTACGGATACTTCTGCACATGCAGTTCCCTTACCTTGTTATATAATATTTTCTTCAACTCCTCCAGATTGGTCTTGTTTCTGGCAGAAATGAAAATACAGTTATCATTCAGTTTTGCCATCCAGGTATGCATCAGTTCATCCAGTGTAATATTCTCCTTGGTTTTCGGGGTCAGGTCATCTTCGGCTTTCTGTACATACGTATAGGCATCTATCTTGTTGAACACAATCATCGTAGGCTTACCGCCTGCCCCCAGTTCGGCTATCGTCTTGTCCACCACCTGTATCTGTTCCTCGAAGTCGGGATGCGAGATATCCACCACATGTACCAGCAAGTCGGCTTCGCGCACTTCATCCAGCGTCGACTTGAACGAATCGACCAAATCGGTAGGCAATTTACGGATAAACCCTACGGTATCCGAAAGCAAGAAAGGCAAATTATCAATAATCACTTTACGCACAGTCGTGTCCAGCGTTGCAAAAAGTTTGTTTTCGGCAAACACTTCACTCTTGGCTAGCAGGTTCATCAGCGTAGATTTACCCACGTTGGTATATCCTACCAACGCGACCCGAATCAGCCTGCCGCGGTTCTTGCGCTGGGTAGACTTCTGTGTATCAATCTCCGCCAGACGCTGTTTCAGCAGCGACATACGGTTCAAGATGATACGGCGGTCCATTTCCAGCTGCGTTTCACCCGGTCCGCGCAGCCCTACCGAGCCTTTACCTCCTCCTGCACCGGAACCACCCCCCTGGCGTTCCAAGTGTGTCCATAACCGTTGCAGGCGTGGAAGCATATATTTGTATTGTGCCAGTTCCACCTGTGTCTTGGCATTGGCTGTCTGCGCCCGCATAGCAAAAATATCCAGAATCAGCGAAGTGCGGTCCAAGATTTTCACTTTCAATTCATTCTCGATATTCCTTATCTGTTTGGCAGACAACTCGTCATCGAATATGACCATCCCGATTTCGGTCTCTTCGTTTTCGTTCTGTTCTTGCAAATACGCCTGTATTTCCTGTAATTTTCCTTTTCCAACGTAAGTTACCGAATTGGGCGTATCTAGCTTCTGCGTGAAACGTTTTACCACTTCCGCACCTGCCGTTTCGGCAAGAAAAGCCAGTTCGTCCAGGTATTCATTGGTTTTTCGCTCGTCTTGCGACTGGGTTATCAACCCCACCAGCACAGCCTTTTCGGTCTGTGCTTCAGATATTACAAATTCTTTCATCCAGCTTCTTATTTCAATCAACGCAAATATAAAGAGATTTTCTATATAAACAAAGTACTGACGGCACCTTATCAAGACAAAATTCTTTTATTTTAGTTCCTATGTTTGTAATGTGCTAGCAAAATAGCATAAAGCCAAGAGAATTATTAAATTTGTAAATGAAAGAA